>DATJTI010000105.1:0-5171 GCA_035503615.1 Allostellaceae bacterium | reverse complement strand
TGCTTCGCTTCGCTCGCAATGACGAACCAGCAATGGGAGGAGCGATGCGGGGCGTAGGCGGCGTTCGCGGGAACGACGGTAAAGGGATTCGGCCCGAATGCGATTACCCTGCGCGCCGTCGCAAACGGGATTGCGCCACCGTTCGCGCGATGACACCTTCTTCCCGATGACGGCACCAGCGGCGGATCGAGCGAAGGCGGCCACGATTGTCCTCGTCGGCTGCGGCCAGATGGGGGGAGCGATGCTGCGCGGCTGGCTCGCCGGCAACGCGGCTGCCGCCTGTCTTGTGGTGGAACCGGCCAAGGTGCCGGAGGACCTCGCAGACGCGCGGGACGTGAGCTGGTTCTCCGGCGCGGGCGAGTTGCCCGACGTCGTGGCGCCGGACGCGGTCGTGTTCGCCGTCAAGCCGCAGGTCATCGACGACGCGCTGCCGCCCTACCGCCGCTTTGTGCGACCGCAGACGCTGTTTCTGTCGATCGCCGCCGGCACGACGATCGCCCGCCTCGCGCACCACCTCGGCGCGGGCGCAGCGATCGTCCGCGCGATGCCCAACACGCCGGCCGCGATCCGCCGCGCGATCACGGTCGCCTGCCCCAATGCGCAGGTCGGCGACGGCCAGCGGCGGCTGTGCGACAGGCTGTTGGCGGCGATCGGCGAGTCGACGTGGGTCGCCGATGAAGCGCTGATGGATGCGGTGACCGCGGTGTCGGGCAGCGGTCCGGCCTATGTCTTTCTGCTGATCGAGGCGTTGGCGGCGGCCGGCGAGCGCGTCGGGCTGTCGGCCGATCTGGCGCTGCGCCTGGCGCGCGCGACGGTCGCCGGCGCGGGCGAGTTGGCGCTGCGCTCGCCCGACCCGCCGGCGCGGCTGCGCGAAGCCGTGACGAGCCCCGGCGGCACGACGCGCGCCGCGCTCGACGTGCTGCTGGGTGAAGCGGGCGGCCTGCCGCAACTCATCGGGCGCGCGGTGGCGGCAGCGACCCGCCGCTCGCGGGAACTGGCGGGGTAGCCGCGATGGCGAGGGGCCGATCCAGCTCGCGCCGGGCCGGGGGCAACGCCGCACCGCCGACGGCGAGCGAACGCGACCGCATCATCGACGCGGCGCTGCGGCTCATCGCCGAACAGGGCTGGCGCCGCCTCGCGCTCGGCGCCGTCGCGGCCGAGGCAGACCTGCCGATCCTCGCCGTCTACCGCGACTTTGGCTCTCGCCTGGCGATCCTTTCGGGATTTTTCCGGCGCATCGACGAGGCAGTGTTGGCCGCCCCCATTGAAGCAGAGGCGGATGCGCGGCCACGCGACCAGGTGTTCGATCTGTTGATGCGGCGATTTGACGCGCTTCGGCCCTATCGCGACGCGCTGCTCGTGCTCGGCCGCGAGTTGCCGGCCGAGCCGTGCGCGGCTCTGGCGGTCGGCGCGCGGCTGCTGCGCTCGATCGCCTGGACACTGGAAGCGGCCGGGATTTCCGCCGCGGGGGTCGGCGGCGCCCTGGCAACAAAGCTGACGACGGCGGCCTATCTGGCGACGATGCGGGTATGGCTGCGCGATGATTCGCCCGATCTGGCGCCGACGATGGCGGCGCTCGACCGCCGGCTGCGCGGCATCGAGCGCTGGCTCGGCCGCCCCCGCCGGCCGCCGCCGAGGCAAGCCGCCGCAGCCGACGCCGGGGCCTGAGCCCGCCGCGCAATTGCTGCACTGCAAAAACAGCTTGACGGTGGGTATCCCGCCTACGATATAGGCATTTGTGCACCGCACAAATATGGCACCGACCCAAATCGGGAACCCCAATCATGGCTGATGCTCGTCCCAACCCGTTCGATTTTGACATGACCAAAATGTTCGCCGACTTCCGCTTTCGCCCGTTCGATGTCGAGGCGGTGTGGGCGGCGCAGCGCCGCAACATCGAGGCGCTGAGCCAGGCCAATCACGCCGCCGTCGAGGGCGTCAACGCGCTGGCCCGCCGGCAGATGGAGTTGACCCGCGAGACGTTCGAAGGATTTTCCGCGCTGCTGCGCGAGATGGCACAGCCCACCTCGGCTGAGGACCGCATCGCCAAAAACACCGAATACGTCAAGCAGATGCTGGAAAAGGGCGTCAACCATAGCCGAGAGGTCGCGACGATCGCCGCCAAGGCCGGCAGCGAGGCCGCCGAGATCCTGCACAAACGCGCCAGCGAGGGCCTCGACGAAATCCGCAGCTTCGCCTGCCAGCAGGCCGCCGCCCGTTAGAGCACGATCGGGTCAGGTACACGATCGGGTCAGGTAAAAGCGTACCCTGCGTTGGCGAGGTAATTGGCGCATTCTGTTTCGGTGAAAGCCCCGATGAAAATTGCCTCGCTCGCAACCGGCATCGTGCTGCTGCCGAACGACGAGCCGCTCGCCGGCTTCTCGGAAAACCCGCACGGCAAAAACCCGATCGTCTGGCTCAAGGTGCGCACCGATGACGGCATCGAGGGCCTCGGCGTCAGCTATTTCGGCGGCGCGCTGACCGGCGTGCTGCGCCAAGCGGTGGACGACCTCGGCGCGCTGATCGTCGGCGACGACCCGCTGCGCCCGGAGGCCGTCGCCCGCAAACTGCGTGAGGCGGCGCAGCAGGCCGGGCCCGGCGGCATCCTGACAATGGCGATGTCGGCGCTCGACGTCGCGCTGTGGGACTTAAAGGGCAAGGCGCTCGGGCTGCCGCTGTGGAAGCTGCTCGGCGGCGGCCGCGACCGGGTGCGCACCTACGCGAGCGGCGCCCTGCGCCGCGGCCTCAAGCTCGAAGAAGCCGTCACCGCCGCCGGCCGGCTGCGCGAGAAGGGGTACAAACAGGCCAAGATGCAATTGGGCCTGCCCGGCGCCACGGATCCGGCGCGCGAAGTGGAGCAGGCGTGCCTCATTCGCGAGGCGGTCGGCCCGGACATGGATCTGATGTGCGACATCAACCAGCGCTGGCGGCCGGAGCAGGCGATCGATATCGGCCGCCGGGTCGAGGATGCTGGTGTCGGGTTGTTCTGGCTCGAGGATGTGACGACGGCCGATGATTTTGCCGGGCTCGCCCGCGTCACCGCGGCATTGTCGACGCCGGTCGCCGGCGGCGAATATGTCTGGGGCATCGTGCCGTTCCGCCACATGGTCGAACGGCACTCGGTCGATGTCGTGATGATCGATCTGGTGCGGGTCGGCGGCGTCACCCAATGGCTCAAGGTCGCCGGCATGGCCGAGGCCTTCAACCTGCCGGTGGTCAGCCACCTGATCCCCGAGGTGCATGTGCACCTGATCGGAGCGGTTCCGAATGGCCTCACCGTCGAATATATGCCCTGGCTGATGCCGCTCTTCGAAGAGGTCCCGCAGCAGCGCAATGGCGAACTCGAATTGCCAACCACGCCCGGTCTCGGCCTCAAATTCAACAAATCCACGATCGAGCGCTATCGCGTTTAGTAACCCGTGCTCAAGCGATCTCGTGGACAAGCCCGCAACCATCGGTCGGTTGTGCCTTTCCGGCGCAGGCCGGGACCCGTGTCAGCCATGGGCACCGGCTTTTGCCGGTGAGACGAAAGAGAAGGCGGGTTGGACGGGTACCGTCCTGGAGGAGGGGCTGAAATGTTCGACATCATTATCGCCAACGGGCTCGCGGTGCTGCCGACCGGGGCGGCGCCGGCCGATATTGGGGTCGCCGGCGGCAAGATCGCGGCGATCGACGCGCCGGGCAGCCTCGCCGCGATCGGTGCCGGCCGCACCGTCGACGCCGCGGGGCAGATCGTCATCCCGGGCGGCATCGATCCGCATGTTCATTGCCGCTGGCCGATCGTCGTCCCCGGCACGACCCAGCATCAGCTGACCGAGGGGCCGGCGCGGGTCAGCCAGGCGGCGCTGTTTGGCGGCACGACGACGATTCTCGATTTCGCGCTGGTCGACGATGGAAGCACGGTGCAGCAGGCGATCGAGCGGCGGCAGCAGGAATGGGCCGGCGACTGCCATTGCGACTACGCGTTTCACACGATGGTGCAGGGCAAGATCGCCCCGGAGATTTTGCCGCAGCTGGCCGAGGCGGTCACCGCCGGGCATCCGAGCGTCAAGATCTTCACGACCGACATCACCCCTAGCCGCAAGGGCCGCATGGTCGATTTCGGCGATATCTGGGAGGTGCTGAAGGTCCTGGCGCGGGCCGGCGGCATCGCCGCGATCCATGCCGAGGACAACGACCTCGTCATGCATATGTACGAGAAGCTGACCCGCGAGGACCGCACCGGCTTCGAGAACATGGCCGAGGTGCACACGACGCTGAGCGAGGATCTGGCGTTCAACCGGGTGATCCGGCTCGCCGCCAGTGTCGAGGGCGTGGCACTCTATATGATGCACACCTCGGCGGCGACCGGGGTCCGGGCGATCGCGACGGCGCGGGCGAACGGGATGCCGATCTACGGCGAGACTTTGCACCAATATTTGCTGTATAACTCGGAGGACTACAAGCGCCCGAACGGCCAGATCTATCATACCTACCCGTCGCTGAAGTTTCCGGCCGACCAGGAGGCGTTGTGGGCCGCGACCGACCACGGCGCGATCCAGACCGTCGCCACCGACGAAATCTGCTGCCCGTTACGGATCAAACTGCAGGGGCGGCGCATCGACGACACGACCGGCGGCAATGCCGGGGTCGAGCCGCGGCTGTCGCTGATCTATACCGAAACGGTCGAGAAGCGTGGGCGCCCGCTCACCGATTTTGTCGGCCTTGTTTCGGCCAACGCCGCCAAGATCATGGGGCTTTATCCGCGCAAGGGTGCGCTCGCGGCCGGCTCCGACGCCGACATCGTGGTGCTCGACACCCGCCGCCGTCACCTCGTGCGCGCGGCGGAAATGCACGAGGCGGACTACAGCCCGTGGGAGGGCCGCGACCTCGCCGCCTGGCCGTCGCTGACCATGTTGCGCGGCAAGATCATGGTCGAGGGTGCCAATTTCAGCGGCGACCTCA
Source organism: Allostellaceae bacterium (assembly GCA_035503615.1). Taxonomy (GTDB): domain Bacteria; phylum Pseudomonadota; class Alphaproteobacteria; order ATCC43930; family CGMCC-115725; genus AP-15. The sequence continues at coordinate 227 of DATJTI010000105.1, read as the reverse complement.
AGGATGGCCAGTTTCTGCCGCGCAAGGTCGCGGATGATGTCCGCGCGCGGCCGGCCGTATGACCCGGTCGCAGGCTCGGAACCGAGGCGTGAAGATCGCTTTCACCGTCGTCATCGCCGTCGGCGTGGCCGGGTGCCTTTATAGCATTCTCGCCTACAGCTCGCTCAGGACCGAGTTCCGCGGCCTCGGCCTGCGCTAACCGTTTTTCCGGGAAACGTCGCTTTGTC
>DATJTI010000104.1:0-34230 GCA_035503615.1 Allostellaceae bacterium | reverse complement strand
ATATACGTACACGATGTGTCCGGCAAGGCCGGGAGGGCATGGGAGGGCACGGATGTTGCAAATTAGATTTGCGAGTCGGGGTCACACCGAGGGCCGCGCAACATGAATTTTGCAAAACGAACCCAATTTACGGTTGCCCGGGTCCGCTGCCGGGGCCACCCCGGTTCGCGCGCCGGTTGGCAATTGTCATGAAATCGCGCTCACCGCCAGATCGGTTTTCCTGAGCCGGGAAGGCCGAGGCTCGGCCATTTCTGGGTGACGCGCTCGACGATGTCGGCGCTCATGGCGAGCTTGCGGCCCCAGCTCCGCGTGGTCTCGCCCGGCCACTTGTCGGTGGCGTCGAGGCCGATCTTGCCGCCGAGCCCCGAGACGGGCGAGGCGAAGTCGAGATAGTCGATGGGCGTGTTCTCCACGACCGTGATGTCGCGCGCCGGGTCCATCCGGGTCGAGATCGCCCACATCACGTCGGTCCAGCGCCGTGCGTCGATGTCGGCGTCCACCACGATCACGAACTTGGTGTAGATGAATTGCCGCAGGAATGACCACACGCCCATCATCACGCGCTTGGCGTGGCCGGGATAGGCCTTCTTCATCGAGACGACCGCGATGCGGTAGGAGCAGCCCTCGGGCGGCAGCCAGAAATCGACGATCTCGGGGAATTGCTGCTGCAATAGCGGGATGAAGACTTCATTCAAGGCCGCGCCGAGGATCGACGGCTCGTCGGGCGGCCGTCCGGTGAAGGTCGAGAGATAAATCGGGCTCTGCCGCATCGTGATCGCCGAGAGGCGGAACACCGGAAAGCGCTCGACCGCGTTGTAATAGCCGGTGTGGTCGCCATAGGGTCCTTCATCGCCGTATTCGTCGAGCGAAACGTGGCCTTCGAGCACGATCTCGGCCTGCGCCGGCACCTTGAGCGGTATCGTCTTGCAATCGACCAGTTCGACTTTGCGGCCGCGCAACAGCCCGGCGAACTGGTATTCCGACAGCGTGTCCGGCACCGGGGTCACCGCGGCCAGAATCGTGCCCGGATCGGCGCCGATCACCGCCGCCGCCGGCAGCGGTTCGCGCCGCTGCGCACTCCAGCGCTGATGGTGCTGTGCGCCGCCGCGATGCGCCAGCCAGCGCATCAGGGTCGTATCGCGCCCCGTCACCTGCATGCGGTAGATGCCGAGGTTGAAGCCGTCTTCGCGGCGCCCGCCCGGGCCTCGGGTCACGACCAGCGGCCAGGTGATCAGCGGCGCCGGCTCGCCCGGCCAGCAGGTCTGCGCCGGTAGTGCGCCGAGGTCGATCTCGCCGCCGCGCAAGACGATCTCCTGGCAGGGTGCGGCGGCAACGGTACGCGGCCGCATCGCCATGACCGTCTTCAAGAGCGGCAACAGGTCGAGCGCCTCGCGCCAACCGCCCGGCGGCTCCGGCTGCTTCAGAAAGGCGAGGGTCCGGCCGATCTCGCGCAGCTGGCCGGGCTCGCGGTCCATGCCCCAGGCGACGCGCTCGACGGTGCCGAACAGATTGACCAGCACCGGCATCGGGTACTTGCCGCCGCCGTCGCCGACGACGTTCTCGAACAGCGCCGCCGGTCCGCCCTCGGCCAGAAGCCGGGTCTGGATCTCGGTCATCTCAAGGTATGGCGACACCGGCGCCCTGACCCGCGCCAGCCGCCCGCTCGTCTCGAGCCGGTCGATAAACTCGCGCAGGCTGGCATAGGGCATGCCGCGCTATATGGGTGGCGGTTTCCCGATTGGCGAGCGCGTCTCAGCCTGCGGGCGAAATTTGCCCGGCTGCAGCCCGGGGCCGGCGAAGCGCAAACAGTGAGGCGAAGGCGGCGAGGCACAGCCCTGCCGATAGCCATACGGCATCGACCCCGACCCGGTCGAGCAACAGCCCGAACAGGAATGGCGCCGCCGATTGCCAGACCCGCGCCGGCGCCGACAACAGCCCGCTGCGCAGCCCGTAAGCCTGCGGCCCGAACAGCGCCAAGGGCAGCGTCCCCTTGGCGATCGTGATCATGCCGTTGCCGGCGCCGTGCAACAGCGCGAAAGCGATCATCGCCGGCGCACCGAAGACCGCCAACAACGCGGCGCCGATCGGGTGCAGCACCGCTGCGATCCGCGCCGAGGAAACCGGGTGGAACGAGCGCAGCAGCCCGAACTCGATCATGCGGGCGGCGACCTGGGCCGGACCGACCAACGCCGCGGCGGCGATGGCAGCGGTGCCGGAGGCTCCGGCCGCTCGCAGCAAGCCGGGCAGATGCGCCGCCATCGCCCCTTGCACAAACCAGGTCGCCGAGAAGAAGAAAGCGAGGATCGGCATCGCCCCGGGCGGGGTCTCGGCCTGTTGCAATTCGGGCGCTGGCGGCGGCGGCGCGGCGGCGAGCGCCCGGCGCGGGATGACCAGCCAGTTGACCGGCGCCGCCAGCAACAGGTTTGTCCCGGCCCAGATCAGGCAGGCCGTCCGCCAGCCGAATGCGTGCAGGAACAGGGCGCTGGCCGGCCAGCCGATGGTGCTGGCAAAACCGGCGATCAAGGTGATGCCGGTGATCGCACCGCGCGCCTCACAGCCATAGAGCCAGGTCAGCGCCGCGAAGGCCGGGTCGTAGAGGCCCATCCCGATGCCAAGGCCGAGCACGATCCAGGCTATGACGAGACCAAGAAGCCCATGCGCGGCAGCGAGGATCGCGAGCCCGGCGGCGATGACCAAATTCGAGGCTGCCAGCACCGGTCTGCCGCCGTGGCGGTCGATCAGCCGCCCGACCGCCGGGCCGATCGCCGCCGACAGCAGCAATGCTGCAGAAAAGCAGCCGAAGAACAGGTCACGCGACAGGTTCAGCGCCGCCGCGATCGGCGGGCCGAGGATCGCCGGCATGTAATAGCTTGATGCCCAGGCGATGGTCTGGGTGCTGCCGAGTGCCGCGACGATGATGCTCCGGCGGGGGTTCACCGGCTGCCGCTCTCGACTGCCGCCCTATGCACGATGTGGCGGCGGCGGCGCGCGCCAATCTTGAGCTTGCCGCTCGCGCATTCGCCGGCACCCCAAATGGCCCGTCACGCCCGATAAAGCTGCGATCATCGTCACGTCACCATTCCGGCCATTCTGGTCCGGCCACTCTGGTCCGGCCATTTTGGTGGCGACTGCGATACGGGCCGCCGCCATCTGCCGCAGCCCCCATCTCGCATTGTGACGAAATCAACGACAATCGACTTGTGCTGACCACCAGGGTGAGAAAAACTCACTGGTGCCGGGCCGCATCCGGCGCTGCCCGAGGGCCGATCACGAAGATGCCGGGATCGGCCGTTCCGATCGGATCACCTGGTCAATGCTGCGGCGGCATCGAGCTGCCCGAGCCTTCGGTTTGCGGCCCATCCATGTTCCTGGCCAGGCCGCCGCGGGTGCTCGACAGTTCGCGGGCTTCGGCCAGATGCTGCTTGATGACCGGCAACAGCGACTGGGCGTAGCCCTTGATGATCGGGTTTTGCCCGCTGGTCGCTTCGGTCTCGAACACGCCCACGGTCTTCTCGTGGTCGCTGACCATGCGAGCCAGGTACTGGCGATCGAATTCCGCCCCGCTCAGACCTTCGAGCGTCTGATAAAGCGTCTTGTCCTGTGCGGTCAGCGTTGGATGCGGGATTTGCGGGATCTCTTTCGCCAAGCCTAGCAGCCAATCGTTGGCGAAGGTGTGGTCTGTCGCCATCCACCGGCCGAACTCCTTGACCGCCGGTGTTGCGCCCTTTTGCTCGGCCAGTTCGCCGAGCCGCGCCTCGGCGAGGTTGCCGGCTGCGGCCTGGTCGACAAAAGTCCTGTCCTGGCTGCTCAGGCTCCGCGACGGCACGCTCTGTGCCCAGGCCGGAGCGGTGATCAGCAGCACGCCCAGCGATGCTGCGCCGAGTAATCCTTTCATCGAAGCGATTCCCAGTCTGTTCGGAATGACCAGCCAACGCATCGCTGCCCGGTGCGTTCCGCCGGCACGCTCGCTATCGGTCCAGGACCTGCCAGACGGTGGTTTCGCGGACCTCGCGGTCTTCGATCTCGCGGCTGGTCGGCACGAGATAGCGGGCGATCTTGCGCAGCCCGGTCGGCGGCAGATAGGCGCGCCCCGGATCGCCGAGCAGGGCGAGGCAGCCCTGCGCCGCGCACCGTCTGAGCCATGCAACGGCGCGCTGCGCCATCTCCCGCTCGTAGCAGACATCACCCGCCGTGACGATGCCGCGATCCGCCAGGATATTGTCGAGCGCACCGTCGAGCGCATCGCCGGGCATCACGCTGACTGCGGCCTTGTTCAGCGCGGCATTGACGGCGATAGCGGCAATCGCGAACGGGTCGATCTCGGCGGCGCGCACCGGGCCGGCACCAGCCCGGGCGGCGGCGATCGCCACGAGACCCGAGCCCGAGCCGAAATCGAGTACCGGGCGCCCGGCCACCGTCTGCGGGTGGTCGAGCAGGCAGCGCGCCAGAGCCTGGCCGCCGGCCCAGGCAAAGGCCCAGAACGGCGGTGCTATGCCGTGCCGCGCCAGGCTCTCCTCGCTCGCCTGCCAGATTGGGGTGATCTCGCTCGCCAGATGCAGCCGGATTTCCGGCACCAGCGGCGGTCTCGCAATCGCAGTGTTGGCGCGGATGAACCGTGCCCGATCTGCGGCGGTGCTCACAGCAGATGCCCGGTGACGATCCCGGCCAGCAACAGCCAGCCCGCCGCGCGGTTCGAGCGGAACTTGGCGAGGCAATCGGCCGGGTTGTCGATATCGACGCGCAGCGCCTGCCACAAGAGCTGCACAGCGGCGGCGGCGAGCCCGGCCCAGTAGCAGCGGCCGAGCCCGGCGGCCACTCCGGCGAGACCCCATAGCAGCACCGCCGCGGCGTAGAAGGCGATGAGCCACGGCCGGGTGCGGGCACCAAGCGCCAGGGCCGAGGATTTGACGCCGATCAGTCTGTCATCCGCTTTGTCCTGATGCGCATAGATCGTGTCGTAGCCGAGCGTCCAGAACACGCCGCCGAGATAGAGCAGGACGGGTGGTGCGGCGAGCGCACCGGTCACCGCAGTCCAGCCGACGAGCGCACCCCAGTTGAAGTTGAGCCCGAGGAAAAGTTGCGGCCAGTAGGTGATGCGCTTCATGAACGGGTAGCTTGCGATCAGCCCGAGGACGGCGATGCCCAAGAGGATGCTGAGCCGGTTCAGGCTGAACAGCACGGCTGCACCGATCCCCAGTTGCAGCAGCAGGAACAGCAACGCCTGGCGCACGCTGACCGCGCCGCTCGGCAATGGCCGCAGCCTGGTGCGTGCGACCCGTGCATCGAAGTCGCGGTCGACGATATCGTTGAGGGTGCAGCCGGCGCCGCGCATGGCGACAGCACCGAGCGCGAACAGCGCCAAGAGCGCTGGGTCGGGCCAGCCGGTTGCGGCGAGCGCCGTCCCCCACCAGGCAGGGAACAGCAACAGCCAGGTGCCGATCGGCCGGTCCAGACGCGCCAGCCGGGCGTAGGGGCGCAAGCCTGCCGGCAGATACCGCTCGACCCAGTCGCCGGCGGCGATGTCGCTCGGATCGACCGCGACCGTCGCCAATCCGGCGCCGGGCTTTTTTTCCGCTCGCATGATCCAATCTTGGCGATTGGGTGGCCCCGGCTCAAGCCGCGGGCGCTACCAGCAGGGGGCCGGCGATGCCTGGGAGCCAGAGATGATCGAGTGCCGCGTGCCGCGGGTGCATCTCGAGGAGAGGCTGATGTCCGGTGCGGCGGTCGTGCTGCCGCCGGGGCCGGCGCACCATCTGCGCACGGTCTTGCGGCTCGCTCCGGGTGCGGCGGTGGCGGCGTTCAACGCGACGGATGGCGAATGGTTGTGCCGGATTGTCGATGGCAGCCGCGACCGGGTGGCGCTGCAAGTCGAATCACGGCGGCGCACGGCCGAGACCGAAACCGAGACCGATCTGTGGCTGCTGTTCGCGCCGATCAAGCGCGCCCGTCTCGACTGGCTGGTCGAGAAGGCAACCGAGCTCGGAGTCGCGGCGCTGTTACCGGTGTGGACCGCCCGGACCCAGGTCGAGCGGCTCAATCTCGACCGCCTGCGGAGCCATGCGGTTGCTGCCGCCGAGCAGAGCGAGCGGCTGTCGGTGCCGGTGCTGCACCCGCCACAGCCGCTCGGCGCGCTGCTTGCAGCATGGCCGCCGGAGCGGCGGCTGCTGGTGTGCGACGAGACCGGCGGCGGTGCGCCGATCGCTGCGGCGGTGACGCAATTCGGCCTCGAACCGATCGCATTGCTGACCGGGCCCGAGGGTGGGTTCGCCGAGACGGAGCTTGATTCTCTGGACAAACTCTCCTTTGTTATCCGGGTCGGGCTGGGACCCAGAATCCTGCGTGCCGACACCGCGGCGCTGGCGGCTCTGGCGGTGCTCCAGGCGGGCGCCGGGGATTGGCGCCCCAAGCGGGTCGGTTGAGCGCACCCGGCCGGGCAGCATCGGGCGACCAGCCAGCCCATCTCTTGGTAGCGATTTTGTGGTAGCGATTTTGCCGGAGTTTCGCCGAGCATGACGACGATGCCGAGCACGCCCGGAGAGCCGATCACCAGCAAGCGGCAGCTGGTCGAGCACCTCGAAGCCGGGTCGAAGCCGCCCTCGGCCTGGCGGATCGGCACCGAGCACGAGAAGTTCGTGTTCCGCCGCGCCGACCTGCGGCGGGTGCCGTATGACGGGCCGGACGGCATCGCCGCACTGCTGCACGGGATGACGCGGTTCGGCTGGAAACCGGTGGTCGAAGGCGGCAACACGATCGCGCTCGCGAATGACGCGCGATGTTCGATCACCCTCGAACCCGGCGGCCAGTTCGAATTGAGCGGCGCGCCGCTCGAAACCGTGCACCAGACCTGTGACGAGGTGCGCGAGCATCTGCGCCAGGTGCGCGAGGTCTGCGACGAGCTCGGGCTCGGCATGATCGGGCTCGGTTTCGACCCGAAATGGCGCCGCGAGGACATCTCGTGGATGCCCAAACAGCGCTACCGCATCATGCGCGACTACATGCCGAAAAAAGGCCGGCTCGGTCTCGACATGATGTTGCGCACCTGCACGGTCCAGACCAATCTCGACTATCAATCAGAATCCGACTTGGTGAAGAAGTTCCGGGTCAGCCTGGCCTTGCAGCCGGTGGCCACGGCACTGTTCGCCAATTCGCCCTTTGTCGAGGGCAGGCCGTCGGGTTTGCTGAGCCAGCGCAGCCAGGTCTGGACCGACACCGACCCCGACCGCTGCGGCACGCTGCCGTTCGTTTTCGAGCCGGGCTTCGGCTTCGAGCGCTATGTCGACTGGATGCTCGACGTACCGATGTATTTCGTCTACCGCGACGGTCGCTACATCGACGCGAGCGGCCAATCGTTTCGCGATTTCCTGGCCGGGCGTCTGCCGGCGCTCCCCGGCGAAATCCCGCTTCTCGGCGACTGGATCGATCACCTGACGACCGCCTTTCCCGAGGTGCGGCTCAAGACGTTTCTCGAAATGCGCGGCGCCGATGGCGGCCCATGGCGGCATCTGTGCGCGCTGCCGGCGCTGTGGGTCGGCATCCTTTACGATGCGACGGCGCTCGATGCGGCCGCCGATCTGATCGCCGACTGGACCGCTGCGGAGCGCGAGGCGATGCGGCGCGACGTGCCGCGGCTGGCGCTGGCAGCGCCGCTGCGGACCCGCACGCTGCGCGATGTCGGCCTCGAAATGCTCGAAATTGCCCGCGAGGGGCTGCATCGCCGCGCCCGACGCAGTGCGCTCGGCGACGATGAAACCCATTTTCTCGATCCGCTGTTCGCGATTGCCGGCTCCGGCCGCACCCCGGCCGAGGAATTGCTCGACGATTACCGCACCCGCTGGCACGGCGACATCGACCCGGTTTTCACCGATTATTCATATTGACGCTCTGGTTATTCGTATTGACGTTTCGGTTATTCATATTGACGTTCTGGCAGCCTGCACCTCCGACCGGCGCGTCATTGCGGTGGCGGCCCGGGGCATTGCCATCATCGCGGGCATAGCCATCATTGCGGAAGGACCGTCTGTTCAGGAGATCAGCCATGCCGACTGCCAACGACCTGCTGGAAATCCTCGAAACCACCGAGCCCGAGCGCCTCGCCACCGGCTTCCTCTTTACCGAAGGCCCGCTGTGGCATCCGGACGGATGGTGGTATTTTGTCGATCTGCGGCGCAACCATCTGCACCGGCTGGTGCCGGGCCGGGCGCCGGAACTCGTCAGAACCACGATCGGCGGCAACGGCACAACCTTCGATCTCGAAGGCCATCTGATCGTCTGCGAAGGAGACGACCGGCGACTGACCCGCATGGACCCGGACGGCAAGGTCGAGACACTGGTCGACAACTATCGGGGCGGGCGCTTCAACCGGCCGAACGACGTGATCTGCCACTCGAATGGCTGCCTCTATTTCACCGACCCGGACAAGCGCCGCCCCTTCCACGAGCGCGAGATCCCGGGACCGGCCGGGGAGGACAATTTGTGGGATGGCGCCCGCGTCTATCGCCTGGCGCCGGATGGCAGCTTGAGCGTGCTGGCGAATTGCGAGTACCCGAACGGGCTGGCGCTGTCGCCGGATGAGCGCACGATGTATGTCGCGAATACGCGCTCCTCGCAGTACATCCACGCGATCCGGCTCGATGCGGACGGCCACATGGTCGGGCGCGGCATCTTCGCCGACCTCAACGAGGGCGGCGAGCCGGGCATCCCCGATGGGCTCAAGGTCGACAGCATCGGCCGGGTTTATTGCACCGGGCCGGGCGGCATCTGGGTCATGGCGCCCGATGGCCGGCGCATCGGCGTCATTCGGTGGCCGGAGCAGGCGGTCAATTTCGCGTTCGGCGGGCCGGATTTGCGGACTTTGTTCTGCTGCGCGCATAGCTCGGTCTACACGCTGCGCGTCAAGGTGCCCGGCAATCCGCATCCCTGGTACCAGCGGCGCCGGTCGTAACCATGTCCCGCACAGCCGGCGGCCCAATGCCGATGCGCCGTCAGGCGGCTGCCGCATCCCAGTTATAGATCCGCTGCAGCGTCTCGCCCATCAGCCGGGCGCGGTCATGGTCGGACAACCGATCGGTGACGCGAAACGCCTCGACCCCCTCCTTGTAGGTCAGCATGCCGACTGCGCGGGTCCAGTCGGTGCCCCACATGCAGCGCTCGAAGCCGAAGGCATCGAAGATGCGGGCGAGCGGGTCCCAGATGTCGCGGTATGGGAAGGGCTCGTGTGACAAGGTGCAGGCGCCGCTGATCTTTACCGCGACATTGTCGCAGGCCGCGAGCGCCAGGAGCTTGGGAAGATCGGCAAAGGGTTGCGCCGGCGGCGGCGGCTCGTGCGGCTGCGGCAGGCCGAGGTGATCGATCACCATCCGGGTATTGCGGTTGCGCGCCGCCAGTTGGCCGGCCTGTTCGAGGCGCCCGGTGCAGGCGACGTTGACCGGCAGGGAATGCTGCGCCGCGAGCGCCAGGACATGGTTGATCTTCGGGTCGGCAGGGTCGGTCGAGACGTTGTCGCGCAAGAAGATCCGGATGCCGACCGTGCCCTTTGTCGCCACCCATTCGGCGATCGTGTCGGCCACCGCGGCATCGGTCGGGTCGACCGGTTTGACCAGCCTGAACCGGGTCGGATGTGCGGCGTAGACCTCTTTCGCGTAGCTCGCGTCATAGCGGTACATCGAAAACGGCGAGACCAGGATCGCGGCGTCGACGCCGACGGCATCCATCGCCGTGACCATCTGGTCGCCGGTCACCTCCGCCGGTCCATAGAGGGTGCCGACCCAGGGCCGGCCCGGATGGTTGCGCTCATAGGCGTGGACCTGAGCATCGATCGTCGGCATCGCCTGACCCCTTGAGCAATTGTTGTGAACGAACGCCGGTCGGTCTTCCTGCCGTGCCGAGCCTTGTTGCTCCGTCGAGCAGGCCCTGTCACAGGATTGAACCCGAGGGCTCGAGACCGACCTGATTGCGGACGATACGCTGCCGCCGGACCATGCCAAAGCGGAACGTCGAAGTGCTCGTCATGGCGGCGATGGACCGGTTGCGGAAGGTGCTGCCGGTGATCCAGCGAGAATAGGGTCGACGAACTCGCCGCGGGCTGCACATCGGCCAATGCCGCATCCCACCAGCTGCGGTGGCAGCGGCGGCATCGCGCGCGATTACAACAGCTATTGCAATCCTCGGATCGACCCCGGCTGTTGACTCCGTCCGCCCTGTCTTTCACCGTTCGCAAGGTATTTTCGGCTTTGGACCACTCGCCATGAGCCCGTCGGACGCCGCGTGGCGGCAATTGATCTCAGCATTGCACGGTTCGGGCCGCAAGGCGGCGCTCGCGATCACCGGGGGCGGCAGTGGGGCGATCGGCGAGTTGCTGCGTGTTCCCGGTGGCTCGCGGCTCTTGATCGAGGCGCAAGTGCCTTATGACGAACAGGCGCTGGCGACGTTTCTCGGCTCGCCGCCGGCGCAGGCATGCAGCGCCGACACCGCCATCGCGATGGCGCAGACCGCACGGGCGCGTGCCTCGAGGCTGGTGTCGGGGACCGGTGTCGGGGCGGGCACCGAGCTGGTCGGCCTCGGTGCCACGGCGGCACTGGTCAGCGACCGTCCGCGCAGAGGCGAGCATCGCTTTCATGTCGCTGCTGCCAACGCCGCCGGCATCGCGCACTCCACTTATGTGCTGGCCAAGGGCCGGCGTGATCGCGCCGCCGAGGAAGACCTCGTGTCGCGCGCGATCGTCCTGTGGCTGGCCCGCGCCTGCGGGGTTGCCGCACCCTCGCCGCAGAGCCTCATCGATGCCGATGAACATTATGCGGAAACAGTTTATGCAGAGACGGGCGGCGCGGCCGTGGACACGATCGATCAACTCCTGGCGGGCGCGCTCGATCGCGTCACCGTCCAGCCCGATGGCCAGATCATGCTGTCGGCACCGCAGCCCGTGGTGCTGTTTCCGGGTTCCTTCAACCCGATGCATGACGGCCATGTAAAGCTGGCGCGGGTCGCCGAAGAACTGAGGCGGCAGCCGCTCGCGTTCGAAATCTCTGTCACCAACGTCGACAAGCCGCCGCTCCTTGGCGAGACGGTGAGGCACCGGCTCGCACAATTCGCCTGGAAGTCGCCGGTCGAGCTCACTAGGGCGCCCACCTTCGTCGAAAAGTCGCGGCTCTTTCCGGGGACGACGTTTGTGGTCGGCGTGGATACGGCAGAGCGGCTGTTCGGACCGAAATATTACGGTGATGACGAGGCTCGAATGCATCTGGCGCTCGAGGAAATCGCCAATTCCGGGGGCAGCTTTCTGGTGGCGGTGCGCATCGACGCGGGCGGCCGTGTGCGCGCGCTCGGCGACATCCCGGTGCCGCGGCGCTATGCCGAGCTCTTTACCGAAATCCCCGAGCACCGTTTCCGCCTCGACATCTCCTCGTCCGAGATTCGCGCACGCGCCGCGGGCGGTGCATAGCGAGCCCGGCGCAACGCTCAGCCAAATTACGCGGGATCAACCTGCCGGCCATTGGTGAAACCAGGGCAATCCGCGTGCGCGTGAGTCGACAACAGGCCGCGCCCGCTGCACGATGGGCTGCAAGGCCATACCAAGGAAACCCACAATGCCCGAGACGCCGACTTTTGGCCGCTATGCCGAACTCCCCTACGACCAGATGACGCCGGAGCAGCAGGCGGGGTACCGCTCGCTGGTGGAAACGCGCGGCGCCCTCGGCGGGCCGAACAAGATCTGGGTGCACAACCCCAAGCTGGCGAACGTCATGGGTCCGCTGGGCGCCTATTTCCGCACCGGCTATTCGCTTTCCGAGCGCGAGCGCGAGATCGCCGTCATCGTCATCAACAGCAAATGGCATTCGGTCTACCCGACCAATGCGCATGAGCGTGCCGGCAAGGCGGCCGGGCTGCCGGACGACAAGGTCGAGGCTCTGCTGTCGGCTCTGCCGACCTCGTTTTCCAATGCGCGCGAACAGGTCGTCTATGAGATGGCGACCTGCCTCAGCAATTCGCGCTGGGTCCCGAAGGGTCTCTACGAACGGGCGGTCGATGCGCTCGGCCATCAAGGGATCACGGACGTGATTTGCCTGATGGGCTTTTACACCAGCGTGTCGATGACCCTGGCGTTTTACGACGTGCCGGCGGGAGCGAGCGGCATCACGCGTTGAGCCTGGGAACTCGGACGGATCTGCCGTGGCAGGTCCAAGCTCCGACCCGACCCAAACGTCAAGGATTTGATCCCGGCGTCCAACCAGGGCCGCCGATCGATCGCAAATGGCCCGCCGCAACCGACCGCGCGGACAAGACCCGATCGAGAGCCCACCCAAACATCGCAGCAATTGCCGAAATCGGCTGACATCGAGACCCTGGCCGTCCGACGCTGTCGGCCTCGGCCGCACCCAGAAGCCAACAGAGGGAGAAAGCGATCATGACCGAGTCGCTCGAAGAACGGTTTCAGAACCTGCACGAATTCGTCACCCAGGCACGCACCAACCTCAATCGCAACAATTGGGATTATCTGATCGGCGGCTCGGAAACCGAGACGACCCTGGCGCGCAACCGTGCGGCGCTGGACGCCTGGGGGTTTCGGCCGCGGGTGCTGCGCGACGTGTCGAATGTCGACAGCGGCCGCACGTTTTTCGGCAAGAAGCTGCGCATCCCGGTGCTGTGCTCGGCCGTCGGCGGGCTCGAAGTGTTCGAGCCGGGCGGTGGCGCCACGGTTGCCAGGGCGACCCGCGAATTCGGCAACGGGATGATCCTGAGTTCCGGTGCGCATCCGGGTTTGGAAAAGACCGCGGAAGCCTCGGGTGACGGCTTCAAAATCTTCCAGCTTTACGTGCGCGGCGACGCCGATTGGGTCGATGACCATGTCCGTCGTGCGATCGCCAGCGGCTACGACGCGTTCTGCTTTACGATCGATACCGACAGCTATAGCCGCCGCGAGCGCGACATTGCCAAACGCCACCAGCGCCGCCGCGCGCGGATCAGCGTGAGCGATGAGCAGGCGCGCATCCACCAGGCGCGGTTCAACTGGCGCGACATCGAGCGAGTCAAGAAAAATTTCGACATCCCATTGGTGCTGAAGGGAATTGGCACCGCGGAAGACGCCAAGATCGCGCTCGAATGTGGCGCCGACTGCGTTTATGTCTCGAACCATGGCGGGCGCCAGCTCGATCAGGGCGTGGGCTCGATCGACGTCCTGCCCGAAGTCGTCGAAGCCGTCGGCGGCCGCGCCCGCGTCATGGTCGATGGCGGCATCTATCGCGGCACCGACGTGGTCAAGGCGTTGATCCTCGGCGCCGATATCGTTTCGGTTGGCCGGCTCTACATCTACGGTCTGGCCGCGGCCGGCGGCCCCGGGGTGGTGCGGTTGTTCGAGATCCTCGAGGATGAGATCCGCATCTGCCTGTCGCTGCTCGGCGTCACCGGCTACCACGAGCTCGACAAATCCTATATCCGTCCGGCGCGCCAAGTCGTGACGCCGCACGTCCACAGCGTCTTCCCGCACCTCAACCTGCCGCGCGAAACGTATTAGGGCGCCCCGATTGGCGACGATGCCCCGGTATCGTCGCCATCCGGCCGCGCTCGAACCGCATTTCGGGGAGGATCGGGCTCGTACCGGTCGTGGTGGCGCACCCAGTTCATGCCGAATCCGTCCTCGTCCCGGCCCTTGGGAGTAAGATCGAGCAGCCGGTAGGTGTGCATCATCACCTCGACGCCGCGGCCATAGGTCGAGTAGGTATGAAAGACCTCGCCCGCATCATCCTTCCAAAAGGCGCTGATGCCGGGCATTTCCTCGCCCGCGGGTGTGCCGCCGAAATTGTAGTCGGCCGTGCCATTGGCGATCTCGTCGGCCGTGAAGCTGACGTGGAAATCGCGGTTGAAGTCGTTGTCGTGCGAGGACACCCACGGGAACTTCCAGCCCATGCGCCGGCGGAAACGCTCGATCTCGGCCAGCGGCGCGCGCGAAACGGCGACAAAGGTGACGCCGCGCTGCGCCAGGTGCACGGTCGCGCCATCGGTATGGTCGGCCATGTAGGAGCAGTTCTTGCAGCCCTCTTCCCAGCCTGGCGCGAGCATGAAGTGCTGCACCAGCAGCTGGCGGCGCCCGGCGAACAGGTCGGCCAGCCTGCGCCCGCCGAGCGGCGTGTCGAACATGTAGGGCTTGTCGATCCGCACCCAGGGCAGCGCCCGGCGCTCGCGCGCAATCTGGTCGCCGAGGCGTGTCAGCTCCTTCTCGCGCGCCAGCAGCCGCTTGCGCTCAGCGACCCATTCGTCCTTGGAGACGACACGATGGTGTTGGGTGCTCACCTGTGAAATGGCGGTGGTGCCGGTCATCTGTGTTGTCATCGCCTTCGCTCCTTCCTTCGGCTGCCCAGTTTCGTGCCAATGGCGCCGCGGCGGTCACGCCGGCGCCGACCGGCGCCGCTTGCGTCACGTCCACTTGCGTTGCCTCCGGTTCCATCCTGCGCCCGTCCTGTTGGATCCGATTTGTGATTTTCTGCATCGTCTCGACAGCCCTTAATGCAGGTCCGGGATTTGCCGGGAGGAAAAATCGTGATGAAAAGCGGTGTCACGTTTATTGCGGTGTGCGCCGCATTGCTGGGGGCGGGGGCCGGATACGCCCAGTCCGACCAAGGTGGAACGGCGGCCGCATCCGCCCGGACTGTCGAGAGCGGAGCGGCGACCGGACTTCCGCAACCGGCCGCAGATTGCCCATCCTTGTTGGGGCAGCGGCTACCCGCCAGCGGGCAGACGACCTCCTATGTCTCGGGCGATGACGGTGACCTCCGGGCCGGGGCCCCGCTCAGATACCGGGACAATGGCGACGGCACGATCACCGATGAGAACACCAAGCTCATCTGGGAGAAGAAGGACCAGTCGAGCGGTGGTCTCCACAACTGGAACAACACCTATCCGTGGCAAGGGACCTGCTCGAACAACGCCAGCCGGGCGTGTGGCAGCAACGCGGATTGCGGGAGCGGGGCCGCCTGCACACCCTTGGGCGGCGCCCGATATACGATCTTCCAATGGGTCGCCCAGCTCGACACCCGGCCCTGCTTCGCCCACCATTGCGACTGGCGGATCCCCAACGTCAAGGAGCTGCAGAGCATCGTGGACTATGAGACCTACCTGCCGCCGGTGGCTGCTGCGTTCAACAACAACTGCACATCAGGCTGCACTGTCGATGGCGCCAACCATACCAGGGAGTGCAGCTGCACGCAGTCGGCCGGCCCGTCGCAAGGCTATTATTGGTCGGGTTCGAGCTACGCCCCCGGTCCGCTCGTCAAACCCCCCGGTTCGGTACTTGCCTGGGGCGTGCTGTTCGGCGACGGCGATGTGCTCAGCGCCGGCAAGACCGATCATGATTACGTCCGCGCCGTGCGCTGCGGCTCTGCGCAGTCGGACACTCGATGATCCGTGTGCAAATATGTTCGATCGCATCCCGTCGCCGCCGCGACGCCTCAGTTCGGCACCCAGGCGGCGGCGCGGATCTCACCGAATTCGCGGGCGATCTTGCGCCAGGAGGCGCCGGCATCCTCGGTGATATACACCTCGCCGAACAGGCTGAAGGCGACGATGCGGCCGGGCTGGGCGGGATGCGTCGCCAGACCCCATAGAGTGGCGTTGGGCTCTTTCGGGAGCGGCAGGATCTCCCAGGTCTCGCCAAAATTCGTGGTGCGAAGCACATGCCCCTTTTCACCGGTCGTGGTCTCGCCGCAGCCGGCGAACAGCACGCCAGGATCATCGGTCTTAACCACCATGCCGCGGGCATAGGGCAGCGGCCATTTCTCTTTGATGCCCAAGGGCCGCCAGCTTTCACCCAGATCGTTGCTGATAAACATTTCGCGTGCGGTACTGGCATAGAGGCGCTTGGGCTGGGTTGCCGCGATCGCCACGGCGTGAATGTCCGGGTCGTACAAGCCCCCATCGAGGTGCGTCCAGGAATCGCCGCCGTCGCGGCTGCGGAAGACGCCGTCGATTTCGACCCCGGCCCAGACCATCCGGTGATCGTCGGGGTCGATGACGAGGCTGGTCACAAAGGCTTCGCCGATCGAGCACTCCCGGGCAGCGCCTATCGCCAAACTCTCCCAGTGCCGTCCGCCATCGCGCGAGCGGTAAATCCCGGCCGGGCGCGTGCCGGCAAACAGGATATCGGGATCGACCGGGTCGATGGTCAGCGACCAGATCGTCGGCAAAGCGCCATCGCCGCCCCCGACACGCCCCCACCGCGCCCCGCCATTGTGGCTCACAAACAAGCCCGTATCGCCGCCTGCAAACACGGTCTGCGGCTCTTTGGGATGCGGGACCAACGCCTGGATGCGGCTGTTGAGCGGAAACGGGGCGCGATGCCGTGTCCACGACCGTCCGGCATCCGGACTGTGCCATACACCCCAGCCGGCCGTTCCAAGACAGATGCTGTAATCCGCTGCCATCGCCGCCTCCCTCGTCCCGGTCTGCGTCACGCCCCCAAGCCCGGCGTATCGACCTTTCCGATTGCCGCGGCTGACCGCGCCTGCCTGACCCGCTATGCGATCACTTTTGCTTCGCGCAATTCATCCAGCACGGGCCGATCATAGCCGAGGATTTGCGATAGCAGTTCGTCGGTGTGCTGGCCGGGGGTCGGTACCGGGCCAACCCGGCCGGGAGTTTTCGACATCTTGATCGTCGCCCCCGGCAGATACATCTCGCCGGCCACCGGGTCCGCCATCTTGACCAGCATCTCGCGTTCCCAAAGATGCGGGTCCTCGGCCACCTGGGGGATCGTCTTGACCGGCGCCACCGGGATATCGGCGGCAACAAGCGCCTCGCAGATCTCGTCGACGGTGTGGGCGAGGCACCATTTCGCGACCGCCTGGCGTGGCGAATCGGCGAGGCTCATCCGCCCGGTAAAGGCGCCGGTATTGGCGATCGCGTCGGGGTTGCCGGTGGCGATGCGCAACAGCCGCGAGCCCATCTCGCGCCCCGAGGCCGAGATCACGACATGGCCGTCCTTGGCCTCATAGGGCGGGCGGCCGCCCTCGCCACCTTCCTCGCCGGTCGCGAGATAATAGGAGGTCGGGATCTCGACCATGGTCAGCGCCGAATCCAAGAGGCAGACATCGACGACCTGGCCCTCGCCGGTGCGGTCGCGGTGATGCAATGCCGCAAGCATGCCGATCGTCGCATGCAAGGCGGTATAGCGATCGACGATCGAGGAGGCGGTGCCGAGCGGCCGGCCGATCGGCGTGCCCGTCAGATGCATCAGCCCGCTCATCGCCTGGCCCAAGGGATCGAAGGCCGGGCGGTCGCGATAGGGACCGTATTGGCCGAACCCCGAGACCGAGCCGAGGATGATGTCGGGCTTCAATTCGCGCAGCCGCTCATAACCGAAGCCCATCTTGTCCATGACCCCGGGGCGGAAATTCTGCAATATGATGTCGGCGGTCTTGACCAGTTCGGCGAAGATCGCCTTGCCGCGCGGCGTGCGCAAATCGAGGCACAGGCTCTTCTTGCCGCGATTGTAGACCGAGAAATAGACGCTCTGACCGCGCACCAGCGGCGGCGATTTGCGGGTCTCCTCGCCGCCCAGCTTCTCGATCTTGATGACTTCGGCGCCAAGGTCGGAGAGGATCATGCCGCCGCGCGGCCCGGCCTGATAGCGCGCCAGCTCCAGCACCCGGATTCCATCGAGAGCCCCGCCCATCACCGCCTCCATGCCTTTGCGACCAGCCGATCCGGCGTCGCGCCATACCGCCCTTTGGGTTGAGCTAACACCCGGTTGCGCATAGTGTCAAACCACTGCGATCCGCGCCGGAGGCGAACGAAATGGCTAACCAAAACATTCTGAGCGAGCATCGCGACGGCGTTGCCTTGATTACGCTGAACCGCCCCGAAAAGCTCAACGCGCTGAGTTTCGACCTGGTCCGCGAGCTCGACGAGGCACTGAGCGCCTGCGAGAAGAACGAAGCAGTCAAGGCGGTGATCCTGACCGGTGCGGGCGAGCGTGCCTTTTCCGCCGGCGCCGACATCCACGAAATGGCCGACCTCACGAGCGAGGAACTGGCGCAGCGCCAAGCGTTTCGCAGCGAGGCGACCTGGCATGTCGCGACCTTTTCGAAACCGCTGATCGGCGCCATCAACGGCCTTGCTTATGGCGGTGCGGCGTTGCTCTGCTCGACCCTCGATCTGCGCATCGGTTGCGAGCGCACCCAGTTCCGTTTTCTCGCGGCGAGCTACGGCCGGGCCAACTCGACCTGGTCGCTGCCGTTGCTGGTCGGTCTGCCGAAAGCCAAGGAACTGCTCTATACCGGCCGCGTCGTCGGCGCCGAGGAGGCGGAGCGGATCGGGTTGCTGAACCAGATCGCGTCGGCGGCGCGGCTGATCGACACCGCAATCGAGATGGCGCAACAGATCGCCAAAAACGACCCGCGCATGGTGCAGGGCATCAAACGCCTGCTGCACGAACAGATCGGCATGGGCTGGCGCGAGCGTTACGGCAATGAAGAGGATGCCCGCGCCGGCTGGCTCGCGGCCGGCCATCCGCGCGAAGGCTTCCGCGATTTCCTGAGCCGCAAGCCCGGCCCCGGCTGACGAGTGCCAGGGAGGCAGTGCCAGGGAAGCGAACGTCCGCTCGGACCCGGATTCTGTTCACAGTATGGAAAGTATTCTGGCAATAAAGTATTCGGGATCATATTGCGCCAGGGCTCAAGGAATCGATGCAAATAGCGGTTGACTCTCCTCGGAAAGTGCAGCACTGAGCAAGCGTTCCTCGGCGTAGATCAGACGGTGGATGGCATTGGACCGGCGATCTCTCGGTGCTGATCGGGCTGTGTCACCAGCTCCTCCGCAACGATGCTGACACCTCATGCGGCGGCGGCAGTCGCCGAACCGGCCGCGCTCGGTGCGCCGGCGCCTAGCGGCCCGGATCCGGTTTCCGGTGGTCTCGAGCTCAGCGTCGTCGTCCCGACCTTTAACGAAAGCGGCAATATCCAGCTGCTGCTGACGCGTCTCGACGAGGCGCTACGCGGGATCGCGTGGGAAGTCATCTTTGTCGACGATGATTCGCCGGACGGCACCGCCGCCGCGATCCGGGCGCTGGCGCAGACCGATCGGCGGGTGCGCTGCCTGCACCGGATCGGGCGCCGCGGACTGTCGACTGCGGTGATCGAAGGCATGCTTGCCAGCAGCGCTCCCTATCTCGCGGTTATCGACGCCGATCTGCAGCATGACGAACGGCTGCTGCCGCTGATGCTGGCGATGATCAAGGCCGAGGAGCTCGATATCGTGGTGGGGAGCCGGCATGCCGCGGGCGGCGGCGTCGGCGATTGGGACCGGCGGCGGGTCGCGATCAGCGGTTTGGCTGCGCGGCTTGCCCGTCTGGTCGTCGCCGCCGAGCTCGCCGATCCGATGAGCGGCTTCTTCCTGCTGTCGCGGCCGGCTTTCGAGAGCGCGGTGAAACACCTGTCCGGGCAGGGGTTCAAGATCCTGCTCGATTTGTTCGCTTCGACCCCGGTTGCTTATCGGTTCAAGGAAATCCCCTACGTGTTTGGCCAGCGCCACCACGGCGAAAGCAAGCTCGATACCCTCGCCGTCTGGGAATACCTGCTGCTGCTTGTCGATAAAATGCTCGGCGGCTATATCCCGATCCGTTTTGTTTCATTTGCGGCGGTCGGCGCGTCGGGTGTCGCTGTCCATTTCCTGGTGCTCTATCTGGGGCTGAAGGCGCTTGCATTTCCGGCTGCTCAGGCCGTGGCCACGTTCCTGGCGATGACCAGCAATTTCGTGCTCAACAATATGCTGACCTATCGTGACCGCCGCCTGACCGGTGCGCGGTTTGCAACCGGGCTTTTGTCGTTCTATGCGGTGTGCAGCCTCGGGGCCGTGGCCAATGTCGGCATCGCCTCGGCGGCGTTTGCCCATCACTACACCTGGTGGCTGTCCGGGCTCGCCGGCGCTGCGGTTGGCGTCGTGTGGAACTATGCCGTCTCCTCGGTTCTGACCTGGCAGCGGCGCTGAGCATCGCCCCGCACCGGTATGGACGCGCCGGTATGGATGGGCCGGTATGGACGGGCCGGTATCAGCAAATGCCCCGGTCAGTCCGGCGATTGGCGAAAACCGGTGTGCCGGGTTGCCGGTGAAAATGCTTGCCCCGGTGTGCCGTCGATCTATTTTGGCGGATATGGCGATGCGCTTTGGCAGAGGTGATCCGTCGATGGATACGGGCGAGCCTTCGATCCTGGCCGATACGATCGCGGCGATCGGTGCGATTCTCGGTCCTGAACTCGAGACGATCACGGTCGAGCGCGCCGTGGTCGGGCTGTTCTTTACCGGGGTCAAGCTCGCCAACGGCGTTGCCGGCGCCTGCGCCACACCGCTCAAGTCGATCCCCGAGGCGGTGTGCTGCCCGAGTTCGGCGATGGCGATGCCGTTCCCGGGCAAGCTTGCCGGTCGGCGCGCTGCCGATCTTGCCCGCGAGGCGCTGGCAACGCAGGGCATCCGCCGCGCTCTCGGCATCGCCGCGGTCAACGCGCTCGCCGATTATTGCTGGCAGCGCCGGCCGCATCCCGAAATGGTGCTGCAGGACAACATCGACGCCTTCGACGCCACCGAAATCCGGCCCGGCGACACGGTCGTCGTGGTCGGCGCGTTTGTCCCGTTCCTGAAAGAGCTGAAGCGCCGCGGCCAGCCTTTCCTGGTGCTGGAGCAGGATCCGGCGACGCTGAAGCCCGATGAATTGCCGTTCTTCCGCCCGGCTGAAATGGCTGCCGAAATCCTGCCTTCGGCGGATGTCGCGCTGATCACTGGATCGACCCTGGTCAACCGCACGCTTGAAGATTTGCTGCGACTGACCCGACCCGAGGCACGCGTGACCATCGTCGGACCCACGGTCGGCATGCTGCCCGATGGGTTCATCGCCCGCGGTGCCGATGTGCTGGGCTGCGTGCGGATTACGGCACCCGACAATTTTCTCGATCTCTTGGCCGAGGGCGGCTCCGGCTATCACTTCTTTGGCCGCTCGGCGCGGAAGGTGGTGCTGTCGCGCCGGCCGTCGCAGACGCTGGCCCGGGTTGCCTGAACCCCGATTGTCCTGAGCCGGATCGCCGCCCTGAGGCTGCCCAAGGGCTGCGACCAGCCGGGTCGGCGCGAGGGTCGGGTCGGCGCGGCGGCCTAACCTACGCTCAGCGCCAGCCGGTGGGTCTTGCCGCCCTTTGTCCCGGAGGGTTCCCGGGCGGGGTCGGCAAGTGCCGCCGACAACGCGGCGATATCCTCGGCGCCGGCCGTCCGCGCCGCAGCTTCGACCGCGCGATAATGTTGCACGACGGCGTGACCGAGTTCGGTCAGCGAGGCGCCGCCGCCATTCTGGCCGCCGGCCTGAGAGGCGACCACCGGCTGCCGGAAGCAGTGGTTGACGCTGTCCACCAGCAGCCAGGCACGACGATAGGACATGCCCATCTGGCGCCCGGCAGCGGCGATCGAGCCCAGGCTGTCGATCAGTTCGAGAAGCTTGATCTTGCCCGGGCCGATTGCCCGATCCTGGTCGAAATCAATGCGCAAGGTCAGCCTCGGCATGAAAGCACCTCCATCCCGGCCGGCCGCCACCGTGCGCGCCGGCTAATCTGCCCCGCCCCGGTCAGCTCCGCGATCGTGGTCTTGGTCCAAACCGTCGGGAAGATCAAGCGCCGCGCCGCCGCTCCGCCGGCGATTCCTTTACCGCGGACTGGTCATGTCGCAACCCGGCTTGCGCCGAGCGACCGCTTGGCTGTGTCGGCCCGCCGCGCCAGGTTGTCCGTTGTTGCCCGCACCTTCCCGGGTTGCTACGGCGCCCGGCGCTGCGTTCGCGGCGCCAACAAGGCGATGTAGTCCCAGGCGAGGGTAGCCGCGGCCAGCGCCGTGATCTCGGCGTGATCATAAGGTGGCGAGACCTCGACGATGTCCATGCCGGCAAAGCGCAGGCCTGCCAACCGGCGCAGGATCGCGCGCGCCTGCCAGGTCGCAAGCCCGCCTACCTCCGGGGTGCCGGTGCCCGGTGCGAAAGCCGGGTCGAGCGCATCGATGTCGAATGTCAAATACGCCGTCGCATCACCGATCACGCCACGGATCCGCCCGGCGACCGCCGCGGGGCTGCTCTCGTGAACCTCGTCGGCAAGGATGATCGTGACCCCTTGGCCAACCGTCCAATCGTGCACCTCGGCCTCGACCGGTGACCGGATGCCGATCTGCACGGTCCGGCGCGGGTCGATCAGCCCTTCGTCGATCGCATGGTAGAATGGCGAGCCGTGACCCCAGGCGAGGCCAAAGCTCTCCGGCCAGGTATCGACATGGGCGTCGAAATGCACCAGCGCCAGCGGTCCGCGTCGCCGCGCCAATGCCCGCAGCAGGCCGATCGTGATCGTGTGATCGCCACCGAGCGCTACCAGATGCTCGATCGGCGCCGCCTGCGCCTCGATTTTTTCAAGGCTGCCGAGGATATCGCCATGGGCGATCCGAAAATCGCCGATGTCGGCGAGATCGTCTGCCGCCGGGTTGTGGAAATTGGCCGGGTGCTCGCCATCGCACAGCATCCGGCTCGCCTGCCGGATCGCGGCCGGGCCGAACCGCGCACCCGGCCGGTTCGAGGTGCCGAGATCGTAGGGAACCCCGGCGACGCAAATCGCGGCGTCCGGATCGCTGCGATCAAGACCGAGAAAGCTCGGGCGCACCGCAAAAGTCGGAACTTGAACCATAGAATTGATGTAAGGAAAGCCGCCAGAGAATCAATATGTGGAAATGTTTCCAAAATGTTTCAGGGATCCGGAAGCAACATGGTCCTGCCGCCGGCCGCGCCAAAATCAACGAAAGAACGGGGGTGGCGCCTGTAACACCGGCGCTGCCGCATCGAGGATCGCGCGGCGGTCGCCCGAGCGCGGCGGATAGATGCGCTCGCGGTTGACCATGATCTTGGTGCGCTTGGCGGCGGCACCCTTGACCGCGACCCGGCGGTCCCAGCCGGCGGTGCAGACCGCACCCCAGGGGCCGAGATCGAGGATCGTCGTATACCAGTCGATCGCCAGCGGCAGCAGCGGCAGGCCCAGGAGGTGGCACACAACGTTATGCCCGGCAAAGCGGCCCATCGGGCGGCCATGCTGGCACGACATGACGCAGGAATGGGTGCCGTCGATCGGAAACCAGGCGGCATCGCCGGTCGCGAACTCGGCCGCCATCCCCTTGACCTTTAGCGAGGGATCGACCGGAACCCGGCCGAAGCGGTCGCGCTCGACCGGGAAGCAGGCGGTCAGCGGATGTGCTTGCATGCCGGCACACCAGACGATCGTCGCGGCCTCGATCCGCTCGCCGCCGGTGAATGTGGCGCCATCCGCGTCGATCGCGGCGACCGACACGCCCGGCCGGCGTTCGACACCGAGCGCCGATAGCGCCTCGTCGATGACCGCGCGGGCTTCCCCGCCCATGTCGGAGCCGATCCAGGGCTGCCGGTCGGCAATGATCACATGCGGCTCGCCGGGCCCGCCATCGAGTGCCGCGCGCAGCTTGCCGGGCATCTCGGCCGCGACCTCGATCCCGGTCAGCCCGCCGCCGATGACGAGTGCGGTCCACTGTCCGGGAGAGGGCCGGTGGCCGGGCAAAGACGCGATATGGGCATTGAGGCGGCTGCCCGCCGCGTAGGTGTCGACATCGAAGGCGTGTTCGGCGAGACCCGGGATCGGCGGGCGCACCAGCCGGCTGCCGAGCGCGAACACCAGCCGGTCATAAGGCAGGGGAGGCGTGTCGTCGGCGCAATGCACCCGGCGCCCGCCCAAGTCGATATCGGCGATTTCGGCTTCGATCCGCTCGACGCCGATCGGACCCAGGACCTCGTCAAGCGGCACCCGCGTGCCGTCGAGCTCGGCCTCGTAATTGCGCACCCGGATCGAATGGAACGCGCTGCGGTCGATCAGCGTCACCGCGACGCGGTCCGGACCGATGCCGAGCTCGTCCAGTTTCCGGGCCGCACCGATCGCCGCCCACAACCCCGAGAAACCGCCACCAAGGACGACGACACGCTGCATGCCGCCGCTCCTCTCGGCGTGGCGTGTCAGACCCGTTCGAGCACGGCGGCGATGCCCTGGCCGACACCGACGCACATCGTGACGAGCGCATAGCGGCCCTGGATGCGCTGCAATTGGCGCGCCGCGGTCAGGCAGATGCGCGGTCCCGACGCGCCCAACGGATGGCCGATTGCGATCGCCCCGCCATTCTGGTTGACCCGGCTGTCGTCGAACGACAGGTCGAGCCCGCGCAGACAGGCCAACACCTGGGCGGCAAACGCCTCGTTGATCTCGATCACGTCGATGTCGGCGAGGCTGAGCCCGGCGCGGGCCAGCGCCTTTTTCGAGGCTTCGACCGGGCCGATCCCCATGACCCGCGGCGGTACCCCGGCGACCCCGCTCGACAGGATGCGCGCGACCGGCTCGGCCCCGGCGGCGTCACCGGCCTTGCGGCTGGCGACGATCATCGCCACGGCACCATCGTTGATGCCCGAGGCGTTGCCGGCGGTCGTAACACCACCCTCTTGCAGCGGGCGCAGCCGGGCAAGTCCGGCGAGGTCGGTCTGCGGGCGCGGATGCTCGTCCTCGGCGACTGTGACCGGGCCCGACCGCCCGGCCGGCACCGCGACGGGAAGGATCTCGCCGGCGAAAAAGCCGTCGGCCTTGCCCGCCGCGTATTTCTGCTGCGAAGCGGCGGCAAAGGTGTCGCATGCGTCGCGCGTGATCTGATAATCGCGCGCCAGGTTGTCGGCGGTCTCGGGCATCGTGTCGGCGCCGAACTGGCGCTCGATCTTCGGGTTGGGAAAGCGCGCGCCGATCGTCGAATCGAAGATGCGGCCGTCGCGGCTGAACGGGCCCTCGGCCTTGTTCATGACAAAGGGCGCGCGGCTCATGCTCTCGACGCCGCCGGCGACAAACACCTCGCCCTCGCCGCAGGTGACCGCCTGTGCCGCCATGATGATCGCGTTGAGCCCGCTGCCGCAATTGCGCTGCAAGACCGAGCCGGCAACCTCGATCGGCAGCCCGGCGAGGAGCCCGGCATGGCGCCCGACACAGCGGCTGTCCTCGCCCGCCTGGTTGGCGCAGCCGACCACGACATCCTCGATCCTGGCCGGGTCGAACGGGCTCTCTTCGACGACCGCGGAAATGACCGCAGCCAGCATGTCGTCGGGGCGCAGCCGGGCGAGCGCGCCGGCGTGGCGACCGAACGGGGTGCGAATGCCGTTATAGAGATACGCGTCGAGCATGAGCCGGTTCCTCCTCGCCCTTTTCTCCGCGCGCCGCGGCACCGCTGTCAAGGCCCCGCCATCGGCCCCGTCCTCGCGATCGGCCGCGTCCGCGCGATTGGCCCTGCCGCGCGCCTCGCGGTAGCGGGCGAGGCGGCTCGCCGCGATGCAGCCTTTCGTGGTATCAAGCGCATGCTAACCGAGTGCCTGCCAAACGAGCTGGGCCGCATGCCGCACGATCATTCGGCACATCCGCATGCCGCGCACGCGCATCAGGCCGCCGATTATGGCCGCGCCTTCGCGATCGGGATTGCGTTGAACCTCGCCTTTGTCGGCGGCGAGGCGGTCGCCGGGATCCTCTCCCATTCGCTGGCGCTGTTTGCCGATGCCGGTCACAATCTCGGCGACGTGTTCGGGCTGGCGATGTCGTGGGCAGCGGCCTTGCTGAGCCGGCGTCGGCCCTCCGGCCGGTTCACCTATGGCTGGCGCTCGAGCTCGATCCTCGCGGCACTCGGCAACGCCGTCTTGCTGCTGGTCGTGACCGGCGGCATCGCCTGGGAGGCGCTGCTGCGCCTCGCCCGGCCGGTCGCAGTGTCGGGCGACATCGTCGCCGCGGTCGCCGCGGTCGGTATCTTCGTCAACGGCACGACGGCACTGCTGTTCGCCTCGGGACGCGGCCGTGACCTCAACGTCAAGAGCGCCTTTGTGCACATGGCCGCCGATACCCTCGTCACGATCGGGGTCGTCGCCACCGGGCTCGCGATCGCGCTGACCGGTTGGCCGTGGCTCGATCCGGTGGTTGGTCTCGTGGTTTCGGCGATCGTCGTCATCGGCACCTGGGGCCTGTTGCGTAGCGCGATCGGGCTGGCGCTCGACGCCGTGCCAGAGGGGGTCGACGCCGCCGCGGTGCGGGCCCGGTTGGCGGCCGTGCCGGGGGTTGCCGGGTTGCATGATCTGCACATCTGGGGGATGAGCACGACCGAGACCGCTCTCACCTGCCATCTCGTCATGCCGGGCGGCCATCCGGGCGATGCCGCGCTCAACGCCGTCGCCGAGATGCTGCATGCACAGTACGGGATCGCTCATGCGACGATCCAGATCGAGCTCGGTGACACCGACGCGGCCTGCGTGCTGACCCCGGAGGACACCGTCTGAGGAGGATACCGCCTGAAATCGGCGCACGCCCGGAGTGCTCGGCGGCGAATCCGACCGAGACGATTGCCCCGCCAGCCTCCCGGCGCTAGCCTCGGCCGAATTCCAGCGGGAGGAGACCATGCGCGAACCGGCCTATGTGCGCGAAGTGGGCTTGCGCGACGGGTTGCAGAGCCTCGCCCAGATCATGCCGACCGAGCAGAAGCTTGCCTGGATCGACGCCGAGCATGACGCCGGGATGCGCGAGATTGAGGTCAGCTCGTTCGTGCCGCCAAAATTGCTGCCGCAACTCGCCGATGCCGAGGCCGTGGTGTGCCATGCGCTGAGCCTGCCGGGCCTCACCGTGTCGGCGCTGATCCCCAATCTGAAGGGAGCCGAACGCGGCCTGGCGCTCGGCGTGCACGAGATGAATTTCGTGCTGTCGGTCAGCGAGGGCCACAACCGCGCCAATGTCCGCCGCTCGACCGCCGAGTCGATCGAGGATTTCCGTCGCGTCGTGGCACTGTGCCACACTGTCCCCGCGGAGCGCCGGCCGCGGGTCACCTGCGGGCTCGCCACCGCCTTTGGCTGCACGATCGAGGGTGCGGTCGGCGAGGACCGGGTGCGCCGGATCGCGCTCGAGGCAGCCGAAGCCGGGGCTGACGCGATCATGCTTGCCGATACGGTCGGCTATGGCGAGCCGGCTGCGGTCGGGCGGCTGTTCCGCCGGGTCATGGCCGATGTGGCACCGCTGCCGGTCGGCGGCCATTTCCACGACACCCGCGGGCTCGGCCTCGCCAATGTGCTGGCGGCATTAAATGCCGGCGCGCGCTCGTTCGACGCCTCGCTCGGCGGGCTCGGCGGCTGCCCCTATGCGCCGGGTGCGACCGGCAACATCGTCATCGAGGACCTCGTCTTCATGCTCGAAGCGATGGGCTTCGCCACCGGCGTCGATCTCGACCGTCTGATGGCGGTGCGCGAGCTGGTGCACCGGGCCTTGCCCGAAATCGTGCAGTACGGCGCCATCGCCAAGGCCGGCCTGCCCAAGAATTTCCGTCCCGCCCCGCAGGCGCAAGCCGTGGGGTGATAAGCGCATCCGGTAGCGGCACGAGCAGTTGCCATCAGGAGCGACCATGCCCGACCAGACGATCCCGGCCGAACGGTTTGCCATCCTCGTCGAGAGGGCGGGGCTCAAATTGACTGCCGCGCAGTTCGAGGAGCTGCGCCAGGCCTATCGCTTTGTCCAACGCATGCAGAAGAGCGTGCGGCGACCGCGTGACCGGGCGGCGGAGCCGGCGCACATCTTCGTCCATCCGCGCGGTGGAGCGGCCTGATGGATCCCTCCCAGCTGACGATCGCCGAGGCCGCTCATGCGATCGCCGATGGCAGCCTGTCGCCGGTCGCATTGACCGAGGCGTATCTCGACCGCATCGCGGCGCTCGACGGTGAACTGCACAGCTATGTGCTGGTCCTGCGCGACGAGGCGCCGGCCACCGCCCGGGTGCTGGCCGCGAGCCCGCCGCGCGGCCTGCTGCACGGCATCCCGATCGGGCTCAAGGACATCTACAAGACCCGCGGGGTGCGCAGCACAGCCGGGTCGCGCCGCTATCTCGACCATGTGCCGAACGAAGATGCCGCGAGCTGGGAGCGGCTGCGCGCCGCCGGCACGGTCCTGCTTGGCAAGAACGAGACCCATGAATTCGCGATCGGCGGGCCCGATTTTACGCTGCCGTTCGCGCCAGCGCGCAACCCGTGGAACACCGCGCATTATCCGGCCGGATCGTCGAGCGGGTCGGCCGTCGCGGTTGCCGCCGGGCTGTGCGCTGCGGCGATGGGCTCGGATACCGGCGGCTCGATCCGCGGCCCCGCGGCCTATAACGGCATTGTCGGGCTGAAGCCGACCTATGGGCGAGTCAGCCGGCGCGGCGTCTTTCCGTTGAGCTACACGCTCGATCATTGCGGCCCCTTGACCCGCACGGTCGAGGATTGTGCGATCATGATGCAGGTGCTTGCCGGCTATGATCCGCAGGATCCGGCCTCGGCGGACACCCCGGTGCCGGACTATCGGGCAGCGCTCGAACGCCGCCTCGACGGGCTCCGCCTCGGTATCGTGCGGCATTTCCACGAGCACGACGCGGTCGCCGATTTCGGCGCCGACAGCGCGCCCAGCGCCGGCTATCTGGCGGCATTCGATGCCGCCTGCCGGACCCTCGAAAGCCTCGGCGCGCAGCTCGTCGATCTCCGGCTGTCACCGCTGATCGACTATGTCGACGCCAACCGGCTGATCATGATCGCCGAGGCCTACGCGCTGCACGAAAAGGACTTTCAGGAGCGGCCGCAGGATTTCGGCCATCACATGTTCGCGCGGATCGGGCTCGGCGCATTTCTCTCCGCCGCCGATTATGTCGAGGCCATCCGGCAGCGGCGCGAGTTGTGCCTCGAATTCGCCCGCGCCCTCGACGGGGTCGATGCCGTCGTCGCCGCCAATGCCACGGGCCCGGCGCCGCGGATCGACGCGCTGCCCACCTTTGGTACGGTCGAGCGGGCGTCCTATACCGGGCCGTTCAACCTGACCGGCTCGCCGGCGCTGTCGGTGCCGATCGGCTTCGAGGATGGTTTGCCGCTCGCCTTTCAGATCGTCGGCCGGCCGTTTGACGAGGCGATGGTGCTGCGCATCGGCCACGCCTTCGAGCAGGCGACCGATTTCCACAACCATCGCCCGGCGATCGCGGCACCGCTCCCTGGGAGATGAAGAAAGGCCGATCATGCCCGCACCCGGTTTTGCCCACCCGGAATATCTGATCGACACCGAAACGCTCGAGCGTCGGCTCGGCGACCCCGAACTGCGCGTGTTCGACTGCACGACGCAGCTGATCCCCGACCCGAAGACGACCTACCAGGTCCTGCCGGCGCGCGCCGATTTCGCAAAGGGGCATGTTCCCGGCGCGCAATTCATCGATCTCCAGGCCGATTTGTCGGACAACAGCCACCATCTCCGCTTTATGAAGCCGTCGGCCGCCGCGTTTGCCGCGGCGATGGGCCGGCTCGGCGTCGGCGAGCGCTCGCAAATCGTGCTCTACAGTACATCGACGCCGCAATGGGCGACGCGGGTGTGGTGGCTGCTGCGCGTCTTCGGCTTCGACAATGCCGCGGTGCTCGACGGCGGCTGGCAGAAATGGCAGCACGAGGGGCGGCCGGTCGAGACCGGCCCGGCACGACCGCGCCCGGCCGCGCAGTTTGTCGTGCGCGAGGAGCGGCCGCTGATGGCCGACCGGGACGAGGTGCTGCGCGCGGTCGGCGATGGTGCGGTGTGCACGCTGAACGCGCTCTCGGCGGAGCAGCATGCCGGGACCGGCGGCAACAGCTACGGCCGGCTCGGCCGGATCAAGGGTAGCGTCAATCTGCCGGCGGCGCATCTGCTCGACCCGTCGACCGGCCAGTTCCTGGCCGCCGACGAGTTGCGCCGCCGCTTTGCCGCAATCGGTGCAATGGATCGCGAGGTCATTAACTATTGCGGCGGTGGCATCGCTGCCAGCGCCGATGCCTTCGCGCTTGTCATGCTCGGCCACGACCGCGTCCGCCTCTATGACGCCTCGATGGGCGAATGGGCCAACGATCCGGCCCTGCCGATGGAGACCGGCTAGAAAAATCCAGCGGCACCGAACGATCGCGCTGTCGTATACATGTTGTAACAATCTTTGTGTTGTAGGGTCTGCCGGCGCCGAGCGACAGTCGTCGCATCGCTTTGTCTTTAGTCGGGTCGCCGATGAGCCCAGCGGGTTTTGCCGCCATCATCCTCGCCGCCGGCAGCGGCACGCGGATGAAATCCACGATCCCCAAGGTCCTGCATCCGGTCGCCGGCCGGCCGATGATCGGGCACCTGCTCGAGGTGCTGCATCCGCTGCAGCCGGCCGAGACGGTTGTCGTGATCGGGCCGCGCATGGAGGCTGTCGCCCGCTTTGTCGCGCCGGCGACGAGTGTGATCCAGGATCCGCCGCTCGGCACCGGCGATGCGGTGCGCACCGGTCTTGCGGCGCTTGACGGGAGGTTGGCACCGCGCGGCGCGATCGACAACGTGCTGATCCTCTATGGCGACACACCGCTGTTGACGACCGCGGCCTTGGCGCATCTGCTGGCCGAGCAGCAAGCAACACCGGCGGCGGTACTGCTGGCCGGGATGCGCCCGGCCGATCCCGGCCCCTATGGCCGGCTCGTCACCGGCAGGGGTGATGGCGAGGTCGAGCGGATCGTCGAAGCCGCCGACGCCACCCCGGCGGAGCGGGCGATCGGGCTGTGCTGGGGCGGGCTGATGCTGATCCAGGGCAGCCACGCGGCCGAGCTGGTCGGCGCCCTCGATCGCAACAATGCGCAGCGCGAATTCTACCTGACCGGCATCGTCGGCCTGGCGCGCGCCCGGGGGCTGCGCTGCCGCATGGTCGAGCTGCCGGTTGCAGAATTGATCGGCGTCAATTCGCGCGCCGAGCTGGCGGCGGCCGAGGCGATGATGCAGGACCGGCTGCGCTGTGCGGCGATGGCCGGGGGGGCGACATTGGTGGCGCCGCAGACCGTGTTTTTCGGCGCCGATACAAAGCTCGGCCGCGACGTCGTGATCGAGCCAAACGTGACCTTCGGCCCCGGCGTCGCAATCGGCGATGGCGCGCTGATCCGCTCGTTCAGCCATCTCGAAGGTGCCGTCGTCGGACCGGGTGCGATCGTCGGCCCGTTTGCCCGGTTGCGGCCGGGGGCGGTGCTCGAAACCGGCGTGCATGTCGGCAATTTTGTCGAGATCAAGGAGGCGACGCTCGGCGCCGGGGCCAAGGCCAACCACCTCTCCTATATTGGCGACAGCACGGTCGGCGGCGGGGCCAATATCGGCGCCGGCACGATCACCTGCAACTATGACGGCGTCAACAAGCACCGCACGACGATCGGTGCCGGTGCGTTTATCGGCTCGAACACGGCATTGGTGGCGCCAGTGACGGTCGGCGACGGCGCCATTGTCGCCGCCGGCAGCGTTGTCACCCGCGATGTTCCGGCGGACGCGCTGACTTTGGGGCGGGGCCAGCAAATCGACAAGCCCGGCCGTGCCACAGAGATTCGCGCCCGGCTACGGAGGAACGGCTGATGTGCGGCATCATCGGCATCATCGCCAAGGAGCGCGTCGCCCCGGCATTGCTCGAAGGATTGCGCCGCCTCGAATACCGCGGCTACGATTCGGCCGGGATCGCCACCCTCGTTGACGGCCGCATCGAACGCCGGCGCGCCGAGGGCAAGCTCGCCAATCTCGCCAAGAGGCTCGATCGCGAACCGGTGCAAGGGGCGATCGGGATCGGCCATACCCGCTGGGCGACCCATGGCCAGCCGACCGAGACCAACGCCCACCCGATCGCCTCCGAGCGGGTCGCAATCGTCCATAACGGCATCATCGAGAATTTCCAGGCGCTGCGGCGCGAGCTCGAAGCGCTGGGCCATGTCTTTCAGACCGACACCGATACCGAGGCGGTGGCGCTGCTGACGACGCAGTTTCTCAATGAGGGCCTGACGCCGCAGGAGGCGGTCGCCCGCACGCTGACCCGGCTCGAAGGCGCCTTTGCGCTCGCCTTTCTGTTTGCCGGCCGCCACGATCTGCTGATCGGGGCGCGGCGCGGCAGCCCGCTGGCGATCGGCTATGGCGATGGCGAGATGTTTCTCGGCTCCGACGCGCTGGCGCTGGCGCCGCTGACCCGCCGCATCACCTATCTCGAAGAAGGCGACTGGGCCGTAATCGGCCCGCGCAAGGTGACGATTTTCGACGCCGCCAATCGCGAAACGAAGCGGCCGATCCGCGAATCCGCAGCCTCCGGGGCATTGATCGGCAAGGGCAATTACCGCCATTTCATGCAGAAGGAGATCTTCGAGCAGCCGGCGGTGATTGGCGACACGATCAACGCCATGGTCAACCCGGCGACCCGGACCGTGCATCTGCCCCAATTGCCGTTCGCCCTTGCCGAGGTCGAACGGGTCACGATGATCGCCTGCGGCACCGCCTATCATGCCTGCATCGTCGCCAAATACTGGCTCGAACGCATCGCCCGGATCTCGGTCGAAATCGACATCGCTTCGGAATTCCGCTACCGCGCGCCGCCGATGCCGAAGGGCGGAGCGGCGATCTTCGTTTCGCAATCGGGGGAGACCGCCGACACGCTCGCGGCACTGCGCTACGCCCGCAGCCAGGGCCAGCGCATCATTGCAATCGTCAACCAGCCGGAAAGCTCGATCGCCCGCGAGGCCGACATCGTGCTGCCGACCTTGGCCGGGCCGGAGATCGGGGTGGCCTCGACCAAGGCGTTCACGACCCAACTCGCCGTGCTCGGGGCGCTGACCGTCGCACTGGCGCGGGCGCGCGGGGTGATCGGCGCCGAACGCGAGGCGATGCTCGCCGGGTTTCTCAGCGAGATCCCGTCGCGGGCCGTCGAGGTGCTGAACCATGACGAGCGGATTCGCGAGATCGCCCAGACCATCGCCGAGGCGCGCGATGTGCTCTATCTCGGCCGCGGCAGCGCCTTTGCGTTGGCCCTCGAAGGTGCCTTAAAGCTGAAGGAGATTTCCTACATCCACGCCGAGGGCTATGCCGCCGGCGAAATGAAGCACGGGCCGATCGCGCTGATCGACGAGGCCGTGCCGGTCATTGTGCTGACGCCGCATGATGATCTGTTCGAGAAGACTCTCGCCAATATCGAGGAGGTCATCGCCCGCAAAGGCCGCGTCGTGATGATCTCGGACGCTGCCGGGGTGGCGCGGCTCGGCAGCCGGCTGGCGTTCGGCATCGCGGTTCCGGATTGCGATCCGTTTGTCGCCCCGCTGCTCTATACGATCCCGATCCAGCTCCTGGCCTACCACGTCGCGGTGCTGAAGGGCACTGATGTGGACCAGCCGCGCAACCTCGCGAAAAGCGTCACCGTGGAGTAGCGTCACCGTCGGGTTGGGGGATCGTCCGCCGCGCCATCCTCCTCGGCCAGCACCTGTGCGAACAGTCTGCGGTCGATATTGCCGCCGGACAGGATCACCGCGACCCGCTTGCCGGCGAGGCGGGACCGCTGCTGCAAGGCGGCGGCCAGCCCTGCTGCACCGGCACCCTCGGCGATATTGTGGGTGCCGGTGAACATCGCCCGCATCGCGCTCCGAAGCTCTGCCTCGGTCACGGTCACGACATCGGCGGCACCGCGGCGGATCACCTCGACCGCAGCTGCGTCGGGGACGCGCACGGCAAGGCCGTCGGCGATCGTATCGGCCGAATTGGTGCTGACCGGCATTCCGGCTTTGAACGACAGCGCGTAGCACGGCGCCTCGGCGGCGGCGACACCGACGATCTCGGTTTTGAGGCCCAGCGCATCGCGTGCGGCGATGACCCCGGAAATGCCGCTGCCCTGTCCGATCGGCACATAGATGATGTCGAGATCGGCAACCGCGCCAAACAGTTCGAGCGCGTAGCTCGCCACCCCGCGCACCACCAGCGGGTTGTAGGTGCGCACCAGATGCAGGTTCTCGCGCTCGGCCAATCCTGCCGCGTATTCATAAGCCGCCTGGAAGTCGTGGCCCTCCTCAATCAGCCGCGCGCCGAACGCCGCCATCGCCCGGTTCTTTTCGACGCTGTTGCCGTGCGGCACGACGATCGTCGCGGCGAGGCCGAGGCGTTGCGCGGCAAAGGCGATGCTCTGCCCGTGATTGCCGCGGGTCGCGGTCACGACACCGCGGGCCCATGGCTCGCTGCGCCGGACATGGTCGAGATAGACGAGCCCGCCGCGCAGTTTGAACGCGCCGATCGGGGTATGGTTCTCGTGCTTGACCCACAATTCGGTGCCGACCCGCCGCGCCAATAGCGGCCAGCAATATTGCGGTGTCGGCGGCATCACCTG
>DATJTI010000103.1:0-20236 GCA_035503615.1 Allostellaceae bacterium | reverse complement strand
AACCAGTTGGCGGTGGCGCCGACCATGCCGAGCAAGGAGGTCACGGCCGTCGGATGAGCGGCCGATGCCGGCGACCATTCCCGTGACCTGCGTGTCAACCGCGCGCACCGTGCCACGGCTGGCGGCGCGGCGGGCGACCAGTCAAGGGTTGAACTCGCCATCGAGGCCACCCGCGCGCCGCGGCATCAGGCCGGTCGGCCACGGTCCCCGCCATGTTGCCCGCCGGCTGCCAGTCGTCCTTGGCGGTGTTCCGGTTGCTGCCGCCTGGTTCCCCGTCGCGGCAATCGGCGGCTCCCCGCGACCTCTCGCGGCGCCGGCACGACGCGGCCGCCCGGCCCCGCCGGCGGACTGCGCTATGGCAGCGATCGGACAGTGTTGCTCGGGATTGGGCAGGCGGCGATGCCGGCGACTACATGCTGTGGTCGGCCATTCTCGGTCTCACAATATACAAAATCTGGGGTTTTATTTCGAAAACCCATTGACGACCATAAATCCCCATGCTATCCCATGCTCACCCATGAACGGGTACGGCCGATGGGGGGAACTTCGGCGGTACCTATCGGGCGCCCCTTGCCGAGCGTTCACGGGCGAGCGTTGGGGGAAGAAGTGGCATGTTTCTGTCCACTTACGTGAACAAGGTCGACCGCAAGGGGCGAGTTTCAGTGCCGGCGACCTTTCGCGCCGCTTTGTCGGATCAGCGCTTTCCCGGGATCGTCATCTTTCCGTCAAACAAATATCCGGCGCTCGACGGCAACGGCATCGACCGCATGGACGAATTGATGGCCCGCCTCGGCTCGCTGCCGGAGTGGTCGGACGAGCACGAGAACCTGTCGGTGTTGATGTTCGCCGACTCGCAGCGGCTGCCGTTCGATCCCGAGGGGCGCATCACCCTGCCCGAGGATCTCGCCCGCCACGCCTCGATCACCGACAGTGCTGCGTTTGTCGGCCTCGGCAAGAGTTTTCAGATCTGGGAACCAGACCGGTATGCGGCCCATCGCGACGCGGTGCGCGAGCGCGCCCGACGGCAAGAGACCACAATCCCGGCAATCGGGGCCCCGGCCGCGCGAGGTGTCGGGTGAGCCGGCAGCGACGTCAGGGGCCGCGGCGCCAGGAGCAGCGACACCAGGGGCCGGAGCGTCAAGGGCCGGAGCGCCAGGGGCCGGAGCGCCGGGCCGGAGCGGCCGGCGGCAATTCGGGCGAGGGGGTCAGGCATGTGTCGGTTCTTGCCGCCGCCGTGGTTGCCACGCTCGCTCCGCAGCAGGGCGCCCTTTATGTCGATGGCACCTTTGGCGGCGGCGGCTATAGCCAGGCGTTGCTGGCGGCGGCCGACTGCCGCGTGGTCGCGATCGACCGCGACCCCGAAGCGGTTCGCTGCGGCAACGATCTGGCGCTGGCCCATGGCGGCCGGCTCCGCGTCATCGAGGGAAATTTCGGCGATATGGAGCGCCTGCTCGGTCCGGTCGCCATTGGCGCGGTCGGCGGGATCGCGCTCGATCTCGGCGTCTCCTCGATGCAGCTCGACAGCGCCGAGCGCGGCTTCTCGTTTCGTCTCGATGGGCCGCTCGACATGCGCATGAGCGGCGTTGGCCGGAGTGCTGCCGATCTTGTCGCCACGCTCTCCGAGGACGAACTCGCCCGGCTGATCGGCGATCTCGGCGAGGAACGGTTCGCCCGCCGGGTCGCGCGCGCCATTGTCGCCGAGCGGCAGTGCGGCCCGATCGGCCGCACCCTCGATCTGGCGCGGGTCGTCCGTTCGGCGATCCCCAGGACCGAGCCTGGGCTCGACGCGGCGACGCGCACATTCCAGGCGCTGCGGATAGCCGTCAATGATGAGCTCGACGAGCTCGATCGCGGGCTCGACGCGGCCGAACGGCTGCTGAAGCCAGGCGGCCGGCTCGCCGTCGTCTCGTTTCATTCGCTCGAAGACCGGCGGGTCAAGGACTTCCTGCGGCAGCGCAGTGGGGCCGCGGCGCGCGCCTCGCGGCACGAGCCGGCCCAGCCGCCCGCCGCACCGCCGAGCTTCCGGTTGCTGCACCGCCGACCGGTCCGGCCCGCGGCCGAAGAGACCGCGCACAACCCGCGGGCGCGGTCGGCCCGGCTGCGCGCGGCCGAACGCACCGCTGCCCCACCCTGGCCGCCGCGGCGCGGCCGGCAACTTGGCCAGGCGTCATGATCCGGCTGTCCACGCTGTTCTGGCTGATCCTGGCTTCGGCGACGGGTTTTGCCATGTTCGCCGTCAAGTACGAGGTACAGGCGCTTGCCGACCAGCTGACGCGGATCACCAGACAGGCTGGCGCCACCGAGCACGATATTCGCGTTCTCGATACCGAATGGGCCTATTTGAACCGGCCGGATGCGCTGGCGCAGATGAACGAGCGCTATCTGGGGCTGGTGCCGATCGCCACCAAGCAGCTCGAGCAGAGCATTGCCGCCCTGCCGATGCGCCCGGCACCGCCGCCACCGCCGCCAGCGCCAGTACCCCCGCCGGCTCCGGCTGCGAGCGTCGTCGCGGTTGCCGCCGCGACCGCCGTGCCGCCGCCAACCAACCCGACCGCGAACCCGCCGCGAGGCGACCAGACCGTGGCGACCGCGGCGGCATTGGACCATGACCAGGTCACGGTCAGGCCCGACGCCCCGGTGGTGGTGGCGCTCGATCGCCCCGAGGACGCCGCGCAGAGCGCCCGGCTGCGGCCGGTCAAGACGGCGTTCAAGACCGCCTATCAGCCGCGACCGGAGCACCGGGTCAGATCGCTCGATGCGCTGATCGCCCAGATCGTCGAGCGCCGCCAATGAGCGCGCTACGCCAATTCGACGACAATCCGTGCCGGCCCAGGCACTTCAAGCCGCCGCCCTGCACTCCAGTGGTGCCCGATGGCCCGGCGAAGCGGGCGCTCGACGGTTCGCGCCGCCGGCTCACGGTGGCCGGGATCGCCTTTCTGGTGCTGTTTGGCGTGATCGCCGCGCGGCTCGTCCAGGTCACGCTGATCCCCGGCGATATCTCGGTGCCCAAGATCGCGCGGTTTGATCCGGCGCCGCTGCCGGTACCCGGACGCGCCGACATCATCGATCGCAACGGCCGGTTGCTGGCGACGACGATCGAAAGCCCGTCGCTCTATGCCGATCCGCGGCAGATCGTCGATCCGGCTGACGTGACCCGCCGCCTGATCGCCGTCCTGCCGGCTCTCGATCGTGCCGAGCTGTTTGCCAAGCTGACCTCGGGCAAGCGGTTTGTCTGGGTCAAGCGGCATCTGACGCCGGACCAGGAATATGCGGTCAACCAGCTCGGCATCCCGGGGCTGCAGTTCGAGCGCGAGGAGCGCCGCGTCTATCCCTACGGCAACCTGCTCTCGCATGTGGTCGGCTATACCGGGATCGACGACAACGGTCTGGCCGGCATCGAGCGGGGCCTCGACAGCCAGCTGCGCGGCCGCCAGGAACCGTTGCAGCTGTCGATCGATTTGCGCATCCAATATATTCTGCACGACGAGATGCAGAAGGTCATGGACGAATTCACCGCTGACAATGCCGGCGGTCTGGTCATGAACGTCAACACCGGCGAAATCCTGGCGATGGTTTCGCTGCCGGATTTCGACCCGAACCATCCAGGTATGCCCGATCCGCAGCATCCGAACTACTCGATTGCCGACCGGATGTTCAACCGGGTGACGCTCGGGGATTACGAAATCGGCTCGATGTTCAAGATCTTCACCACCGCGATGGCGCTCGATTGCGGTGCGACGACGATGACCGGGCGGTTCGACGCGACCAACCCGATCCATATCGGCCGCTTCACGATTTCCGATTACCACGGCAAGCATCGCTGGGAGAGCGTGCCGGAAATCCTGATGTACTCGTCGAATATCGGCGAGGCCAAGATCGCGCTCGCCGTCGGCGCCGAGCGCCAGCAGGAATATCTGCGCCGCTTCGGGCTGATGACCAGGCCGACCCTTGAGCTGAAGGAAATCGGCACGCCGCACTACCCGGCGCATTGGCGCGAGGTCAATGTCATGACCATCGGCTTTGGCCATGGCATCTCGGAGACGCTGCTGCAGTTGGCCAACGCGGCTTCGGCGCTGGTCAATGGCGGGATCCTGCGCCAGGCGACCCTGCTCAAGCTGCCGCCGGGCGCGGCACCGCAGGGCCGCCGGGTGATCTCTCCGGAAACCTCGCTGGAGATGCGTCAATTGCTGCGGCTCGTCGTCCAATATGGCACCGGTCAGATGGTCAACGCGCCGGGCTATGTGGTCGGCGGCAAGACCGGCACCGCCGACAAGGTCGTCCACGGCCGCTACGCCGAGCATCAGGTGCGGTCGAGCTTTGTCGGCGTGTTTCCGATCAACGCGCCCAAATATCTGGTGCTGATCATGCTCAACAACCCGCATGGCACCAAGGCGAGCTATGGCTATGCCACCGCCGGCTGGACCGCGGCTCCGGCGGTGGGCCGGACCATCGTGCGGATCGCGCCGCTGCTGCATGTGCAGCCGGTGGATGAATCCTCGCCGGCGATCGCCGACGCGCTGATGCCGGTCAGCCTGCGAGGCAAGCACATTGAGGCTTACTGAGCTGATCGATCGTCCGATCGGGGCCGACGCAGCCTGTGATGTCGAAATTACCGGGCTCAGTGCCGATTCGCGGCTGGTCCGACCGGGCTTTCTGTTCGCGGCACTGGCCGGGACCCGGCAGCACGGGCGCGCCTTTGTCGCCGAGGCGGTGGCACGCGGTGCGGTCGCGATCCTGACCGACGATGCGGCGGCGCTGGCCTTGCCGCCCGATCGGGCCGCCGGCATCACCGTCATCAGTGATGCCAATCCGCAGCGCCGGCTGGCGCAGTTCGCCGCCCGGTTTTACGGGCGCCAGCCGCACATCGTCGCGGCGGTGACCGGGACCAACGGCAAGACCTCGATCGTCCATTTCACACGCGAGATCTGGGCCGCCTGTGGTCATCCCGCGGCGAGCCTCGGGACGCTGGGGCTGGTCACTGCGACCGGCCGCCGCCCAGGCGCGCTGACCACACCCGATCCCGTGGCCTTGCAGCGCGATCTCGCGGCACTCGCCGGGCGGGGGATCGAGCATCTGGCAATCGAGGCGTCGAGCCACGGCCTGGCGCAGTTTCGGCTCGACGGCCTGTCGGTCGCGGCCGCCGCCTTTACCAACCTGACCCGCGACCATCTCGATTATCACCGTGACATGGCGCATTACCGCGCCGCCAAGGATCGGCTCTTCACCGATTTGCTGGCACCGGGCGGGCCGGCGGTCCTCAATCGCGACA
Organism: Allostellaceae bacterium; assembly: GCA_035503615.1. Taxonomy (GTDB): domain Bacteria; phylum Pseudomonadota; class Alphaproteobacteria; order ATCC43930; family CGMCC-115725; genus AP-15. Next base: position 14,967 of record DATJTI010000103.1, on the reverse strand, counting down.
GCGGCGAGTTCGCCCGGTTGGCCGCGTTGTGCCGCGGGCGCGGCCACCCCGTTCTCGGTTATGGCGCTGCGGCCGGTGCCGAGCTGCGGCTGGTTTCGGCACGGGCACGGCTCGATGGGCAGGACCTTTTGCTCGACGTGACCGGGCGGCGGCACGAGCTGTTTTTCCCGCTGCTCGGCGAGTTCCAGGCGATGAACGCGCTTTGCGCGCTCGGGCTGGCGATCGCGACCGGTATGCCGGCGGAACTCGCGACCGCGGCACTCGCCCGGCTGAGCCGGGTGCCGGGCCGTCTCGAATTCGTCGCCGGCCTCGAATTTGGCAGCAAAGACGGCGGGGGTGCGTCGATCGTTGTCGATTACGCGCACACCCCGGATGCGCTCGCGACCGTGCTCGCCGCGCTGCGCCCGCATGCGCCGGGCCGGCTCGTCGTCGTGTTCGGCTGCGGCGGTGATCGCGACCCGGGCAAGCGCCCGCTGATGGGTCGCGCGGCTGCGGCAGCGGCCGACCGGGTCTATATTACTGACGACAATCCGCGCGGCGAAGACCCGGCGGCGATCCGGCGCGCGATCCTGGCCGCAGCCCCGGCCGCGATCGAGATCGGCGATCGGCGGCAGGCGATCGAGACCGCGATCGCCGGGCTCGGCCGCGGCGACCTCCTGCTGATTGCCGGCAAGGGCCATGAAACCGGCCAGATCATCGGCGCCGAGAGCCGTCCGTTCGACGATGCCGAGGTGGCGCGGACTTGCGCGCTGCGCCGTCGCGCGCCCGGCCTGCAACCGGCCGGCTGATGACCGCGCTGTGGACCGCCGCCGATGTGGTGCGCGCGACCGGCGGCCGCGGTGGTTGCGGTTCTGGCGGTGATTGCGGTCCTGGCGGTGGTTATGGCCCGGGCGGCTGGACCGCCGCCGATGTATCGATCGACACGCGCAGCCTGGTGCCCGGGGATTTGTTCGTTGCGCTCCGCGGCCCCAATCATGATGGCCACGATTTTGTCGCGGCGGCATTTGCGGGCGGTGCCGCCGCCGCCATCGTCGATCACCCGGTCGCCGGAACGCCGGCGGGCGCGCCGCTGATCGAGGTCGGCGATACGCTCGATGGGCTCGTCGCACTCGGTGCATTCGCCCGTGCCCGCAGCCGCGCGCGGATCATCGCGGTGACTGGAAGTGTCGGCAAGACCGGCACCAAGGAGGCGTTGCGCCTAGCGCTCGGCACCAGCGGCGCGACCTTCGCCTCGGCCGGCAGCCTGAACAATCACTGGGGCGTGCCGTTGTCGCTCGCCCGGCTGCCGCCGGCGGCTGCCTATGGCGTGTTCGAACTCGGCATGAACCATCCGGGCGAGATCGCGCGGCTCGTCCGCCAGGTGCGCCCGCATGTTGCGGTCATCACCACGGTCGAGCCGGTGCATCTCGGCCATTTCGATTCGGTCGAAGCGATCGCCACAGCCAAGGCCGAGATCTTTCTCGGGCTCGAACCGGGCGGCATCGCCGTCCTCAACCGCGACAACCCGCACTACCCGAGCCTCGCCGGGGCGGCTGCGCACGCCGGGGCGGCCGCGGTGATCGCCTTTGGCAGCGTCCCGCCCGCCGATCCGCGCCTTCTCGATTGGCGGCCATGTCCCGGCGGCAGCGTGGTCGAGGCCGAGTTTCGGGGGTCCCGGTTGAGCTTCCGCCTGGGGATCCCGGGGCGGCACTGGGCGATCAACGCGCTAGCAGTGCTTGCCGCGGCGGCCGCTTCCGGCGCCGATCCGCGCGTGGCGGCGACGGCGCTGCAGCATTTCACCGCAATGCCTGGGCGCGGGCGCCGGCATGATCTCGCCTGGCACGGGGGCAGGCTGACCCTGATCGACGAGAGCTACAATGCAAGCCCGGCGGCGATGGACGCCGCCCTGCGGGTGCTCGGCGATACTCCCCCTGGCCGCTTCGGACGACGGGTCGCGGTGCTGGGCGACATGCTCGAGCTCGGTGACGCCGCGCCCTGCCTGCATCGCGCATTGGCCGGGCCGATCGCCGCGGCCGGCGTCGATCGCGTCTTTCTGGTCGGCAGCGCGATCGCGGCGCTCGACGAGGCGCTGCCGGCAGCGCTCAAGGGCGGGTTGTGGCCGTCTGCCGATCAAGCTATCCCTGCGTTGGTGAGTTTTCTCGAACCGGGTGACGTCGTGACGGTCAAAGGCTCCTACGGCGTGCATGTCGATCGCATCGTGACCCGGCTGATCGCCGAAGCGGCGCGCAGCGAGACCTGAGCCGATGCTGTACCGGCTGCTGTTTCCGCTGGCGGATCAGTTCCAGGCGTTCAACCTCTTCCGCTACATCACGTTTCGCTCGGGTGGTGCCGTCGTCACCGCGCTGCTGATCAGTTTTGTCTTCGGCCGGCCGATCATCGCCTGGCTGCGCTCGCACCAGACCAACGGTCAGCCGATTCGCCTCGACGGTCCGCAGGGCCACCTGGTTCGCAAAAAAGGCACGCCGACAATGGGCGGGTTTCTGATCCTGCTCGCGCTGACGGTGGCGACCCTGTTGTGGGCCGATCTCTCCAATCCGTATGTCTGGATCGTGCTGCTGGTGACGGTCGGGTTCGGGCTGATCGGCTTTTTCGACGACTACCGCAAGCTGACCAGCAACTCGCATCGCGGCTTGTCCGGCCGGACCAAGATCGTGCTCGAAATCGGCGTCGGCGCGCTCGCCTGCATCGCGCTGCGCCGGGTGGCTCCGGCGCCCCTGGCGGACATGCTGGCGGTGCCGTTCTTCAAAAATGTGTTGATCGATCTCGGCGGGTTGTTCGTGCCGTTCGCGATCCTGGTCATCGTCGGCGCATCGAATGCGGTCAACCTGACCGACGGTCTCGACGGGCTGGCGATCGTGCCGGCGATGATCGCCGCCGGGTGCTTTGCCCTGATCGCCTATCTCGTCGGCAATGCGATCTTTGCCAACTACCTGCAGCTCCACCATATCCCGGGTGCGGGCGAGTTGACCGTGTTCTGCGGGGCCATGGTCGGTGCCAGCCTCGGCTTCCTGTGGTTCAACGCGCCGCCGGCGATGGTGTTTATGGGCGATACCGGCTCGCTGTCGATCGGCGGCGCGCTCGGCACGATCAGCGTCGTCACCAAGCATGAGCTGGTGCTGGCCATCATCGGCGGGCTGTTCGTGCTCGAAGCGGTCTCGGTCATCGTCCAGGTCGCCAGCTTCAAGATCACCGGACGCCGCGTCTTCCGGATGGCGCCGCTGCATCATCATTTTGAGCAGAAGGGGTGGGAAGAGCCGACAATCGTGATCCGGTTCTGGATCATCGCCTCGATCCTGGCGATCGCCGGGCTGGCGACGCTGAAGCTGCGGTGAGCGGCGATGCTCGACCGAGTGATCATACAATTGGTGGTCGAAACCGCTCGAATCATCTATATATGCCAGATTGATCGAGGAGGAGCGATTGCACCCGGCAGTCGCGCCGGTCTCGACGGCGAGGAGCCGCGGCGATGAGGTTCGCCCGCATCGATCAGAGCCCGGTGGCGCGCTGGTGGTGGACCGTCGATCGCTGGAGCCTTGCCGCGCTGTTTATCCTGATCGGCTTCGGCGTGATCATGAGCCTGGCGGCGAGCCCGGCGGTTGCCGAGCGGATCGGCTATGACGGAATGCATTTCGTGCGCCGCTATCTCGCTGTGCTGCCGGTGACGATCGGCGTGATGTGGCTGATTTCGCTGCAGACGCCCCGCACGGTCCGGCGCATCGCGGTGATCGGTTTCGCGATCAGCATGGTATTGCTGGCACTGACTTTTGTCGTCGGCACCGACATCAAGGGCGCGCGCCGCTGGATCGATTTTCCGCTCGTCGCATTGCAGCCCTCCGAGTTTGTCAAGCCGTGCTTTGCGATCGTCGCCGCCTGGCTGTTCTGCGAGCAGAAGGAGCGCCGCGGTTTCCCCGGCAACCTGATCGCCGGCGCGCTGCTGCTGCTGATCGTCGGCATGCTGATCGGGCAGCCGGATGTCGGCATGGCGGTGATCGTGACGGCGGTCTGGCTCGGGCAGTTCTACCTCGCCGGTCTGCGGCTCTACTGGCTCGTGCTGTTCGGCCTCGGCAGTGCCGGCGGGATGTTCGCAGCCTATGAATGGTCGGCGCATGTCCGGGTCCGCATCGATCATTTCTTCGCCCCGGTCGCCGATGGCGGGTACCAGGTCAACCGCTCGCTCGAAGCGTTCGCCAATGGCGGGTTGTGGGGGCGCGGGCCGGGCGAGGGGACGATCAAATACGTGCTGCCCGACGCGCATGCCGATTTCGTCTTTGCCGTCGCCGGCGAAGAGCTGGGCCTGGTCGTGTGCCTGGTGCTCGTCGGATTGTTCACCTTTGTGGTGCTGCGCGGCTTTGCCCGGCTGCGCCAGGAGAACAGCCTGTTCGTGCTGCTTTCGGCCGCCGGCCTCCTGATCCAGTTCGGCTTGCAGGCCGTGATCAACATGGCCTCGACCTTGCATCTGATGCCGACCAAGGGAATGACCCTGCCATTCTTGTCCTATGGCGGCTCGTCGATGCTGTCGCTCGGCTTGGCGATGGGGATGCTGCTGGCGCTGACCCGCCGCCGGCTCGCCGGTAGCGCGCTGTGAGCGGCGTGCCGATGGCCGCGCCCGTTGTCATCGCTGCTGGTGGCACCGGCGGCCACCTGTTCCCGGCCGCCGCACTCGCGGCAGAACTGGTGGCACGGGGCCGCCTCGTGCATCTCTTGACCGATTCGCGGGCGGATGCCTTTGCCGACGGCATGCGCGATGTCGCGATCCATCGCGTGCGCGCCGGCTCGTTCGCCGGGGGCCCATTGCGCGCTGCTCATGGCCTGGCCGAACTCGCCGCCGGGACGGTCCAGGCACGCCGCCTGTTGCGTCGGCTCGCACCGCACGCGGTCGTCGGTTTTGGCGGCTACCCCTCGGTGCCGACGATGCTGGCGGCCTCGTCGCTCGGTCTGCCGACCCTGCTGCACGAGCAGAATGCGGTGCTGGGCCGCGCCAACCGGATGCTCGCACCGCGGGCGTGGCGGATCGCCACCGGCTTTCCAGAGACGGCCCTGCTGCGTCCGGCCGAGCGGTCCCGTGCCGTGCATTGCGGCAACCCGGTGCGCCCGGCGGTGCTCGCCCTGGGCGAACCGGGCTATCGCCCGCCGGTGGCCGGCGGATCGGTCGAACTCGTCGTCATCGGCGGCAGCCAGGGCGCGCGGATCTTGAGCGAGATCGTTCCGCCGGCGCTGGCGGTGCTGCCGCCGGAGTGGCGCGCCGGCCTCAGGGTCAGCCACCAGGCGCGTCCCGAGGATCTCGCCGACGTCACCGGGGCTTACGCCCTCGCCGGCATCGCCGCCGAGATTGCAAGCTTTTTTGCCGATGTGCCGCAGCGTCTGGCCCGTGCCCAGCTGGTGATCTGTCGCGCCGGGGCCTCGACCATTGCCGAACTGGCGGCGCTCGGCCGCCCGGCGCTGTTGATCCCCTACCCCTATGCGACCGACGACCACCAGACCGCCAATGCCCGCGCCTTTGCCAAGGCCGGCGGCGGCTGGATGGTCGCACAGGCCGGATTGCGACCGGAGAGCCTGGCGGCGCGCCTCGCCTCGCTTTTTGCCGATGGCCCGGCCCTTGCCGCCGCCGCCGAACGGGCGCGCGCCTTTGGCCGGCGCGACGCGGCGCGCTCCCTGGCGCTGTTGACACTGGCGCTCGATCCGGGCGTCACCGGCACCGGACGCGCGGCATGAGAGCGCTGCCGCTCAGTATCGGGCCGCTGCACTTTGTCGGCATCGGCGGTATCGGCATGAGCGGCATCGCCGAGGTGCTGCACAATCTCGGCTATCGCGTGCAAGGTAGCGATGTCGCCGAAGGTGCCAATGTCCGCCGGCTGATCGATCGCGGCATCCCGGTCGCGGTCGGCCATGACGCGGCCAATCTGGCGACCGCGGAAATCGTCGTCGTCTCGTCGGCGGTTCCATCGGAAAACCCGGAGGTCGCCGCCGCGCGCGCCCGGCGCCTGCCGGTGGTGCGGCGGGCCGAGATGCTGGCCGAGCTGATGCGGCTCAAATGGTCGCTGGCGATCGCCGGCACCCACGGCAAGACGACGACGACCTCGATGGTCGGCGCATTGCTCGAAACGGCACAGCTCGATCCGACCGTGATCAATGGCGGCATCGTCAACGCCTACGGTACCAACACCCGGCTCGGCGCCGGCGACTGGATGGTGGTCGAGGCCGACGAAAGCGATGGCACCTTCGCCCGGCTGCCGGCCACTGGTGCAATCGTGACCAACATCGACCCGGAGCATCTCGATTTCTATGGCAGCTTCGACGCGCTGCGCCAGGCGTTCGAGGCCTTTGTCGGCAATGTGCCGTTCTACGGCTTTGCCGCACTCTGCCTCGACCACCCGATCGTGCAGGGGATGATCCCCAAATTGTCGGACCGGCGGGTGCTGACCTATGGGTTGAGCCCGCAGGCCGATATCCGCGCCACCGATGTGCGGCTGGGACAGGACGGCGCGCGCTACGACATCATCGTCTCCGATGCCGTGGCCGAGCGCGGGCGCACGATCCGCGACCTGTTCCTGCCGATGTTCGGGCGTCACAACGTGCAGAATTCACTCGCCGCGGCCGCGGTCGGCGAGGCGCTGGGGCTCGGTGACGATGCGCTGCGCGCAGCGCTGCACAATTTCAAGGGGGTCAAGCGGCGCTTCACCAAGACCGGCGAATGGCACGGCGTCAGCATCATCGACGATTATGGCCACCACCCGGTCGAAATCGCCGCGGTTCTGAAAGCGGCGCGCGCGATCGTCGCCGGCAAGGTCATCGCCGTGGTCCAGCCGCATCGCTACAGCCGCGTGTCGCATCTGATCGACGGGTTCTGCACCTGTTTCAACGACGCCGACATCGTCCTTGTCGCTGATATCTATGCGGCCGGCGAAACGCCGATCGAGGGCGTGACCCGCGAGGCGATCGTCGCCGGGCTGACCGAGCACGGCCATCGTCACGCCCGTGCGCTCGAAGATCCGGGTGATCTCGCCGCGGTGATCGCCGAATTGGCGCGGCCCGGCGACATGGTGGTGTGCCTCGGTGCCGGCTCGATCACGAACTGGGCCAATGCTCTGCCGGCGGAACTGGCGGAGCTGCCCGGTCGGGGCCGCGGCGCATGATCGCCGCCAGCTCCGTGCCGCTGCCGGCGATGGCCGATGCTTTCCCGGCAACACGCGGCCGGCTGATCGCCAACGCGCCGCTCGGGCGGCGGACCTGGCTCGGCGCCGGTGGTCCGGCCGAGCTGCTGTTTCGCCCGGCCGATCGCGACGATTTGGCGGCATTCCTTGCAGGGCTTCCGGCGGATGTCGCGGTCACGATGGTCGGCGGCGGCGCGAATCTGCTGGTCCGCGACGGCGGCGTGCCGGGGGTGACGATCCGGCTCGGCGGCGGGTTCACCGGCATCGCCATCGATGGAACCGACCTCGTTGTCGGCGCCGGCGCGTTGCATCGCAATGTGGCGCTGGCCGCGGCCGCGGCCGGGATCGGCGGGCTGGAATTCCTGTCCGGTATCCCCGGCACGATCGGGGGCGGGCTGCGGCTCAACGCCGGCGCCTATGGCGGCGAGATCGGCGATGTTTTGGTCTCGGCGACGGCGCTCGACCGATGCGGCCGCCAGTTCATGATCAACGCCGCCGCGATCTCGTTCTCCTACCGCCACAGCGATCTAGACCCCGGCGCGATCCTGATCGAGGCACGGCTGCGTGGATCGCCTGGCACCGGCGCGGCAATCGCTGCCCGGATCGACGAGATCCGCCGAATTCGGGAAGCGACCCAGCCGATCCGCGCGCGCACCGGCGGCTCGACCTTCAAAAATCCGCCCGGCCAGTCGGCCTGGCGATTGATCGATGCCGCCGGCTGCCGCGGTCTGGCGCGCGGGGATGCGATGGTCTCGCCGCACCACCCGAATTTTCTGATCAACACCGGCCGGGCCACCGCCGGCGATCTTGAAGGGCTGGGCGAGGAGGTGCGCCGTCGCGTCCGCGACACCAGTGGCACCGTGCTCGAATGGGAGATCCACCGGATCGGCCGCCCGCTCGGCGGGATTGCGCCGCTTGCCGGGCAGGTGCCGTCATGAGGAAGACCATAGCACTGCTGATGGGCGGCTGGTCGCCGGAGCGCGAGGTCTCGCTGTCGAGCGGGCGGGAATGCGCGAAAGCGCTCGTCGACCACGGCTACCGGGTCAAGGCGATCGATGTCGGGCGCGATCTGCCGGCGCTGCTGGCGGCCCTCGACCCGCCCCCCGATGTGATCTTCAACGCGCTGCACGGGGTCGGCGGCGAGGATGGCACGCTGCAGGCGATCTTTGACATGCTGGCGATCCCCTATACCCATTCGGGGATGCGCGCCTCGGCGCTGGCGATGCACAAGCCGACGGCGAAGGCGCTGTTTCGCGCCGCCGGCCTGCCGGTGGCGGAAGATGTCGTCGCCAGTCCGGCCGACATCCTGGCCTGCGACCCGATGCCGGCGCCTTTCGTCATCAAGCCGACCAATCAGGGATCGACCTTTGGTGTACGGATCGTGCGGGTAGGTGACAATTCGTGGCGCGAAGAGGTCAAGGATTGGCGCTACGGCACCGAAATCCTGGTCGAGCGTTTTGTTCCGGGCCGGGAATTGACCGTCGCGGTGATGGGCGACCGGGCGCTCGGCGTCTGCGAGATCATTCCGCGCAGCAGCAGTTTCTACGACTACACCGCGAAATATTCACCGGGCGGTTCGGACCATCTGGTGCCGGCCCCGCTTCGGCCGCGCGACTACGAGCGTGCCCTCGACATCGCATTGCGCGCACACCGGATGCTCGGCTGCCGCGGCGTGACCCGCGCCGATCTGCGCTACGACGACACCTGCGGCGGCGAGGGCCGGCTCTATCTGCTGGAGGTCAACACCCAGCCGGGGATGACCGCGACCTCGCTGGTGCCCGACATCGCCCGCCATGCCGGCATCGGGTTTGACGAGCTGGTGGTGTGGATCGCGGAGCATGCGGCATGCGGCGAATAAGCGCCGCCGCACCGCAACGCCGCCGGCGCCGCGGGTGGCTGGCCGGTCATCGCTGGGCATGGCGGATCGGCATCCCTGTGCTGGTCGTCGCCGCCATCTGCGGCACCGCCGCGCTGAGCCGCTTTCCCGTCGGCCGCGTGGTTCTCGCCGATGTTTCGGCGAAGCTCGTCAACGCCACCGCGACGCTCGGCTTCCGGGTTGCCGACATCCGGGTCGTCGGCCGTGAGACCACCGACCGTGAGACGATCCTCGCCGCCCTTGGCGCGCGGCCCGGCATGCCGCTTCTCGCGGTCGATCCGGTCCGCGCCAAGGAGCAGCTCGAACATTTGCCCTGGGTGCGCTCGGCGACGATCGAGCGCCGCTTTCCCGACACGGTCTTTGTGCGCCTCGTCGAGCGGGAGCCGATGGCGCTCTGGCAGCATGGCGGCAGGATCGACCTGATCGACCGCACCGGTGCGGTGATCCCGGTCGACCGGCTCGACCGTTTTGCCAAATTGCCGCTGGTTGTCGGCGAGGATGCGGCGCGGCACGCCGCCGGGCTACTGGCGATGCTCGCGAGCGAGCCCGATCTGGCACCGCGGGTGACCGCGGCGGTATGGGTCGGCCAGCGCCGCTGGAACCTGCGTCTCGACAACGCGATCGAGGTGATGCTGCCAGGCGACGATCCGGCGGCGGCCTGGGCCGATCTCGCCCGGCTCGAACGGTCGAGTGCCATCCTGCAGCGCGATGTGCAGGTGATCGACATGCGTCTACCCGACCGGCTGGTCGTGCGCCTCGCCCCGCAGCCGGCAAAGGATGCTCCTCCAGCCAAGAAAGGACGCCCGACGGCGAAAAACACATGACCGCGATCGACGAGGTGCAGGCGCGTGCCAGCGCCCCCAGGACCGGGGCGAAGCCGGCCGCACGCGCCAACGCCAGGACGCGCCGCGCGCATCGTCCGCCACGCTTGCCGCACCGGCCGCGCGGCAGCCTGATCGCCGCGGTCGATATCGGCACCACCAAGGTATGCTGCTTTATCGCGCGGATCGATCCGGACCAGCCGCGCGTCACCGGTATCGGCCACCAGATCTCGCGCGGTCTGCGCAATGGTGCCATCGTCGATCTCGAAGCCGCCGGCACCTCGGTGGTGAGCGCGGTGCACGCTGCCGAGGAGATGGCCGGCGAGACGATCCAGCATATCGTCGCGAGCCTGTCGGGAGGCTTTTCCGCCTCGCGCCTCGTCAAGGCCGAGATCGGCATCGCTGGACGCGAGGTCGGCGAGATCGAGCTGCAGCGGGTGCTGAACCAGGGCTACCTGCTGCGCGAGGGCGGCGACCGCCAGGTCATCCATTCGGTGCCGGTCGGGTTCTCGATCGACGACAGCCGGGGCATCCGCGATCCGCGCGGCATGTTCGGCGAGCGGCTCGGCGTCAACATGAACCTGGTTACCGCCAGTGCCGCCGCCGTGCGCAATCATGCCGCGGCGATCGGGCGCGCCCATCTCGAGGTCGAGGCGCTGGTCGTCAGCCCCTATGCCGCCGGGCTCTCTTGTCTCGTCGAGGACGAGCTCGGCCTCGGTGTGACGGTGGTCGATATGGGCGGCGGGACGACGACGATCGGGGTTTTTTTCGAGGGCAATCTGATTTTTGCCGATTCGGTGCCGGTCGGCGGCGGCCATGTGACCAATGATATTGCCCGCGGGCTGTCCACCCCGGTGGCTCATGCCGAACGGATGAAGACGCTGTTCGGGACCGCGATCTCGGCCAGCACCGACGAACGCGAGATGATCGCGGTGCCGCAGATCGGTGAAGAGGAGGAGGGCCATGTCAACCATGTGCCCAAATCGCTGCTGGTCGGCATCATCGCGCCGCGCCTCGAAGAGACCTTCGAACTGGTCCGCAACCGGCTCGAAGCGAATGCCTTCGACAAGGTCGCCGGCCGTCGCGTGGTGCTGACCGGCGGTGCTTCGCAATTGCACGGGGCGCGCGAATTCGCCGGCTTGATCCTCGACAAACAGGTGCGGATCGGCCGCCCGCTGCGGGTCACCGGTCTCGCCGAGGCGACCTGCGGCCCGGCCTTTGCGACCACCGCCGGGTTGCTCCATTTCGCGATGTCGGAGCGGGCCGAGGGCGTGCATGCAAGGCCCGGTGCGGTCAACCCGCCGAGCGGCATTTTCGGTCGGCTGGGTCATTGGTTGAAGGAGAACATCTAGGGCAAATTCGAGTTTGATGCCGGCCGGCTTGTCGATATGAACCAGCTTGCCGGTATGAAACCGTAACGGTAGATCGGGATCGGCCAAAAGGCGGGGGAAGCCCGGGCCTCTCCGGGCATGAGAAGGCTGCGCGGCAGCAGTGGAGGGCGACCATAATGATCAATCTGAGCATCCCCAGGGACGAGCAAGAGATGAAACCCCGCATCACCGTGGTCGGGGTCGGCGGCGCCGGGGGAAACGCCGTCAACAACATGATCCGCTCGAATTTGGTCGGGTGTGAGTTCGTGGTCTGCAATACCGACGCGCAGGCGATGCAGCATTCGAACGCCCATCGCAAGATCCAGCTCGGGATCGGTGTCACTCGCGGGCTCGGCGCCGGGTCGCGACCCGATGTCGGCCGTGCCGCTGCCGAAGAGGCGCTCGACGAGATCCTTGAGGCGATGCAGGGCTCGAACATGGTGTTCATCACTGCCGGCATGGGCGGTGGCACCGGCACCGGCGGCGCCCCGGTCATCGCCCGCATCGCCCGCGAAACCGGCATCCTGACGATCGGCGTCGTGACCAAGCCGTTTCATTTCGAAGGCAGTCACCGCATGAAGATTGCCGAAGCCGGCATCGACGAGCTGCAGAAATTCGTCGACACCCTGATCATCATCCCGAACCAGAACCTGTTCCGTGTCGCCAATGAGCGCACGACTTTCGCCGACGCCTTCAAAATGGCCGACGATGTGCTGCATTCCGGGGTGCGTGGCGTGACCGACCTGATGGTCATGCCCGGACTGATCAATCTCGATTTTGCCGATATCCGCACCGTGATGAGCGAGATGGGCAAGGCGATGATGGGGACCGGCGAGGCTGAGGGCGACCGCCGGTCGATCGACGCGGCCGAGGCGGCGATCTCGAACCCGCTGCTCGAAGACGTGTCGATGAAGGGCGCCAAAGGGGTCCTGATCAACATCACCGGCGGCCCCGACATGACGCTGTTCGAGGTCGACGAGGCGGCCAACCGCATCCGCGAGGAGGTCGATCCCGAAGCCAACATCATCTTCGGCTCGACCTTCGACGAGACGCTCGCCGGCCGGATGCGGATTTCGGTCGTCGCCACCGGCATCGATTCGGAGGCGCTGACCCAGGCGCGGCCGCAGATCAGCCTGGTCAGCAACCGCGAGGCGGCATCGGCGCCGGCGCCGCGCGAAGCGGTCGGGGCCGGCTACACCCAGCCGGTGCTGACCCAGAATGCGGCGGAGCCATCCGAAGCGAGCCGTGATGCCGCTCGAGCCGAAGGCCAGGCCGAGGCGGCGCCGGCGGTGGCCGATGCGGCCGAGAGTGTGGCGATGCGCGGCGGCGCCTTTATCGCACCAAAGCCGGTCGATGCCGGTCCGGCGCGGGCGGTCCCGCTGGCGCAGCCGGCGGTGCCGGTAACGGCGCCGCAGCGCGAGACGGCCCCGAAGCCGAAGGGGCGGGTCCCGAGCTTGATCGAACGGGTCACCGGGGTCGGCCGCGCACGTCCGGTGGCCCCGGAACTGGAACGCAGCGCGCGCCAGCCGATCCCGCCTGCGATCAAGCCGGCACAGCCGCGGCTCGCCTCGCTCAATCCGGATGAACGGCCGAACGCCAAGGAAGAGGACCTGCTCGATATCCCGGCCTTCCTGCGCCGCCAGGCGAACTGAGCGCACTAGCGGTGCAGTAGCGGTATGGGGCCGCCGGATCCCCGACGCATCCGGCAACTCTCTGAGGGAAAACGGAATATTCGCTCGAACGGTGCAACAATCAGAAATAAAGAGTGATTTGAGGCGGTGCACCGGCAACGTTAGGGTTTTGCCGGTTGGGGGCCAGTGTTAGAGAAGTCAGTGGCATGTTGGGGGAAATCGCAGGACCGTCGCAACAGACGCTGAAGACTGTAATCGGCTGCCGGGGGATCGGCCTTCACTCGGGTCGGCGGGTGGCAATGCGTCTGTTGCCGGCGCCGCCGGGGACAGGCATTGTGTTCCGCCGCACCGATCTTGGTCGCGAGATCCCGGCTCGCTGGGAAAACGCGACCGAATCGGCGCGCTGCACAAGCCTCTCCAGTGAGGCCGGCGCCGGCGTGGCTACGGTCGAGCATCTGATGGCGGCCCTCGCCGGGACCGCGATCGACAATGCGATCGTCGAGCTCGATGGGCCCGAGGTGCCGATCATGGACGGCAGCGCCGCCCCGTTTGTGTTTCTGATCGAATGCGCCGGAATGGCCGAGCAACCGGCAGTGCGCCGCGCAATCGAGGTGCGCAAGTCGATTCGCGTCGTCGCCCGCGGTGCCTCGGCGTCGCTGTCGCCCGGCCGCGGCTTTTCGATGAGCTTCGAGATCGATTATGACAGCCCGGTGATCCGGCAGCAGGGCTTCAGCATGGTCGTCGATCCCGATTCGTTCAAGACCGAGCTCAGCCGGGCTCGGACGTTCGGCCTCAGCGAGGAAGTGACGCATCTGCGGCAGGCAGGGCTGGCACGCGGCGGCTCGCTCGATAACGTCGTCGTGGTCGATGGCGACCAGGTGCTGAACCGCGGTGGCCTGCGCTATGGCGACGAGTTCGTCCGCCACAAGCTGCTCGACGCGGTTGGCGACCTCTATCTCGCCGGAGCACCGATCCTCGGTCATTTTCGCGGTTTGCGCTCGGGTCACATGCATAACCGACTGCTCCTGGCAACACTGTTTGCCGATCCCGAGGCGTGGGCCTATACGAGTTGTCCACCGGCGCTCGATCGCGCTGCGTCCGACCGGGCGGGCGTGTTGGGCGAGATGGGCGGCGGTCGGCTCGCCCTGGCTTGAGTGCGACCCGGATACCGATGTTGCCAGCAATACAGCCCGGCGCGACCGACCCCTCTGCCCGGCAGCGCCCATGCTCGCACGCGCTGCGATGGCTCGGCCCGGCCATGCTGACGCTGCTGCTGTCCGCGTGCGGCAGCACGCAAAAGAACGCCTACATCGAAAAGCCGGTCGATGACCTTTACAACCAGGCCATGGATCAGATGGTCGAGGAACGTTACGAGCAGGCGTCCAAGACCTTCGAGGACGTCGAGAGCCAGCATCCTTATTCGATCTGGGCGACCAAAAGCCAGTTGATGGAGGCCTATGCGCTGTATGAAGCCGAAGATTACAACCAGGCGGTGATCGCGGCCGATCGGTTCATCCAGCTCCATCCCGGAAATCAGGACGTCGCCTACGCATATTATCTGAAGGCGATTTCGTATTACGTGCAGATTGTTGATGTCGGCCGTGATCAGAAGACCACCGAGCTTGCGCAGGCGGCGCTCGAAGACGTCGTTCGCCGGTTTCCGGAGTCGCAATACGCGCGCGACGCGAGCCTGAAGCTGGCTTTTGTCCGTGACCATTTGGCCGGCAAGGAAATGGAGATCGGCCGCTATTACCTCGATCGAGACCAATACCTGGCGGCGATGAACCGCTTCAAGCGGGTGATCGAGAAATACCAGACGACGACCCACGTACCCGAAGCGCTCGAACGGCTGGTCGAATGTGATCTTGCCCTTGGCATGGTCGGCGAGGCCAAGCGCAACGCCGCGGTGCTCGGCTACAACTATCCGGGAAGCGAGTGGTACGGCGACGCCTATGCCCTGTTGAAGGGCAGCACGGAGCCCGACCAGCAGACCCAGAGCTGGCTCGGCCGCACCTTCGGCGGCTGGTTCTGAGCCGCCGGCAGCGGCGACGGGCAGGAACCGCCACTCGGGCGGCGCCGGCTTGGGGCACGGTCATGGCGGGTGAACCGAATCGGCTG
>DATJTI010000102.1:0-13862 GCA_035503615.1 Allostellaceae bacterium | reverse complement strand
GCTGCGCGCGTTTCTGCTAATCTTCGCAAAACCAGCCGATATGAGGCGCCCAATGGCCCGTCCCCCGCTGCCGCCATTCACCGCCGCGACCGCCAAAGAGAAGGTGCGCATGGCGGAAGACGCCTGGAACACGCGCGAGCCGGAGCGCGTCGCACTCGGCTATACCGAGGACAGCCGCTGGCGCAACCGCGCCGAGTTCTTCGCCGGGCGCGAGGCGATCATCGCCTTTCTTCGGCGCAAATGGGCCAAGGAGCTCGACTACCGCCTGATCAAGGAGTTATGGGCCTTCACCGACAACCGCGTCGCCGTGCGCTTCCAGTACGAGTGGCACGACGATTCCGGCAATTGGTTTCGCGCGCACGGCAACGAGCAGTGGGAGTTCGACGGCGACGGGCTGATGCGCCGCCGCGAAGCGAGCATCAACGATGTGCCGATCGCCGAAGCCGACCGGCTGTTCCGCTGGCCGCTCGGGCCGCGGCCGCACGACCACCCGGGCCTGAGCGATCTCGGCCGATAGCAGCTTAGCCGACGGTCTCGGCGCGCAGGCGATCCGGGTGGCTGGTCGCGCGGCCCGCGCCGGCAGCTCTACCGGCGCGGCTCGGGTTTCCCGGCTTCAGGCAAAGTGCGGCATGATCTCGGCGGCGAACAGTTCAAGGGTTTCGGTATCGTTCCGGTAGTCGCTGTTAATCAGGAGCTGCACACCGGCGTCGTGGTATTGGCCGATGAGGTCGACCGCCTTCGACACGGTGCCGACGAAACCCCGCAGCGGGCCGCGCGCCGACAATCTTTCGCGCTTTGCCGCGACGGCGGCATCGTCACGAGCCAACAGCCAACTGAGATTGTGGGTCCGTTCTATCGCATCGTAGTCGCGCTGGACGGCATCGCAATGGCTACGCAGCACCGCGAATTTGTGCTTTACGGTGGCGAGGTCGCCGCCGACATTGCAGGCATCGGCGCGGCGAGCGACCGCGCGCAGCGTCATCTGCTCCCCGCCGCCGGCGATCATGACCGGCGGGCGCGGTTGCTGCACCGGCTTCGGTTCGAGGATCGCATCCTCGACATGGAAATAGCGGCCGTGAAACGTGGTGCGCGGCTCGGTCCATATCTGCACGATCAGCTGCACCGCTTCCTCCATCTGGCGGATGCGGGTCGCCGGTCGCGGCGGAAATTCCCAGCCATATTGCTGGTACTCCAGCTCGTTCCATCCGGCACCGATGCCGAGCGTCAGCCGGCCGCGGCTGATCTGGTCGACGCCGGCGGCGATCTTGGCGAGATGCGCGGGATTGCGGAATGCAACCGAAGTGGCCAGGCGAATGCGGCCCGTCACCGCGGCCAGCGCCGACAGCACGGTCCACCCTTCCATGAACGGCTCGGTCGGTGCGCCGACACCGCCGATCTGGGTCAAATGGTCCATCACCGAAAACCATACGAAGCCATGGTTCTCGGCCCATTGCGCTTTCGCCTTGAGTCCCTCGAACGCCTCCGCCGGGTTGGGGCCGTACACCCAGGACGGGTTGTGAATGCCGAATTTCATCGGGATTGCTCCGCTTCAAGAGATGGCGCTGTTCAGAAAGACGAACGCGCGAATCTTCCGATCGCCATCTCGCGAGCCGTTTGCATGACGCTGGATCGGCGGCGCCAAAGCGCCGCCGCCGGGCGCTCGATCAGGCGGTCTTGATCCAGACGGCCTTGACGTTGAGGTACTCCTCCATCTGCTGGAGGCCGGATTCGCGACCATAGCCGCTCATCTTGTAGCCGCCGAACGGCACGGCAGGGTCCATCGCCTGGTAGCAATTGATCCAGACCGAGCCGGCGCGCAGCCCCTTGGCGAGGCGGTGCGCCTTCGACACGTCGCGTGTCCACACGCCGCTGCCGAGCCCGAACTGGGTCGAGTTGCCGCGCCGGATCACCTCCTCGACATCGGTGAACGGGATTGCCGAGATCACCGGGCCAAAGATTTCCTCCCGCGCTATGCGCATATTGTCGTTGACATCGGCGAACACGGTCGGCGGGACAAAATAGCCCTTGGCGAACGGGCCGTCGGTCAGCGCCTGGCCGCCGGTGACAGGCCGCGCGCCTTCCTGCCGCCCGGTCGAGAGATAGCCGGTCACCCGCTCGTATTGCTGCTCGGACACGAGCGGGCCGATCTGCGTGTCCGGGTCGAGCCCGTTACCGACCTTGAGCCCCTTGCCGAAATCGGCGACCCGACCGACAAACTCGTCATAGATCTTGCGCTCGACAAAGAGCCGCGTGCCGGCGCTGCAGATTTGCCCGGAATTGGCGAACACCGCCATGCCGGCACCGGGAACGGCGGTTTCGAGGTCGGCATCGGCAAAGACGATGTCGGGCGACTTGCCGCCAAGCTCCAGCGATACCCGCTTCAAATTCCCGGCTGAGGCGCGGATGATCGACTGGCCGGTCAGATGCGAGCCGGTGAACGCGACCTTGTCGACATCGGGATGTTCGGCGAGTGCCGCACCCGCGGTCTCGCCGTAGCCAGGCACGATGTTGACGACCCCCGGCGGCACCCCGGCATCCATCAGGATTTCGCCGAGCCGCAGCGGGGTCAGCGGCGCTTCCTCGGCCGGTTTCAGCACGACCGTGCAGCCGGTCGCCAGCGCCGGGCCGATCTTCCAGATGCAGGCGCCCAAGGGCCCGTTCCACGGGATGATCGCACCGACCACACCAACCGGCTCCTTCAGCGTGTAGGAGAAGTGCTCACCGGGCAGCGAGTTTTCGATCGTCTCGCCATGGATCGAGGTCGCCATGCCGGCGTACCAGCGCAACATGCCGAGCACTCGCTGCCTGGTGCCGCGGGTGCGGCTGACCGGCGCGCCCATGTCGATCGTGTCGAGCCGCGACAGCTCGTCGTAATTCTGCTCGACAAGCTCGGCGATCTTGAGCAGCAGCGCCTGCCGCTCATAGGGCTTCCACCTCGACCACGGTCCCTCGAAGGCGCGGCGTGCCGCGGCAACGGCGCGGTCGATATCCTCCTTGTCGCCCTCGGCCACATTCGCCAGCAATTCGCCGGTCGCCGGATTGCGGCTCTCGAACGTCTTACCGGAGGCGGCGCGCACCCATTCGCCGTTGATCAGCATGCGCTTGACGTCGGTGCCGGTGGTGAACGGGTGATGATAGGTCGCGATGGTTTGCGGCATGGCCATGGATCTTCTCCCTCAACGCTATAGTGTTACGTATATAACGATAGCCGCGAAGCAGGCCACCTCCACTCGGGCGGAAGCGGCCTGGCTCAGCAGCGGCTTTACGGCAGCGTGGCGTTACGGCAATGCGGCGGCGACGGCCTTGATTTCGGTATAGAGCTCGATCGCCTCGAACCCCATCTCGCGGCCCCAGCCGGATTGCTTGTAGCCGCCGAAGGGCAGTGCGGGATCGCCGAAATTATGGGTGTTGATCCACACCGTGCCGGCCTTGATGCGGCGGGCGAGCTTGTGGGCGATGCCGAGGTCGCGGGTCCAGATGCTGGCCGCGAGGCCATAGCTCGTCTCGTTGGCGGTGCGGGCGATGCGGTCGAGATCGGCATCGTCGAATGGGATCGCGCAGACCACCGGCCCGAAGATTTCTTCGCGGATCACCGACATGTTGGGGTTGGTGTCGGTCAATACGGTCGGCTGCACGAAATAGCCTTGGTCGCCGACCCGGCTGCCGCCGGTGACCACCCTCGCACCCTGCTGCTGGCCCGCGGCAAGATAACCGGTGACGCGCTTGAACTGCTCGGCGGAAACCAGCGGACCAATCTGCGTCTCGGGGTCGAGACCGTGGCCGACCCTGATCCTGCCGGCATTGTCGGCGACCCCCTGCATCAGCCGGTCGAACACGCTCTTGTGCGCATAGAGCCGCGAGCCGGCGGTGCAGCACTGGCCCATGTTGAAAAAGATCGCACTCGAGGTGCCGGCGATCGCGACATCCATATCGGCGTCGGGGAAGACGATCGCCGGCGATTTGCCGCCGAGCTCCAGCGACACCTTTTTAAGGTTGCCCGCGGCAGCCTGGACGATCAGCTTGCCGACCTCGGTCGAGCCGGTGAACGCGACCTTGTCGACATCGGGATGCGCGGCGAGTGCAGCGCCCGCGGTCTCGCCAAACCCGGTCAGGATGTTGACGACGCCGTCCGGGAAGCCGGCCTCCTCGATCAGCTGGCCGAGGCGCAGCGCCGAGAGCGGGGTCTGCTCTGCCGGTTTCAGCACGATCGTGCAACCGGCGGCGAGCGCCGGCGCGATCTTCCATGCCGCCATCATCAGCGGGAAATTCCACGGGATGATCTGGCCGACGACACCGACCGGCTCGCGCAGCGTGTAGGCGTGCCAGTTGCCGGGCGCGGAGACGGTGATCGTCTCGCCGTTGATCTTGGTCGCCCAGCCGGCCATGTAGCGCAGGATTTCGTAGGAGCCGGGCAGGTCGACATTGCGCGCGTCGCGGATCGGCTTGCCGTTGTCGAGCGCCTCGATCTCGGCGATTTCATCGGCGTGCTGCTCGATGAGGTCGGCGAGCTTCCAGATCAGCTTCGACCGGTCCTGCGGCGAGGTCCGTGACCACGGTCCTTCCTCGAAGGCGTGGCGCGCGGCGCGGACCGCCGCATCGATATCGGCGGCCTCGGCTTCGCAGACTGCGGCGATCGCCTGGCCCGTAGCGGGATCGAACACCTCAAAGCGCTTGCCGGATTTGGCGTCGACCCATTTGCCGTCGATCAACAGCTGGTGCTTGCCGGCGAGGAAGCTCGAAGCCGCATTGCCGAGCCGGGCGTGGGCGGTCGCTATGTCCATGGACTTTTCCTCCGAGGAGCGTCGCTGTATTTATATAAATATAACGATTGGCGGCCGGCGAGTCGATCCCGAACCGCGGCCGGATGGATCGTCGCTACCGATGCGGCACGAATGACCGCTGGCTCCGAATGACCGTTGGCTCCGCCGGGTGCCGAGGCGCATAGTCGGTGCATGACGACGTTTGTGACGATCCTGCTGGTGCTGACCCTGGCCGGCGTCCTGATCGTGCTCGGTCTCGGCATCACCCAGATGTTTCGCAGCGGCAACCCGCGCCGCTCGAACAAGCTGATGCAGGCCCGCGTCGTCATGCAGGGGCTGGCGCTGCTGCTGCTGGCGATCCTGATGCTGCTCGGCCGGCGCTGACAACGTCGGCGGGCGCAGGGGTAGCGGCAATGGTGCGACTGACCCGGATCTACACCCGCGGCGGCGATAGCGGGGCGACCTCGCTCGGTGACGGCAGCCGCGTCGCCAAGCATTCGCTGCGGGTCGACGCCTATGGCACGGTCGATGAGGCCAACGCCGCGATCGGCCTCGCCCGCCTCCATGTCGCGGCCGATGCCGAGGCGGATGCCATGCTCGGCCGGATCCAGAACGATCTGTTCGATCTTGGCGCCGATCTGTGCACCCCCGAGAACGGGCGACGCGTGGCCGGTGCGTTGCGCGTGCTTGCGGCGCAAGTGACCCGGCTCGAACATGAGATCGATGTCATGAATGCGCATCTGCGCCCGCTCGACTCGTTCATCCTGCCGGGTGGCAGCGCCGCCGCCGCCCATCTGCATCTGGCCCGCACCGTAACGCGGCGTGCCGAGCGGCTGGTCAGCGAACTGGCGGAGGCCGAGCCGATCAATCCCGAGGCGCTCAAATACCTGAACCGCCTCTCCGACCATCTCTTCGTCCTCGGCCGCCGGCTGAACGACAACGGCGCCGGCGATGTGCTCTGGGTCCCCGGCCAGAACCGGTGACTGTGGGGTAAAGAAATCCGACACTCGCGGGCGGCACGGATTTGTGCTGCGCCACAGCCCCGCTTCTGATGCGGTAAAATTCTCTGGTGCGGTAACTTCGATACGATATCGAGCCGAATTGGCACTGATTGGCGCGTTCGGCTGACGATTTATCAATCCTCGATCCCGGATGATCGCCGCTCGCCGTGCCGGCAGTCGGAAGGCGCTGGCGACCTCCCGATCCGACAGCCGCGGCTGTGCCACCGAGCGGTGAGGGATCGCGATGAAACCGGGTGTATTCTGCGGTGCGGCCGCAATCATTGCTGTCGCGGCCCTCGCGGCGACCACGGCCGATGCTCATCCTGACCGCCCGTTCGACGCATTTCGACACCCGCCGATGCAGCCTTACCGCAACCACGACGGCAGCTTCATGCGCCTGCGCGGCACGATCACGACGTCGAGCTGGTCAGGCTATGCGGTCACTGCCGCGGCACCCTATGCCAATGCGTCGGCGACCTGGCAGGTCCCGAACGTCACGTATGATGGCGGCCAGATACCCTATGGCTACGAATACGTGTTCAACTGGGTCGGGATCGGCGGCTACAGCGATGCCACCTTGATCCAGCTCGGCACCGAGTCGGTGGTGTCTACCGCCGGCGTCACCTCGTTCTACACGTGGTACGAACTGTACCCCGCGGTCAGCCAGAATGTCGGGCTGACGGTCGAGCCGGGTGATATCGTCACCGCCTCATTGCAATGCTCGGCCGCCTGCTCGCCATCGCAGACCCAGACCTGGCGGCTGTCGGAGCAGTCGAAAATCGGCCATAGACCCAATCACCGGATGAAATTCCCGGCTCCGCCGGATCGGGCGGCGGTGTCATTTTTGCGACGAGCCTGGCTGCAGCGCCCCAGCCCGGCATGACGCGGCGGCGCTTGACGCGATGGCTGCGGCAACCGAGACTCGCCCGATGGAACAAGCGGGAATGCAGCAAGCGGGAGAAACGATGAGCGAGCGCGAAGCCGAGCCCCCGGTCCCGCGCCGCCGGCAGATCCGGCTCAGTCCCGATGAGCAGGCGACGTTTTTGCGCGATCACCCGAAATGCGCGCTGGCGACGATCGACCCGCACGGATTTCCCCATGTCGTGGCGATGGGGTTTTATGTCGCGGACGGCGCCTTTTACATGACCTCCTATGCGAAAGCGCAGAAGGTCGTGAACATCCGCCGCAACCCTCGTGTGGCACTGATGATCGAGACTGGCGGCAGCTATGCCGAATTGTGCGGCGTCATGGTCCGCGGCACCTGCGAGATCATCGAGGATCCCGACACCGTGCGGGCGGTGATGGCGCATCGCCGCAGCGCCAATCCCGGCAACCCGGCCGGGCCGCAGCGCTCGCTCGACAGCGCCCGCAAGCGCGTCGTCCTCAAGGTCATCCCGCACAAGACCGTCAGCTGGGACCACAGAAAGCTCGGCGGCCGCTACTGAGCAGGTGGCTGCTCATGCCGCGGCGCGGCGGCGGTGATCCTTGCGCTCGGGTGCCGTGCGCGGCAAAACTCGGTGCGTGGCACCTGGCGACCAGCGGAGGGATATATGCGCGTCGGATTCATCGGCCTCGGCATGATGGGCAAGGGCATGGCGGCCAATTTGCAGAAGGCCGGGCACGATCTTGTCGTGCACGATCTCTCCCGCGCCGCGGCCGAGCCGTTTCTCGCCAAGGGGGCGGTCTGGGCCAATTCGCCAAAGCAGCTGGCCGAAGACAGCGAGATCGTCTTCACCTCGCTGCCGGTGCCGGCCGATGTCGAGGCGGTGGCGCTCGGTGCCAACGGGCTGATCGAGGGCATGCGCCCCGATACCGCGTTTTTTGACATGTCGACCAATTCGGTGGCGATGGTGCGCAAGATCCACGCCGCTTTTGCCGAAAAGAACCTCTATATGCTCGATTCCCCGGTCAGCGGCGGGCCCTCGGGGGCTGCGAGCGGCCGGATGGCGATCTGGGTCGGCGGCGACGAGCAGATCTTCAACCGCCACAAGCGCGTGCTCGACGCGATGGGCGACCAGGCGGCCTATATCGGGCCGATCGGCGCCGGCTCGATCGCCAAGCTCGTGCACAATTGCACCGGTGCGGTGCTGAACATCGCGCTCGCCGAGGTCTTCACGATGGGGGTCAAGGCCGGGGTCGATCCGGTCGATCTGTGGGAGGCGGTGCGCCAGGGGGCGACCGGCCGGGTACGCACCTTTGACCGGATCGGCGCGAGGCTCTTGACCGGCAAGCACGATCCGGCCGATTTCGCATTGCGCCTGTTGCACAAGGATGTCGGGCTGGCGGTCGGGCTCGGCCGCGAGGTTGGCGTGCCGATGCGCCTTGCCAACATGGCCTATGAGGAATTGACCGAAGCCATGAACCGCGGCTGGGGGGCACGCAACAGCACCGTCGGCCAGCTGTTGCAGGTCGAGCGCGCCGGCATTCCGCCACTCGCCGCCGATCCGGCGCGGGTGCAGGCGGTGCTCGACGCCGACAAGGAGAAGTAAGCCGCTCGCGCGCAACCATTGGTGCGCGCTGCAAATGCGCCGCTCCTCCGCTCCCTGGTCCCGGCCCGCCGTCGCATCGGGTGGTGCTTCGAGCGGCACCGTCGCGATGAGTCCGGGGGAAGCCGCCTCGGAGCATATCGGGCTGCGCATCGACGCGCTGGGCTTTGGCGAGTCGGTGGTGATGGGGGTGGCCGGCAGCGGGCCGGCCTACAGTGTCGCTGCAACCACCGCGGTGCTGGTCGGCGCCGTCGGCGGGCTCGCACCGGAGAGCCTGCTATTCTGCAGCCTGATCATGTTCGGGATCGTTTTCGCGTTCCGACATTTGAACCGCCATGATGCAAATGCCGGCGCCTCCTATTCCTGGCTCGCCGAGATCTTTTCACCAGCGGTCGGGTTTTTTGCCGGCTGGTCGGTGATCGTCGGCTCGGTCCTGTTCATGGTTTCCGGAACGCTGCCGGCGGCGGTCGGCACGCTGAAGCTGTTTACGCCGCATCTCGCCGGTGATCAGCGCGCCGTGACCCTGGTGGCGGCGGGTTGGGTCGTGGTGATCGGTATCGTCGTCGCCAAGGGGATCAAGCTCAGCAGCTACACGCAGATTGCCTTTACCGCCGTCGAAGTCGCCGTGCTGGCGCTGCTGATCGTACTCGCCTATGCGAGCCCTGGCGCGGTACCGGCGCGCGCCGGGACTGCCTGGTCGTTGACCGGGGCCGGGTTCACCCCGAGCCTTTTCGCAGCCGGCGCCGGGATCGCGCTCTTTGCGTTCAGCGGCTGGGACGTCACCGCAAACCTCAACGAGGAAACCCGCGACGGCGCGCGGATTGCCGGTCTCGGCAGCATCGCCGCGGCGGCGATCACCGCAGCACTGCTGATCCTGTTCACGGCGGCGGTCCTGCGGCTGCTCGGTCGCGGCGAAGTCGAGAGCGAGGGCGTCGATGTCGTGTTCGCCTTGGCCCGGAAGGTGATGCCCGATCCGTGGGATTATCTCGCTGTGATCGCCGTCATGCTGAGCACGGTCGGCACGCTCGAAACCTCGATCCTGCAATTCACCCGGACGCTTTTTGCGATGGGCCGCGACAACGCGCTGCATCCTCGTTATGCGCGACTGCACCCGACCCATCGCACACCATGGCTGGCGACGTTGCTCATCACCGTGCTCGGGCTGCTGTTGCTGCTGTTGTCGTCGCTGCTGCCGGGCATCAAGACGGTGGTCGGCGACTCGGTCAATGCGATCGGCTTTCAGGTCGCGTTCTATTACGGTCTGGCCGGATTGGCCTGCGCCTGGCATTTCCGCAGGCAGGCGCTGACCGGTTTGGGCCGGTTCGTCTTTCTGTTCGCCTGGCCGCTCGTCGGCGCCGGATTCTGCCTTTTCATCGCGGTCTACAACGTGCCGAGCTATGACCTGATGACCAACATCATCGGCGTCGGCGGCATTGTGATCGGCATCGTGCCCTATCTGTGGGCCCGATCGCGCGCGGCCCGCGGCGATGTCTATCCCCGCCGACCGGCATAGGGGATGCCCTTCCCGGAATGGAGTGACAGCGGAGGTTCGACGGCATCATGATCAAGCGGTTTCATGCCCTCTATGTCGGCCAGATCGCGCTCGACAATATCGGGGCTGGCGGCACCCCGGCAAACGACCGGCGCTATCCGAACGAGCGGCTCAGCGAGGTCTTTGCGACCGCGCGCGACATCGCCCGGGTCATGGATGAGGAGGGCTATTACGCGCTGTGGGCGGCCGAGCACCATTTCCAGCGCGAGGGCTACGAGTGCCTGCCGAACCTGATCCAGCTCGGGCTGTGGCTGGCGACCCAGACCAGGCGGCTCAAATTCGGCTGCGGCTTCAACATCCTGCCGATGTGGCATCCGATCCGGCTCGCCGAAGACTACGCAATGGCCGACATCGTCACCGATGGCAGGGTGATCATGGGTGTGGGCCGTGGCTACCATACCCGCGAGGTCGAGACGCTGGGCGGCCCATTGCTCGACACCGATGCCAATCGCGAGATCTTCGAGGAAGGTCTGCAGCTGCTGCTCAAATGCTTCAACGAAGAATCGTTCCGCCACAAGGGTAAGTATTTCGAATGCCCGCCCAGGGTTCCATACCGCGGCTATCAGCTCGAAGACATTACCTGCGTGCCACGGCCGAAATATCGGCCGGTCGAAATCTGGATGCCGATTGCCAGCGGCCGCACCATCGACATGATGGCACAATACGGCATCAAGGCGATGGTCACCTTGAACGGCGAGAAAATCCTCGACGATGTGGTGCGCGCCTATCACGCCGCCTGCCACCGCCATGGCCGCAACGTGGCACTCGGCCAGGACATGATCTGGGGTGCCGGCCTTTACCTCGCGGCGAGCCGGGAAGAGGCGATGCGCCGGGTCGAGCCGTCGCATGACGAGCGCTACAAATGGTTCGCACCGTTCGGCTTTGTGCGCTATGCCGATGAAGCGGGCCGTACCTGGGGCACGCCCGGTGCGCCGGCGCGGGTGCCGTCGCTGGCCGATGGAGTTGCACAGAAGGCGTGGTTCTGCGGCACGCCCGCAGAGATCATCGACGGCATCAAGTCGATCGAGGCCAAATATCCGGGTCTTGAGGATTTCATGATCCATTGGGCCGAGGGGCTGCCCCCCGACGAGTTCAAAGACCAATTGCGCCGCTTTGCCCGCGAGGTGATGCCGGCCTTCAACCGCGGCTGATCCGGCGCCAACCGCCGGTTAGGCTGCGACGGGCGGTCATGGGCGGCAGGGTAGGGTCATGGCGGCAGGGCAGGGTTATGGCGGCAGCCGGGTGACCGCTGCGTCGATCGCGTCCGCGTCCGGCATCGCCGTTTGTGCGCCGCTCGCGAGACAGGCGAGCCCGGCCGCGGCGCTCGCCCGGCGCAATGCTGCGGCGAGCGGCATGTCACGATCGAGTTCGGCCGCCAACACGCCGACAAAAGTGTCGCCGGCGCCGGTGGTATCGACTGGAACGATCGGCAATGCCGGCACCGACACAATGGTGCCGTCGGCAAGATAGGCGGTGGCGCCGGCTGGCCCGCGGGTGACAACGAGCCCGCGCCGCAAGCCGGCTGCGATCGCCGCCGGCTCCGTCCCGTACGCGGCCGCCTCGCCGGCGTTGGCGACGATGACATCGATCTCGGTGAGCAGCGCCCGATCGAGCGGCCGAGCCGGGGCGAGGTTGAGCAGCACCGAGGCGCCGCGCGCCCGCGCCCGCCGGATCACCGAGCCGGTCTCGGCAGCGGGCACCTCCATCTGCGCGACCACGACCGTGCCAGGTGCGAGCATCCGGTCCGGCACCTGGGCGGCGCGCACCGCCATGTTGGCACCCGGAGCGACCGCGATCAGGTTCTCCCCGGCGGCGGAGACCATGATCGCGGCACAGCCGGTCGGCGGCACCGCCTGCCGGACCAGGCTCGTCTCGATCCCGGCGCGTTTGAGCGGATCGAGCGCCACGATGGCGAAGCCATCCGTGCCGACCGCACCAGCCAGTGCCACCTCGGCCCCGGCGCGCCTCGCGGCCATCGCCTGGTTGGCGCCTTTGCCGCCGGGTAGCAGCCGGTAGTCGCCGCCGAGCACGGTTTCGCCCGGCTCCGGCAGCTGCGGCACTGGCACGATGACATCGACATTGATCGAGCCGAAGACCAAGATCATGCGAGGATCCCTTGAGAATTCAGGCCGCAACGGAGGCGCATCGCCATGAAACTCAACGGCGCGACCATTCCGCAATCGATCGTCGAGCGGGTCGTCGCCCGGCGTGGCACCGAGCATTGCTTTGCCGATCTCGATCCGCTGCGAACCGCACTCGTCGTCATCGATCTGCAGCATGCCTTTATGAACGACGCGGTCGGGCATGCGGTGTGTCCGGCAGCGCGCGGCATCGTGCCGGCGGTCAACCGGCTGGCGGCGGCGTTGCGTGACGCAGGCGGCGGCGTCTTCTGGGTGCAGATGACGCATGACGCGCGCTGTCTCGACGAATGGTCGGTCGCGTTCGAAATCGCGACCCCGGAAATGCGGGCAAAACGCATCGCCGCGCTCAGCGAAGGCGGGCTCGGCCACCAGCTATGGCCCGGTCTCGACATTCGCCCGCAAGACGAGATCGTCAAGAAATATCGCTACAGCGCGTTCCTGCCGGGGACCTCGGATCTGCCGGAGCGGCTTCGCGCGCGTGGCTTCGACACGGTGCTGATCACCGGTACCGTCACCAATGTGTGCTGCGAAAGCTCGGCGCGCGACGCCAACATGACAAATTTCCGCACGATCATGGTTTCGGATGGCAATGCCGCCAACAGCCAGGCCGAGCATGACGCCTCGCTCGCCGCCTTCTACGCGACCTTTGGCGACGTCATGGATACCGATATGATCATCGCCCACCTACGGCGGGCCAAGGAGGCGCGCGCCGCGTGAACCGCCGATCGATGGCAGGAGGAAGTCATGAGAGAGAACCGGGTCAAGCGCATCCTGCGCGAGGGCGGGCTGGCGCTCGGCACTCATGTCGGCGGCATTCCCGACCCGCAGATCGTCGAGATCATCGGGCTCGCCGGGTTCGACGCCGCCTTTATCGACATGGAGCATACGAGCTTCGACCTGCATGACGTGCAGGCGATGGTGATGGCCGCCGAGCACGCCGGCATCACGCCAATCGTGCGCACCCCGGGTTTCGACCCGGCTTTTATCCTGCGCCTCCTCGACATGGGTGTGCAGGGCATCCAGGTGCCGCATGTCTCGGATGCCGCGACCGCGCGCGCGGCGGTGGAGGCGGTGCGCTATCCGCCGTTGGGCGAGCGCGGCATGGCCGCCGGCAGCCGTGCCGCCGAGTTCGGCCGCATCCCGCTTGTCGAGCACATGGCGCAGTCGAACCGGGAAACCCTGCTCGCCTGCATGATCGAGGACATGGCGGCAGTCGAGCGCATCGACGAGATCGCCGCGGTCGAGGGCGTCGATCTGCTGGCGGTCGGCCCGTCCGACCTGTCGCGCTCGCTCGGGGTCAGCGGCACCCCCGATCATCCGCGGCTGGTGGCGGCGATCGACCGGGTTCGCGAGGCGGCGAAGCGAAGCGCCGGCGCGCGCCTGGCACTGCCGCTCAACCACGCCGCCTTCCCGCGCAATGCCGCGCAGCTCAGGGAATTGGGCGCGGGCTACACCAATTGCGCGCCGACCCCGGAAGCGCGGCTGTTGAAATCGCTGCGCGAGCAGGCTGAAGCAGCCCGCAACATGCTCGGCTGAACTAAGCCGCGGCCTTGGCCAGCCGGGCCGCCCGCCAGCGCAAGGCGATCCAAGCAAAGTGGGTTGCGATGCGGCAAAGGCGGCCGCTGGTGGCGATACCTACCGTCTTGCACAGCATCTTGACCGCGGTGGCGAGGTGCCGCTCGCGATAGATCGGCGTCGCTTGGCGGGCATAGGCCAGGCGGCAGCGCCGGCGGTCGTAGGGCCGGCCCTTTTCGTTGGCGGCGTGATAGGCGTAGGCGAGTTCATCATCCTGCACCTCGGCGATCCGTCCGAGGGCGATGCGCAACCGCCGCCACCAGCAGACCCGCTCATGCGCGAGACAGTGGCCGAGTTGGCGGTAGAAAAGCTTGTAATGCCGCACCTCGTCGGCCGCGATGTTGCGG
>DATJTI010000101.1:0-9834 GCA_035503615.1 Allostellaceae bacterium | reverse complement strand
GACCCGGACCAGGCGGCCTGGGGCTCGATGGTCAGCCGGCCGGCCGGGCTCTTGGCGAACCCGCAGGTGCGGGCGGGGTTCGCGCGACTGGCGCCGCTCGGGCTCGGTTTCGATGCCTGGGCCTACCACACCCAACTCGGTGAGCTCGTCGAACTGGCGCGCGCCTTCCCCGAGACGCAGATCGTGCTCGACCATGTCGGTGGTGCGATCGGTCTCGGCCCCTATGCCGGCCGGCGCGACGAGGTCTTCGCCGAATGGCGTGCGCGGATCGGCGAGCTTGCGGCCTGCCCCAACATGCACATCAAGCTCGGCGGGCTCGGCATGCGGATGTTCGGCTTCGATGTGCACACCCATGAGCTGCCGCCGAGCTCAGAGGAGCTGGCCGCGGCGTGGCGTCCCTATATCGAGGCCTGCATCACCGCGTTCGGCGTCGAGCGGGCGATGTTCGAGAGCAATTTCCCGGTGGACAAGGGCAGCTGCGGCTATGCCGTGCTGTGGAACGCCTTCAAGCGCATCAGCAGCGGTTGCTCGCCGGCCGAGAAGCGGGCGCTGTTCGCCGGCACTGCAAGCAAATTCTACCGCTTATAGGGATGGTGCTGATGCGAATTACCCGTCGCCCGGCCACGGCGCGGCTGCGGCAAAGGCGAAATGGTCGAGGATGTCGGCGAGGCCGATGTCGTGCACGACAAAGACGAGCCGATTGCGGCTGCCGTGGCGGTCGGTTGGCCAGCCTGGCGGCCAGCGGTCGAGCCATTCCGGGGCGAACATCGCGTGCTGCGCCGCCTGCACCACCGCCGGGCGCTGCGGCCGGTCGGAGAAGCACACGATCCCCTTGACGCGCAGCAGGTCGTAGCCGCGGCTACGGGCGAGCCCGCCCAGCGCGCGGGCGAAATCGAGCCGGCTGAACTGGCCGCCGAGGCTGATCGTGAAGCTGCTGATCCCGTGGCTGTGCGCGGCATGCGGCTGGGCTTCGGCCGCGGCGGGGTTCGGCATGGCGCTGCCGCCGGCAGCGAACAGCAACATGCCGGGGTCTTCGGCCGCGGCCGCCAAAATCCGCGGTGCGCGCGGATTGAGCCGGTCGAGCCGGGCGATCAGCGCGGCGCCGGACGGGACGAGATCGGTCTTGCTGATGACCAGCCGATCGGCGAGTGCGACCTGGCGCGCCGCCTCGGCAAAGCGGTCGAGGGTGTCGGCGCCGCTCAATGCATCGACCAGCGTGACGATGGCGGCCAAATGCAAAGTGTGATCGAGCATCGGCTCGGCGCCGAGCGTGTAGAGGATCGGCGCGGGGTCGGCGAGACCGGTGGTCTCGACGACGACGCGGCGGAATGGCCGAACAGCGCCCGTCATGCGCCGGTCGATCAGGCCGCGCAAGGTGCGCGCCAGATCTTCTCGCATCGCGCAGCACAGGCAGCCGCCCGGCAGCTCGACGACATCGCCCGCGACAAAATCGACGAGATGATGGTCGATCGCGATCTCACCGATCTCGTTGATGACGACCGCGGTGTCGGCGAGCAACGGTGACACCAGCGCGCGTCGCAAGAGCGTCGTCTTGCCGCTGCCGAGAAAGCCGGTCAACAGCGTGATCGGCAGGGTTTCCGGTTCCGACATATCGTCACCATGCCGCCGGCGAGGAGCGCAGCGCCGATCGTTTCGGCCGATCGTTTCACGGGTGCCGCATCTCCCGCAAGAGCTGTGGAAGCGGTTGCATTGGCTGCCGCGCGTCAGCATCATGACGCCGCCGGATCATGGCAGCGCTGGCGCTCGGCATCGGCGGCTCTGGGCAGGCGAGAATATGCGGACGGGACCGTGTCGGGCGGGGTGAGCAGCCAGGCGGCTGCCGCGGGCGGCGATGTCGTGCTCGCGGTTTCCGGGGTGTCGAAGCATTTTGGCGGGGTGCGGGCGGTCGCCGACGTGTCGTTCTCGGTACGGCGCGGCGGGCTCACCTCGATCATCGGCCCGAACGGCGCCGGCAAGACCTCGCTTCTCAACATCATCAGCGGCTTCTACCGGCCGGACAGCGGCGCGATCCGGTTCGAAGGCCGCGACGTGACCGGCACCCGCCCGTCCGGGATCGCAGCACTCGGCATCGCCCGCACCTTTCAGAACATCGCGCTGTTCAGCGGCATGACCGTGCTCGACAACATCATGCTCGGCCGGCATGTCCGCATGCGCGCTGGGATCCTGTCCTCGTTCCTCTATTGGGGACCGGCGCAGCGCGAGGAGGTGCGGCACCGTGCCCGGGTCGAAGAGCTGATCGAATTGCTCGAGCTCGAGGATCTGCGCAAGCAGCCGACCAGCGGGCTCGCCTATGGCTTGCGCAAACGCGTCGAGCTCGGCCGGGCATTGGCGCTCGACCCGAAGGTGCTGTTGCTCGACGAGCCGATGGGCGGGATGAACCAGGAAGAAAAGGAGGACATGGCGCGCTTCATTCTCGAGGTGAACCGGGAATGGGGCACGACGATCATCCTGATCGAGCACGACATGGCGGTGGTGATGGACATCTCCGAGCGGGTTTGCGTGCTCGATCAGGGCCGCAAGATCGCCGATGGCACACCCGCCGAGATCCAGCGCCACCCGGAGGTGATCCGCGCCTATCTCGGCGGCGGCCTGCAGCGGGAGGCGGCGGAGTGACCGGTGCTGCGCCGGTGCCGGCGGCGGCGACGCTGCCGCGGCTGCTGCGCCGCAACGCTGCGACGATGGCCGCCCGCCCGGCGATCCGCGAGAAGCGCCGCGGCATCTGGCAGACCTTCACCTGGGCCCAATATGCGCGCGAGGTCGAGGAGTTCGCACTCGGCCTCGCCGCGCGTGGCTTTCGTCGCGGCGACCGGCTGGCGGTGATCGGCGACAACCGCCCTCGGCTCTACTGGGCGCAGCTGGCCGCCCAGTGCCTGGGCGGTGTCGCGGTGCCGATCTATCAGGACGCGGTCGCCGCCGAGATGGCCTATGTGCTGCACCATGCCGAAATCCGGGTGACTGTCGCCGAGGACCAGGAACAGGTCGACAAGATCCTGTCGCTGGAAGCTCGGCTGCCGCATCTCGGGCTCGTCGTCTATGACGATCCGCGCGGCATGCGGCATTACGCGTCGCCGGTGCTCCGGTCCTTCGCGGACCTCCAGGCCACCGGCCGCGAGTTCGGTATGGAGCATCGGGGCTATATCGATGCCGAGATCGATGGCACGAGACCCGATGACACGGCGCTCTTGAGCTACACCTCGGGAACCACCGGCCAGCCCAAAGGGGTGATGCTGTCGCACGCCAATCTCCTGGCCGCGGCCGAGGGTTTTGTCGCCGCCGAGGATATCCGCCCGACCGACAACATGCTGTCCTATCTGCCGATGGCCTGGATCGGCGAGTCGCTGTTCTCGCTGGTACTGACCTTGCTCGTCGGGTTCACCTGCAATTGCCCGGAGCGGCCGGACACGGTGCAGCGCGACCTGCGCGAGCTTGGGCCCACCGTGGCGCTGGCGCCGCCGCGGATCTGGGAGACCCTGTTGACCCAGCTGCGAGTGCGCGGCGCCGATGCGAGCCCGCTGAAGCGCCACACCTTCGACTGTTTCCGCCGCCTGGCCGAACGGGTCGAGATGGCGCGTGGCGCCGGGCGCGACCCGTCCTTGCTGCAGCGCTTCGGCCTGATGCTCGGCGAGGTGCTGGTCTACGGCCCGGTGCGCGACCAACTCGGCCTCAGCCGCGCGCGCTGGGTCTATACCGGCGGCGCGCCGCTCGGGCCCGACGCGTTCCGCTTTTTCCGCTCCTTCGGGATCAACCTGAAGCAGGTCTGGGGGTCGACCGAGCTCGCCGGGCTCGCATCGCTGCAACGCGACGGCGAGGCCGATCCGGAGACGGTCGGCGCGGCCATTCCGGGCACTGCGATCCGCATCGCCGACAGCGGCGAGGTGCTGGTCCGCTCCGGCGCTGTGTTCCAGGGCTATTACAAGGACGCGGCGGCGACCGGCGAAGCGATCGATGCCGAGGGCTGGTTCCACACCGGCGACAGCGGGTTCCTAGACCGGCGCGGCCATCTCGTCGTGATCGACCGTGCGAGGGATGTCGGCACGCTCGCCGACGGTACCGCGTTCGCTCCGCAAGTCATCGAGAACAAGCTCAAATTCAGCCCGTATATTGCCGAGGCGGTCGCCTATGGCGACGGGCGGCCGTTTGTTGCGGCGATGATCGCGATCGATCTCGGCACCGTCGGCAACTGGGCCGAGCGCCACAACATTACCTACACTTCGTTCCAGGATCTGAGCGCCAGACCCGAGGTGCGGCAACTGATCGGCGCGGAGATCACGCGTTGCAACGCCGGCCTGCCGGAGGCGGCGCGGATCCGCCGCTTCCTGCTGCTCAACAAGGAATTCGACGCCGACGACAGCGAGATCACCCGGACCCGCAAGGTCCGCCGCCGGTTCATCGCCGAGAAATACGCCGCCGTGGTGGACGCGTTCTATGGCGGCCGCGACGCGATCGAACTGGTCACCGAAATCTCCTACGAGGATGGACGCAAGGCGACGCTGACCGCCAGGATGGCGGTCGACACGATCGCCGGCATGGCCGGCCAGGCGCCGCTCCCGGCTTTGGCCTGAGCCATGATGGCCGCGATCGATTGGCCGTTCACCCTGGTCCTGATCGTCAACGGGATCATGATCGGGCTGATGTACTCGCTGATCGCGCTCGGCTTTGTGCTGATCTACAAGGCGACCGACGCGATCAATTTCGCTCAGGGCGAATTTGTCATGTTCGCCGCCTTTATCGCCGCCGGGGCTGGCGATCTCGCCGGATTGCCGTTCTGGAGTGCCGCACTGCTGTCGATCCTCGGCATGGTGGTGTTGGGCTTTGCGATCGAGCGCGTCGTGCTGCGGCCGATGATCGGCCGGCCGGTGATCGCGGTGATCATGGCGACGATCGGTCTGGCCGCGGTGTTGCGCGGTGCTGCGGTGCTGGCATTCGGCGCCGGAACCCGCGCGATCACGATGCCGGTCGGCGATCTGCCGATCTCGCTCGGCTTTGTCAGCGTGCCGCCGGTCCAGCTGGTCGGCGCCGGGGTGAGCCTCGTGTTTCTCGCCGGCTTCACCTGGCTGTTCCTGAAGAGCCGGGTCGGGGTGGCGATGCGCGCGGTTGCCGACGGCCAGCAGGTGGCGATGGCGATGGGGATCAACGTGCAGCGCTATTTCGCGCTCGCCTGGGCCTTGGCCGGCGTGGTCTCGGCATTGGGCGGCATCGTCTGGGGGGCGATGCTCGGTGTCGACAACCAGCTCGCGCTGGTCGGGCTCAAGGTATTTCCGGTGATGATCCTCGGCGGTCTCGATTCGATCCTGGGCGCGGTGGTCGGCGGACTGATCGTCGGTATCGTCGAGAATTTGGCGGCCGGCTATCTCGACCCCTATGTCGGCGGCGGCACCAAGGATTTTGTTCCCTACCTGCTGATGATCATCGTCTTGATGATCCGCCCCGAGGGGATTTTTGGCCGGCGTCGGATCGAGCGGGTGTAGCTGTCAACGGTTCGCCCGATCGCCGGACGCCGCCTCGCCGGCCGGGATGAACCAGAAATCCCCGTCATGCGGGGCCGTGACCGGGACCAGCGCGCCACCGGGAGCCAGCTTGAACGCGGCGTAGCCAAGCCCTTCCAGAAACCCGAAGGCGTCGCCGAGCCGGTCGCCGGCACGGTCGAGATGGGCCTGTGAAAGCTCGATCAAAAGGCCCGGCCGGAACCGCCGCAGGGTCCCTTCGGCACCGCGCAACAGCGACAGTTCCCAGCCCTCGATATCGGCCTTGATGAAATCGACCCGGCCGAGGCCGAGTGTCGCCACGACCGCATCGATCGTGGTCAGCGCGACCAGTTCGGCGGCGACCCGATGCCATCGATCAGCCGGCGAGCCGAGATGGGACAGGCCGAAGCCGTAGCTGCCGCTGTCCTTGATCGGCAGGTTCAGGCGCGCGAGCCCGGCCGCGGCACCGAGCGCCAGCGGCAGGATTTCGACATTGTCGAGGCGATGCAGCCAGACCACCGCTCGCAGCACCGAGCGGGCGTAGCTGCCGGGCTCGAAGGCATAGACCCGGCCGGCCGAGGCGATGCCGGCGAACAGCTTGGTGAATTGCCCGGCATGCGCGCCGACGTCGAGCACCACGCCCGCCGCCGGGACCAGCCGGGCCAGGGTCGGCGCCAGCGGGCGGTGGTGCTGCTGGGTTACGGCCTTGAACAGGTGAGCGGCAAAGCCGCGCGACACACGCCAGCGATAGGGTTCGAGGTGCATCGGCTTTCATCGATGAAAACAGTTGGAAAGGCGGACGCCGGGCTTGGCGGCTCGGCCGCGCGCTGCGATATTGCGGTGACCCGGGGCTTGGCCGAAACCGGGTTTGGGCCGAAACCGGGTTTGGAAGGGGAAGATGGACGAGACCCGCACGCTGGCGATCGATATCGGCGGCACCGGGATCAAGGCCGCGCTGCTCGATGCGGCGGGCGAGATGGTCAGCGACCGCCGCCGCGTGCCGACCCCGGCGAAACCGGTGGCGCCCGATGCGCTCGTCGCTGCGATCGACGCAGTGGTCTTGCCGCTCGGTGATTTCGAACGGGTGTCGGTCGGCTTTCCCGGCTATGTCCGCGACGGGCGGGTGCTGACCGCCCCCAATCTCGGTAGCGAGACGCTTGGCGGTTTCGATCTGCAAGCGGCGCTGGCCGAGCGTTGGCGCAAGCCGGTGCGCGTGCTCAACGACGCCGATGTCCAGGGTTTCGGCGCCATCAAGGGGGTCGGCATCGAAATGGTGCTGACCCTCGGCACCGGCGCCGGCACGGCGATCTTCCGCGACGGCGAAATCATGCCGCATCTCGAACTTTCCCATCACCCGATCCGCGGCAACAAGACCTATGACGAGTATATCGGCAATGCCGCCCGCCAGAAAAAAGGCCGGAAGGCGTGGAGCAAGCGGGTTGCCAAGGTGATCGATATCCTGCGCGAAGTCGTGCATTTCGATCATCTTTACCTCGGCGGGGGAAATGCCAAGGGGCTGATGCTCGCCCTGCCCGACGACGTGACGATCGTCGCCAATACCGACGGGCTGACCGGCGGCATCGGTTTGTGGCGGGCCGGGGCGCCACGGCCGGACGCGGCCCTCGATATCGGCGGCGAACCAACCCCAGACCCCGCCAGCTGATTTCGACCGTCTTCCGCGAGCACATTCGGCAAAGCGAGGCGACCATGCGCCAGCCGGCCCTGATCCTGCCGGCCGTGATCCTGTCGGTGCTCCTGGTCGCCGGCTGCGTCGCTGCCCCGCCGCCGCCGGTGGCGCGGCTGGTCCGGACGCCGACGGAAACCGCGCTGACCGCCCACATCCCGCCCTTTGCCCGCTGGCCCTACGAGCCCTTCGGACGCGAAGCGGCGGTCCAGATCGCGCTCGGCGAATGGCGCGCCTTCCGCCAGCCCGTCGTCTATCCCGATACCGAGCTGCCGGAGGATGAAGAGCGCGAGGACGGTCTGTGGCAGCGGGTCGGTCTTTATTGGTGGCTGGGCCTCGATCCGAGCTGGCCGCAAAGCGGCTGGACCGGCAAGCACGACGAGAACGGTCAGGTCTTCCCGGCCGATCGCGACGGATATTACGCCTGGTCGGCCGCCTTCATCTCCTATGTGATGCGGCTGGCCGGCGCCGGTTCGAGCTTTCCCTATTCGGAGACGCATTCCGACTATATCGACGCTGCCGCCCGGCACGATCCAGGAGTGGCGCTGGTCGCCGAGCGCCCGGAGGCCTATGCGCCGCAGCTTGGCGACCTGATCTGCCTGTGGCGGGGCCGGCAAGTGACCTTTGACGAATTGCCGGCCGGTCGGTTCCCCGGCCATTGCGACATCGTCGTCGCGATCAAGCCCGGGCAGCTCGACGTGATCGGCGGCAATGTCGACAACGCGGTGGCGATGAAATATGTCCCGGTCACAGCAGATGGCCGTCTCGCGACCCCCGACGGCACCGTGCTCGATCCCTATTACCACTGGTTTGTCGTGCTCAAGGTCCTGTACCAGCGCGACGGCAGCGCACCGCCCTCGGCGATCTCGGCGGCACCGGTCGTCGGCGCGCATCCGGCCTAGCCGCGGGTTGAAGGCGGCGCTGGCATGCGGCGGAGCACCGGCTTTGCCGCGGATGCCGGCTGCGGGCGGTGCGCTAGATCCCGAGTGTGCGCGCATAGGCTTCGGCATAGCGCGGACCGGCGGCGGCACCCGGCCGAAACGTCGCGTCGAGCGCGCGCAAGGTGGCCGCCGCTAGGTCGAGCTCTGCGGCGGCGGCATTCTCCTCGAGGCGATCGCGATGGCTGGTGCCCGGGATCGGCACGATGTGGTCGCCGCGCGTCAGCAGCCAGGCGATCGCCAGCTGCGCCGGGGTGCAGCCCTCGACTGCGGCCAGCTGGCGCAGGGTGGCCACGAGATCGAGGTTGTGCCGCAGATTGGCCGCTGCAAAGCGCGGCATGCGGCGGCGGGCATCACCGGCCGCGAGATCCTCCGGCGCCGTCACCGCGCCGGTCAGAAAGCCGCGGCCAAGCGGGCTGTAGGCGACAAAGCCGATGCCGAGCTCTTGGCACAGCGGCAGGATCGTAGTCTCGACATCCCGCGACCATAGCGAATATTCGATCTGCACCGCGCAGAGCGGATGCGTTTGGTGCGCGCGCCGGATCGTCTCGGCCCCGGCCTCGCAGATCCCGAGATGGCGGACCTTGCCCGCCCGCACCAGCTCGCCCATCGCCCCGACGGTGTCCTCGATCGGCACCTTCGGATCGACCCGGTGAATGTAATAGAGATCGATGCGGTCGGTCCCGAGCCGGGCGAGGCTGCGCTCGCAGGCGCGTCGCAGGTATTCGGGGCGTCCTTCACCGGCCGCCGAGCCGTCGGCATTGCGGCCGATATTGCCGAATTTGCTGGCGATCACGTATCGCGCGCGGCGTCCCCTGATCGCACGGGCGATCAGCTCCTCGTTGCGCCCCTGCCCGTAGGCGTCGGCGGTGTCGAGGAAATTGACGCCGAGCTCGGGCGCGCGTTCGAGGGTCGCGAGTGCCGCGGCCGGATCCGGCTCGCCATAGAATGGTGTCAGCGTCGCGCAGCCGAGCCCGATTGCCGAAACCCACAGCTCGCCAAGCCTGCGGCGTTGCATCGCGATCCCCTCCGACAGCCCTCAGTCATGCGAATCAATCTAGCCTGAGCTGCCGGATTTGCGCAGAGATTCACGATCCTCGGCGGGTCCCGCGGTGGTGACAGCCTGCGGCGAGCGCACTAAGCTTTGCGGTATGGATGGCGAGCTTTCTTGCGCAATTTTTGATTTGCGCCGACCGGACACCGACCGGTTGCCAGTGATCCTCGCCTCACCGCATAGCGGCTCGGACTACCCGGCCGAGTTTATCGCCGCCTCGCGGCTCGATGCGCTGTCGTTGCGGCGGTCGGAGGACAGTTTTGTCAACGAATTGTTCGCCGCCGGCCCGGCTCTCGGCGCACCGCTGCTGGCCGCCCGGTTTCCGCGCGCCTATCTCGATGTCAACCGCGAGGCCTGGGAGCTCGATCCGGCAATGTTCTCCGACAGGCTGCCGGATTACGTCAACGCCGGCTCGCCGCGGGTGCGGATGGGGCTCGGCACGATTGCCCGCATCGTCGCCAGCGGCGAGGAAATCTATGCGGGCCAGATGTGCTTTGCCGATGCGCGACGGCGCATCGACGGGCTCTACCGGCCCTATCATCGCGCACTGCGCCGGCTCGTCTGCGAGACCAAAACGCGGTTTGGCGGCTATCTGCTGCTCGATTGCCATTCGATGCCGTCGGCCGCCGGTGTCGCTTGCGGCGGTGAGGGTGCCGATATCGTGCTCGGCGA
>DATJTI010000100.1:0-23301 GCA_035503615.1 Allostellaceae bacterium | reverse complement strand
TCGAGCAGCGCCAGGCGGTCGGCCGCGGGCTCATACTCGAGGATGAACAAAGCCGCGTTGCGGGCCCTGACCGGGGCGGCACCGGCGGGTAAGGCATGTTTGACGAGTTGGCGCACCATCGCCCCGTGAGTCGACACCGCGATGCGCCGATAGGGATAGGACAGTGCGAAACGCTGAAGCGCCGCGAGCCCGCGGGTCAACGTGGCGTGGCCGGTCTCGCCGCCCGGAAACGCGACGTTGTTATCGCGGTACCAACGCTCCGACAAATCGGCGCCAAACCGCGCTTTCGCCTCTTCCCAAAGAAGTCCTTCGGCCTGACCGACGCTGGTCTCGCGCAACCCGTAATCCGTCATCAGCGGCAGGCGCAATGCCTCGGCGACGATCCGAGCCGTGGTCAATGCCCGCGCCAAATCGCTCGACACCACGACATCGAGCCGATGCGCGCGCAGGCGTTCGGCCAGCGCTTCGGCCTGGGCAAAGCCGGCGGCGTTGAGCGGGGTATCGGTCTGACCTTGCAGCCGCCCCTCGCGGTTCCAATCGGTCTCGCCGTGACGGAACACAAACAGGGTCCGTCGGTCGCCAACC
The DNA here is from genome assembly GCA_035503615.1 of Allostellaceae bacterium. Lineage (GTDB taxonomy): Bacteria > Pseudomonadota > Alphaproteobacteria > ATCC43930 > CGMCC-115725 > AP-15. The sequence goes on along the minus strand of DATJTI010000100.1, from coordinate 22,716 downwards.
TCCTCCATGCACTTCTCCCGGGACGCAGACAATGATCAGCAGCAGGTGGTAGCAGGCGATTGCTGCCGGAATAAGCGAATATGCATCATCGCTTGGTGTTGGTTTGGCGAACCAGCGCCATCGAAAAATACGCGGCTTCGTCGATCCCGGCCAATGGTCGCACCCTCTGGTTTGGCAAACTTGCGCGCTCGACGTAACAGGCGCCGTCGAGGAGGCAGAGCCCCGCTAGAACCCGTTTGACCTTGGGCAGATGACGGCCGAGCTTGACGATCGCGGCGACATCGGCCGCAGCGAGGCGGCGCGCGATTTCGGCCTCGGCGAGGGTCGCCGGGATCACCAGCAAAACTTCGTCGCGCGCGGTGAGCGGCACACCAACCGCCGCGGCGCCGGCTGTCAATGACGATACGCCCGGAACGATCTCGACCGCAAAACGATCGGCCAGTCTCGTCCAGATGCCGATAAAGCTGCCGTAAAGCAGCGGGTCACCCTGGCACAGCAGCGCCACGTCGCGGCCGGCGGCGAGTTCGGCGGCGATCGCGCAGGCCGCAACGTCGTAAATTTGTGCCGGCGGCGGTCCCGGCCGCATCGGAAAACGGACCGCGATTTCGCGCTGGCCGCGGTCGAGCCAGGCGGCGACGATGGCGCGCGCGAAGCTGTCGCCATGCTCGGGCGCGGGGTAGGCGACCACCGCCGCCGCGCGCAGCAACCGCAAGCCTTTGAGCGTCAGAAGCTCGGGATCGCCTGGTCCGACGCCGATCCCGTAAAGCCGCCCCTTATCGTGCGCGCTCATCACCGTTACGGCTTGACCAGCGCGTTGACCGCAGCCGCGGCGATCGCGCTGCCGCCGCGTCGGCCATGCAAGGTGATGAACTCGATCGCCCGACCGAAACCGGCGAGCGCGGCTTTTGCCTCCGCGGCGCCGACAAACCCGACCGGAAAGCCGAGGATCAGCGCCGGCCGGACGACCCCTTCAGCGAGGATCTCGAGCAGCCGGAACAATGCCGTCGGCGCATTGCCGATCGCGACTGCCGCGCCATCAAGATGCGGACGCCACAATTCGACCGCCGCCGCCGAGCGTGTCGTTGATTGCGCGGCGGCGAGCCCGGCGACCGCCGGGTCGTGCAACAGACAAATGATCCGGTTTGCCGCCGGCAGGCGCTCGCGGCTGATGCCGGCGGCCAGCATCATCGAATCGACCAGGATCGGCGCACCGGCAGCAAGCGCCGCCTCACCGGCCACGGCGGCTTTCTTGGACCAGGCAAGATCGTCGAGGATCGAGATGTCGCCCGCCGCATGGGCAATCCGGGCCGCCACCTGCCGCAGCCGCATCGGGAACCGCGCGAGGTTCGCCTCGGCCCGGACCAACGCCAATGACCGCCGCGAGATCGCCGCGGGGTCGCGGATGTAGGTGTAGGACCGCCGAAGCCCCGCACCCTGGCCTTCTACCGGCGGATCGGGGGAGGGAGCGAGCCGCCCCTTCCCTATCCCTCCACGATTTGTAGAGGAGGGAGGGATGGGAGCATGCGGTGGCGGGTTGCGCGGGGGCAGGAGCGCGAGATCGGCGCCGCCGGCGCGGGCTGATCCTTCCCCCACCTCACCCTGCCCTCTCCGCCTCCGAGGGCGCAGAGGTGATTCAGAAGCGACATGAGAGCTTTCCTCGTTCGGGGCGACGGCAATCGGGCGCTGGCGCTCCGCGGTCACGCCCAAGGTCCAGGCTTCCTCGCGCTCGACCTGGTCGCGCTGCGCCGGCGCCAAGCCGGGATCGCCGGCGAACAGCGACGCGAGTTCGCCCGCCATATCGCGATCGCCGAGAAACCGGGCGACAGCGCGGACCTGGGCGGCATCCTTGGTCTCATCCGGTGCCGGCTTGACCGCCCACAGCGACGGATAGACCTCGGCCATGACAATCGCTGCCTCGTTCGGGTCGCGCAGACCGGTCTCGAACGGCCACACTCGCGCTTCGCTGCGCCATCGCGGGTCGTCGCGCAGCGCGCGCGCCACCGGTATCCCGGTCAATGCCTGGCCGCCGACCGATCCGCTGCCGAGCAATTTCCAACACGGTTGCGCGCTCGGTATGTAGAGGTCGACAAGGCGGCGCTCGGCGAGCCCGTCGCTGTCGTGGCGGCGGTGGTGCTTGCCGTGCAGATGCATCCGGGTCGGGGCCGCGGGACAGCCCCAGAACGGGAACCCGCCGCCCGAAATACGTCGGTTGAGGGCCTCGGCGACATCAAAGCGGTTGTTGCGGTTGTCTTCGCCGTCTGCGATCAGGCTGGCAATCTCGTCCCATACCGCGCGCCATAGCGGGTCGGACAGCCCGAGCCGTGCGGCAAAACCGGCCGGATAGCCGAACGGGAAATCAAAGCCGAGCAGGACCCGCCGGCCTTTCTCCCGCGCTGCCGTCAGCCAGTCGGCGAGCAGCGTTTTGGCGGCTTGGCGGGTCGGCGGGTTGACCAGGGTTTCGCCCTCGACCTCGCGTCGGCACAGCCAGATGCTGTCGCGCCCGACCCGCGGCACGTTTGCGGCACTCCAATCGACCATGATGATGGTCTCGAACATCACCCTGAATGCTGCGAATGCCCGTGCCGATGATCGTGAGGGTGCCCGTCGCCGACGCCGATGCCGCGGACGTGATGGTGGTGACCGGCCTGCGGCGCCCCGACATCGGCTTCATAGCCGATGATCCGCGCGCGGTACTTGCACAACTGGCAGTTCATCGCCGGCTGGCCCTCAGCCAACTCCTCGACCCGCTCGCGAAACGCGGCGAGCACCGCCGGATGATCGCGCAGATAGGGTGCCTTAACGAACTCGATATCGGGAAAGAGCCGAGCGATCGCCTCGCTCTGGGCGTAGATGCGTTTGACCAGGACGCCGGTAAACAAAAAATACGGGAACACGACAATGCGGCGAAAGCCGAGCCGAGCGGCGCGGGTCAGCGCCGCATCGACGCGTGGGTGAGCCACCCCGCTATAGGCGGCTTCGGCCCAGCCAAACCCCATCCCCTCCCACAGCATGCGCGCCACCTTGGCGATGTTCGAATTGGCGTCGGGATCGGTGGTGCCGCGACCGACGACGACCAGCAGACTGTCGCCCCGGTCGAGGCCCTTCGCCGGCAACACCGCGCCGATACGGTCTGCGGCCGCTTGCAGCAGTCTCGGATCGATCGCCAGGTCGCGACCAAACCGCACCTCGATCCCCGGGTTCTCTGCGGCAAAGCTGTTGATCTCCCACGGCAGGTCGTTCTTGACATGGCTTGCCGCGAACAACATGCCGGGGATTGCGAGAATGCGCTGTGCGCCGCGCGCGGCCAGTGCAGCGAGCGCATCATGGATCGTCGGCCGGGCAAATTCGAGATAGCCGGTGGCAAAATCGACCCGAGGCAGGTGCGGGCGGAGTGCCGCAGCCAACAGTTCGAACTCGGCGATCGCCTCGGGATCGCGGCTGCCGTGGCCACACAGCAGCACCGCCGCTTCGCTCATCGATTGACCCTCCACCGCGGGCGGCCGAGACTGCCGTCGCCGTGACCCCCCTCGCCGATCCGCTGCTGCTGCTCGCCGCCGGCCTTGCCGTCGATGCGTGGCTCGGCGATATGCCGGCGCTGTTTGCTCGCATCCCTCATCCGATCATCATCGCCGGACGCGCGATCGCATTTTTCGACCGCAAGCTCAACCGCGAGATCCGCGGCGAGGCTTCGCGCCGCGTGCGCGGTATCATCACTGTGGTCGTTCTGGTCGGGGCGGCAGCCGCACTCGGTGCAGCGATCGAGCATTTGTGCCGCGGCAGCTTCGCCGGCGCCGCGGTCGAGATCCTGCTGATCGCGATCCTGGTCGCCCAGCGCAGTCTGTTTGAGCACGTCTGCGCGGTCGGCCGTGCGCTCACGGTCGGCGGGCTCGATGCCGGGCGCGATGCGGTGCGGCACATCGTCGGTCGCGACCCGGCAGGCCTCGACGAGCATGGCGTGGCGCGGGCCGCAATCGAAAGCCTCGCCGAAAATTTCAGTGACGGCGTTGTGGCCCCGGTATTCTGGTTTGCGGTGCTCGGTCTTCCCGGGCTCTTCGGCTACAAGATGGCGAACACGCTCGACAGCATGATCGGCCACCAGACGCCGCATTACCGGGCCTTTGGCTGGGCCGCTGCGCGGTTTGACGATTTCGCCAATCTGGCGCCGGCGCGGATCAGCGGCGTCCTGATCGCCGCCGCGGCGCTGTTCGCGACCGACGGTCGCCCCCGCAGTGCAATGGCGATCATGCTGCGTGACGCGCGCAAGCATCGCTCGCCAAACGCCGGCTGGCCGGAGGGTGCGATGGCCGGCGCTCTCGGTCTGGCGCTGGCCGGACCGCGGCGGTATGCCGAAGGTGTCGTGGTTGATCCCTGGGTCGGCGAGGGGACGGCGCGAGCGGTACCCGCCGACATCGCCCGCGCGCTGATCCTCTACAGGAACGCCTGCCTGATCGAATGGGGTCTCATTGTCGGTGCCTGGCTCGCCTGGCATTTCAGCCTCCTTGCCTGAAGCGTGGCGGTCGCGCTGCGGCCAGCAGTGCATCGAGATCGAGGCTGTGCTCGAGATGATCAGCGAGTGCGTCGAGAGTGGTCTCGATCAGGTGATTGTAGGCGACGCTGCCGGTAGCCCCGAGGCCTTCGAGGTAAGCGCGGCGGAAATCATCGCCGGCAAAGAGCCCGTGCAGATAGCAGCCGGCAACCAGTCCGTCGGCGCTGACCGCACCTTCCGCCCGCCCCGCCAGACGCAGCATCGGCCGCGCCAACCCCGGTCCGCGCGTCACCCCCAAATGCATTTCATAGCCCGCGACCGGCATGCGGGTGGTGATTTCCACCCCGGCGGCATGCCCGAGCCGCTTCTCCACACCGAGGGTCGTCTCGATGTCGAGAAGCCCGAGCCCCGCAACCCGGCCGCCACCGCTCTCCATGCCGAACGGATCGGCGATGCTTCGACCGAGCATCTGATAGCCGCCGCACAGCCCGAGGACGCGCCCGCCCTGACGATAATGCGCCAGGAGATCGATGTCCCAACCTTCGCGGCGCAAGAATTTGAGATCCGCCATTGTCGCCTTCGACCCCGGCAGGATCACCAGTTCGGCATCGCGCGGCAACGGCCGCCCCGGATGCACCATGACAAGCTCGACCGCAGGCTCGACGCGCAACGGGTCGAGATCGTCGAAATTGGCGATCCGCGGCAGCACCGGAACCACGATTTTGACACGATCCTCGGCGTTGCCGCTGCCTCGCCGCCTTGGGGGACAGGGCATGAGCACGGGGGAGAAGTGTCCGCTCGGCGGCGAGGCCTTCTCCGCCCTGCCCGCTCCGTCGGTCGGGGAAACGGGATTTCCCAGCGCGGCGAGCGCAAGCGAGTCTTCGGCCGGCAACAGCGCAGCACCGGCGAAATAGGGGACGATCCCGAATGAGCGCCACCCGGTGCGCTCGCCGATCGCGGCGACACCGCCATCGAACAGGCGCACATCGCCGCGGAATTTGTTGACGATGTAGCCCGCGAGCAGCGCGCGCTCGCTGCCGGACAGCAATGCGTGGGTGCCGACCAGCTGGGCGATGATCCCGCCACGCTCGATGTCGCCGATCAGCACCACGGGCAGGTTCGCCGCCTCGGCAAACCCCATATTGGCGATGTCGCCGGCGCGCAGATTGACCTCGGCCGGGCTACCTGCGCCCTCGACCAGCACGAGATCGGCCGCTTCGGCAAGCCGTTCGAATGCCTCCAGCACGCGCGGCAGGAGGCCGGGTGCCAGCCGGCGGTATTCGGCGGCGGCGGCGCTGCCCCACACCTGGCCGTCGACAACGATCTGCGCCCCGCCCTCCGATTGCGGCTTTAACAGCACCGGGTTCATATCGGTCACCGGCTCGACCCGACAGGCCCGCGCCTGCACGGCTTGCGCCCGACCGATCTCGCCGCCATCGAGCGTCACCGCGGCATTGTTCGACATGTTCTGAGGTTTGAACGGCCGCACCCGCAGACCGCGGCGGGTCAAAGCGCGCCCCAGCCCTGCCAACAACAAAGATTTGCCGACATCCGAGCCGGTGCCCTGCAGCATCAGTGCCCGGGTCATCGCGTCCCGCCGCGCGCCCGGCGATCCTTTTCTGAGCGACTGTTTCCGGTTTTCGCTTCTGAGCCGGCGGCGCGCCCGCCGCACCCCCAGCGGTTCCGCAGCGAGCGATCGTTTCCCGTTTCCGCTTTCCCGGCGAAGACCGGGACCCACGGCGGCGGTGGATACCGGCTTTCGCCGGCAAAGCTAAATTCGGGGTCAGGCAGATGGCGCGTTGCCATTCAGAATTCGATCCCCGGCTGGGCTTTGACGCCGGCGCGGAACGGATGTTTGACCAATGTCATCTCGGTCACGAGATCGGCAGCATCGATCAGTTCCGGCTTGGCGTTGCGGCCGGTAACCACGACGTGCAGGTCGCGCGGTTTCTTCTTCAGCACCGCCACGACTTCATCGAGCGGCAGATAGTCGTAACGCAGCACGATGTTCATTTCGTCGAGCAGCACCAGCCGATAGGCCGGATCCGATATCATCGCTTTCGCCACCTCCCAGGCGCGCTGTGCCGCGGCGATGTCGCGGGCCCGGTCCTGGGTATCCCAGGTGAACCCTTCGCCCATCGCCCGGCAGGTCACGAGATCGCCATAGCGTTCGAGGGCGACCCGCTCCCCGGTGTTCCACACGCCCTTGACGAACTGGACGATGCCGACCCGCATGCCGTGACCGAGACAACGCAGCACCAGACCAAAGGCCGCGGTCGATTTGCCCTTGCCGGTGCCGGTATGGACGATCAGCAGCCCGCGCTCTTCGGTCTTGGTCGCCAGCATGCGTTCACGCGCCGCTTTGCGCCGCGCCGCCTTTTCGTTGTGGCGCCGATTGATCTCGTCTTCGGTTTCGCTCGAAGCGCTCACTCCCCGCTCCATTGCAGCAGAGCTTGACGCACGCTGTTACGGCGCGGCCGCCACAAGCCGCGATCGATCGCTTCGGCAAACCGCCGGCTGGTTTCGGCCAGTGCCGCCGGATTCTGCTCGGCGATAAAGGCGCGCACCGCATCGTCGCCGAGATAAGCCTCATAGAGCGTCTCGAAATGCGCGTCGTCGACAACGCGCGCGGTCGCGGCAAAAGCAAAGAGATAGTCGACGGTGGCGGCGATCTCGGCCGCTCCCTTGTAGCCATGCCGCATCACGCCGGCGATCCAGCGCGGGTTTGCCGCCCGCCCGCGGACCACCCGGCCGATCTCCTCGCGCAAGCTGCGGATGCGCGGCGCCTCGGGGCGCGAATGGTCGTTGTGCCATACCGCCGGGACCCGCCCCGACAGCCGCCGCACCACCAGCGCCAGGCCGCCTTCGAACTGGTAGTAATCGTCGCTGTCGAGGAGGTCGTGCTCGCGATTGTCCTGATTGTGCACCACCGCCTCGGCAGCGGCGAGCCGGGCTTCGAGCATTCCCCGCTCGGCTTGGCCTTCGGCCCCGGCGCCATAGGCATAGCCGCTCCAGCCGAGCCAGGCATCGGCGAGATCGGTCTCGTCATCCCAGATCCGCTCGTCGATCAGCGTCTGCAGCCCCGCTCCGTAGGCGCCGGGCTTTGACCCGAAAACGCGATATCCGGCCCGGCGCGCCGCTTCCTGCGGGGCGATGCCCTCGGCTTCGAGCGCGCGGCGATCGGCAGCGACACGCACCGCCAGCGGGTTCACCGCGGCCGGCTCGTCGAGCGCCGCGACCGCGCGCGCGGCCGAATCGACCAGGTCGATCAGCCCGGGAAAAGCGTCGCGGAAGAAACCCGATACCCGCAATGTGACATCGACCCGCGGCCGATCGAGCACCGCGGCCGGCATGACCTCAAACCCGGTCACCCGCCCGCTCGCCCGCTCCCACACCGGACGCACGCCCATCAGCGCCAATGCCTGGGCGATGTCGTCGCCACCGGTGCGCATATTGGCGGTGCCCCAGGCCGAGAGGGCAATACGCCGGGGGTAGTCGCCGTATTCCTGCGCGTGGCGCGCGACCAGCAGCGCCGCCGATTTCCACCCCAATTGCCAGGCCGCCTCGGTCGGCACTGCCCGCGTATCGATCGAAAAGAAATTGCGCCCGGTCGGCAGCACCTCCGGCCGGCCGCGGCTTGGCGCGCCCGACGGACCGGGCGACACAAAGCGGCCATCGAGCCCGACGAGCAGCCCGGCAATCTCGGCATCACCGCTGCCGATGACCGCCGGCCGCAGCTGCGACTCGATCCAGCCAAGAACCGCACGGGTCTGGTGCCACTGCGGTTCCGGGCATATCGCCCCGGCAACCAGCCGCAGCGCCAGCGCCTCGAGCCGCTCGATCGTGTCGCCGGCGGTGCGCCACACCTCACTGGTAACGAGAATAACGGGCTGCGGTCCGGTCCACGGCTCGGCGGGAGCGAGCGTCAGCGGATCGGCGCCGAGACCAAGATCGGCAGCGAGCGCGCGCAACACCGAGGCGTCCTCCGGACGCGCGCCGCGGGTCGGGCGGGCAAAGGCGACAAGCAGTTCGTCGAGCCGCTGGCACCGCGGGCTTTGTCCGAAGACATGGAGCCCGTCGCGGATCTGCAATTCCTTCAGTTCGCACAAAAATCCATCGAGCTTGCGCAACGCCGTCGCCGGGTCTTCGCCGGCGGCGATACCGCAATCGGCGGCGAGCCCGGCGCCGCCGGCCTTGTCGAGGATCGCCGCCGCGAGCGGCTCGACGCGCCTCTGATCGCCATGCGCCGCCTCGAAATATTCGTCGATCAGATGTTCAAGTTCGGCCAGCACGCCATAGCTGCCGGCCCGGGTCAACGGCGGGGTCAGGTGGTCGATGATCACCGCCTGGGCGCGGCGTTTGGCCTGGGTCCCCTCCCCCGGATCGTTGACGATAAAAGGGTAGAGATGCGGCAGGGGTGGCAATACCGCCTCGGGAAAGCATTCGGCGGACAACGCCAGCGCCTTCCCCGGCAGCCATTCGAGGGTGCCGTGTTTGCCCAAGTGGATGACCGCGTCGGCGCGGAATTCCTGGGCCAGCCAGGCATAGGCGGCGACATAGCCGTGCGGCGGCACCAGGTCCGGGTCGTGATAGGTGGATTTCGGGTCGATGTTGTAGCCGCGCGCCGGCTGGACCAGCACCGCGATATTGCCGGCGCGAAACCCAGGAATCGCGAAATGTCCGCAATCGAGCCATCCCGGGCGATAGAACGGGTCGCGTTCGCCCGGCCCCCAGCGCTCGACGATCGCCTGCTGCACCCTCGGCGCAAGAGTGGCAACGTACGCCGAGTAATCGGCAAAGGACAAGGTTTCCGTCGCCTTCCGGCCGGGAGCGGCATTGGTCGGGCCGGTGAGCAGGCGTTGGATCAGCCTGTGCGGATCATCGGGCATGTCGCCGATCCGGTAGCCAGCCGCAGCCAGCGCCTTGATAACCGCGATCGCCGAAGCGGGGGTGTCGAGACCGACGCCATTGCCGATGCGGTCGTCGCGATTGGGGTAATTGGCAAAGATCAGCGCCACCCGGCGTTCAGTCGGCGGCTTTTGCCGCAGCCGCACCCAGTTGCGCAGGAGATCGGCGACAAATTCGATGCGATCGGCGACCGGACGATAGCCGACGAGATCGGCCTCGGTTTCGCGGTCGCGGCCGAGCGGCGCCTTGAACGACACCGCGCGTGACAGCAGGCGGCCGTCGATTTCCGGCAGGGCGACGTTCATCGCCAGGTCGCGCGCCCCGAGCCCGCGCATGCCCTCGCGCCAGCTCGCCTCGTCGCTGCCGGCAAACACCACCTGGATGACCGGGCAATCGGCCGCCGCCAGCGGATCCTGTCCGGACCCGGTGCGCACCGAAAACCCGGTCGCGTTGAGGATCACTGCGGGCCGCACCTCGGCAAACAGCGTCGCCAGCAGCGCCGCAGCCTCACCGTCTTTGAGGCTCTGGACAAACACCGGCAGCGGCTGCAATCGCCGCAGCGACAGCGCCGATATTAGCGCATCGACCGGTGCTGTGTTCGCCGACTGGACCAACGCGCGATAAAATACGATCGGAACAACGCCGCCCCCGGCATCCGCGCGGGCAGGCTCGCATTGCCATGCGGCGGCGATATCGGCGAGGCTCGGCAGCGAGCCGTCGGGCCAGTAGAGACCGGCGCGCAACAACGGCGCAGGCTCGGCCCAGGCTGCCCGATGGCCGATCAGCGCGGCGGCATGACGCAGAAAGTTCTCGGCGTTGGCCGGACCGCCCTCGACCAGGTATTGCCACAGCCGGCGGCAGCTTTCGGGCGGGATCGTCGTCTGTTCGGCCAGGTCGCGGTCGGGCTTGTCGTCGCCGGGCAACAGGGCGAGCGGAATGCCATGCTCATGGCAGGTCTCGACAAGCCGCTCGACGCCATAGCGCCAATAACCGCTGCCGCCGAGTATCCGGGCGACGACCAGCCGCGCCCGAGCCACGCTCGCCATATAAAGATCGACCGAAAAATTGTGGCCGAGCCGCAGGATCGATGCCAGCCGCAGCCGCGGTGCGGCCGGCTCCTGCGCTCGCCATCGCCGCTGCGCCGCCGCCAGCAGCGCGATCTCGGTATCGGCGCTCGACAGCACAAGGATGTCGCCCGGCGACTGGGCGAGATCGACGGCCGCGGCGCCGTCAGCGATCGTTCCCGGCAATGTCGCGAGCAGATGCATTCAGCCGCTCAGCGCTGCGGCGATCGCGGCCTGATCGCGGCCCTTCTCGCCGATCATGACGAGGCGGTCCGCATAGGGTCCGTCGGGCTGCCACGGCCGGTCATGATCTTGTTGCGCCCGCAGGCCCACCGCCGGCACAGCGCGCCAGCGGCCGCCCGCTTGCGCTCCCAATTATGCCCGAGGCTGGCCGTGCCGCCAGCGGGAAAGCCGGCAATCACCGTCGATCGAGCCCGGCGCATCGGCTCACCCGCCCTTCAGAACCAATGGCAGGCCGGCGGCGACAAAGACGACGCGGTCGGCTAGCGCCGCGAGATCCTGGTTGAGCCAGCCGGCAGCGTCGCGAAACCGGCGGCCCAGCGGGGTCTCGGGGACAAGGCCCATGCCGACCTCGTTGGCGACCAGCACCACCGGCCCGGCGGCGAGCCGCAATGCCGCGGCGAGAGCCGCTGCTTCCTCCTCGATCGATCGGCCGGCGAGCACCGCGTTCGACAGCCACAGGGTCAGGCAGTCGATCAACAGCGGCCGCTCGGGGCGCGCCGCGGCGGCGATTACCCGGGCGAGCGCCAGCGGTTCCTCGACGGTATGCCAGAATGGCCCGCGCCGCGCGCGGTGTGCCGCAATGCGGTCCGCCATCTCCGCGTCGCCGGCCTCAGCGGTGGCGCAATAGGTGCCGGCGTCGGCCGCGGTTTCTACGATCTGCTCGGCATAACGGCTCTTGCCCGAGCGGGCGCCGCCCAGTACCAGGGTTGTCGCGGGAAGACCTCGGCGCGTTTCACGCGCATTCCTGGCCGGCATTGGTCCCTCCTCCGCCCGAGGAATCGTCCCAGTAGGCGCGACGCGGAGGTCTCCTGGCTCGGGGTCGTCGTCCGCGGCACCTTCCCAGCTCCCGTCATGCTCCGGCAAGGAACATCGGGGCCAGTGGTCTCTGCCGCGGGCTCGCCGCTTACAGTTGCGGGGGCAGCGCCGGCATCACACCGGACTTCCCTGTCGCATCGCGAATGCGACGCTAGCACATTCCGCGCGGTCGCGTCTCGCGGTTTGGATGTCGCCGGCAACGACCGTTGCGGTTAGGATGGCTGTCGCGGCGCCGACAGTCGCGCCGTGGACAGGAGGGCAAATGAAAATCGAAGGCGGATGCCTGTGCGGCAAGGCGCACTATTCGGCCGATGCCGAGCCGATCTTTGTCGGCGTGTGCCATTGCAAGAACTGTCAAAAGGCCAGCGGAGCGGCGTTCGCAACGGTGGTGGCGGTGCCCAAGCCGGCGCTTCACCTCACCGGTGAGCTGAAAACATTTACCGGCCGGGGCGACAGTGGCAAGGCGACGTATCGGCGGTTCTGCGCCGATTGCGGTTCGCCGCTGATCGACGAGGCCGAGGTCATGCCGGATGTCGCAATGATCTTCACCGGCACGCTTGATGACGCGAACTGGGTCAGGCCAACCATGGAAATCTACTGCGACAGCGCCCAGCCCTGGGTAAAGCTCGAAGGCGGTTATCAGCGCTTTCCGAAGATGCCGAACCCCGGCTAAACAGACCGGCTTTCCGGCCGCACCGGCGACCCGGAGCGCGGCGGCAGCGGCTTATCGCAGCGCCAATGCGGTCAGCAGCATCGCGACTTCGGCGATCTGTTGAAACGCGCCGAGCACATCGCCGGTATATCCGCCGATCCGGCGGCGAGCGATCGCTGCGGCGACAGCGACGGCGAGTGCTGCCATGCCGATCGCGATGACGCCATAGAGCGGACCCAGCGCCGCGGCGGCGACTGCGAGCCCGATCACCGATCCGGCGATGATCCGGGCGGGACGCGGCCTCCCGGCGCCGGCGCCGAGACCGTCATCGCGCGCCGGCGGCAACGCCCACATCGCGATCGGCAGCAAGGCGCGCGACACCGCATGCGCCGCGATCAAGGCGAGCCCGGCGAACACCACCTCACCGATCTGGGCGATCGCCGCGGCGCGCAACCCGACGCTCACCACCAGGGCCAGCACCGCGAAGGTGCCATGCCGGCTGTCGCGCATGATCGCCAGCCGACGGTCGCGGTCGCCGGCGCCAAAAATCCCGTCGGCGGTGTCGGCGAGGCCATCTTCATGCAACGCCCCGGTCAGCAGCAATCCCGCCAGTACCGCCAGCAATGCCGATGGCCAATCGCCGAGCCTCGTCAACTCGCCGGCCAAAAAGATAAAGGCGACAACCGCACCGATGCCGGCTCCGACCAACGGGAACGCCCAGCACGAATCGGCCAGCGGAAGTTCGGCTGCCGCCGGCGGCGACATCGGGATGCGGGTGAAGAACGCGACGGCTGCGGCAAAGTCGCTGGCGAAACCCGGCGGCCGGCGGGTGTCTGGTCTGGGGCCACTCATCGCAGCGACAATACCCGAAGCCTCGCATTTGCAGCGTCCCGGTTTTTCATTTGGGCTCCGGGGCATCATTGGGGCAGGATCGCTGCCCCACGGGAGTGTCCGCCGATGCCCGAGCCAATCGCCAATCTCGACGAGATGCGCGCCTTGCTGGCGCAATTGCCGGGACCCGACCTCGACGCCGGCACCGCCGCCGCCCAACGCCAGGCCCAATTGACCAAGCCTGCCGGCTCGCTCGGCCGGCTCGAAGAACTGGCGATCTGGATTGCAACCTGGCAGGCGCGCCATCCGCCGCGAATCGATCATCCGCGCACCGTGGTGTTTGCCGGCAATCACGGTGTCGCGGCGCGCGGCGTCTCCGCCTATCCCGCCTCGGTCACCGCCCAGATGGTGCAGAATTTCATCGCCGGCGGGGCGGCGGTGAACCAGCTGTGCCGAGCGGTCGACGCCGACCTCCGCGTCTATGAAATGAACCTCGACCAGCCGACCGGCGACATCTCCGCCGAGCCGGCGATGAGCGAGGAGGAATGCGCCAAGGCGATGGCCTACGGCATGATGTCGGTCGAACCCGGCATCGACGCTTTGGCGGTCGGTGAAATGGGCATCGGCAACACGACTTCGGCGGCGGCGTTGAGTGCCGCTCTGTTCGGCGGCGACCCGGCGCTGTGGACCGGTCCCGGCACCGGGGTTGCCGGTGCCGCGCTCGAGAGCAAGCGGCGCGCGGTCACTGCGGCGGTGGGGCTGCACCGCCCGGCGGCGAGCGATCCGTTCGAATTGCTGCGCCGGCTCGGCGGTCTCGAACTTGCGGCGATCGCCGGGGCGGTCATGGCGGCACGGCTCGGCCGGGTGCCGGTCGTGCTCGACGGCTTTACCGCGACAGCCGCGGCGGCGGCGCTGTTCGCCGCCGATCGCCGCGCGCTCGACCATTGCATCGTCGCCCATGTCTCGGCCGAGCCCGGACATCGCCTGCTGCTCGAACATCTGGGCCTGCGCCCGCTGTTCGATCTCGGCATGCGGCTCGGCGAGGCCTCGGGAGCGACGCTCGCCATCGCCGTCCTCAAGGCCGCCATTGCCTGTCACAACGGTATGGCGACTTTCGCCGAGGCCGGCGTCAGCGGTCCCGCGTGACCCGGAGCGACCGGCTCGTCGCGCAATTCCTGCGCCCCTTGCAGAACGCGGCGGGCCGGTGCGCGCGGGCTTGCCGTCGAGCGGTCGGGCATGGAACTCTGCCATCGGCTCAGCGCGACGGACCCGGTATTTCGACCAGCTGGGGCAGTCTCGCCCGGACTCATCGGAGGGAGTGAAATGCGCATCGTCATTGTCGGCCAGCAGGCTTTTGGCAAAGCCGCACTCGACGCGTTTGTGGCGCGCGGCGACGAGGTCGCGGGGGTGTTCGCCGCCCCGGACCGGCCCGGGGCGCGGCCCGACCCGCTGGTCACGGCCGCCGAGGAGAAGAAGCTGCCGGTGTATCGGTTTCCCCGCTATTCGGCCGACGAGGCCAAGGCCGCGCTCGCCGAATGCAACGCCGATATCGGGGTCATGGCCTATGTGCTGCTGTTTGCACCGCCCGAATTCTGTTCAATCCCGAAACACGGAATGATCCAGTTCCACCCGTCCCTGCTGCCATTGCATCGCGGACCGTCGTCGATCCCGTGGGCGATCATCCGCGGGCGCGACGAGACGGGTCTGTCGATCTTCCGACCGACCCCGGGTCTCGACGAAGGTCCGGTGGTCTTGCAAAAGCGGGTGCCGATTGGCCCCGACGATACGGCGGGATCGCTTTATTTCGACAAAATCTTTCCACTCGGCATCCAGGCGCTGGTCGAGGCTGCCGATCTCGTTGTTTCCGGCCGCGCCACCGAGACCACCCAGGATGAGAGCCGGGCGACCTATGAGGGCTGGGTGCGCGACGCCGAGAGCCATATCAGCTGGGCCAGCCATGTCGATTTTGTGTACGACCTGATCCGCGGCTGCAACCCGGCGCCGGGTGCGTGGACGATGTATGGCGACAAGAAGCTTTATCTGTTTGACGCAAAAAAGGTCGTCGCCCCGACCTTTGGCGCGGTGCGCGGCCACAAGATCGGCGAGGTGGTCTCGGCCGGACCCGCCGGATTGCGGATCCTGGCGCAGGGCGGTTATGTCGAGGTCTCTCGGATACGGCTCGACGACGGTCCCAAAATCGCCTCGAGCGAAGCCGAGATCCCCGAGGGGACGGTGCTCAGCGGCTAGACGAGGCGCGGGCGTTCGTTGATCGCGGCGACGCGGAGCTGGTGGTCGTCGAGGCGGATCGTGCTGATCGAGGCGGTCCCAACCTCGATCCGGTTGTAAAGATCGAGGGGCATTCCCAGTGCAAACAGCAGGGCGGCACGGATCACATCGCCGTGGGTGACCACGACCACCGCACCTTCCGGGTGGCTGCGGCGCAGATCGAAGAGGGCGCCGACCGTGCGCTCCTGCACCTGACGCCAGCTTTCGCCACCCGGGATGACGGCGATGCTGCGGCAGCTTTGCCAGGGTAGCCAGCGACTGTCCGCCCTGACCTGATCGAAAGTCAAACCGGTCCATTCACCAAAATCGAGCTCGATCACGTCGTCGCGGATCGCGACCGGCAGATCGAGCCGGCCGGCCAGGATCGCCCCGGTCTCGCGGGCACGATCGAGCGGGCTCGCATAGATCGCGTCGATCTTTTCGCGGGCGAGATGCTCCGCCACCGCGGCGGCCTCGACGCGGCCCTTGGGCGACAGCCCGATGCCGGTCATCCGCCCGGCGATAATCGCCCCTTGCAGCGCATGTTCGCCATGGCGCACCAGATAAAACAGCGTCACCTGCGGCCCCCCATCCCTGCCGGCAGCGGTGATCCTAGCGCCCGGCCTCGGGCGCGTCTCGCGTTCTGCCGGCGCTGGCAATCATGCCCGTGGTTGAGCGATGCCACCATGAAAATTGGCTCGCTCGCCTCAACGGCGACGCGGCCAAGCGCGCTAATCCTGACCGTCAAGTTCGGGGTAATGGCGGAAGACGCCGTGCCGATTGAACGGGATGCGCCGGTCGGAAGCAAGATAGGCAGCGATGCGCGGGCGTCCTGCGACAAGATCATGCACGGCGGCAATGCGCGGGTATTGCGGTGCGAGCGCCGCCATCCGGACCGGAAACGCGTAACGCAAGCCGGCGACGATCTGGAACAGCGACAGATCGGGATAGGACAGTTCGGCGCCGATCAGGTGGTGGCCGCCGCCGGCCGGGTTGCGCGCCAGAACGTTCTCGAAATAGCCGAGGTATTTCGGCATTCGAGTGCGACGAAAATGAGTTGATCGGGCCGCGGCCTCGGTGCGTTGGTCTTCGTAATAGAGGCCGCTGGCGATCGGGTGGTGCGTGTCGTGCGTCTCATCGACAAGATCGGCAATCGTCAATTGCAGCTGGTGCGCCCACAGCCGGCCGGACTCATCACCGGGCGCCAGCCCGAGATGACCGCCGAGATAGTGGAGGATGTTGGCGGTCTGACCGATCAGCAACTCGCCGGCCTTGAGAAAGGGCGGCGCGAAGACCGGACGGGTGGCGCCTTCGTCTTGCATCTGGCGCATCATTTCAGCCTCGCCGCCCGGCTGCCGGGCGATATCGACGTAGTCGGCGCCAGCCTCTTCGAATGCCAGGCGGACGAATTCGCCGCGGCCCTGAATACCGTTCCAATAGTAAAACGCGTACCGCATGCCACCACTCCCGCTCTGGGGTGCAACCCGGTCCGGCTAACGAAAGCAGGCGGCGGCGGGGATGGCAAGCGGCGATGGGCAAAACCGTTCTGATCTCGGGCGCCGGCATCGCCGGTCCGACGCTGGCCTATTGGCTTTGCCAATCGGGCTTCACGCCGAGCCTGATCGAGCGCGCCCCGGCCTTGCGCACCGGCGGCTACATCATGGATTTCTGGGGTGTCGGCTTCGATGTCGCCGAGCGAATGCAGCTGCTCCCGCGGTTGCGGCAGGTTGCTCATGACGTACGCGCGCTCAGGATTGTCGACCGGCGAGGCCGGCCTGTCGCCGGCTTTGGCACCGCCCGTGTTGGCCACGTTCTGCGCCGGCGCTATTTCAGCATCCTGCGCGGTGAACTGGTGTCACAGATCCATGCCGCGCTCGACGGCCGGATCGAGACTTTGTTTGGCGACGGCATTCGGGCATTGCACGAAGACGAAGCCGGCATCGATGTCGAATTCGACCACGCGGCCGGGCGGCGGTTCGATCTCGTAATCGGCGCCGACGGTCTCCATTCCGCGGTGCGGCGGCTGGTCTTCGGGCCCGAGGCTCGGCACGAGACCTATCTCGGCTATTGCGCCGCCTCATTTACCGCCGATGGCTATCCGCATCGCGACCCGGATATCTACATCGCCTATTGCGAACCGGGCAAACAGGTCGCCCGCTTTTCGCTGCGCGACGGCCGAACGGTGTTTTTTCTGGTGTTCGCGCTCGACGAGAAGCCGGCGGTCGACCGCCACGACAGTGCCGGCCAGAGGGGAATCGTCGATCGCCTGCTCGCCGGTGCCGGTTGGGAGTGCCGCGAGATCTTGCGAATGCTCGACCGCAGCGGCCAGCTGTATTTCGACGCGGTCAGCCAGATCCGGCTTGATGCCTGGCATCGCGGACGGATCGCATTGATCGGCGACGCCGCCTTCTGTCCGTCATTGCTGGCGGGAGAGGGGTCGTCCCTGGCAATGGCGAGCGCCTATGTCCTCGCCGGCGAACTGCAGCGGGCCAGCGGCGATTTTCGCGTCGCCTACCCGGCATATCAGGGGCTGCTCAAACGATTCATTGATCGCAAACAACGGCAGGCGGCGGCTTTCGCCCGCCAGTTCGCGCCCCGGACCGGATTCGGACTGGCCGCCCGCAATGCGCTGAGCCGTTTGCTCGACGTACCGCTAGTTGGCGATTTGATGGTGAGACAGATGTTTGCCGATCGTTTGGAACTGCCCGAATACGGCTCACCGCATCGTGCTCAGCCCTGGGAGCGGCGATGACAAGCGCGGCACACGAGCCGTGCGCGATCAGTGATATGCGGGCGGATATGCGCCGGCATCGGCGTCGATTCACTGGCCCGCTTCCACTCGGCCCCGGACACCACATCGGGCGAGGTCAAGTGGTACAGCGCCACATATTTCGGCTTGCCGGCGGCACGGAAGCGGCGGGCGCTCAATACGCCCGGCACCCGGGAGAGCGCCGGGACGTGCTCGGTATCGTACCAGGCGTTGAATTCGGTTTCGTGCGCCGCGGTCGGTGTCATCGCTACCAGCAGCAATCCACCCGCATTGTCGGGCGCCACCGCATCGCCGGGCAGGATCTGCTCGCCTTCAAACCGCGGCAATAGCCGCCGGCATTTGGCCGTCACCCTCTTCGACCACGGCGACAGGTTTTCCCCGCCGATCGCGCGATAGGCCGGGCTTTCGAGAACAGCGAGGCTGTCGAGATCATAGGTCGCGACCGACTGCGCCGCGTCTTCGGCGCCGATCCAGCGCTGCAAACTCAGAAAGCCGGGGACGCGCTGGCGCTCGGGGATATGTTCGAGGTCGTACCAGTCGTTGAATTCGTCCTCGCTGACATGCGAGAAATCGAATGCCGCGATCAACAAACCCTTTGCCATCCCTGGTTTCCTCCGTTCCTGGGTCGGGGAATGCTACGCCAGGATCGCCGATCAGCCCAAAGGTTTCGGCTCACCGGATTCGGCTCGCCGGCCTCAGCCGCCGGCGCGGGCGATCGCCGCCATAACCAGTGCCGCGGCGTCGCCGGCCTCGACCCAATCACCGACCTCGACCCACTTACCGCTCTCCAGATCTTTATAATGCCGAAAGAAATGAGCGATCTGGTTACAGAGATTGGGAGGCAAGTCGCGATACGAGCGCACCCCGACAAAATACGGATGGAGCTCGTCGACCGGCACCGCGACGATCTTTTCATCGGGGCCCCGCTCGTCTGCCATGATCAGCGCGCCGACCGGCCGGCAGCGGACCACCGCCCCCGGGACCACCGGCGCGGTGCCGACGATCAGCACATCGACCGGATCGCCGTCTTCACCCAAGGTGTGCGGCACAAAACCGTAATTGCCGGGGTAGAACATCGCGGTATTGAGAAACCGGTCGACCACCAACACTCCCGATTCCTTGTCGAGTTCGTATTTCACCGGCGGTCCGCCCTCGGGAACCTCGACAATGACATTGATGTCGTCGGGAGGCGCCCGACCGACGGCAATCTTTGAGATGTCCATGTTCCTTCGCTCATTGCCGACACGCGCTTAACGGATGATCGTATCGGATCGACACACCCGACGCTCCGATCCGATCCGTGTATCATGGTCTCACTTGGCCCTGAGAGCAGGATTCACGCATGAAATGGCAGCCCTGTTTCCATTTCATTCGATCCTGCTCTTAGGGCGCCATGCCCTTTTCCGCCAGTTCGCGGATCGCCTTGTCGCTTTTCGCTTCGTCAAACCCCATCGCCTTCATGATTTGCGGCGCTTTGGTGAACTGAATATCGCGATATTCGACAATTTCGACGCGATTGCCCCACGGATCGAGAAAATCGAGAAACGGCCCCGGCAGCAATTCACCACCGGCTGCCTCGACCAGGGCGCGCACCCGGGCGCGGTCATCGACCACCAGGCCAAAATGGCGACGCTGGTCGCGCCCCGCACCATTCGCCTGCATCAGGTTGATGAACTGGTCGCCAAGCTCGATAAAGGCATTCCCCGGCCGTTTGGCGCGGAGTTTGAAATCAAAAATCTTGCCATAGAAATCGAGCGCTTTGTCGATGTCGCCGACTTCGAGCGCCACGTGGTTGATGCCGACCAGCCGCGGCTTGGCTTCGTCGGCGGTTTGCGAACGAGTGGTCTCGGCCATGATCTCCTCCTGCCGATTGGCATGGTCGATCGATTTCCATTGTCGATCGGTCTCTATATCGGTCGCCATCTGCCGAGTTCGATGCCGGAGGGCGCAAATCTGCTGCCGCAGCCCCGGAGGTGATGATCGCCGGTTGGAGTGCGGGACCAAGCCGGTATAATTCCGGCTCGACCCCGATGAGGACGCAGGAAAATGTCGGTTGATCTAACGATCGAAGGTGCGATCGCCACAGTCGTGCTGAACCGCCCGGAAAAATTGAACGCGCTCAGCGGCGACATGCGCGAGAGCCTGTGCGAGCACTTCGCCCGGCTGCGTTATGACGATACGGTCCGCGTGGTGGTGGTTACCGGGGCGGGCCGGGGTTTCTGCTCGGGTGCCGATGTCGACCGCATGGCCGGGCAGCATCATGACCTGCGCGGCGGCCGTCAGCGGCTGCAGCAGGGCGGCCACACCTTTATCCGCGCGCTGCATGCAATCGAAAAGCCGGTCATCGCTGCGGTGCGCGGCCCGGCGGTCGGCATCGGCTGGAGCATCGCCCTTGCATGCGATCTCGTCGTTGCCTCAACCACCGCGCGGTTCTCACAGATCTTCAAGCGGATCGGGCTGGCCCCCGACGGCGGCGCGATCTGGTTTCTGACCCGCCGGCTCGGCATGGCCAAAGCCAAGGAACTGGTTTTCACCGCCCGCTTCGTCGAGGCGGAAGAGGCGTTGACGCTCGGCCTCGTCAACTATGTCGTCGAGGATGAGGCGCTGATGGCAAAAACGCAGGCACTGGCGGCCGACCTCGCAGCGGCCCCGACCTTTGCTCTCGGGCTGGCAAAAAAGCTGTTTCACGCCGCCGCCGGGCCGAGCCTCGATGATTATCTCGATATCGAGAGCCTGGTGCAGCCGCAATTGCATATGACCGCCGACAATACTGAGGGGGTCGCGGCGTTTCGCGAGAAGCGGCCGCCCAAATTCACCGGCCGCTGATTGCGGGATCAGACCATGATCGCGCGCCAACCCCTGATCGCACGAGCAAACCCTGATCGGGCGGCCAATCCGCCCGCGCGATTCAGTCGGACGGATACCGCCGGACTATCGAGGGCGGCGGTATGGCCGCGACGACCAAGTGCACATTCTCCCCGCTGCCAGTCATCGCGCCCGGGATTGCTTCGCCGCAGCGCCGGTCCGTGGGCCGGCGTGGCCGCAGCCAGCGGCTGCGCCTGGGGACGAGGGCAACGAGCCTCACCGAGCTGGCTCGGCGAAGCATTCCCGCCAACGCGAGACGATCTCCAATTTCGGATCCGTACCGCTGTACCGCTACCCGTGTTTTGGATCGTCCCTTGGCGGCGGGTCGCGGTCGAGCACTTCTTGAATGCGCTTAGGATCAACCTGAATTTCGACCCCGGCCCGCTCCTCCTGGATCAGCATCGGCGAGCGCGAGTCTCGGCTGCCCCAGCCCCGGTTCAGTGCCTCCGACAGCTCTGCCAGCGCCAGATTGGCGATCCGCATTGGCACATTGAAATCGCGCCCCAGTTGGGTAGCGAGCGACATGTCCTTGTGCGCGAGGCGGAGCGCGAACGCCGCGGGCTCGTAGGTTCCGGGCAGGAACTGGTCGATCAGCCCGTCGAATGTGCGCCGCCGGCCGCTGGCGCCCTCGCGCACCGCTTCCCAGAGCGCCAGCGGCTCGACCCCGGCCTTAACCCCGACCGTGAACATTTCGGCGAGTGCGGTCTGGATGCAGTAGCCCGCACCATTGTGCACGAGCTTGGCGACCGAGCCGGCGCCGATCGGGCCGACATAGCGAGCCTTGTCGCCCATCGCGTCGAGCACGGTCTTGTAGCGGTTAAAGATCTGCTCGTCACCGCCAACCCAGAGCGCGAGCTTGCCGGTGCGCGCACCGCGCGGCCCGCCGCTGACCGGCGAGTCGAGCATGTAGACGTCGCGCTCGGCAAACGCGGCGTTGATCTTGCGCACGAGGGTCGGCGAGTTGGTGGACAGATCGAAATAGGCCTTGCCGCGGCTCATGCCGCTCAATAAGCCGTTTTCGCCCAAAGCCACCGCTTCGACCTCGGGCGGGCCGGGGAGCGAGGTGAACACCACCTCCGAGGCCTCGGCAACCGCGCGCGGGTTGTCGGCCCACTGCGCGCCGGCGGCGAGATAGGGCTCGGCCGCAGCCCGGCGCAGATCGTGAACGACCAGTTCATAACCGGCTTTCTGCAGGTTCGCGGCCATCCCCGAACCCATCATCCCGAGCCCGATAAATCCGACTTTCATCTCGCCCTCCCGGCGCGGTTAGGACGACGCGCCCTGATCAGAGCACGTCCTTGGCAACGAGTGCGGCCGTCATTGCGGCCGGCCAGCCGGCATAAAAAGCGAGATGCGTGATGATTTCGCCGATCTCCTCCTTGGTGACGCCATTGTCGAGCGCGCGCTGCAGATGGCCGACCAGTTGCTTTTCGCGGCCGAGGGCGATCAAGGTGGCGCAGGTGATCAGACTGCGGTCGCGCTTGGACAGCTGCGGGCGCTCCCACACGTCGCCAAACAGTACCTTTTCGCTGAGATCGATCAATTTTGGGACGACGTGACGCACCTGGTCGCGCGCCGAAGACGGTTGTGACTGCGCCATGATTTTCTCCGTTGTTGTGCGATCGAGCGGTTTCCTTCCGCAGCAAGCCTAGCACGGCGCTGGCGTGCCGGGCCAGCTTAAGAGCACTTTCGCCTGCCCTATCTGTTGGCGGAGGCTGAGCGCACCGCGCCGGAGGCCTCGTCAGGTCAGCACGCGAGCCGATTACGCGTCACTCTCCCGCTCGCGCGCAAAGCTAGTGCTGGTCGGCCTCTGCTG
>DATJTI010000099.1:0-48551 GCA_035503615.1 Allostellaceae bacterium | reverse complement strand
ATCGCACCAACGATACTCGCGACAAGCAATCGGACTGACGAGCACTACTTGCGGCGCGGTGCGGCTGCGAGGTCACCGCCATCACCCTCTATCCCGACCGCAAGCGCCCGTCCGAACCGGGTATTTCGAGATGTCCGATTGTGCTGATCCGGTCACCGGGTTTTAGTGGTGAGCCGGTTCGAATGGGATGAGGACAAGAACCGCGCCAACCTGCGCAAGCACGGCATCAGCTTCGAGGAAGCGGCGACGATCTTCGACGGCCCGATGCTGTCCCTTGAAGACGACAGCGACCCAGGCGAAATCAGAGAGCGCAGCTACGGCCTCATCGGCGGTGTCGTGATAGCCTGCGTCATCCACACAGACCGGGATGACACGATACGGATCATCAGCGCGCGCAAAGCGACCCCCAATGAACGGAAACTTTTCGATGCCCATCTCAAAAGAGCGGCTGGCTGAGATCGCGGCGATCGCCGACCGCGACATCGACACGTCGGATATTCCCGAGGCCAGCGAAGACTTCTTCAGGAAGGCCCGGCTGGTGTTGCCGGGCGGCTCCGGCACGCCACGGGGACGGCTGGCCGTGCCCTCCGTCTCGGTCACCTATGCCCGCACCGGCGCCTCCACAAGGGCCAATGCGCTCGGCATGCGTCCGATGCAGGAGCGCGCCTACGAACATCGCGGCGAGCAATACCTGCTGATCAAGTCGCCCCCGGCGTCGGGCAAGAGCCGGGCGCTGATGTTCATCGCGCTCGACAAACTGCACAACCAGGGGCTTCTCCAGGCAATCATCGTCGTGCCCGAGAAGGCGATCGGGGCCAGCTTTCATGACGAACCCTTGACCCAATTCGGCTTTTGGGCCGATTGGACCGTCACGCCGAAATGGAATCTCTGCGACGCCCCCGGTCCGGACAATGGCGGTAAAGTCAGCGCGGTCCGGACCTTTCTCGACAGCGACGACAAGGTGCTCGTCTGCACGCATGCGACGTTCCGTTTCGCGGTGGACCGGTTCGGGATCGAGGCATTTGACGACCGGCTGATCGCGGTGGACGAGTTCCACCACGTCTCCGCCAATCCCGACAACAAGCTCGGCCTGCATCTCGGCCAGTTCATCGCCCGCGACCGCGTGCATATCGTGGCGATGACCGGCTCCTATTTCCGCGGCGATGCCGAAGCGGTTCTCGCGCCGCAGGACGAAGCGAAGTTCGATACGGTCACCTACACCTATTACGAACAGCTCAACGGCTACGAATATTTGAAGCAGCTCGATATCGGTTATTTCTTCTATGCCGGTTCCTATACCGACGACATCCTGAAAGTGCTCGACCCGTCGGAGAAGACAATCGTCCACATCCCAAGCGTTAATGCGCGCGAAAGCACGAAGGACAAGATCAAGGAAGTCGAGCACATCATCGAAGAGCTGGGAGAATGGCAGGGCGTCGATCCCGCCACCGGCTTCCAGCTGGTCAGGACGGCTGAAGGCCGAGTGCTGCGGATCGCCGATTTGGTTGACGACAATCCCGCCAAACGGGACCGGGTTGTTGCCGCGCTGAAGGACCCGGCGCAGAAGAACAACCGCGACCATGTGGACATCATCATCGCGCTCGGCATGGCGAAAGAGGGCTTCGACTGGATTTGGTGCGAGCACGCGCTGACGGTCGGCTACCGGTCGAGCCTGACCGAGATCGTGCAGATCATCGGTCGCGCCACCCGCGATTCGCCGGGTAAGACCCGCGCCCGCTTCACCAATCTGATCGCCGAACCGGACGCTTCCGAACAGGCCGTCGCCGAGGCGGTCAACGACACGCTAAAGGCCATCGCGGCAAGTCTGCTGATGGAGCAGGTGCTGGCGCCACGCTTCGAATTCAAACCGAAGAACCCGAACAGCGGGCCAACCCCCGGCTTCGACTATGGCGAAGGCGGCTATGATCTGAACAAGTGCAATGTCGGCTTTGACGAGGGGAGCGGCCGGCTCCAGATCGAGATCAAGGGCCTTGTCGCGCCGAAGAGCGAGGAGGCACAACGCATTTGCCAGCAGGACCTTAACGAGGTCATCGCCGCCTTTGTTCAGGACAAGAGCGCGATCGAGCGCGGGCTTTTCGACAAAGAGCTGGTGCCCGAGGAGTTGACCCAGCTGCGCATGGGCAAGATCATCAAGGATAAGTACCCAGAGTTGGACGAGGAGGACCGAGAGGCGGTCCGACAGCACGCCGTCACCGCGCTCAATCTCACCCAGAAGGCCAAAGAGATCGCTTCGGGTGGCGGTGATGGCGACGGCGAAAAGGGCCCGAATACGGCGTTCATCGAGGGTGTCCGCAGGTTCGCGATGGATGTGCGCGAGTTGGACATCGATCTGATCGACCGCATTAACCCCTTCGGGGAAGCCTATGCGATCCTCGCCAAGACCATGAACGAGAACAGCCTGAAACAGGTCGAGGCCGTGATCGCCGGCAGGCGCATCAATCTCTCGACCGAGGAAGCGCGCGAACTCGCAAGGCGAGCCTTGAAGTTCAAGCAGGAACGCGGGCGGTTGCCATCTATCACCTCGCCAGACGCCTGGGAAAAGCGCATGGCCGAGGGGGTGGCCCTCCTAGCTCGCATGAGGACGGAGGCCGCGCGTGGCTAGTGGGTTCACCACCGAAGATGACGCGCTCCTCCTAGAGCTTGGCGTCGAGATCGAGGCGGAGAAAAAATCGAGCCGGACGGCACGCGAGGAGCGGATCATCGCCGGGTTCGAGGAGGTTCAGCGTTTCGTCGAAAAGCATGGCCGCGTTCCGCAGCATGGCGAAGATCGCGATATCTTCGAGCGCCTCTATGCCGTGCGGCTCGATCGTCTCCGCGAGCTGGTGGATTGCCGCGCCGCGCTGGAACCGCTCGATTATCAAGGGCTGCTGGGTAGCGCGCAATTTGCACCGGACGGCGGTGCCGACGAACTCGACGACGACGAGCTGCTGGCCAAGCTCGGCGTCGAAGCGACTGCGCCGGCCGATATCACGGAACTCCGATATGTCCGGTCGGCTGCCGAGAAACGCGCGGCCGAGGAGATCGCGAACCGCCAGAAATGCGAAGACTTTGACAGCTTCAAGCCGCTGTTCGAGCAGGTTCAGAAAGAACTCGGCGCGGGCCTGCGGCAGACCAGACGGTTCGAGCGCAAATCTGAGATCGCGCCGGGGCGATTTTATATCCTAGGCGGCCAGAAAGCCTATGTCGCGGCGATGGAGGAGCCCTTTACCAACGAGCACGGCAACATCGACGCCCGCCTTCGGGTGATCTTCGACAATGGGACGGAGAGCAACCTGCTCATGCGCTCCCTTCAAAGAGCGCTGCAGCAGGATTCCGCCGGCCGACGCATCATCGAGCTATCAGCGGGGCCGTTGTTCACCGATCAGAAGGAGGCGGGAGATGAAGCAAGCGGCATCGTCTACGTGCTGCGCAGCAAGTCCGATCATCCGATCGTCGCGGCCCATCGCGATGTCTTGCATAAGATTGGCGTGACCGGCGGCGATATCGCCCGGCGGATCGCGAATGCCCGCCTCGATCCGACGTTTCTGATGGCCGAGGTTGAGATCGTCGCGACTTATGAGTTATACAACATCAACCGAGCCAGGCTTGAGAACCTAATCCACCGCGTTTTCGGGCCGGCCCGGCTCGATATCGAGATCAGGGACCGTTTTGGGCAACCCGTCATCCCGCGCGAATGGTTCCTGGTCCCGCTTTTTGTGGTCGATCAGGCCATCAACAAAGTCAGGGACGGTACGATCACCGAGTATGTGTACAACCCCGAAGCGGCAGTGCTTACGCGTTCGGAGGCACCGTCTCAGGTATAGGTTGCATCAGCCGAGCGGTCGCGTCGGATCCGGATCACGAGGCTGCGGACGAAATGCCGATGCGTCAGTCGAGATCGAGGATAATCTCGTAGACGTTACGTCATCAATTCGAGCCCGCCGGCCGGCACCGCCATCTCCTTAGACTGCCGAAGGATCTGACGGGCTTGGCGCAGACGTTCATCGCTAAAACCCCAAGTTTCTTGGCATTTTGTGGCTTCGGCCTTGTTACCGCGACCGTGCTTGTCTGGGTCGGGATAGATGAAAGCCACCGCCATTGCCTGCTGACCCTTGGTCAGGTGCCGGCGGTTGGCATTGGCACCGCGGGATTTTACCATCGTGCTCGACGATTGCGGCGCCCTCTTCTTCGGGATCGCCCCACCCCGTGGCGGTCGTCGGCTTAGGTTCACTGGTGGCCGTGACACTGTGGACACTCTGCGACACTGTACCGCGCAATGACCCAAAGTGTCGCATTGTGTCAGGAGTGTCAACACCCCTTGACAGCGCAGCGAATGCCTCGGCCCAGCGGCTCATAGCGCCGCCTCCCACACGCGCGAATTGACAGCATAAGCAATCCGGCCGCGCCTACCGAACTCTTTCCCCGACTCTGGGGGGCGCAGCCAATCGGCGTCGACGAGTGCGCCGGCGGCAGCGTGGATTTGCTCCGCCTTCTGCAGCCCTGGCAAACGTACCTCACGCTGCAGATTGCGCACGTGTACTTCCCTCGGGTGATTAGCGAAGATCCACCGCGCCAGCGTCGCTGCCCCACGCTCGCTTTCGCTCGCGCCAGCATCGCCATAGACGCGCTCGGCCATAGGCAGGAAATAGACATCGATCAGCATCGCCCCGGCGCTGAACGCCCGAGCACTGATTTGGGCGGGTGGCGGCGCTATTCCGTCGTCTGCGCACCACCATAGGTTTTCGAGCACCAGCGCCAGCCGGAGCGCCTGCCCGCGCGCCTTGCCTAGCGCGGAGCGGAGCAGTCCGCCGGCCGCTTGTTGGCGTTCCTGCATTTCGCGCCCGAATGCCTCGATCAACCCGCGCGCCTGATCAGGCAGCGATACGATGACCGGCGCCACTGTGTCGCCCGTCTGCAGCTCGAGTTCACGCAAGCGGTCGAGCGCGCTGATCGCCCATAGAGTGGCCGGGGGCTCTCGGCCCAACCTGAACGGAACCTGCTCCGGCCAAGCCCATAAGATGCGAGAGAACAGCCCGTCATCGGAGCCGCGCATCAACAGCCCGAGCTTGTCCGGTTGGGTCGTACCGTAAACAGATACTGCGAACCGCGGAACAAGGATCGGCTCCGGGTGCTTTTGGCGCTCGACCCGGTACGGGCGACCACCATAGGCTTCGAGCCAGAACGCCCGGCCAGCGGAGTTGTACACGGCCATCCCGTCGATCCACCCAGCCAACTCGTCGCGGACGATTAGCAACCCCTTCGGAGCCGCTGTCGCCAACAGGCTGGCTACCCTCTCGATTGTCACGTCGTTTTGCTGGAGCCTCGGCGATTGCGGCTCAGGGCCGGGTGTCACAGCGGGTGGCAGCGGTGGCGCGGCACCGCGCTTCTCAGCGGCGCGAACCTCGTCCTGCCAGCGCTTGTCAGCGGCGGCCGCGAACTCAGCGGTAGCCCGCCATTCGCGAAGCCGATCGGGATAGTCGGCGATCATGCGCCGCTCGATTTCGGGCACCACGTAGCGCATCAGACAGTCGGCACCGGGAGATTTGCCGGTCCCGCTGTCGCCAACCGCGCCGATCCAAAGATGCGGCGGCTCTGCCCAGCCGGGCACAGCCTCCGCCCACCGAGCGTGGCCGATCAGCGCCGACGCAATCGCCAGCAGTGGGGCGGCGACATAATCGGGCGGGCAGGCAGCCGCATCGGCCGTAGCCTCGATCCAGGGTGCCCATGGCCCGAACACTTCCATCGGCAGCCGCGGGGGCTGGCGGCGATGCAGCTGCAACACTCCCATATCCGGCTCGGCCCACAGATCGCGCTCGGTCACCTCTGGCGCCGTGTCAATGACATGGCGCACCGCGTCCAGACCATCAGGCGGCGACATCGGCTGTCTCGATGATTGCGCTCGTGCGGCCGGAAAGAAGGTCGGCCATATCAGTCTCGGGCTCGGGCGGCATAGCGATCCACACTCGCCGATCCTCGGCGAGCCACCGCGCCGCCACATCCCGTGCTGCGCGCTTACCGGCTCCCGACGCATCGTTGTCGGCACAGATGACGATTTCGTGCACAGTCTTCGGCAGCGCCAGCGCGACCAGCCCCGACGTACTTAGCGCGGCCCAGCCCGGCAGTCCGACCGCCATCATGCCAGCGATCGTCGTCTCAATGCCTTCGCCGACCAGGAAGGTTTCGGCGGCGGCAGCAAGCCGCACTGCACTGCCGGCAGCACGGCCGAGCATGGCGCGCTCACGGCGACACCAGGCACCGCCGGCATCGCGGGTGAGCCAAGTGCGATGTACGCCGAGCAACTCGCCGTCCGGCCCGTCGATGCGCGCCACCATAGCCGGTGCAGTGGTGCCGTCCGGGCGGCGCAGTGTCGGTGCCCACCGCAGCGATGCCGGCACCGGCATGGTAATGCCGCGGCCTGAGAGATAGGCCGCCACAGGGCTCCTAGACGCGTCCTGGGCGTCGTCCCAGAGCCGGCGAGCCAGTGCCGTCCGCCACGAAGCGTCGTCAGGGTCGATGCGCAGCGGTGGCCGAGTAGCGGGCTCGCCGACCCCGCTCCTGCCGCCGATCAGCCCGTGCCGGCGCAGCGCCGCCAGCACGTCGCGCGGGTCGCACCCAGCATGGCAGTGCACAATCACCCCGCCGCTATCGCCGTCGCGCAATGCCAGCGACAAACTGCGCCCGGTGCGCGAGCCATGCACTGAGCACAGGCACCGCCACCACCCGCCACCACGATGCCCGCCGAGCGCCCGGGCAATTTCGCCCGCGCTCACGGTGCCGCGCCCCGATAATGGCGCCCGGCCGATTTGGGACCGGCCCCTCCCCCGGTTGGCGGTCGGGCTCCGATCGGTCCCTGCCTGGTCAGTCATTGCCCGACCCGCCTAATTTTCGGCGCTGTCGGTGAGGCCCAAAACTTCTTCGATTGAGCGGTAAATGACGAGTGTGCCACCCCCGACGCGAGCCGTCCGCAGCCGCTTTTCCTTGACGAGTTTCCAGATGGTGGTTGCGCCCAGCCCAGTAAGCCGCCGCGTCACCTCGATGGTGACGGCCAACGGCTTTTCTGCCGGGAGGGGCTGAGCGTCGGCGATCGAAGCGCTATGCACGATGACTTCGTCCAAGTATGAGTGAATACGATCGATCTAAGCCGAATGCCACCAGGAAGCAAGGTGTAGAGCGGTACGTGACAAATAATCTTTGCATATCGAGTTGAGGGTATATTCGCCCCCGCGGTGTATATTTATCGTTACTCGGGGTGTATTCACCGTCACTGGGGGTGAATCTGCCCCGAGATCGGGGATACAAAGCTCGATGATCCGAGTTCATTGCGGTCAGATGCATCGAGCATCGGCGTGATCGAGAGCCCAGAACCGCTCGCGACTGGTACCCGGCGCGCGTTATGGTTCTACTTCGCTGCCCCTCGATAACGAGGACACCGGCAGAGCTGATGGGGTCGGCATTAGCTTTTGGTGGCGGTGATCACGCGGTAGTTGTGTGTGTTGGGGTTTGCACCCACCCTGGTTAGATGTTGGTCGAAGCGGTTGGGCGGGTTGCCCACCACTCTCGACGGGCGGATAAGATGGTTCAGCGGCAGGCCAGCGCATCCCCGCGATCAGCTGCTCATGGGCGAGGCGAAACTCGCTGCGGTGGGGATAGGCGGGCGAGGCACGCGGACGGAGCCAGCGTTGACCGCTCTCCGCGGTCGCATCCCAACCCAGCCAATCCCTTTGCCGATTCGCAGGAGGGGACCTGACTTGGGTTTTGCAGTTCGTTCGGCATCGCCGAGCATTACCGGGCTCGCGGTCTGGGGCTTGGTAATGGCGATGAAGGGTGCGCTGTGTGACGATCGGATCGCCGAACGCCGTGCCCATTTACCGACCGCGCGATTGCTGGTGATCAGCATGATTCCGCCCTCGCAGCGGCGCGATACCAATTGGAAGAACAAGTGCGCGGCGTTTGGCTCGAACGGTAGGTAGCCGAGTTCGTCGATGATCAATAGCTTGGGTTTGCTGAGGTGCAGCAGTCGATCCTCGATCCGGCTTTCGTCATGCGCCTTGGCGAGTTGGGCGACCAAGGTCGGAGTCGGCACGAACAGTGCCCGGCCAGGAACGCCTGGACATCCGATCGCCATTGCCAGGTGTGTCTTTCCCGACACCAGATGCGCAGCCGGACGCGAACCCTGCTTTGGCATCGCCCGGCGTCACCGGCCAGCTACTGTCGTAGAACCATGACACCTCGCCGTAGATTTCTCTGTCGTGAAATGCGGTGATGATCGCGCCGAGATCCGGCTTACTCATGATCGCCTGCTATCGACGTGGTCGCCTCCCGCATCGGGCGCTTGGCTCCATCGCTGCTGTTAACGGCGGCGGACGCTCGGGTAGCGGCGGCGGCGTTTCCAATTTATCGAGAATGGCCCGCAGCGAGGCGAGACGCGGCGACAGCCGGTAACGCTCGAAATCGATGGTGCGTCGGAGGAGCTGAGCGCGGGCGATCAACTCGGCATTGCGGTCACGAGCCCGCCCGATCTTTCCGGACGCAGCTATGATCAAGGTACGACATCTCCGCCACAAGGCGGCGCTCTGCTGTCGGGTTGGGCGCATCCCGACAACCGGCGACGCCCTAGCCGACCGCAACCTGTTTCTCGTGGCTCGGAGCTTCGAACAGGAAGCGGACGCAAGGGAGGCGATGCTAGGGACCACCCCGCGGCCGCCCTGCATAAGGATAGTGGCGGCATTCGATAAGCTCGCCCCACCCTGCGCCTTTACGCGGTGCTGCGGGATGTGGTGCCGACGAGGATGCGGCGCTCTCCGGGCCGATACAATCGACCGAGCATCCTTTCCTCGCTACGTTGCCCCGCGCTCCCCTGACGGGGCCTTCTCTTTCGCCCGAAGGTGCGGCAGGCTGACGCAGGGTCCCTTCCGCCGTTCTTCGGCATCATTCGCCACAAGCCAGCGCATTGGGATGGCATCTGGGATGGGAAAGTCGCCATCGAGACTATCAATGTGCGGATTTTATTGTAACTCCGCGGATGCCTCTTCCGCCACTATCGACTTGTAAGCAGTTGATAACTCTAACAAACTGACCGCCGCATTCCGATCTATCTCGAATCACCCCACAAGCAACTAGTCGATAGCGGCCCGTAGCGAGGTGGGGGGTGTGCGCGGGGCATCGTCCGCGCGGTCTGCGTCATCTCGCGCGCGTAGGACTATCGCGTTGCGGATCGCCCGCGCTGATCAGGACTGTTTGGATTGGCAGTGTTCGATGTTACCTTTGCAAGCCCTTGCCTACATGATCCATGGGCGCTGAGGGCGCATGCGGAGCCGCCGACGAACGGCCGAACGGTTGCAGGAGACCGCGCAACTTCGCAGAGTCATAGGGGCGATCCTCACCCCGGTGGGAATGATCGCTTGGGTGGTCACCGCAGTCGCCGTTGCCCCTCCCGAGCAGTGGTGTGGGATCGTATCCGGCGGGGTTCTAGCTGCCGTCGGCATCATGTTAATCATCTCTTCGCTATGACCGCCGCTCGCCCGCGACGACCATATCGACGCGCCGTGACCGGCAGAGGGAGCACACCAGCCGCTCGCGCCAATTAGCGACCGGCATCTCGGCGCGGTAGCGCTCGGCCATTTCCGCCGGGTCGGGCTCAACCTGCTGGCGGCAGTCGAGACATCAAACGATGAGCCGCACCCCCGCCGCCGCGGCGTTGCCGAGGGTCATCGGCCGGCCGGGTTCGGACTTCATGGATCGTTTGCCGACCGCAGCGCGCGAACTCGGGTCGCGGGGCCGATCCCTTAAGTTGCGCCGTCGCGCGCTGCCGCCCGCCGCCAGAGCCCCGATGCCGGAAAGCAGCAGCAGGCTTGACGGCTCCGGTGCGGGCGTCGTGCTCGCTACGAGCATCCCGGTATAGGTGCACGCATCGAAAAAGCAACCGGTGCCGCCGTCATCGGAGCCGTAGACAATAGTCCCGGACGCGCCGGTGTTGGCTGTCGCGCTGCGGATTTGGTCCGAGCCATAGGCGGGGGGACGGATGAGCCTCTTGCGCCGGATCGGAGAGTTCGGCGGGATCAGGCGAGCTGTGGCACGACCTCGTGCGCGAAGCACTCCATCGCGTCGAGCAGCTGGCCCTGGTCGCGGCAGCCGTGAAAATTGATCTGGAAGGCGTCGAGACCGCCGGCGTCGCGGTAGCGCAGCAATTCGGCCGCGACCTCGGCGGGTGTGGTCGGCCCATTCGACGGCACGCCGCCCGATGCACGGGCCGCTGCGGTCATCGCGCCGGCTTCGACACGAAAGCTCATCCGTGTCGCGATCGGCCGATGGCGCCCGACATCGTCGCAGGCCCGGCGCAACGCCGCCTGCCGCTCGACTAGTGCCGCAACCGGCAGTGGCGTCGGCTGCCACACTTCGGCAAACCTGGCGGCGCGGCGCAGCGCCGCATCGCTGAGGCCGCCGACCCAGATCGGCGGCTGCGGCTGCTGCAATGGCTTGGGGCTGACCCGCATATCGGCAAAGGTGCAGAACCTGCCGGTGAACGACACCGGATCCGGTGCCCAGCAAGCCTGCCAGAGCCGCAGCGCCTCGGTGGTGCGCGCCCCGCGCTCGCGGAACGGCACGCCGAGAGCGGCGAACTCGGCCTCGTTCCACCCGGCCCCGACCCCGGCGATCAGTCGCCCGCCCGACATCCGATCGAGCGTCGCCAACGCCTTGGCGGTGGCGATCGGGTTGCGGTACGGCACGATCAGCACCGATACGCCGACGCCGATCCGGGTCGTGCGCGCGGCGACAAACGACATCGCCACAAACGGGTCGTAGGTGTTGGTCCACGGCGCCGATCTCGCCGACCCGTCGACGATGATGTGGTCGTTGACAAAAATGGCGTCGAAACCCAGCGCTTCGGCCTTGACTGCGGTCGCGACGATCGCCTCGGGCGACGCGGTAAAGCCGAGGTAATCCGCATTCGGGCAACGGCAGGAGAAACGAACGGTCATAGGCCCTCCCGGGCGGCTTGCCGGCGCGCGCGGGCCCGCTGCGACATGACCGCGCAGAGCGACGCGATCATGCCGAGTGACGTGGCCGGGCACGCGATCGAGCGAGATATCCGCCACTGATCGGCTCTGCTTATAGCCGCCATCCGAGCGGCCGGAAAGCTGGCCGAGCCGGTCGGGTCGATCCGGGGCCATTCGGGCGCGATCGCGCATGGAGCAGGCGATGCGGCGCGGGTACCGTCGGCCCATGCCGGGCGGCATGACCGACCGAGGTGGTTGGAACAAGCCCGCACGATCCCGACTTTTCGAGCCGAGGACAAAGGAGCACCGGATCAAGCCCGTGAGCGAAGCTTCAACCCTTGCTGCGATGCCGCCAGGCGAACCGGGCGCCACCCCCGCGTCGCACGGCTTTGCGCGCTCGCTGCGCGACAACGCGCTCGGCATCTTCCCGCCGGAAGCCTTCGAGCAGGATGTCGTTCTCCGCAAGGTCTTTGGCCGCCGCCAGCTCATCATCAGCCGGCCGACGGCGATCGAGCACATTCTCGTCGACAATCCGGAGAACTATTGCCGTACCGCCGCCGGCATCCGCATCCTGCGGCCGCTGTTGGGCAAGGGGCTGCTGCTCAGCACCGGCGAGGATTGGCGCCAGCAGCGCCGCACCCTGGCCCCGGCCTTTGCGCCGCGCACCCTGCCACTGCTCGCCGGCCACGTCGCGCGCGCCGCTGGAGCCACCGCCCGCCGGCTCGCCGCCGTCTCGGTCCCGGTCAACCTCTTGGCTGAGATGCAGCTCCTGGCGCTGCAAATCGCCGGCACCGCGATGTTTTCGCTCAATCAGGCAGAACCGGCCGCCGGACCGGGTGTCGAGCTGCGCGCGCTGATCAAGGACTACGCCCGGCACCTCGGCCGGCCGAACCTGTTGGATTTTCTGCTGCCGGCGTCGATCCCGAGCCCGCGCGACATCGCTCGCTGGCGGTTTCGCCGGCGCTGGCTCGCTCTGATCGGGCGGATCATCGCCGCGCGCCGCGCACAGGGTCCGAGCCCCGCGCCGGGCGATCTGTTCGACCTGTTGGCCGATCTTGACAATTCGCGGACCGGCACGCGGTTGGCAAAGCGGTCGCTTGCCGACCAGGTGGCGACACTGCTCGTCGCCGGTCATGAGACGACCGCGGTGGCGCTATTCTGGTCACTCTACCTGCTGGCCGAAGCACCGGCGATCCAGGAGCGGCTTGCCAGCGAAGTCGGCCCGCTCGACCTTGGCCCCGACCATGCCGCCAAAATCCTGCCGCGGCTTGGCTACACCCGGGCGGTCGTGCAGGAGGCATTGCGCCTCTATCCGCCGGCCTTCACGCTGGCGCGCCGGGCAATCCACGACGACATCGCCGGCGGCATCGTGATCCCGGCCCGCGCCGTCATCCTGATCGCACCCTGGGTATTGCACCGCCATCGAACCCTGTGGACCGATCCCGGAACCTTCGATCCGTCGCGCTTTCTGGCGCCGGCGCCGCCGCCGGACCGGTTCGCGTACCTGCCCTTCGGCATCGGCCAGCGGGTGTGCATCGGCGCGCAATTCGCGTTGACCGAAGCGACGCTGGTGCTGGCGACGATGGTTCGGACGTTCCGCATCGGGCGCGCCGACGACGCGCCGGTGACCCCGCGTGCCATCGTCACCACCCAGCCCGACCATGCACCGTTATTTTTGTTGAAGCCGCGCGAACACGTCGTCTGTTGACGGAATTACAACTTATAAGATATAATAGAAGAAATTAACGTAATAACATGCGATGAAGCCATCCATTTCGATCGGTCTGCTGCCGGTCTGCGC
Organism: Allostellaceae bacterium; assembly: GCA_035503615.1. GTDB lineage: Bacteria > Pseudomonadota > Alphaproteobacteria > ATCC43930 > CGMCC-115725 > AP-15. Next base: position 35,753 of record DATJTI010000099.1, on the reverse strand, counting down.
CCTATTGTTAGGCAGCTGCGCCGGACCAGCGCCGGCTCACGCCATTCCGGCCGTTGTCGGAGCGCCGCCGGAGACAAATTCCCAGGGCGCCTCAGCCAGCCCGCTACCGGTCGAGATCGGCCCGACCGGGCTGCATTCGCGCTAGCCCCGGTTCGCGGACCTGCTCTCACCGGCCGGCCGGCGGATGGCGCCTGACGCGTCGGCGACGAGGGGCGCCGCCGCACGATCACGGGCTCTCCGACCTGCCACGCGGTTCAGCTGTGGAACAGGTTCAGCGCCGAGCCTTTGCGGAACCATTCGAGCTGCGAGGCGCTAAAGGTGTGATTGAGCCTGAGCATCTCGGTCGAGCCATCGGCGTGCTTGACCCGGCATTCGACCGGCTGGCCGGGCGCCATCTCCTCAAGACCGACGAGGCTCAGCCGATCATCGGCGCGGATCCGGTCGTAATCGGCCGGGCTCTGAAAGGTCAGCGCCAACAGCCCCTGCTTTTTCAGGTTTGATTCGTGGATGCGGGCAAAGCTGCGGGCGATCACCGCGCAGCCGCCCAGCAACCGTGGTGACAGTGCGGCATGTTCGCGGCTCGACCCTTCGCCGTAATTGTCGTCGCCGATCGCCACCCATTTGATCCCATGCGCCTTGTAGTCGCGGGCGATCTTCGCAATCGCCACACCCTTCTCTCCGGTCAAGACGTCGATGCCGGTCCCGGCCTCGCCATTAAAGGCGTTGGTCGCCCCCATGAACATGTTGTCCGAAAACTTGTCGAGGTGGCCGCGATAGCGCAGCCACGGGCCGGCCGGCGAAATATGGTCGGTCGTGGTCTTGCCCTGGGTTTTGATCAATACCGGGCAGTCGACAAAGTCCTTGTGGTCCCACGCGGTCCACGGCTCCATCAATTGCAGCCGTTCGCTGTTCGGATCGACCGCCAACCTGATGCCGCCGCCATCCGCGGGCGGGCTGATATAGGTCGCATGCCCGGCATCAAAACCGTGCGCCGGCACTTCGGGCGCCGGCTTTGGCGGGTCGAGCCGGAACGTCCGGCCCTGCGCGTCGGTCAGGCTGTCGGTCAACGGGTTGAACGACAGGCTTCCGGCAAGCGCCATCGCGGTCACGACCTCGGGGCTGCCGATAAAATTCATCGTCGTCGGCTGCCCGTCATTGCGGCGCGGGAAATTGCGGTTGTACGAGGTCACGATCGTGTTCGGCACGGCACCCTCCGACGCCGCACGCCGCCACTGGCCGATGCACGGCCCGCAGGCATTGGCCAGGACCGTGCCGTCGATGTCCTTCAACGACTGCATCTGGCCGTCGCGATCGATCGTCGCGCGCACCGCTTCCGATCCCGGTGTCACCAGGAACGGGACGGCGGCCTTGATCCCATGCGCCTTTGCCTGCTCGGCGACATCGGCGGCACGGCTCATATCCTCGTAGGAGGAGTTGGTGCAGCTGCCGATCAGTGCCGTCGAAATATGGTCGATAAACCCGTTTTTCGCGTCGCCGACCTCAGCCCGGAGCCGAGAGATCGGCCGTGCCCGGTCCGGCGAATGCGGCCCGACGATGTAGGGTTCGAGCTTGGACAGGTCGAGTTCGACGACGCGGTCGTAGAACTTCGCCGGGTCGGCCTCGACCTCCGGGTCCGGCTGCAGCAAATCCTGGTGCTGCTGGAACAGGGGCACCAGCCCCGGCTTGCCGGTCGCGCGCAGATAACGGGCCATGTGCTCGTCGGCCGGGAACATCGAGGTGGTGGCGCCGAGTTCGGCACCCATATTGGTGATCGTCGCCTTGCCGGTGGCACTGATGGTGCGCGCCCCAGGCCCGATATACTCGACAATCGCATTGGTGCCACCCGACACCGTCAGCGCGCCGGCGACATAGAGGATCACATCCTTTGGTGCGGTCCAGCCATTGAGCTCACCGGTCAGGTAGACCGCGATGTGTCGCGGATAGAGCACCTCCCACGGCAATCCGGCGATGACCTCGACCGCATCGGCGCCGCCCACTCCGACCGCGCAGGCACCAAGACCGCCGGCATTGGGCGTGTGCGAATCGGTGCCGATGATCAGCTCGCCCGGAAAAGCGTAGTTCTCCAGCACCACCTGATGGATGATCCCGGCGCCCGGTCCCCAGAAGCCGAGCCCGTATTTGGCCGCCGCCGAGCGCAGAAATTCGTAGACTTCACTGTTCTCGGCCAGCGATTCGCGCAGATCGGCGGTTCCCTCGACCCGCGCCTGGATCAGATGGTCGCAATGGATCGTCGCTGCGACGGCGACCTTGTCGCGCCGCGTCTGCATGAACTGCAACAGGCCGGTTTGCCCCAGCACATCCTGGAACACGACGCGGTCGGGGCGCAGCTGCAGATAGCTCTTCCCCGGCTCGATCTCCTGATGTTCCGGATCATCGAGATGGCCGAGCAGGACCTTGTCGGCCAATGTCAACGGTTTCCCCAGACGGCGGCGGACGATCGCCAGATTGCGCGTCATGGCCGCATAGACGGCGGCCGCCATTTCCGGGGTTGATTCGATCGAAACCATTGTCCAGCCTTTCTTGGCGATACTTCAATGCGCCAGCGCGAACCGGGATCTCATCTGAGTTCGAAGAGAGAAACCCTGAATTCGATGTGATAAATTTGGTCGATCCGCTTGGTTGTGATGATGCCCGATGCGGCCGGGACCGTCCAGGAAATCTTCGGCCCGATTGCCTGCCGGCCATCCTGCTGCACACCTCAGTGCGCCACCTCCAGCCGCCCCGCCGCGACCGGCCCGGAGGGCAGCACCACCGGAAAGCGGATCGCAAACACCGCACCGCCACCGGGTCGTTCGCCGACCTCGACCTCCGCTCCGTGCATTTCGGCGATGCGCGCAACGATCGCCAGACCGAGACCGGCATTGCCGCCGCGCCGCCGGTCGCGCCGCCAGAACCGCTTGAAGATGTGCTCGCGCTCGGCCCATGGCACTCCCGGTCCGCGGTCCATGACGCGGATCACGCCGTCGCGCGCCGCCTGGATCTCCACCGTCGTTCCAGGCGCGGTATGGGCCAGTGCATTTTCGACGAGGTTGCGGATCGCACGGCCGATCGCGTCGGCATTGCCGGGCACAATGACCGGCAGGGAGCTGCCGGTAACCGCCACGGTCTTGCGCTGCGACACCGCCAGCGGCGCAAGAAACGCGGCGATCTCGGTGGCGATCGCAACCAGGTCGGCAATTTCGTCATCGCCCAGAACAAAGCTTTCGAGCTCGGAGATTTCGAGGAGCTGGTTGACGAGCCGGCTCATGCTTTCGACATCCTGGCGCAGCGGCCCGGCCAATTCGCGGTCGTCGATCACGTCGATCTGGGTGCGCAGGATCGCCAGCGGGGTGCGCAGTTCGTGGGCCGCATCGGCGGTGAACTCACGCTGCGCGCGAAACCCGGCATCGAGCCGATCGAGCGCATGATTGACGGCATGGACCAGCGGCAGCACCTCGCGCGGCATGCGGATTTCCGGCAGCCGAAGCTCGGTGCGGTTGGGGCCGATTTGTTCGGCCAGCGCCGAGGCGGCGATAATCGGCTTCACCGCCCGCCGGAAGATCAGGACGTCGATCAGCAGCAGCAGCAGCAACAGCGGAATTGTGATCCAGCCGACATGGGAAAAGAACTCGGCGACGATATCGTCGATCAAAACATCGCGATGGGCGAGATCCTCGGAGACCTGAACCAGCAGCGGCCGCCCGGCGACCTCGGTGGTCACGGTGACCCCGTAATAGGTGTCGCCATCGCTATGCTGCGAAAAGAACTGGAACGGGGTCTGCGTCAGCGGCGCCGTCGTCAGCGGCCGGTCATCCGGCCGGGAGGAGAACAACACCCGGTGATCGCCGTCGAGCACGGCATAGGCCGCCCGCCCATACCCTTCTGAATAGAAGGCGGCCAGACCCGCCGGCAGCGACAGCCGCAATGTTCCACCCGGTCCGGGACCGAGATAGCGCAGGATCTCGGCGGCCTGGTCGCGCAATGCCCGCTGGTGCAGCCCCTGGGCGGCGTGGCTGAGCATCATGAACAGCGCCACCGGCATGCAGATCGCGGCGGCGATGATCGCCAACAGGTGCAGCGCGACGATCCGCGAGACGACCGAACGGAACCGGATCACCTCATTTTCTTTCGGCGATCAGATAGCCGACGCCGCGCAAGGTGTGGATCTGAACCGACGCCTCGACCTCGCTCAGCCGCTTGCGCAGCCGGTGAATGTAGACTTCGACGGCGTTCGACCCGATCTCCTGCGACAGGCCGTAAAGGTTGTTTTCAAGCAGGGTTTTGCCGACGACGCGCCCGCTGCGGCGCAGCAGGTGTTCGAGCACGGCGATTTCGCGCGGCGAGAAGAAGATCGGCTGGTCCCCGACAAAGACCTGGCGGGCGGTGGTGTCGAGGGTCAGGTTGCCGAGTTCGAGCGGCACGCCGAGCAGATTGCCGGGCCGGCGCAGCAGCGCGCGCAGCCGGGCCACCAGCTCTTCGAGGGCGAATGGTTTGACCAGATAGTCATCGGCGCCACTGCCGAGGCCGGTGACGCGATCCTTCAAGCTGCCGCGGGCGGTCAGGATCAGGACCGGCGTGGCATCGCGATTCCGCCGCATATCGCCGAGCACTTCGAGCCCGTCGGCGTCGGGCAGCCCGAGATCGAGCACGACGATCTCGAACCGCGTGGTGTGCAGCGCGGTGATCGCATCAGCGGCGGTGCCGAGGACGTCGACCACGAAGCCGGCTGCGACCAGCCCACGCTGGAGCAACTCGGCGAAGCGCTCGTTATCCTCAATGAGCAGCAAACGCATCGGTCGTCCTGTCGCGCATCCTCCTGGTCAGCGGTCCGCCGGCGCCGTTGTCAGCGGGCCACCTTCGGGTGTCATACCACCCGATGCGGGCCACCCGATGCGGGCGGGCTTCCGCGCGCTGCGGCGAAGGAGCTGCTCTTCCCAATCCGAGCCGTGGGAGCATCCGAGCCGTGAGCGCTGCGCGGCGCCCTTTCCTTCGGCAATTTTAGATCGCGTCGAGCTGCCAGGCCACGTCGTTGCCGATTCCCCAAAGATACCCGATATTTGCTTGACCAACGAGAGCGTAAGCACGGCCCTGGTGACGCCAATAGATCAGGTTGACATCTTGCCGGCGGTCGAAGGTCGGCGGAATATCGGCCTGCTTTGACGAGCCGATGATCAGGGCGAGAGGCCCGATCGCCTTGTTGTCGGTGGTGTAGACGAGCTGCGCCGCCGGCCGGCCATCGACGACGATCAGCCGGGCGCCGCGGAAATTGAGCCCCCACGGTTTCAGATCGGGCAGGCGTACCTGCTGCGGCAGGCTCTGGCTGATCTTTTGCAGCGCCTCGCGCGGGTCGCTCCCGGCCGGAACCTCGATCAGCGAGTTGTCACCGGCGCTGACAAACAGCTTGAAATAGCCCGCGGCATTGTCGAGCCACAGATTGTTGGCGAGCGTCGCCTGCATCGCCGGCTGACCGCCGGCATCGGCACTGTTGCCGGCAGCCAGCCGGCCGACCCCCAGATAGGCGGCACCGCCTCCGATCAACAACCCGCAAATCGAGGCGGCAAGCGGCACGGCCAAGCGCCAGCGCCGCCGCAACAGCGGCCGCCTTTGGGGCAGGACATGCCGACCGGCTTCGCGCGGCCGCGGTCCGGCCGCTGTCGCCGCGCTGATCCCCGCGTCGCCTCGTGCGGCAGCGATCAGCCGGGCTGGTACCGGCTCGTGCAGCACCTCGTCGAAGGCGCGGCGCACCAGTTCCGCCGATTCGGCCAGTGCAGCAAGCTGCTCGCGGGCGCCCGGGTCATGCTCGAGCCAAGCCTCGATGTCGCGCCGGTCGGCCGCCTCGATCTCGCCATCGAGATAGGCGAGGAGACGGTCGTCACTGCGCTTCGGCATCCCTTTTACTCCTGCGTATCACACCCCCAGATTCGAGCTGGAGCTGGAGCGCCGTCCGCGCGCGGGCGAGACGGCTCATGATCGTTCCGATCGGCACCTGCACAATCTCGGCCGCCTCCTTGTAGCTGAGCCCATCGACGGTCACCAGCAACAGCACCGCCCGCTGCTCCGGCGGCAGGCGATCGAGCACGCGACGCACCTCGCTCAGAGCGAGGCGTGCCTCCGCCCGGCGCACCGGCTCGTCCGAGCCGAGACGATCCTCGCCGAGCTCTGCATCCTCCTTGCGCACCTGGCGAGAGCGGAGCTGATCGATCCAGATCGTCTGCACGATGCGAAACATCCAGCTGTCGAACCGGGTGCCCTCCTGAAACTGGTGTCGCCGGGCGAGTGCCCGCTCGCAGGCCGCCTGCACCAGATCGTCTGCTTCGCTGGCCAAGCCGGTCAGCCCACGCGCGAACCGCCGCAGCCGCGGCAACATCGCGATCAGCTGGTCGCCGAACCGCGCGCGGGCCGGTTCGTCGCCGATCGCGACACGCGCCTGCGAACCCGCAGATCTGTGCTCTGGCGACAACGCTCCTCCAGAACGCTTATTCCGGCTCTGCCGCATCGCCGCCATGCCGGAGGGCAGATGGCACGCGAGCGCTCGATGCCCCGCCGGGCGCGGCGGACCAGCCGGGGACTGGACCCTAGCACGGGCGGCAAGGCTGGCGAAAGCGTGACCGCTCCACCACCGCCGGGCGCGGAGCCGCCGGCGACCGGCCGGATGCGGCGGGGTTCGCTCTTCACAAATCGCCGCCGTCGCGCCATTGTGCGGACCGCCCGCGCTCAGGCCCGCGCACTCCGGCCTGCGCACTTAGGCCCGCGTATCCAGGGAATGCCGCCGCGATGAAGGTTGCCGTCATCAAGGAAAGGCGGGCGCATGAGCGCCGCGTCGCCGCCTCACCCGACAGCGTCAAGCGGATGATCGCGGCGGGCCTCGAAGTGGTGGTGGAACAGGGCGCCGGCGACCAGGCCGGGCTCGGCGACAGCGCTTTTGCCGCGGCTGGCGCAAGGCTTGCGAGCGATCCGCAGACTGCCCTCGCCGAAGCCGATATCGTGCTCAAGGTGCAGCGGCCGCTCGGCGCCGGCGAAGATTCGATGGACGAGATCAGGCCCCTCAAGCGCGGCGCGGTGCTGATCGGGCTGTTGCAACCGCTGCAGCACCAGGATGAGATCGCCACCTATGCCCGCGCCGGGATCACCGCCTTCGCGATGGAGCTGTTGCCGCGGATCACCCGGGCGCAGGCGATGGACGTGCTGTCCTCACAGGCCAACCTGGCCGGCTACAAGGCGGTGCTCGATGCCGCCGACGAGTTCGGCCGGGCCTTTCCGATGATGATGACTGCTGCCGGGACGATCAAGGCGGCGCGAGTGCTGGTGATGGGCGCCGGGGTCGCCGGGCTGCAGGCGATCGCCACCGCACGCCGGCTCGGCGCGATCGTCCAGGCGACTGATGTGCGCGCCGCCGCCAAGGAACAGGTCGAGAGCCTGGGCGCCACATTTCTGAGTGTCGACGACGCCGCTGCGCAGGCGGCCGAGACCGCCGGCGGCTACGCCCGCGATATGGGCGAAGATTACCAGCGCCGGCAGCGCGAAAAGGTCGGCGAGGCGCTGAAACGGACCGATGTCGTGATCTGCACGGCGCTGATCCCGGGCCGGCCGGCACCGCTTCTGCTGACCCGGGCGATGGTGGCCGAACTCGCACCGGGGTCGATCATTGTCGACCTCGCGGTCGAGGCCGGCGGCAATGTCGAAGGCAGCCGTCCGGGCGAGATCGTTACGACCGAGAACGGCGTCAGGATCATCGGCCATCTCAACGTGCCGTCACGGATCGCCGCCGACGCAAGCCAGCTCTACGCGCGCAACCTGCTCGCCTTTTTGACACCGCTGATCGACAAGGACGGCAAGCTGGCGATCGATCCCGACGACGAGATCGTCAGGGCGACCCTGCTGACCCGCGATGGTGCGGTCGTCAACCCGGCGTTTACCGCGAACCCGGGCGCTGCGAACCCGGCCCCCACAAAACCCGCCCCAGTCTCGGACAACTGACGGAGAACCGCATGGCCGATCCCGCCTCTCTGGCCGAGCGCGCCAGGGAGCTAGCCGGCGATGCCGGCCGGCTTGCCGAGCATCTCGAAGCGCTGTCCCGGCAGTCGATGGCCCAGGCGCATGCGGTGCCCGCGGTCAGCGGCGCACCGTTTGTCTTCGAGCTGACGATCTTCGTGCTCGCGGTGTTTGTCGGCTACCACGTGGTCTGGCGGGTGACGCCAGCGCTGCATTCGCCGCTGATGAGTGTCACCAACGCCATCTCGAGCGTGATCGTCGTCGGTGCGCTGATCGCCGCTGGCCCGCACGGTCTGAGCTTCGCCAAGATCATGGGCTTCGTCGCCGTGACCCTCGCCGCGGTCAACATCTTCGGCGGCTTTATCGTGACCCAGCGGATGCTGCAGATGTTCCAGCGGAAGAAATAGCGGGGCGATGGTGAGCGAGAACCTCGCGGCTTTTTTCTATCTGATCGCCTCGATCTGTTTCATTCTGGCGCTGCGCGGCTTGTCCTCGCCGCAGACGGCGCGGGGCGGCAACCTCTACGGCATCGCCGGCATGGCGATCGCCGTCGTCGTCACTCTATTGACGCCGCACGTCGTCAGCTTCTGGCTGATCATCCTCGGTATCGTGGTCGGCGGGGCGATCGGCACATGGATCGCGCTGCGCATCCACATGACGGCGCTGCCGCAGCTGGTGGCGGCGTTTCACAGCCTGGTCGGCCTCTCCGCCGTCTGCGTCGCGATCGCCGCCTTCAACGCGCCCGCTGAATACGGGATCGGGTTTCCGGGTGCCATCGAGCGCGAGAGCCTGATCGAGATGTCGATCGGCATGGCGATCGGGGCGATCACCTTCACCGGCGCCGTCGTCGCCTTTGCCAAGCTGCAAGGGCTCGTCACCGGCCGGCCGCTGGTGTTTCGCGGCCAGCACCCGTTGAACGCGGCCCTCGGCATCCTTCTCGTGCTGCTGATCATCGTGTTCGTCGTGACCCAGGCAGCGGCGGCGTTCGCGCTGATCCTGCTGCTGTCGCTGGCGCTGGGCCTGCTCTTGATCGTGCCGATCGGCGGCGCCGACATGCCGGTCGTGATCTCGATGCTGAATTCCTATTCGGGCTGGGCCGCCTGCGGGATCGGCTTTACCTTGTCGAACAGTGCCTTGATCATCACCGGCGGGCTCGTCGGCTCATCGGGTGCGATCCTCAGCTACATCATGTGCAAGGGCATGAACCGCTCGATCATCGCGGTGATCCTCGGCGGATTTGGCGGCGAAGGTGCCGTCGCCGCCGCGGCGGGCAGCGGGCACATCGACCGCTCGGTCAAGGCGGGCAGCGCCGAGGACGCCGCCTTCATCCTGAAGAATGCCGGCTCGGTGGTCATCGTGCCGGGCTACGGCATGGCCGTGGCGCAGGCCCAGCACGCGCTGCGCGAGATGGCCGACACGCTGAAAAAGGATGGGGTCAATGTGCGTTACGCGATCCATCCGGTGGCGGGGCGGATGCCGGGACACATGAACGTGCTACTCGCCGAAGCGAACGTGCCCTATGACGAGGTGTTCGAGCTCGACGAGATCAACCGCGACTTTCCGTCGACCGATGTCGCCTTTGTGATCGGTGCCAACGACGTGACCAACCCGGCGGCGAAGACCGACCCCAATTCGCCGATCTACGGAATGCCGATCCTCGATGTCGAGCGGGCCAAGACCGTGCTGTTTGTCAAGCGCTCGATGGCCTCGGGCTACGCCGGCGTCGAGAACGAGCTGTTCTACCGCGACAACACGATGATGCTGTTCGGCGACGCCAAGAAGATGTCCGAAGAGATCGTCAAGGCGATGGAGTAAGGACGCGAGATCGCCTCACGCCTGACCGCCAGCGCGGCAGAACGGGTGCGGCACCAGCCCGAGGCCGGAACCGGCAGGTCGCACCCAACCAGCGCCGGGCTCAGTAGCCTTCGCGCTCCATGCGCTTGCGCAGCAGCTTGCGGTAGCGGCGCACCGCCTCGGCCCGCTCGCGGGCGCGGCGTTCGGATGGTTTTTCGTAGCTGCGCCGCAATTTCATCTCCCGGAACACGCCCTCGCGCTGCATTTTCTTTTTCAAGGCTCGGAGAGCCTGATCGACGTTGTTATCGCGGACAAGGACTTGCACGGGGGCTTTGCTCCATTCCAAAAGATTGCGGCCGCAGCGCCCGCTGCGGCAATCGGACGCTTTTCTAGCACCTGCGGCCGGCGCTGTGAAGCCGGCGATCGCAAACACCGACTGCGGCTTTACGCCGATCGCCGCCGGCCGCATATTTGCGGCATGGCCCTCCTGAAGATCGCCCAGATGGGCAACCCGGTGCTGCGCGCGCCAGCCGCCACGGTCGAGGACCCGCGCGCTCCGTGGGTGCGCCAGCTGGCTCGCGACATGATCGAGACAATGGCCGATGCCGGCGGCACCGGGCTCGCGGCACCACAGGTGCACCAGCCGTGGCGGATCGTTGTATTCTTCGTGTCGGGCGAGCGGCTGACCGAAATGCCGGGCGACACCGCCCAGGCACTGACCGTGCTCATCAACCCGGCGGTCGAGCTCGTGGGCGGCGAGCGGGCGTTCGGCTGGGAGGGCTGCCTGTCGGTGCCGGGGCTGCGCGGCGTCGTCCCGCGCCACCTGCGTATCCGTTATCGCGCCACCGGGCTCGACGGCGAAACGATCGAGCGCGAGGCCGCCGGGTTTCACGCCCGCGTCGTGCAGCATGAATGCGACCATCTCGACGGCATTCTCTACCCGCAGCGCATGGCCAATCTGCAGCACCTGTTCTTTACCGAGGAATTGCAGCGCCACCCGGTCGATCTCGCGGCCTTGCTCGCCGAGGCCCGGCCGGGATGAGGAGTCCGCTCGCCGAAGCGCAGCGCGAGGCGCTGATCGCGGCGATGCTGCCCGATGTCGCGTTCGATGGCTGGTCGCGCGCGGCGCTGCGGACGGCGGCACGGCGGCACGGCATGCCGGCAAGCGAGGCGCTGGCGCTGTTTCCGGGGGGTGCTGCCGATCTCGTCGCCGCGTTCAGCCACCGCACCGATCGGCAGATGCTCGATCGCTTCGAGGCGGCGGCGATCGACGGGTTGCGGGTGGCCGAGCGGATCGCCGTGGCGATCGGCATCCGGTTCGAGGTCCTCTCCCCGTGGCGGGAGGCGGTGCGGCGCTCGCTCTCGATCCTGGCGATGCCGCAGCACACACCGCTGGCGCTGCGGCTGACCTATCGGACGGTCGATGCGATGTGGTATGCCGCAGGCGATACTGCGACCGATTTCAGCTTTTATTCAAAGCGTTTGAGCCTGGCCGCGGTCTATGCGACAGCGGTGCTCTATTGGCTCGACGACCGCTCCGAAGACTTTGCCGAGACACGGGCCTTTGTCGAGCGGCGTCTGGCCGGTGCCGCCGGCATCCGCCGCATCCGGCGCGATCTCGAAGCCATCATCGAACGGATGCCCAACCCGCTCCGCCTGCTGCGCCCACAGCGCTGACCACCGGCGACCGGTTCAGCGTCATCGCCGAGTTTCATCGGTCTCGCGATAATTCTGCTCGCCATCGCGGCGGTAGTGGTCGTCGCCGGCGCGATCGCGACCGCCGGCATGACTTGGACCGACAAACGCCTTGAACGCCTCGCCCAGTTGCGGCCGGCTGACACTTCCGGCAAAGCTGTTCCACAGGCTCCAATTGATCGCCGCGAGCACCAGAAACAGAAGCCCGAACAGAAGCCCGAACGGATTGAGAAGACCGCCCTGTGCCGGACCGGCGATACCGCAGAACGCGCCGAGCGCGAGGAGCAGGAGCACGGCCGTGACGCAAAGCCGCCGGATCATGGCAACCTCCGGCATCTCGATCAGCGCCAGGCCGCAATGGTGCCCGCTTTTCCCGGTCCCGGCTAGTGTCGCGGCAAGAGCCGGGTAACGTGGCCCATCTTGCGGCCGGGCCTCGCTTCGGTCTTGCCGTAGAGATGCAGCCTGGCGCGCGGGTCGTTCAGCGCGTCGCGCCATTTCTCAACGTCGCCGCCGATCAGATTTTTCATGATCGCGTCGGAATGCTGCTCGACCGAACCCAGTGGCAGGCCGCACAGCGCCCGCACCAGCTGCTCGAACTGGCTGGTCACGCAGGCATCGATTGTCCAATGCCCGGAATTGTGCGGTCGCGGCGCCAGCTCGTTGACGAGGATGTCGCCGCCCTGGGTCACGAACATCTCGACCGCCAGCAGCCCGACGAGGTCGAGCTTCTCGGCGACATGACGGGCAATCGCCTCGGCCCGCATCGCCGTTTCGGAGCCGATCCGCGCCGGCGCGATCGTCGTATCGAGAATGCGGTTGACGTGCTGGTTTTCGACCGGCGGATAGGTCGCCCAGGCACCGTTGCGGCCGCGCACGACAATGACCGAGATCTCGCAGGCAAAATCGACAAAAGCCTCGAGAATGCCGGCCTCGCCGCCCATGCGGCACCAGGCCTCATCGGGGCGGGTTTCGGCGGTCAGGGTCACCTGCCCCTTGCCGTCATAGCCCATGCGCACGCTCTTCAGCACCGCCGGGTAGCCGAAATCGTGCATCGCTCGCGCCAGCGAAGCAGCATCGGAGATTTCGCGATAGGCCGCGGTCGCGACCTCGATCGAGCGCAAGAAATCCTTTTCGCGCAGCCGGTCCTGGGTGATTTCGAGGATCTCGGGCCGCGGCAATACCGGTCTTGTCGCGGCCACACGGCGGACCGCGCCGGCCGGGATGTTTTCGAATTCGAAGGTGGCGACATCGACCGCCGCGGCAAAACGGTCGAGGGCGGCAGCATCGGAAAATTCGGCGATGGTCGCCGCACCGCACACCTGGACACCCGGACTGTCCGGCCGAGTGGCAAAGACATGGCAGCGATAGCCGAGCCGGTGCGCGGCGAGTGCGGTCATGCGGCCGAGCTGGCCGCCACCGAGAATGCCGATCGTTGCCCCCGGCGCCAATACGACCGCGTTTGCCGGCATCACGCCCGGTCCGGGGGTTCGGTATCCGGGTGTTCAGCATCCGGGCGTTCGGCATCCGGGCGTGAGGCCACGGCCCGGGTCTGCGCCTCCCGCCAGCGGTCGAGCGCCTGCCTCGCGGTGGCGTCGCCGAGCCCGAGGATCGCCGCCGCGAACAACGCCGCATTGACGGCACCGGCCTCGCCGATGGCAAAGGTCGCGACCGGCACCCCGGCCGGCATCTGCACGATCGACAAGAGGCTGTCCACACCCTTCAGAACACGGCTTTCGATCGGTACGCCCAGCACCGGAAGCGAGGTCAACGCGGCAATCATGCCGGGCAGATGGGCGGCACCTCCGGCGCCGGCAATGATCACTTGCAGCCCGCGCGACCGGGCGCCGCGGGCGTAGTCGTAGAGCCGGTCAGGGGTCCGGTGGGCCGAGACGATTCGTGCCTCGTGGCCGATGCCGAGCCGGCCGAGCGCATCCGCAGCATGCCGCATCGTCTGCCAGTCCGACTGGCTGCCCATGACGATGCCCACCGCAGGGCCGGCTTCGCTCATTCCGTTCCCGCGCGAAAAAAGATGCCGGCCGCCATCACGGTTCGCGCCGCCCGCCGCTGCCGGGCATGCCGCCCGTCAATTCCGCGCTGTCATTGGAGCGGGTGAAGGGAATCGAACCCTCGTCGTAAGCTTGGGAAGCTTCTGCTCTGCCATTGAGCTACACCCGCGGAGCAGCACTCGCGCGACCAGGCGATGATAAGCGATCGCCGATGCGCTGCAAGCGCCTTTCGCCGTCAACCACGTTTCGCCGGGGCCTCGCACGGCACCGTGCCCATATTCGCCGGCAGGCACACTTCGAGGATTTCGACATCGTCCGAAGTGCGGATCTCGTTGTGCCTCATGCCGCCGGGAATGAAGCACGAATCCCCGGCTTCGAGCCGGCACTGCGTGCCGTCCTCGAATTCGAGCTCGACAAAGCCTTTCAGCGCATAGACAAACTGCCCCTCGCAGACATGGTAATGCCAGCCGGTCGGCTGGGTCATGCCGGTCGCTGCCGACATCACCTGCGCTCGCATCCAGCCATCGCTGGCGGCACCGACGCCAAGGTCGCGATATTTGAAAAAGCTGCGCCGGCCCTCGACGTAATCGGGTTTCGCGGCGCTCGCCACCGCGGCCTTCATCTTCGAAACGCCCGTCGCCGCCTCGGACCGATCCGCCGGCTGCGCCACTGTCGCTGCTGCACCTGCCATGCTCGCCTCCCGCGATCGCACTATGCCGATCATAGCAGCACTTTGCCCGCGAGTGCTATCGTCGGTACCTCGTCTTTGAAGGAGGAGCGGCATGCCCAACATCCCCGGTGCGGTAACCGACCCCAGCCGCGTGCGCGGCGAAAACATCGAGCTCAAGAGCGGCAACGACAAGATCACCGGCTACCTGGCGCGGCCGAGCCAACCCGGTCGCAATCCGGGGATCGTCGTGATCCACGAAGCCTTCGGGCTCGTCGAGCACATCCGCGACCTGGCCCGGCGCTTCGCCAATATCGGCTACAACGCGCTCGCTCCCGATCTCTACGCGCGTGCCGGCGGACCGGCCGATCCGAACAACATGGCCTCGGTCATGCCGGTCATGTTCGGCAAATCCGACGCCGAGGCGGTGCAGGACCTCGAAGCAGCGGCGGCCCATCTGCGCGAGTTGCCCAGTGCGACGGCAAAGATCGGCGCGATCGGTTTCTGCTCGGGCGGGCGCCAGACTCTGCTGTTCGCCTGCAGCAGCGGCAAGGTCGATGCCGCGATCGATTGCTGGGGCGGGTTCATCCACCGCGCCACGCCCGATGCCGAAACGACTCCTTCGCGGCCAAAGCCGATCCTCGACCTCATCGGCGGGCTCCGCTGCCCGCTGTTCGCGGTGTTTGGCGAGGAGGATCAGAACCCTTCGGTCGCGCATTCCGAGGAGCTGAAGAAGCGTGCCGATGCCGGCGGCAAGAATGTCACCGTCAAGGTCTACAAGAATGCCGGCCATGCCTTTCTTGCTGATTACCGGCCGAGCTATCGCGAAGGCCCGGCCGCCGAACTGTGGCGCGACGCGGTCGCCTTTTTCGACAAAGAGCTGAAGGGCTGAGGCGCGGCCTCGGCAACCGCTGTCCCGGCTGGAAGAACGCGGTCGGAACCCGGCCTCGGGCCCGCCCGGGCGTTGCATGTGCCGCGCTGATGGGTATCATCGGGCGCGGCACAGGCGGCCGCGCATGACCCCTCGAATGGAAAAGCGGCTCGGCAATGGGACCTTCCGAAACCATCTACATCGATCAGATGGTCGCAGCCTGCAATGGCGGCGGCGGGCCGCTCGGTCATCCGCGGGTCTATCTCAATCTGGCGCCCGCCGGCCGGGTCGAATGCCCCTATTGCTCGCGCCTCTATGTGAACCGGGCGATGGCCGCGGCCACCGGCGCAGGCGTTTCGGAGCGGCCGGATACCTCGGATGCCGCCGGACCGCCGGCCGGCTGAGTACCTCGCAACCTCGTCGCAAGAGGCCGCCGTGGACGATCTGATCAGCGCGACCCAGGACCCGGCAGCCGGCACGCCGGCGATGCCGGCCGCTGCCGTCACGGTCCCGGCGGCTCCGCATCATGTATTCCTGATCGATGGCTCCGGCTTCATTTTCCGCGCCTATTTCGCCCGGGCGCGCGACCCGAAGGCCGAGCGGTTTCAGCGGCAGTCGGACGGCACCCCGACCGAAGTCGTGATGATCTTCAGCAACATGCTGGACAAATACCGGCGCGAGACCGATGCCGACCGCATGGCGGTGATCTTCGATGCGTCGGGCACCAGCTTTCGCAACCGCATCTACGACCAGTACAAGGCGAACCGGCGCGAGATGCCGGACGATCTGCGCCCGCAACTGGAGCATGTACGGCGTGCGGCCGACGCGTTCGACATCTGCCGCATCGAGATGGACGGGTTCGAGGCCGACGACCTGATCGCGACCTACAGCCGGCTTGCGGTCGAAGCCGGCGCCAAGGTCACGATCCTGTCCTCCGACAAGGATCTGATGCAGCTGGTCGGCGATCGGGTGACGATGCGCGACCCGATGACCGACCGGCTGATCAGCGCCGCCGAGGTGCGCGAGAAGTTCGGCGTCGGGCCGGACAAGGTCATCGAAGTCCAGGCGCTGTGTGGCGACAGCATCGACAATGTGCCGGGAGTACCCGGCATCGGGGTCAAGACCGCGGCAGAGCTGATCAACACCTATGGCGATCTCGAAACCCTGCTCGCCCGCGCGGCCGAGATCAAGCAGCCAAAACGGCGACAGGCGCTGCTTGACAACGAGGAGCAGGCGCGGCTGTCCAAGGTCCTGGTCAAGCTCGACGACGAGGTGCCGGTGCCCTGCCCGCTCGCGGCTCTCGAGGTCAAGCCCTATGACCCGGAGAAGCTGTTTCCATTTCTCGACGAGATGGAGCTGCGGGCGCTGAAGACCCGCATCACCCAGCGGCTTTTGGTGACGGCCCCGGTCGAGACGCCCGAGCATCCCGAGCCGCAGATCCCCGAGGTGCCGCGCTTTACCGTGCCGCACAGCTACGCGCTGATCGACACCCTCGAAGGTCTCGACCATTGGATCGAGGCGGCCTACGAGGCCGGGGCGCTTGCCGTTTGGCCGGTGCCGAGTGCGGTGGCCGGCACCCGGTCGGCTTTGGCCGGGATCGCGCTGGCGCTGTCGCCGGGCCTCGCCGGCTACCTCCCGATCGCCCACCGCCCGCCAGCCGAGCTCGCCCTTGGTCCTTCGGGGGCGCTGTCGCGCGACATCGCAATCGACCGTTTGCGGCCGCTGCTGGCAGACCCGGGCGTCCTGAAGATCGGGCATGATGTCAAGACCGGCATCCATCTGCTCGGCCGCCACGGCATCGCCATGGCGCCCTATGACTGCACGATGCTGATGTCGTATGTGCTCGATGGCGGGCAGTTCGACCATTCGATCGAGACCCTGACGCAGCGCTCCTTCGAGCATGCGCTCACCCCGCTCAAGGAGCTAATCGGCACCGGCAAGAGCCTGATCACGTTTGCCGAGCTGCCGCCCGAGCAGGCGCGCGATTTCGCCGCCGCGCGCGCCGACGCGGCCTTGCGGCTGCACATGCTTCTCAAGGCGCGGCTGGTGCGCGAGCGGATGACCGCATTCTACGAGACCGTCGAGCGGCCGCTGCCGCCGGTCGTCGCCGCGATGGAGCAGGACGGCATCAAGGTCGATCGCGCGGCATTGGCCGAGCTGTCGCGCGATTTCGCGCTGCGCATCGCCGAGCTCGAAGCGACCATTTATCGCGGGGTCGGCAACGCGTTCAATATCGGCTCGACCAAGCAATTGGGCGACATATTGTTCGACAAGCTCGGCCTGCCGGGAGGCAAGAAGGGCAAGACCGGCGCCTATGGCACGGATGCCTCGATTCTCGAGGAATTGGCGCCGCTACACCCGGTGCCGGGGCAGGTGCTCGAGTGGCGGCAGCTGACCAAGCTCAAATCGACTTATGCCGATGCGCTTGCCGACGAGATCGATCACGCGAGCGGGCGGGTGCACACCTCCTACGCGCTGGCGGTGGCGGCGACCGGCCGGTTTTCGTCCAACAACCCGAATTTGCAGAACATCCCGATCCGCACCGAGGAAGGCCGCCGCATTCGCCGCACCTTCATCGCCGAGCCGGGCCATGTGCTGCTATCGGCCGATTACAGCCAGATCGAGCTGCGGCTGGCGGCCCATGTCGCCGATATTCCGGAGCTGAAGCAGGCATTCCGCGACGGGATCGACATCCATGCGTTGACCGCGAGCCAGGTCTTCGGCGTGCCGCTCGCAGCGATGGATGCGATGACCCGGCGGCGGGCAAAGGCGATCAATTTCGGCATCATCTACGGCATCAGCGCGTTTGGTCTCGGCGCCCAGATCGGCGTGCCGCAAGCCGAGGCCGGTGCCTATATCCGCGCCTATTTCGAGCGCTTCCCGGCCATTCGCGCCTATATGGAACGGATCAAGGCCGATTGCCGCAGCACCGGTTATGTCGAGACGATTTTCGGCCGCAAGTGCTGGATCCCCGGGATTCGCGACGCCAACGCGGCGCGGCGTGCCGGGGCCGAGCGCCAGGCGATCAATGCGCCGCTGCAGGGTTCCGCTGCCGACATCATCAAGCGCGCGATGGCCCGCATCCCAGCAGCACTGGCCGGCGCCGGAATGCGTGCCCGGATGCTGCTGCAGGTGCATGACGAATTGCTGTTCGAGCTGCCGCGGGACGAGGTCGAAGCAGCGACGCCGGTGATCAAGTCGGTCATGGAGGGAGCCTGCGCGCCGCATTGCGAATTGTCGGTGCCGCTCGTCGTCGAGACCGGTTGGGCCGAAAGCTGGGACGACGCGCATTAGCGGCGCTTTTCGCACGTCGTTTCGGTGGACCCCTCAGAGCAAAGCTTCCTCGCGCGCCTTCTGGGTATCTTCGGTCAAATCACGGTCAAGAGTGCCGCAAACCCGTCTCTCTGGCTCTGCATCATCTCGACAGAAAGGGCATGGTCGTGGATTGAGCGGCGGCGCGAGGAAGAAAAATCCGCTCGGCTCAAGCAATGATGCTGAAAGAGATCGGCCGGGCGCTGGGGACCCGGCCGATCACGAGGCTTCCAAGATCGAGGATCGGATCAGTTGCGGCGGGCGCCCATCAACTGCATCAGCATCATAAACAGGTTGATGAAGTCGAGATAGAGCCGCAGCGCGCCCATGACCGCCTTTTTGCTGGCGATCTCACCGCCGTCACCCTCGTAATACATCTCCTTGATCTGCTGCGTGTCCCACGCCGTCAAACCGGTGAAGACGATGACCCCGATCACCGAGATCGCGAATTGCAGCGCGCTCGAAACCATGAACATGTTGACGAGCGAGGCGATGATGATGCCGATCAGCCCCATGAACAGGAACGAGCCGAACTGGGACAGATCGCGGCGGGTCGTATAGCCGTAAAGGCTCAACGCGGCGAAGGTGCCGGCGGTGATGAAGAAGACCCGCGCGATGCTGGCCCCGGTGAACACCAGGAAAATCATCGCCAGGGACAGCCCCATCAACCCCGAATAGAGCCAGAAGACCATCTGCAGCGTGCTCGCCTGCATGCGCTGGACGCCGAAGCTCATGACCATGACGAGACCGAACGGCGCCAGGATGATCAGCCACAGGAGCGGGGTGTGCATGATCCGGGCGTAGAAGCCGGAATAGGCCGCGACATAGGCGACGATCCCGGTCAGTGCCAGCCCCGATGCCATGTAGTTGTAGACGCGAAGCATGTAGTCCCGCAGACCGACGTCGATGCCGACCTGCGCGTCCGCCGACCGCACCGTCCAGCGGGGCTGCGAACCCAAAGCCATTGACCCCCTCCAAAGAGAGACGCACGCCGAGGAAGACCCTCGCTGCGGATATTGGCACAAAACGCGACCTTTTCAATGACCCTTTGCCCGCGGCACAACCCGCACGAGGCGTTCCGGAGCAATCCCGACTTCTAGTCGTTGCGCAGATAGGCCGCCGGCTTGGCGCCGAGGGCGCGCCAGGTGCCGGCGAAGCCGATCGCCAATGTCAGCAGCACCGAGAGCAGCACGGTCGACAACAGCGGCGCCGGCAGAAAGACCCAGTCGATCCGGACCAGCCGCATCACCACAAAGGCGGCGGCAAGGCTGCCCACCGCCGCGGCGACCAGCGCGGCGACGAGGCCGAGCAGGCCGTATTCGACCAGGAAGGCGGCGAGGATCATGCCGCGGGTGGCGCCGAGGACCTTCAGCAGCACCGCGTCATAGACGCGACCCCGATGTCCCGCAGCGACGGCTCCGCCGAGCACCAGGGCGCCGGCGGCGACCGCGACCAGTGCCGTCAGCCCGACCGCCCTGCCGATCATAACGACGATCCGATCGACCGCCGCCAGCGCCTCGCGCACCGGGATCGCGGAGATGTTCGCAAAGCGCTCGGTCACCCGGCGCACCAGACCGGCCTCGTCCGCCTTCGGCAAGGAAACCGCAGCAAGGATGGTTTGCGGCGCGTGCTCGAGTGTGCCCGGAGCAAACACGATCGCGAAATTGATCCCCAGCCGCTGCCAATCGATCCGGCGCAGATTGGCGATCCGCGCGGTGATCTCGCGGCCGAGCAGGTTGACGCTCAGGGTGTCGCCGACCGCGAGCCCCATGCCATGAGCGAGCCCGGCGTCGAATGACACAAGCGGCGGACCATGATAGTCGGGCGGCCACCATGTGCCGGCGACGAGGCGCGAGCCCGGCGGCAATTGTGCCGAATAGGTCAGCCCGCGATCGCTGCTGAGCGCCCAGCGAGCCTGCGCCTTGACCGCGACACGCTCGACCGGAACCCCGTTCAGCCGGGTGATCCGCCCGCGCAGCATCGGCACCATTTGCGCGTGCGCCCCGCGAAAGGCGTGAACGATCGCCGCGAAGCCCGCGCGCTGGTCCGGCTCGATATCGATAAAGAAGAAGGCGGGCGCCGCTTCCGGCAAGCGGGTCTCCACCTCGCGCGCGAAATTGCCTTCGACCAGCGCCACCGCGACCAGCACGCTGAGCCCGATGCCGAGCGACAATGTGACCGGCACCGTTGCCGCCCCTGGTCGGCACAGATTGGCGAGCGCCAGCCGCAGCAGCGGCGAGCGCCGCCGGCCGAGCATTCGCGCCGCCGCGGCGATCGCGGACGCCACGAGGCGAAACAGCACGAAAGCGGCGAGCGCGCCGAAGACAAACCAAGCCGCGACGCTACGATCGCGTGTGCTGAACACGCACAGAGCGGCGAGGCCCAGGGCCAGAGCGGCAGTGAGACCCAGCATCGCCGCCGGGAGCGGCCGGCGCGCATGATCGACCCGATCGCGAAACAGCGCACCGGCCGGGACATGCCCGATCGCAGCGAGCGGCAACAGCGCAAACACCAGGGTCGTCAACAGGCCGAACAGCGCCGCGAGACCCAACGCCGCCGGGTGGATGCCGCTGGGCACGCGCACCGGCAGCAGGCCAGCCAGAACCGGCCTCGCGGCAATCGGGACCAGCGCGCCAATCGCGAGCCCGGCGGCGATCGCAACGAGCGACAGCACCAGGATTTCGGTCAGATAGACCGCGAACACAAGCCGCCCGGAGCCGCCGAGGCATTTGAGGGTCGCGATCGTCGTGATCTTGGCGGTGAGATGAAAATGCACCGCGTTGCCGATGCCGACCCCTCCGACCAGCAGTGCCGTCAGCCCGACCAGCGACAGGAACAGCGCCACTTGCCGGATCAAGCGCTGCAAGCCCGGTGCCGCCGCGGCCGAGCTGCGCAGCTCCCACCCGGCCTCCGGAAAGGCGGCCCGGGCCGTGGCGATCCAGGCGCTGGCGGTGGTTCCGGCAGGCAACCGCAACCGGTAATGGTAGGTGACGAGCGCACCCGGCTGGATCAGCCCGGTCGCGGCCAGCGCCGCCGCGGAAATCATGACGCGCGGCCCCAGCACGAGACCGCTTACCGCCGGGTCCGGCTCGCTCGCGATCGTGGCACGCAATTGCAGCGCCGCCTCGCCGATCCGGATCGTATCGCCGACCGCAAGACCGAGGCGGCCGAGGATTGCGGGAGCGACAACCGCGCCGAACCTGCCGTCGCGGCGGCCGAGCGCGGCATCGAGCGGCCGGGCCGGCGTCAGCGTGACCGCACCATAGAGCGGATAGGCCCGGTCGACCGCCCTCAGCTCGATCAGGCTCTGGCGGCGACCATCGGCGGTGCGCGCCATCGCCCGCAGTGTCGCGATCACCGACAGCGTGCCGCTATGCGCCAGGAATGCGTGTTCGGCCGGGTCGGCCGGGTGATAGGCGAGGACCGCTTCGACATCGCCGCCGAGCAGTTCGCGCGCATCGCCGTCGATCGCTGCGGTCAACGAGGCCGCGAGCGAGCCGATCCCGGCGATCGTTGCGACCCCCAGCACCAGCGCGGCGACGAACACCCTCAATGCGCCGATGCCGCCGCGCAACTCGCGCAAGGCCAGGCGCAGAGCGAAAAGCGGCGACGGTGCGGTCATCACGCGCGCCGCGTCACATCGCGCCGTGTCACATCTCGCCGTGTCGGGGCGATGCGCCGGTCCTCGACGATGCGTCCGTCGGCAAGGTCGATCCGCCGCTCGCAGCGTGCTGCGAGACCGGCATCATGGGTGATCAGCAGCAGCGTCGTCTGATGGCGCGCCTGGTGCTCGAACAGGCAATCGATGACCCGCTCGCCGGTGGCGCCGTCGAGATTGCCGGTCGGCTCGTCGGCCAAAAGCAGGCGCGGGCCGGCGATAAAGGCTCGGGCGATCGCCACCCGCTGCTGCTCGCCGCCCGCAAGCTGCGCCGGATAATGCTTGAGGCGATGGGCGAGACCGACCGCGGCGAGGCCCTGAGCCGCGGCGGCAAAGGCATTGCGATCGCCGCCGAGCTCGCGCGGCAGAGCCACGTTTTCGAGCGCGGTCATCGTCGCGATCAGGTGGAACGACTGGAACACGATGCCGATCTCGGCCCGCCGCAGCCGCGCCAGCGCATCCTCGCCGAGCCTGCCGAGATCATTGCCGGCGATGCGCACGCTCCCGCGGCTCGGGCGCTCGAGCCCGCCAAGCACCATCATCAGGCTCGATTTACCCGAGCCCGACGGGCCGGTCAGCGCCACCGTCTCGCCGCGAGCGATCTCGAACGAGATGCCGCGCAGGATGTTGACGGGCCCGGCGGCGCTGCCCAGAGTGAGATGGATGTCCTCGACCACCACGAGCGGATCGCCGGGATGAAGCGCGCTGGTCATGTACCATCCAGGCCAGGGGTGGCGGCGCGGCCCGGCGACCGGAAATCGGGCGGCCCGCTTCCGGTCGCGTCTTTGTCGACGGGCGCAGAGCGGCGGCGAGGTTGCGGACCATATGGCGCGGCGCGCGGGCTTTTCAACGCGATCCGCCCGGACGCCGCGAGCAGCCGGGGTCGCTGCGCCGCGTTCGCGCCGTGCGCGCCGGCAGACCGACACGGCGAGCGCCGGCACCCGGTCGCGGGAATTGCCGGCGCATTGACCGCAGCGATGCTGGCGCTCACACCGGCTGCCGCCTCGGCGGCGGCGCATCCCCCGGTGATCGTCGATTTTGGCGACAGCCTGACGGCCGGCTACGGGCTGATGCCCGACGAGGCGTTTCCGGCCCGGCTCGAAGCCTGGCTGCACCGGCGCGGCATCGCTGCGCGGGTGATCAATGCCGGGGTCTCCGGCGACACCACCGCCGATGGTCTCGCCCGGCTCGACTGGGCGCTCGCCGACAAGCCCGAGCTGGTCATCCTCGCGCTCGGTGCGAATGACGCGCTGCGCGGCATCGACCCGGCGACGGTCCGCGCCAATCTCGACCGGATGATCGACAAGATCGAGGCCGCCCACGCCAAGGTGCTGCTGCTCGGCATGCTGGCGCCGCCGAACTGGGGAAGAGACTATGACCGCGCCTTTGATCGGATCTTCCCCGATCTCGCGCATGCCCACAAGGTAGCGCTCTATCCGTTCTTTCTCGAAGGGGTTGCGATGAAGCCCGATCTCAATCAGCCGGATGGTCTCCACCCCAATGTGCGCGGCGTCGATGTGCTGGTCGACCGCATCGGACCGGTGGTCGCCGGTCTCGTCGCCGGGTCCGAGGCCAGATCCGGGGGAGGTGCCGGATGAGCCCGCAATTCGCCGCGGCGGCGGCGAGCGGCGACCCGGCCACGCTGGCGGCGCGCTGCACTGCCGGGCTCGCATCGGTCGAGGGCGCCAATCTCGGTATCGTCTACACGACCGAGCCCGCGGCCGCGGCGCTCCCCGAGCTGTTGCGCGAGCTGTCGCAGCGGACCGCGGTGCGCTCCTGGGTCGGCGGTGTGGGGCTCGGAGTCTGCTCGGCGGGGAGCGAGATCTTCGACGAGCCGGCGGCGGTGGCGATGATCGCGGCCTTGCCGCCCGACGGCTTTCGGGTATTCGCGGCCACCGACAATCCGGGCTCGGACCTGCCGCGCCGCCACTCCGGCTGGATCGAGAAGTCCGGACCGGCGTTGGCGCTGGTGCATGCCGACCCGCGCTGCCCGGACCTGACCCGGGCGGCGGTCGATGTCGCTGCGGCGAGCGGCGCCTTTCTGGTCGGCGGTCTCGTATCGCATCGCTGCGAGGCTCCGCTGGTGGCCCAGGCGGCAGGCGAAACCGGTCTCGGCGCCAATGGGGTCGCCGGCCTGCTGCTGGCGCCCGAGGTCGCGGTCGCGACCTCGCTGACCCAGGGCTGCATGCCGGTCGGGCCGGCGCACCGCATCGATGAAGCACGCGACAATATCGTCATGGTCATCGACGGACGCCCGGCGCTCACCGTCTTCTGCGAAGATATCGGACCGGAACTGGCACAGGATCTGCGCCGGCTCGGCGGGGTGATCTTCGCCGGTCTGCCGGTCGCCGGCTCCGACACAGGCGACTATCTGGTGCGCAACATCATGGCGATCGATCCCGGCCGCGGCTGGCTCGTGCTCGGCGCCGAGATCGCCGCCGGCGACCCGATCCTGTTCTGCCGGCGCGACCCCGACAGCGCACGGCGCGACATGACGCGCATGGTGCGCCAGCTGGCCGGCCGGCTGCACGCTCCGCCAAAGGCCGGGATCTATGTCAGCTGTGTCGCCCGCGGGGCGGCGCTGTTCGGCGAGCCGGCGGTGGAGACCGAACTGATCCGCGAGGGCCTCGGCGAGTTCCCGTTGATCGGGTTTTTCGCCAATGGCGAGATCTCGCGTGATCGGCTCTACGGCCATACCGGCGTCCTGACGCTGTTCACTTGACCCATGCTGCGGCTCTTTGTCGGCATCACTTTTCCGCCCGAGCTGAAGCTGCGCCTGTCGCTCCTCTGCTCGGGCGTACCCGGCGCCCGGTGGGTCGATCCCGGCAATCTGCACCTGACCCTGCGCTTCATCGGCGAGATCGGCGAAGCGGTCGCGGGCGATGTGGACGACGCGCTGGCGCGGCTGCGAGCCCGCCGGTTCGCGGTGCAGCTGGCCGGGACCGGAGTGTTTGCCAAGGGCGAGCGGCCGCGCAGTCTCTGGGTCGGGGTCGAGCGCAGCACCGAACTGGTCCGGCTGCGCGACAAGATCGAGCAGGCGCTGACCCGCGCCGGTCTGCCGCCCGAGACGCGCCGTTACGCGCCGCATGTCACGCTGGCGCGTCTGCAACACCCGGCGCCCGAAGCGCTTGGTGCCTATCTCGCCGCGCATGCGGGATTTCGTGCCGAGCCGCTCATGGTCGAGGCGTTCAGCCTGATCGCGAGCTTTCCAACCAAGGCCGGATCGGTCTACGAGGATCAGGCCGACTATCCGCTCGCAGCGTGACCCTGCGGCAAGGAGGGGAGATGGCTCATTGGCTGGTCAAGTCGGAACCGTCGGCCTACTCGTGGGCGCAGCTCGTCGCCGACGGCCGCACCCATTGGGACGGCGTGCGCAATGCCCAGGCGCTGAACAATCTGCGGGCGATGCGAGCCGGCGATCGCGCCTTCTACTATCATTCGAACGAGGGCAAGGACATCGTCGGCATCGCCGAGATCGTGGCGCCGTTCTATCCCGACCCCAACGACAAGACCGGCAAGCTCGGCATGGTCGATATCGTCCCGGTGATGCCGGTCACACGGCCGGTGACGCTCGCGGCGATGAAGGCCAATCCCGAACTGGCCGGCATGGCGCTGTTGCGCCAGTCGCGGTTGTCCGTCTGCCCGGTCAGCGATCGCGAATGGAATGTGATCTGCGAGATGGCCGGCCTCCCCCCCGAGCCCGGTCGATGACTAGCCCGGTCGATGACTAGCCCGGTCGATGCCTGGCCCGGTCGATGACCGGACTGCGCGGCGCGGCCGCCTCGCCTAGCCGACCGTCAGCACGGATGGGGGCGGGCGGCGATCGCGCCGGGCTGGCACGGGCCGATACCGCTCCACAGCGCGGTAGCTCTGCTGTCGCGTCGCCCTGAGCCCCGGCACGCCATCCTGATCGAATGCCTTTTCCCAGCCGGTGAGCTCTTCGGCGGAAATCAGGTAGCGCAGGCGAGCCTCGTCCCGACTGATCTGGCCCGTGCCGATCGCGATGATGACCGCGGCTTTGCGAGCGGGCGACCACCGCTTGATGTCGGGCGGCGGCAGCAGCGGCTCCGCCGGCGGCGGGGATTGCCTCGCCATCGTCCTTCCTCCCTTGTGTATACCTGGACCCGCCGCACGCACACGCGCTGGGCGGCGGCAATGCGCGACGCGGTCGCCCCAATCGAACGACTCGCCAGCGGCGCGTTTATTCCGGCCGGACACTCGGCTATCGCCTCCGGCAGTGCTGCGCCGAAGCAGACGGCATTTTACGGTAGCCATGCCGGGGCCAACCGATTATCACCTGCCCAGCCGCAGCTTCCCGGGACGGTCGCTTTTTGCGTCGATTCATCGCCCCGCGCCGGCGGCTGCAAACATTAATCGCCGCGCAACCAGGTACGAGCTTCGGTTTGCCATGGCATTTCAGCGCTTGCTTGTCGGCCTTGTCGATTTTTGCTGGCGCCATGCGGTGCTGGTTTTTGTCATTGCCGCCATCATGTCCGGCTTTGCCGGATTTTACTCGGTCACCCATCTCGGCATCAGCACCGATACCGACAAGATGTTTGCCTCGAGCCTGCCATGGCGGCAGCGGGAATTGGCCTTCAGCGCCGATTTTCCACAATTCAACGACCTCTTGGTGGCAGTCATCAATGCCCGGGAACCGGAGGAGGCCGAGGCGACGGCCGCCGGCCTGGCCAAGGCGCTTGCCGCGGAGCCGAAGCATTTTCGGTCGGTCACGCGCCCCGACAGCTCGGCCTTTCTGCGTCGTGAAGGGCTGCTGTTTCTCGACAAGAAGCAGCTCGCAACCCTGCTCGAACGCACCGTCGACGCTCAGCCTTTTCTCGGCCAGCTGGCCAAGGATCCGAGCGCGCGCGGGCTGTTCACGGCATTGTCGCTGCTGGGCAAGGGGCTGCAGCAGGGCCAGGTCGACCTGACGCCATACCAGGCGGCGCTGGCTGGCTTCCACCGCGCGATCGCCGGTGCTCTTGCCGGACATCCGCAGCCCTTGTCCTGGACCCGCCTGCTCAGCGGCGGGCTCGCCGATCTCGGCGGTCCCTACAAATTCGTGCTGGCGCAGGCGCGGCTCGATCATGCCACGATCGAACCCGGCGGCGCTGCGACCAGGGCTCTGCGCCAGGCGGCGAACCGGCTCGAATTCGTCCGGTCAGGGGATGCGCGGGTCCGCATCACCGGCAATGTGGCGCTGTCCGACGAAGAGTTCGCCAGTGTCGCGCATGGTGCCGTACTCGGCCTCGTCGGCAGCATCGTGCTGATTTCACTGTGGCTATTCCTGGCAGTGCGCAGCTGGCGGCTGATCGTTCCGATCCTCATGACCCTCGGTCTCGGCCTCGTTTTGACCCTGCTGTTCGCCGCCGCGGCGGTGGGCACGCTGAACCTCGTCTCGGTCGGCTTCGGAATTCTGTTTGTCGGCATCGCGGTCGATTTCGCGATCCAGTTCTGCGTGCGCTATCGTGCGATGCGATACCAACACCCCGACCCGGCCGCGGCCGTCGGCCGGACCGGAAAGCGGGTCGGCGGGCAGATCCTGGTTGCCGCCGCGGCGACATCGGCGGGATTTCTCGCCTTTGTACCGACCGATTTCCGCGGCGTCGCCGAGCTCGGCCTGATCGCCGGGGTCGGCATGCTGATCGCATTCCTGTGCACGATCACGTTCCTGCCGGCGGCGATTGCGCTCTTTCGTCCGCGTGGCGAGACCGGCGAGATCGGTTTCCGCTGGGCCGCACCACTCGATCAGATGCTGCGCCGGCGGCGCCGGCCGGTGCTGGCGGGGTTCGCGATCCTGGCCGCACTCGGTGTCGCGCTGATCCCGCGGCTGAGCTTTGATTCGAACCCGCTGCACACCAAGAACCCGAATACCGAGGCGATGAAGACTCTGACCGACCTGATGAATTCGCCGGTGACCAATCCGTTCACGATCGACATCCTGACACCCGATGCCGCAGCGGCGGCGAGGCTCGCACATCGCTTGCGACAACTGCCGGTCGTCTCGGACGTGCTGTCGATCAATTCCCTGGTTCCCCGCAACCAGAAACAGAAGCTGGCGCAAATCGCCGACGCCGCGCTGCTGCTGGGTCCGACATTGACACCGTACCAACCGGCCTCGCCGCCGAGCGCCGCCGACATCCGCCGCGCCGCCAGCGAAGCTGCGCAAGCGATCGCACCACCCGGCAAGCCGCCGGCCGACCCGCTGCTGGCCGCGATCGCCGCGGACCTCCACCGGCTGGCGGCTGCTCCCGATCAGGTCGTGCTCGCCGCCAATCGGGCCTTGACCCGATTTCTGCCGATGCAGCTCGACGAGTTGCGCACAGCCCTCGGCGCGCGACCGGTCAGCCTCGACAGCATTCCGCCGGCGCTCGCCGGTGACTGGGTGCTGCCCGACGGCCGGGCCCGGGTGCAGGTGGTGCCGGCCGCCAGTGCCCGCAGCAGCCGCGGGCTCGCCAAATTCGTGGCCGCCGTGACCGCGATTGCCCCCGCTGCCGGCGGTCCCGCGGTCACCATCGAGGCGACGAGCGCCACTATTGTCGGGTCGTTCCGCGCTGCAGCGATCGCGGCTCTGGGGGCGATCGCCGTAATCCTGTTCGTGGCGCTGCGGCGTCCGCTCGACGTCGCACTGGTGCTGGCGCCGCTCCTGCTGTCGGCGCTGATGACGGTGTTCGTCATGGTATTGCTGCCGCTGCCGCTCAATTACGCCAACATCATCGCGTTGCCGTTGCTGCTCGGCGTCGGGGTCTCGTTCAACATCTATTTCGTCATGAACTGGCGGGCCGGGCAAAGTGCGGTGCTAAGCTCGCCGACCGCGCGCGCGATCCTGTTCTCGGCACTGACCACGGGGACGGCGTTCGGCTCCCTGGCGCTATCCTATCATCCCGGCACCGCGAGCATGGGCCGGCTGCTGCTGATCAGCCTCGGCTGCACGCTGGTGGCGAGCCTCGTATTCATCCCGGCGCTGCTGGCCTCGGTACCCGCGCCGCGGGCACAGCGCCGCGCCGGCACCATGGCGGAAGGCCGGCGCGACGCCCAGCCCCGCCCCTGACAGGGCTACGCCGTGCCGGCCAGCCGTACCGCGCGGCTGTTGCGAGCGGACGTCCTGCCGGGTTCGGGCGAAATTCCGAACGCGGCCATGTAGCCCGCATAGCGCTCGTGCTCGCTTGCCGGATCGAGCCCGTAATCCTCGAGCCGGGCGCGGCGGCGGCCATAGCCGCCATTCGGGCTGGCCGCCACCCGCCGTCCGATGCGCATCGCGGCCTCGGGATCGAGCCGGCGCCCGAAATGCCGATAGAGTGCGGCGACGGTACCCGCCGGATCGCCGACCAGTTGCTTGTAGTGAATATGGAAGATCGGCCGAGCGAATCTGCTCTCGCCGGCGGCGGCGACCATCAGCCCGGCCGCTTCAAGCCAACGCTCGCTATCTTCCCGGCCGATGCTGACGCGGTCGACATGACGGGTAAACGGCCGGCGCAACACCTCCGTCAGCCGGGCCACGGACGCCAGCACGGCCACCGGATCGCGGTGCACAAACACCAGATCGGCATCGGGATAGACCGAACGGATCGCCGGCAGCGCGAAAATATGGTCGGGGCATTTGAGCACCCACCGCCCCGCCTGTCCCGCCTGCCGCTGCAGATGCTGCAGAAAACGCTTATGAAACAGATAGGCATCGAGGTGCCCGGTCTGGTCGAGCCAGTGCCGGTAGCCCGGAATCCGGTAGGTCGTATCGAACCGCAGACTGGCGAACAGATGCGCGGTGATCTCCGAACATTCCTGCGGCGAGTGGGCATCGATCGGATGCAGGTGGCGGAACTGCGGCGCCAGCAGCCCGAACAGCCGCAATTGCCGCGCGACCTGCTGCGACCGGCGGTCGCGACCGGCATCGGCACGACCCCGCGGATAGGGATGGATCGGCTGCCACACCCGCGGCACCAGGTTTTCCCGGTCCTCCGCCAGCAGCCCGTGCAGAAACGTCGTGCCAGAGCGCGGCAAACCGGCGATCAGCAGCGGCCGTTCGATCCGCTGATCGATGATTTGCGGGGTCCGCTTTTCCTCCGCGCGCAGCCGCAGCAGGTTGGACAGAAAGCGCACCGTGTCCCAGCGCAGGGCGGCGGCACCGAAGAAGCTCAGATCGGCTTCCTCGCGGCAGGCCTCAAGCAGCCGGCGCAACGGGCGCTCAAACGCGAAATCGCCGAAATCAGAGAGCCGGGTCTGCCGCTCGGCCCGAGCGATCAGGACCGCCGCCCGCGGCGGCTGCCGCAGAAACTCGAGGATGTCAGCCACGGGTGCGGCAAAACGTCATGGCGACTGCACGCGCACGGCTGATCCTGGGTGCAGTCTGGGGACGATGCCGGAATTCGCCAACATGAACGCCACACGCCAAGGGATTATGGTTCCTCCGATGAATTCGGCCGATCCGGGCCGCAGACCTGGATCTCCGCCACCGGGCAATCCAAGCGCATCCGATCACGGTCGCCAGATCATGCGTCGAAGGGTCGCAGATCGTGCCTGGGCAGACTGGCGGACCGTCGGGGCGCAGCGCCTGGGCGCGTCTGCGATACGAACCGGCCGACCGGATGCGCTGATGCCGCATCCCTAGCTCCGCTGCCGCTGACCGGGCGGCGGCGGGGTGGGCGGCGGCGGGGTGGCCAGCGGCGGGCCGGGCGGCGGTAATGTCCGCGCACCTTCGCTCGCGCCGATCCAATCGAGCCCGTCACGCAGCCGCACGACCTCGCCGATGACGACGATCGCCGGGGTTTCGAGCCCGATCGCGGCGGCTGCGAGCTTGCCCAGTTGCGATACGACGATGCGTTGCGCCGGGGTTGTCGCCTTGCTGACGATCGCGGCCGGCTCTTCGCGCCGCCGGCCCGCAGCCAACAGCCGCTCGACGATCTGCGGCAGGTGCTGCAACGCCATGTAGATGACCAGGACCGGCGAGCCGCGGGCAACCGCGTCCCAATCGAGCCTATCGGGCACTGCGCCGCGGCTGCTGTGGCCGGTAACAAAGGTGACGGCGGAATTGATCTCGCGATGGGTGGCCGGGATGCCGGCATAGGCGAGACCGCCGATCCCGGCGGTAATACCGGGGACGATGCGAAACCGGATCCCGGCCGCGGCCAGCGCCAGCGCCTCCTCGGCACCGCGTCCGAAGACGCAGGGGTCGCCGCCCTTGAGCCGCAACACCCGGTGCCCCGCCTCGGCCAGGCGGATCAGCCGGGCGGATATGTCCGGCTGGGTTGGCGACGGCCGCCCGCCCCGCTTGCCGGCGAAATCGAGGGTGGCGCCGGGCCGCGCGAGATCGAGAATGCGCCGATCGACGAGCGCGTCGTAGACGATGCTGTCCGCATGCGAAAGCGCATGCAGCGCCAATGCCGACAGCAGCCCAGGGTCGCCCGGTCCGGCGCCGACGAGCCACACATGGCCGGCGGCGAATTCCGGCAGGCCAAGACGCGCGCTGTCGATCACGAACTTCTCCGTGACACCGTCCGGCGGACGGCAAGCGGGCACAACGTAATCATCCGTGCCAGTTTTGCCAGGATTCGGTGCGCTGCGGCCCGCGCCGGCGGCAGCGATCGCGATGCGGCCGGTTCGCCGGACGCAAGCTGCGGGTGCGGCGGTGCCGGCCCGGCGGCGATTGCTGAATGTTAATCATTCGTCCTTATCAATCCCACGGGTGCGCCTATACAACAACGGCCCGGCACAGCCCGGGCGCTCGTGAACCGCGCCGTCGTCGCGGCCACGGATTACGGACAGGAGGACGGAGGCTTTGATGGAACGGGGGTTTGCGGTGGTCGGTCTCGGTTATGTCGGGCTGCCGGTGGCGCTGGCGCTGGCGCAACAGTTCGATCCGGTGATCGGCTTCGACATCGCCGCCCGCCGCATCGCGGCGCTGCGCGAGGCGCGCGACGTCACCGGCGAGACCCCGGAAGCAGCGCTGCGGACAACCCGGCTGCGCCTGACCGACGATGCCGAAGCACTGGCCCAAGCGAGCTTTCTGGTGGTGACCGTGCCGACGCCGATTGATGCCGAGCGCCGCCCCGACCTGCGGCCGCTGAGCGAGGCCTGCGCGCTGATCGGGCCGCGATTGCGGCCGGGCGCGGTCGTCGTCTTCGAATCGACAGTCTATCCCGGCCTCACCCGCGACATTTGCGGTCCGCTGTTGGCCAAGGCCTCGGGGCTGACCCAAGGCAGGGATTTCAAGCTCGGCTATTCGCCCGAGCGGATCAATCCTGGCGACCGTCAGCACCGGCTCGAAACCATCGTCAAGATCGTCGCCGGCGAAGACGCGCAGACATTGGAGCGGGTTGCCGCGGTCTATGGGCGCATCGTCACCGCCGGCCTCTACCGCGCCTCTTCGATCGAGGTCGCCGAGGCGGCCAAAGTCATCGAGAACACCCAGCGCGACCTCAACATCGCCCTGATGAACGAGCTCGCGATCATCTTCGACCGGCTCGGCATTCCGACCAGCGAAGTGCTGGCGGCGGCCGGCACCAAATGGAATTTCCTGCCGTTCACCCCGGGGCTGGTCGGCGGCCACTGCATCGGCGTCGATCCATACTATCTGACCGCACGGGCCGAGGCGGCGGGCTATTACCCGCAGGTGATCCTGTCGGGGCGGCGGATCAACGACGGCATGGGCGCCTTTGTCGCCCAGCGCCTCGTCAAATTGCTGATCGCCGCCGAGCGTCCGGTCAAGGGCGCGCGGATCGGCGTTGTCGGTGTCACCTTCAAGGAGGACGTGCCCGATCTGCGCAACAGCCGGGTGCCCGACATCGTCGCCGAGTTGCGCGAGTTCGGCATTGCCGCCAGCGTTGCCGATCCGCTCGCCGACGCCGAGGAGGCGCGGCGTGAGTACGCCATCGAGCTGGTCGGGTTTGATCGCTTTACGGCTCTCGACGGCCTGATCCTCGCGGTGCCGCACCGGCTGCTGGCACAAGCCGGATGGGGCCGGATGTTTGCGAGCCTGGCACCGGGCGGGGTGCTGATCGATATCAAATCGGCGATCCCCCGCAGCGAGGTGCCGTCGCACATCAACTATTGGAGCCTGTGAGCCCCGCGCGCCGCACGACCGGCCGCGTGAGACCGGTGCGGCGCGGGCTGCGGGTCAGGCGCGGCGGCGGCGCAGCGCGAGGAGGCCGAGGAGGCCGCTGCTGAGCAGCGCCAGGCTCCCCGGCTCCGGCACCGCGGGCGGAGCCGCCGGGGCGATTACGACCGAGCCGTCACCGGTCCCGGCATCGAGGGTGACGAGCGGATCGCTGGCGGCGTCAAACGAGGTGCCGCCATCGCCGCCAGCGCCGGGAAAGCCAGTGCCGCCGTCGCCGCCGCTGTAGCCGCCGCCGCCACCGCCACCGCCAATAGTCCCACCACCGCCGCCGCCGCCATACCCGCCATCCCCGGCTTCAGGGGCGCCGCCGCCACCGGAAGCACCATTGGCGAACGCGGCGCCGCCAGCACCGCCAGGGTAGGTAGCCGGCGGCGAGCCACCGGTGGCGCCGGAGCCACCATTGCCGGTCAGTCCGCCGCCACCGCCACCACCGCCTGAGTCCACGAAGGTGCCGGCAGTGCCGCCGGCGCCGCCAGCACCATTGCCGCCGAGACCAAGGCCGGCGCCGCCGGCGCCGGCATCGCCACCGCCACCGCCTCCGCCGGCGATCAGCAGCGGTGTGTCACTTGAGGCGATGACGACAAAGCTGCCGCCCCCGCCGCCGCCCGGCCCATCGACGCCGGCGGCACCGGGACCGCCGACCACAATGTCGAGCATCTCGCCGGCGGTCAGGCTGAAGCTGTCCTCGATTTCGGCGCCGGCACCGCCTGTCGCTTCCCCGTGCCCGGCGCCGCCGACGGCGCCGAGCGCGGTGATCTGATAGTCGCCGGCCGCCGTCGCGGTGAAGGTCTGCAGCGATCCGGTAAAGCCGTAGGTGATCGTGTCCGCCGCGGCCGGCGCCAGCGGCAACGCCAACAGCGGGCCGGCGAGCAGAAAAAGGGTGGTACGCATCGGTTTCTCCCCGGGTGATGACATCGGGATGCGACGCGCCTGGCGATAACGACACGCGCGATGCAGAGAATTTTATTATAAAGTCCCGCGTCGCAATCGACAACGTGAAGGAGGAGCTCGACTTTCCTGCACTATACTTAATTAAAATTAGCTTAAATGCCTTCTTTCACCCGATCGGCTCCGAATGGCGCATGTGACCCAGCCGCTTGGCGCCCAGCCCCAGCACGCCAGCGTTGCCGATCCGCTCGCCGACGCCGAAGAAGCGCGGCGTGAGTACGCCATCGAGCTGGTCGGGTTTGATCGCTTTACGGCTCTCGACGGCCTGATCCTCGCGGTGCCGCACCGGGTGCTGGCCCAGGCCGGATGGGGCCGGATGTTTGCGAGCCTGGCACCGGGCGGGGTCCTGATCGATATCAAATCGGCGATCCCGCGCAGCGAGGTGCCGTCGCACATCAACTATTGGAGCCTCTGAGCCCCGCAGGCGTCAAAACTCGGCGCCACGAACGGACCCGGCGGCCACGTCCGGCGATAGCGCCGGCGTCAGCCATCGGACGATTGCGGCGACAATCGGCGCGCCATGACCAGCCTGTTGACCGGTCCAGCTATCATATCAGATTGGATTGAAACAGGTTTTTTCTCACGGTCGCTAGCCAATAAGTTGATCCTTTTGGCTGTAACCCCTTTTTGTTGGTTGACCGTGCGGCGGCCGGCTGGTGACGCTTCAGCGGTCATCATGGCATCTGCGAGGCGAAGCGATGCGTTTGCGATTTCATCTATTGCTCGGGGCCCTGGCGGTATGCTGCTTTGCGGCGCGGGCCGAGGCCGACATCGTCCTCAGGGTCGGGCCAAAAGCGCCGTACCAGACCGTCACTGCCGCTGTATCAGTCGCAGACGCCGATACCAACCCGGCAAATTATTATGTCATTGAAGTTGCTCCGGGCACATACACGAATGATTTTCCGGCGGTGACGCGGCCGATGACGATCGAGGTCGATCCCGCCAAAGCCGGCCATGCGGTCATCTTGAAGGCAACCGAGGCGCTGCCCAACGAAAAAGGCATCATTCTCTCGACCGCCGATCTGACGGTGATCGGCCTGACCCTCGAAGGCGCCGAAATATCCAATGATCTGGGCGGCAACGGCGCCGGCATTCGCGATCAGAACCCCAGCACGCCAGCGACGCTGATCGTCGAGAACAGCGCGTTCATCGGCAATCAGGAAGGCATCCTGACCGGAGACAACCCGGCGCAGTCGATTTCGATCATCAGTTCCACTTTCAAGAACAATGGCAACCCGAACATCAATTACTTTCAGCACGGCTTGTACGTGAACGAGGCGGGCAGCCTGACTGTCACCAGCAGCGTGTTTTGCGGCCAGCTGATCGGGCACGACATCAAGAGCCGGGCGATGATGACGAACGTTTCCGACAGCCAGCTTTACGACGGAGACGCCGATTCCGCCATTGGCTGCCGCACCGGATCGTCGAGCTTTGCGGTCGACATTCCCAATGGCGGGATCGCCACGATTACCGGGAATGTGATCATCCAGGGCGCCGCCTCGCAGAATTACAAGATGATCGCTTATGGCGAGGAAGGCCTGCTGTACAGCCAGAACAGCCTGCTGGTGTCCGACAATAGCTTTACGAGTATCGGATCAGAGCCGGCGACTGGAATTTACGATCCCGATTGCATTGCGATACAATTGACCGGCGACACCTTCAGCAATATCGCGACACCGGTCGATCCGGCGAGCTGCGTTGTC
>DATJTI010000098.1:0-38776 GCA_035503615.1 Allostellaceae bacterium | reverse complement strand
ACGAGTTCGCCCCAATGACGCCGCCGCTCGAGGTAATCGGCAAAGCGCGGATCCTCGATCCAGCCGGGATTACCGCTGGCCATCGCGGTGTTCTGAAATGTCCGCTCGCTCGCCACCGCCAACATGATGTAGCCGTCGCTGGTGACGATCGGCCCAAAGATCGGCCGCCCCGGCGGCGTCACCGCAAACTGCGCCGCCTGGATCTCGCTCAGCGTCAGGCTCAGCATGCTTTCGAGCATCGACACATCGATCATTTGGCCCTCGCCGGTCAGCTGGCGGCGATAGAGGGCGGTCATGATCGCGCCAAAGGCGTAGGTGCCGGCCAGCACATCAGCGATGAAGATGCCGCAATAATCCGGGCGCCGCGGCTCCTCCTGATGCGCGAGATGAGCGAGGTCGTAGCCCGAGGCGGCATGGATCACCGGCGCATAGGCCGGCAGTGCTGCCGATGGGCCCGTCTGGCCATAGCCGGAGATCGCGCAATAGACGAGATCTGGCTTGACCTCTTTTAGCGCGGCATAATCGAGCCCGAAACGCTGCATCACCCCCGGGCGGAAGTTCTCGACGACGACATCGGCGGTGGCGACGAGGCGCCGCGCCGCCGCGACCCCACCCGGCGATTTCAGATCGAGCACGACACTCTTCTTGCCGGCGTTTAGTTGGCCGAAGCTGGTGCTGGCGCCATGGCGCAGTGGCGGCCGGGTGCGCATCATGTCTCCCTCGGGCGCCTCGATCTTGATCACCTCGGCGCCGAGATCGGCCAACAGCCGGCCACAATGCGGCCCGGCGATCGTCGTCGTGAAGTCGATTACGCGCACCCCGCGCAACGCGGCATCCATCAGCTTTCTCCTCCCGTTCCGCTCGGGCAGGGTTGGAAGCAGGCTGGATTTGTCAAGCGGCCACTCCCCCGCCGGCCGACATGGCGGCTTGCGTCGGGCCGGGTTCGGTGCGAAGAGAGCCGCGGGCTTCTTGAGGGAGAACCGATATGGCGTTTCGCAATATCCAGGCCGGAATGGCGCATTACCGCGGTCACGGCGGTGATCGCGGCGAAGCGTATTACGCCCATCCCGCCAATGACGGGCCGCATCCGGGTGTGGTCGTGATCCATCATATGCCGGGCTGGGACGAGTGGACCTGCGAGGTCGCCCGCAAATTCGCCCATCATGGCTACGCGGCGGTGGCGCCGAGCCTCTATTTCCGGGTCGGCGATGGCGCGCATGAGGCGGTCGTCAACAAGGTGCGCGAGGGCGGCGGGGTCCCCGACGAGCAGATGCTCGGCGATGTGACCGGTGCCATTGATTTCCTGCGCTCGCAGCCGCATGCGAGCGGCAAGGTCGGGGTGATTGGCTTCTGCTCCGGCGGGCGGCAGACCTATCTCGTCGCCTGCAAGCTGTCGCATCTGATCCAGGGTGCGGTCGATTGCTGGGGCGGCAACGTCATCGTCGATGACAAGTCGCGGCTGACCAAGGCGCAACCGACGCCGCCGATTGAGTTTACCAGCGGGATCAGCTGTCCGCTGCTGGGTCTGTTTGGCAACGAGGACCCGAATCCGTCGGCAGACCAAGTCAACCGCACCGAGGCGGAGCTGCAAAAGCACGGCAAGAATTACGAATTCCATCGCTATGATGGCGCCGGACACGCGTTCTTTGCGCATTACCGTCCGAACTACCGGCCCGAGCAGGCGGTCGATGGCTGGCACAAGGTCTTTGCCTTTTTCCACAAGACCCTGGGTGCGCCGCGCAACTGAGCGGGTGGAAATCCCCGGCCGATGATTGATGCAGCGATTATCGGCCTCGGCCGCTGGGGCCGCACGCTGGTCGAAGCGGTAGCGGGCACGAGCGAGCGGCTGCGCTTCACTCGCGCGGTCGTTCGCAGCCCGGAGCAGCATCGCGATTTTGCCCGCGCCCGCGGGCTTGCCCTCGGCACCGATCTCGCTGCGGCATTGGCCGATCCGGCGATCGGCGCTGTCGTCATTGCGACACCGCATTCGCTGCATTGCGAGGCCATCCTCGCGGCAGCGGCGGCGGGAAAGCACGTCTTCTGTGAAAAGCCGCTGTGCCTGACGCGGGCCGAGGCGGCGCGGGCGGTTGCCGCCTGCGAGGCGGCGCGGGTCGTGCTCGGGGTCGGCACCGACAAGCGCTTCTATCCTGCGGTGCGAGAACTCGTCCGCCTCGCGAAGGCTGGCGAACTCGGCCGGATCATTCATTTGGAGGCGCATTTCAGCAACGAGGTCGCCGGCTCGTTTTCACCCTGGCGGTTCGTCAGTGGCGAGTCGCCGGCGGGCGGGCTGGCCGGCACCGGCATTCACATGCTCGACGCGCTGATCGCGCTCGCCGGCCCGGTGCGCCGGGTGCAGGCGCTGCTGCTGTCGCATCAGCCGCCACCCGACCCCCTCGACAGCCTCTCGGCGCTGCTCGAATTCACCTCGGGGGCGAGCGGCACGCTGGCTGCGATCCGCTCGACGCCGGCCTATCTGCGCCTGCATGCGTTTGGTCGCAACGCCTCGGCCGAGGTGCTGGGGCGTACCGAACTGATCTTGCACAAGAGCGGCACCGAACCGCAGCACCGGCGGTTTGCTTCGGCCGATTCGGTGCGCGCAAATCTCGAAGCTTTTGCCGAAGCCGCTGGCGGCGGTGCACCCTATCCGATCCCGATGAGCGAAATCCTCGCCACGGTCGCCGCCTTTGAAGCGATCGCCATCGCGGTCACCCGCGACGGCCGGATCAGCGAAGTTTAATCTCTTTTTGCTATCGAGCGCGGATGCGCCCCTGCAGCGGGTTGATCCGGGCCGCTGACCGGGTGCGGCGGCACCTCTCATGAGAGCATCAGCGTCATCACCCACGACCAGCCAGCCGACGGCCCGTGACGCAGCAACGCGCGGCCGGTTTCTGTTGTGGGCCGCGCTTTACGCGGTGGCGGTCGTCTATGTCAGCCTTGTTCTCGGGCCGGTCGGGCTGAATTTCGTGCCGCGCGACCTCTCGGTTGCCTGGCGGATGCTGCTCGACGCGCCCTATCTACCAATCGGTGCCGCTCAGCGCCCGGATTGGGTGGCCAATCTGCTGATGGCGGTCCCGCTCGGCTTTCTGACTGCGGGAGCGGTGTGGCCGTGGCGGCGGCGGCGGCAGGCGTTGCGACGGCAGGCGTGGCGGTGGCAGGCGTGGCGGTGCGGCCTCGCCATCACCGCAGCCATCATCGCGTGCTGGGTGTTTGTCGTCGCGGTCAAATATGCGCAGCTGTTCTTCCCGCCGCGCACGGTCTCGCTCAACTATATCCTGGCACAGCTCGCCGGATCGACCCTCGGGGTGATCCTGTTCCCGGCGACGCGCCCGCGGCTTTCTATTTGGCATCGACAATTTTCCGAGGGCGGGCAGCACGCCCTGGTCGTTGTCGGCAAGCTCTATACGGTCCTGCTGTTCTTCTTCTTTCTGTTCCCATTCGATTTTGCATTGAGTGGCGCCGATTTGCACCAGCGCTTGAGGCAAGTGCCGCAGCTGCTGCTGTCGTGGCAGACCGCGCGACCGCCGGGTCTCGGCCTGGTGCTGCTTCTTGGCGGCACCGCGCGACCATACCGGTCGGCATAGTGTTGGCTCTCGGACGCCGCCGGCGAAGCCTGACCCGGGTGGCCGCGACCGGGTTGCTGCTGATGAGCGCGGTGGCGGCGGTCAGCCTGCTGCTGCTCGATGCGGCGCCCTCGCTGGTGCAGATCGGCTACCGCACCACCGGGGTTGTCATCGGCGGGATGTCGGTGCGGCTCTTGGCCGGCACCGATCCGAGACGATGGCGCGAGCCCCTGGCGCGCCTCGTCCCCTGGGTGACCGCGCCTTATGTGCTAGCCGTTCTTTATGTCAATCGGCTGCTGTCCGGACCGTGGCGGAGCCTCGCCGCGGCACGCGCCGCATTCGACGATCTCGGGCTGTTGCCGTTCTACCATCACTACATCGTCAGCAAGGCACATGCCGCCGAAAGCGTCGTCGCTGAAACGCTGTGCTTCGCCCCGATCGGGGTCATGCTGGCGCTGCGTTGCGGCGGCGGGCGGCGGTCCGTCACCATAGCAGCGACGCTCGCAGCGCTGTTCTCGCTCGCGATCGAGATCGGCCGCTGGCTCAAGCCCGGCCTGCAGCCCGATTTCAGCAATGCGATCATTGCCGCGATCGCGTCCGGTCTGGCCGCCCGGTGGACGCCAATCTTATGGGGAGCCGGGTCGGTCCGTCCGGTGGCGATGGCTGTCGTCGCCGCACCCAATGCGCCGGGCCGAGGGCGCGCAAGCGGGCAGGGCGGTGCGCCGCCATCTCGGAGCGAATTGCCGCGGCGTCGCGACGACGCACCGAGTGGACCGGCAGTGACAACCCTTCGTCTCGCCATCGCCGTGCTTTGCCTCTCGGCTGCGGGCCTGTTGACCGCGGCCTATCCGCTTGCACCTTTGTTGCTCGGCGCCGTGCTGGCCTTTTATGCGGCCGTGTTGTGGCGCTGGCCGTCCGCCTGGCTCGCGGTGCTGCCGGCGGCGCTGCCGGCTTTCGACCTCGCGCCCTGGACCGGCTGGATGTATCTCGGCGAGCCGGATCTGCTGGTGCTCGTGACGATCGCGATCCTGGCCTTGCGTGCACCGCCGCGAGCGATCGATTTCCGCCTGCCTCGAATCCCGGCCGCGGTGGTGGCGCTGACCGTCACGGCCTGCGTCGTGAGCCTCGCCATCGGGCTCGCGGTGCCGGGCCCGGCTGCGGGATCGGACAATCCCTATCTGCGCCCGGACAATGCCGCGCGGCTGGCGAAGGGGCTCCTGACCGCGCTCGTCCTGCTGCCGTTTTTGCGTGAGCGGCTGCGGCGGGCCGATCCATGGTCCTGGCTCGGCGCCGGCATGGTTGCGGGCCTCGCCCTCGTCGCTAGCGCAGCGATAGTGGAGCGCGCGCTGTTTCCCGGCCTTGTCGATTTCTCCAGCGACTACCGGGTCGTCGCGACGTTTTCGAGCATGCATCTCGGCGGCGGCTATGTCGGCGCCTATATCGCGATGGCGCTGCCGTTCCTGCTGGTGTTGCTGCTGGGGCCGCGCGCCCGATCGCTGCTGGCGATGGTCATGATCGTACTCGTTGCCGGCTACGCGCTGCTCGTCAGCTTTGCGCGCGCTGCCTATGCGAGCGCCGCCATCGGCATGGCGATCGCCTGCCTCGGTTGGGCATGGAGCACACGCAACACTCCCGGCGAGCGTGCGGGCCGGCTGCTGCCGGCGATTGTGCTCCTCATTCTCGGCGGCATGCTGGTTGCGGGGCTCGACACGACATTCATGCAACAGCGGGTGCGCACTCTCTCTGCCGATCTCGCCGCGCGCGAGAGCAATTGGCAGGACGGCCTCGCCTTGCGACAGGGTGGCGTCGGCTCGGTACTGTTCGGGGACGGGCTCGGAACCTATCCGCGCCGCGTTCTCGCGGACAAGCCCGGCGGACGTTTCCCGACCAATTTCGTGATCGGCCATGACGGCGGCTATCGCTTTCTGCGGCTCGATGCCGGCTCGCCAACCTATTTCGGACAAAAGGTGCCGGTCGAGCCTGGCGCACGATATCGGCTCTTTCTC
The DNA here is from genome assembly GCA_035503615.1 of Allostellaceae bacterium. Classification (GTDB taxonomy): domain Bacteria; phylum Pseudomonadota; class Alphaproteobacteria; order ATCC43930; family CGMCC-115725; genus AP-15. The sequence continues at coordinate 33,210 of DATJTI010000098.1, read as the reverse complement.
GCGCTGCGTTCGCCCGACGGACAGGGTGCGCTGACCGCCTTGCTATGCGAGAAGCTCCTGCTCTACTCCGACCATTGCCGCACCGTCACGTTTCGGCCGCGTATGCCCGGACAATGGGAAGAGATCGGCGCGGCGTTGTCGACCGCCGGTCTCGACCGGTACTCCCTGTTCGGCTGGCTGCACCGGCCGGTCGAACTCGACCTTTATGACCCGATCGTCGGCACGACGGTTGATGTCGGCGGCGTTCGCCTGTTCGACCCGCAGGATCGCGACATTCTCGCCAATGGCGATTTCTCGCACGGGACCGAGCGTTGGTACTTTACCGACGACGATCATCTGGTCTGGCGGATGGATAACCAGTATCTGATGCGTTGGTTCGAAAGCGGGGTTGTGGGCCTGGCGGCATTCGTCGTGCTGGCCGCGGCGGCGCTGTTCGGCGCGGCGCGCGCGATCCGTCGTGGCGAGCCGATCGGCGCGTGCATCGCCGGCTCGCTGGTGGCGTTTCTCGTCTCGGGGATCTTCGACGATCTATTGCAGGTGCCACGCCTCGCTGCGCTGTTCTACCTGATCGCCTTCGCCGGGCTGATGCTGGTCGCGACACCGCCGACGGGGGCCGCCGCCGACCCACCGCAGGGCTGAAACCCCTTGAACCGTGCAAGGCAGGGCAGTCCTTAGGCGGGCTTGGCGTCGCCCGGCCGATCGGCCACATTAGACCGGCGCTCGGAATGAGTGCGAGCGGCGCGGGGAACGGAATGGCGAGCGAGACGGCGAACACGGCGGCAGGACGCGATTTCATCCGCGACATTATCGCTGCCGACCTCGCTGCCGGGCGCATCAGCGAGGTCGTGACGCGATTTCCGCCCGAACCCAACGGCTATTTGCATATCGGCCACGCCAAGGCGATCTGCCTGAATTTTGGTGTCGCCCAGGAATATGGCGGGCGCTGCCATCTGCGCTTCGACGACACCAATCCGACCCGCGAGGCGCAGGAATATATCGACGCGATCGAGCGCGACGTGCGCTGGCTCGGCTTCGACTGGGGCCGCCACCTTCATCACGCCTCCGATTATTTCGAGCAGCTTTATGAATGGGCGCAGCACCTGATCCGCCAGTGCAAGGCCTATGTCGACGATCTGACGGCGGCGGAAATGCGGGCGATGCGTGGCACGCTGACCGAACCGGGCCGCAACTCTCCGCATCGCGATCGCAGCGTCGCCGAAAATCTCGATCTGTTCGCGCGGATGCGGGCCGGCGAATTCCCGAACGGCGCCCGCGTGCTGCGTGCCAGGATCGACATGGCCTCGGGCAACATCAATCTGCGTGATCCGGTGCTGTACCGCATTCTCCACACGCCGCATCCGCGCACCGGCGACAAATGGTGCATTTATCCGAGCTATGACTTCGCCCACGGCCAGTCGGACGCGATCGAGGGTGTCACCCATTCTCTGTGCACGCTCGAATTCGAAGACCATCGGCCGCTCTACGACTGGTTCCTCGACAATCTGCCAGTGCCGTCACGGCCGCGGCAATACGAGTTCGCCCGGCTCAACATCGATCACACGGTGCTGTCGAAGCGCTTTCTGACCGAGCTCGTGCGGCAAGGCCATGTCGATGGCTGGGACGATCCGCGCATGCCGACCCTGGCCGGGCTGCGGCGGCGCGGCGTGCCGGCGGCGGCGATCCGCGATTTTGTGCAACGCGCCGGTGTCGCCCGCGCCAACAGTCTTGTCGATGTTGCGATGTTCGACCATGCGGTGCGCGAGCATCTGAACCGGACGGCGCCGCGGCGGATGGCGGTGCTGCGCCCGCTGAAAATCGTGATTGCCAATTACCCCGACGGCGCCACCGAGCGGCTCGACGCCGCCAACAACCCGGCGGACCCAGCCGGCGGCACCCGTGCCATCTCGTTCGCGCGCGAGCTTTATATCGAGCGCGACGATTTCATGGAAAACCCGCCGAAAGATTTTTACCGCCTCGCACCGGGCCGCGAGGTGCGGTTGCGCTATGCCTATTTTGTCACCTGCCGTGACGTCATCAGAAATGCCGAGGGCGAAGTTGTCGAGCTGGTCTGCAGCTATGACCCGGCGACCCGCGGCGGCAATGCTCCTGACGGCCGCAAGGTCCGCGGCACCATCCATTGGGTCGATGCGACGCAATCGCTGCCAGCCGAAATCCGTCTCTACAACCCGCTGTTCCTGCGCCCAGATCCCGGTGCCGGCGGCGACTTTTTTGCCGATCTCAACCCGCAATCGCTCGAAATCCTGACCGGGAGCCGGATCGAGCCGGCGCTTGCTGCAGCGGTTGCGGGCGAGCCGGTGCAATTCGAGCGGCAGGGATATTTTTGCCTCGATCCCACGAGTCGCATGAACCATCCGGTCTTCAACCGTGCCGTCGGGCTACGCGACAGCCGGGCCAGGATGCAGTCTGCTGGCGGATAGCAATGCACCGGCGGCATCGCGGTCGGCCCGCCATTTGTGGCAAACCGGCTGGTGATCGGCTAAGCTCGCGGCGCTCGGGACGGGGATGGTCGCGACCCGGCCGGCGGATAATTCCCCGCACGGCAATTCCGGCGGCAGCGGCGGCACCGGAACGGCCGAGCGGGTTTTTCGTCCGGCAGGAAGAGTGATGAGGGCTGGCCGCAGGATCCTGATTGTCGACGACGATGGTGCGTTGCGCCAGTCGCTCGCCGAGCAATTGGAGCTGAACGAGGAATTTCTGACGACCGAGTGCGAGACGGCTGCGCAGGCGCTGCGGATTACCACGACCGAGCGCTTCGACGCGATCCTGCTCGATGTCGGTCTGCCCGACATGGACGGCCGTGAATTGTGCCGGCTGCTGCGCCGCCAGTCGGTGCAGGTGCCGATCATGATGCTGACCGGTTCGGACAGTGACGCTGATACTGTCCTCGGCCTCGATTCGGGCGCCGATGATTATGTGACAAAACCATTCCGCCTGAGCGTGCTGCTGGCGCGGCTGCGGGCGCATCTGCGACAGAGCGAGCACAGCGACGATGCCGAATTCGCGATCGGCCCCTATACGTTTCGCCCGCAAGCCAAGCTGCTGATCGATCCGGATGGCCGCAAACGGGTGCGTTTGACCGAGAAAGAGACAGCGATCCTCAAATATCTTTATCGTGCCGGCGACCAGGTCATCGGCCGCGACATGCTGCTCGGTGAGGTTTGGGGCTACAATGCCGGGGTGACGACGCACACGCTCGAAACCCATATCTACCGCCTTCGGCAGAAGATCGAGCGCGATCCGACGCGCGCCGAAATCCTGGTGACCGAGCCCGGCGGCTACCGCCTCGTCCCCTGAAGCGGTGCTGCGAGCGCCGATGACGACACCGGCGGGTCTGCTGATCGTCAGCGCAGCCGACCGGGCCTATTTTCCGCTGCTGTGTGACACGGTCTCCTCGATCCAGGAGTTGCGCCCGGATGCGGCGATCGGCATCCTCGATATCGGGCTCGACCATGAGCAGCGCGAGTGGCTGGCGGCGCGCGTCACCCATCTCGTGCAACCGGGCTGGGACCTCGATTTTCCCGGTCGCGAGCGGATCGCCGAGGCGCGCAAGGCGCAGTTCGCCCGCCCGTTCCTGCCGCGCCACTTTCCCGGCTACGACACCTATCTGTGGATCGATGCCGATGCCTGGGTGCAGGATTGGGGTGCGATCGAGCTTTATGTCGCGGCCGCCGCGACGGGCAGGCTGGCGATCACCCCGGAGATCGACCGTGCCTATAAGCGTCATTACAAGCGTCCCAAATGGCTCGGCATGACGCTTGCCTGGAAGAACTACCGGGAAGCGTTCGGCTGGCGCATCGCCGACCGGCTCGGCCGCAACCCGATGGTCAATTGCGGTGTTTTCGCCCTGCGCGGTGACGCCCCGCACTGGCAGATCTGGGCGCGGATCATGACAAGGGTCGCGCAGCGCACCCGGTTTTTCTTTGTCGAGCAGACCGCACTCAATTATGCGATCTTCGCCGAGCATGTGCCGGTGGACTTTCTGCCGGCCTATTGCAACTGGATGCCGGGCGATGCGGCCCCGGCCTTTGATGCCGATCGCGGCCTGTTTGTCGAGCCCTATTCGCCGCATCAACCGATCGGCATCATGCATCTCGCCGGGCGCGAGCAGAAGCAGCACAGCTTCCGGCTGAACCGGCTCGATGGCGGGACGGTCGTGACCCCGCTGCGCTATGGCGACAGCCGATGGTTGTGCCGTTCCTGCCCCGGCGCGCAGCGGATGCCGGTGGCTGCCACCTCGCGAGCAACCGCCGAATAGATCGCGTCCGGGAAATCCGCATCGTGAGACACACCGGCCCGTGCCGCGGCAAGACCTCGCCGGCTCAGCCGTCCGCCGCACCAAAGACGATCGCGCTGCAGACGATCGCGCTGCCCGCCGCCGGAGAAATTCGGCTTAACTCATCGCCGTCCTGTAGAATCCCGTGCTGGCCTGGACAACTGGACAACGCCGCGATATCACTATGTTCGGCTCCGGCTGTGGCTTTGGCATGAGCTTTGCCTTCACGCGAATGTCGATTTCAACCCGCAGGAAGCTCCTCTCGATCCTGCTCGCGGTGGCGATATTCGCGGTTCTGGCCGGATTGTCCACCCTCGCCAAAGGCCGTCCGCTCGCGTTTGGCGTGCTGAACGGGATCTTTGTCGGCACCGGGGTCGGTCTGTTCGAAGAATATTATGTGCAGAGCCTGCGCGGCCGCTGGTTTCGCAGCCTTCACCCGCTGCTTTCGATCATCGTCTATACCGCTGTTGTGGTGGCTCTTTTTGTTTTCGCAATCAATCTGACCCATTTTCTGTTGCGTCACATATACCCGTCGCCGGTTCCCTATGCACGGCTGCCGTTCGTGCTGCCAAACGTCATCTTGTATTCGGTGATCGGCATCGTGGTCATGCGCGCCGTGCATTTCATCGGCATCGACACGCTGTTCCACCTGATGATCGGGACCTATCACCGCCCGGTGGTCGAGCAGAAGGTGCTGGTCTTTATCGACATCAACAATTCGACTGGGCTGGCGGAGCGGCTCGGCGCGCTAAAGATCAAATCTCTGGTCGGCAAGTTCCTGTTCGATATCTCGAAGCCGATCACTGATTTTGGCGGCGAAATCTATCTCTACAAAGGCGATGGATTGATCGCGATCTGGGATTGGCAGGAGGCGGCCCGCGACAACCGGGTGCTGGCTGCGATCGACGCCGTGTTCGCCGCCGTCGCCCGCGAACACGGGCGCTACCTTGCGCAATTCGGGGTGGTGCCAAGCTTTCGCATCGGGGTGCATGGCGGCGATGTCGTGGTCAGCGAACAGGGCGACACCAAGCGGTCGATCGGCATCTATGGCAGCACGATCAATATCGCCTCGCATCTCGAGGAAGCAGCCAAGGCGCATGGTGTGGCTTGCGCAATCTCGGGGGATGTCGCGACCGCGCTGGCAGACCGCGAGATGCGGCTGCACTGGCTCGGCTACGAACGGATTAAGGGCATCGCCGCCGAGATCCCGGTGTTCGAGTATCGTTGCGAATGCGGTGCGCCGATGCGGCCGGTCGACCGGCTGCCGACAGCAGGCGCCGACCGGGTCGTGCGCAACGTCGCCGCCCGGCTCAGAGCGCTTTACGGAAAGTCAGATTGATCCGGCTGCGGCCGGTCAGCGGGTGCTCGGCCGCGGCGAGCGGTGCCACCCCGTGATACACAAGCCGCGACGGGCCGCCCCAGACGACGACATCGCCATTGTCGAGGCGCAGCCGGCGCGGCCGGTCGGCGCGGGCAAGCCCGCCCCATAGGAACGTCGCCGGCAGCCCGAGCGAGACCGAAACGACCGGTGCGCCAAGATCGCGCTCGTCTTCGTCGCGATGCAGCGACAGGCGAGCGCCCGGCTCGTAGCGGTTGATCAGGCAGGCATCAGGGACAAAGCGGCAAAATCCGGCCGCCGCCGCGGCGTTTCCGGCCAGCGTCGCGAGCGTCGCCGGCATCTTTGGCCAGGGCTGTCCGCTCTGCGGGTCGGCGACCGCGTAGCGATAACCGCGGCGGTCGGTGATCCAGCCGGCCTTGCCGCAACTGGTCATCGCCACTGACATCTGCCAGCCGCCAGCTGTGACCATGTGGCGGAACGGCGCCGCAACGGCGACCCGCGCGACCGCTGCGACCAGTTCCGCCGCCTCGCCGCGGGCGAAGCCTCGCAGCAGCACGGCGCCGTCGGCGAGCTGCTCGACCGGATCACCCGCCGGTGAGGCGGCGGCGTCGAACAGGTCGCCGATCGCGGCCCCAACCCTAGCCGCAGGCGACCGCGTAGACGTCGCGCACGCCTTCGGGCAGCCGGGTCTCGCTCCAGCTCTTGCCGCCATCCTGGGTTCCGAACACCTGGCCGAACCGCGACACGCCATAGATCTGGTTCGCGTCCTGCGGATGCACCGCAACCCCCATCATCGTCGCCTCGGCCTTGATCCCGTGGTCGAAGCGCTTCCAGCTCTGGCCGACATCGTCGCTGCGGTAGATCGCGCCGTCGGTGCTGCGTGCGGCCGGGCTGAGGCAGGCATAGAGCACCTTCGGGTCCTGCCGCGAGACGCGGATGTCGCGGCCATAGGTCAAGGGCGAAAACCGGCCGATCTCGATGTCCTGCCAGCTCTGGCCCTTGTCGTTGCTGCGGAACAGGCCCATTCGGTTGGCGAGAAACACGGTGCCCGGTGCCGCGGCGCTGCAGGCGAGTGCATGGCCGTCGAGCATCCCCTCGATCTCGGTCTGGCTGCCGATGCGGCTGCGGTATTTGGGCTGCTCGCAAAACCGGATCAGGTCGGCCGTGCAATCCTCCCAGCTCTCACCGCCGTTGCGGCTGCGCATCGCGCCATTGGCTTCCAAGGTCGCATAGATGTCGTCGGGCGAGTTCGGATCGACATCGAGCCGCATGACCCGGCAGGCGAATTGCATGATGACCCGGTCGGGCAGACCGGGATCGGCCGTCTTGCGCCAGCTGTCGCCGCCATCCTCGCTGCGGTAGACTGCGGGCGGGGTGGCACCGGCATAGATGATGCGCGGGTTTTTCGGGTGGATCGAGATCGACCAGATGTCGGCCTCGGCATCGGGAAGTGCCAGCCGCTCCCAGCGGTCGCCGCGATTGGTGCTGCGGAACGTGCCCTTGGTCGTGCCGATATAGATCGTGTCGGGATGTTCCGGATGCACGGTGATGGCGTGCACCTCGGTGCCTTCCGGCAGGCCGTTTGTCAGATGCTGCCAATTCTTCTCACCGGCAGTCTGGCGGAATACCCCGCCCAAGGTGCCGCCCATCGAGCGCGCCGCGCCGGCGTATACCTGTGTCGCCGCCATGATCTCCTCCCTCGGCTGAATTCGGCCGCGATCATACGCCGGTTTCCGGGCTGGCGACAAAGCATTAGCGATCGGGGATGCGCTCGGCGGTGCCGATCGGCTATGGTGCGGGGAAACCACATCAGCGACGGATGAATGGCATGGCGGTGACCGAAAAGCGCGCGCTCGGCAAACGGGGACCGGAAATCTCGGCAATCGGCCTCGGCTGCATGTCGCTGTCCGGGGTCTATGGCAAAAGCGACGATCGGGCCGGGGTGGCGCTGATCCGGCATGCGATCGATCTCGGCGTCGATCATTTCGACAGCTCCGACATGTATGGCTGGGGCCAGAACGAGGAGTTGCTCGGCCGGGCGCTGCAGGGCCGCCGCGACGGTATCATCGTCGCCACCAAATTCGGCCAGACCCGGCGCCCCGGCGGCGCCAATGGTGTCGACGGCAGCCCGGCCTATATCGCGCAGGCCTGCGAGGCGAGCCTGAAGCGGCTAGGGGTCGAGGTGATCGACCTCTATTACCAGCACCGGGTCGATCCGGCGGTGCCGGTCGAGGAGACGGTGGGGGCGATGGCCCGTCTCGTCGAACAGGGCAAGGTGCGCTATCTCGGCCTTTGCGAGGCGGCCCCCGAACGCATCCGCCGCGCGCACGCGACCTATCCGATCGCCGCGGTGCAGATGGAGTACTCGCTGCTCTACCGCGAGGAGGCGACCGAGGCCCGCCGATTGACCCGTGATCTCGGCATCGCCTTTTTCGCCTATGCGCCACTCGGCCGCAGCCTCCTGGCTGGCGTCGTCCCCGATCTGGGCAATCTCGACGAGGGCGACACGCGCGGCCGCCATCCGCGCTTCATGGGCGACAATTTCACCAAAAACCGGGCCTTGGTCGAAGCGATCGAGGCGATCGCCAGGGAAAAAGGCTGCACCCCGGCGCAGCTATGCCTCGCCTGGCTGTTGGCGCAGGGTCCGGATGTGATCCCGATCCCGGGAACCAAGCACGCGGCACGCCTCGAGGAAAACCTCGGCGCCCGCGACGTTGAGCTGACCGCCGCCGACCTCGACCGCATCTCGTCCGCGATCCCGATCGGCGCCGCCGCCGGCACCCGCTACCCCGAAGGCGGCATGCGCGGGGTTTTTATCTGATTGACGGTCCGCCCTTGCGAGTTCCGCTTTTCCATGCGGCAGGGATGGAGTCGCACCATTCGGTCACCGGAAGACCCGAGCGTGGCTAGTGTAGGTCGACGATTTCGACCCAGTTGGGCATCTTGCCCATCGGGTAGTGGTGGGCGACTGACAGCGTTCCCGATTGCGGGTCGATGCGGTGGACCGTCATCGCGTTCGAATCGAGCCCGACCGCGAGCAGAAACCGGCCGCGCGGGTCGATGTTGAAGCCGCGCGGCGTCTTCTCGGTCGGCCAGTGGCCAAGCGGCGTCAGCGTGCCCTTGTCGGGGTCGATGCGATAGCCGGCCAAGGTGCTGGTCCGGCGTTCGCTGCCGTAGAGAAAACGCCCATCCGGGGTCACGTGCAGGTCGGCGGCGGCGGGCTGCGCGGTAAAGCCGGGCGGTCGCGCATCGACGAATTGCAATTCGCTCAGCGTGCCGTTCTGCGGGTTGATCGCATAAGCGCCGATCGTGTCGGTCGTTTCGGTGATCAGATAAAGGAACCGACGGTTCGGATGCAGCGCCATGTGCCGCGGGCCGGCGCCATGCCTGGTGCGGATTTCGCCCGGCCCATTCGGGATCAGCGTCCCGTCCGCGGCATCGAACTTCCACTCCATGATCATGTCGGCGCCGAGGCTCGTCGCGTAGCAATAGGTGTTGGTCCGATCGACCAGGATGCAGTGCGATTTCGGCCGGTGCGGCACGATCTGGGTCGGTTTGCCGACGACCCGTCCCTCGGCGTCGATCGGGTTGATCGCCAATTCGTTGCCGGGATAGGAGGCGGCCAACAGATAGCGCCCGCTGCGATCGGTGATGATATAGGCCATGCTCGCCGACAGCGGTGCGTTCCCCAGATGGGCGAGCCTTCCGGTCTTCGGGTCGAGCGCAAAGCTGACCGCGGTGTCGGGCTCGCTGCGCAACGCCGCATAGAAAAAGCGATGATCGGGGCTGACCGCCATCGGCATGCTGGTCGGCGACGGCTTGTCGGTGCCGGGGATCGGCAGATCGACGATCGGGGTCAGTTCGCTGCTGTCGCGGTTCATCGCGAACAGACCGATCGATGGATCGCCAGCATTGGACACATAGACAACCGTCTCGGGCAGCTCTTCCGCCATTGCTGTTCCGGCCTCGATCAGGGTTTTCGGCAGCACGACCCCGGCGAGCCCCAGGGTCAGCGTCATCCGCCGGGTCGGTCGTATCGCCGCCATCCTCTCCTCCCGCGCCGACGCCTCCGCCGCCTCGGCTTCAGGTTAAGGGTGAGGGGCGGGCGGCGCAACTGGCGGACGCGCTATTCCCGCTGCAATTGCCGGGCCTGTTGTGCTGCCGCGCGGTCATGGCAGCGCTTGAGCCACGCTTCGGCATGCGGCACTGCGGAAAATCCGACCCGCGCCTGGCGGGCCCAGGCGAGGATGCTGGCGACGTTGAGATCGGCGACCGTGAACGCGTCGCCGAGCAGATAAGGCATCGCTGCAACGGCGCCGTCGAGCACCCGAAGCGGCGCGGCAAGCGCCCGCTCGCCCTCATCCGCCGCCGCGGCATCGCGCCGGTCCTCGGGGCCGATCCGGTTTAAGAGCGCTGCGAGCGCCGGCCGCTCGATTTCGGTCATCCCCCAGAAGCTCCATTGCCAAACCCGCGCCTCGTCTTCGAGCCGCTGCGGATAGAGTCCGCCCGGAGCGCTGCCGTATTTCTTGGCGAGATAGAGGTTGATCGCCATCGATTCCCACAGCCGGAAACCGTCATCATCGATCGCCGGGACGTGGCCGTTCGGGTTGATCGCCAGGTAATCCGGGCGCCGCGTGCTGCCATCGGCGAAATCGAGCTTGACGTGCTCGTAGTCGAGGCCGAGCTCGCCCGCCATCCACAAGGTGCGGAACGCCCGCGAGCGCGCGACGCCATAGATTTTCAACGCCATCGATCGCCTCCTCGGTTCTGACCCATGACAGCTGCCGGCCGGCGGCGGGCGATGTCCCGCCCTTATTGCAGCTGGTGCGGCAATGCCGCGATCGCGCCGTCGATCAGCGCCGCGCCGCGTTGCTGGTCGAGCTCGGCGGCGATGACCCGACGCGCGGCGGCAATCGCGATATCGACGGCGAGCGAACGGATCTCGGCCAGCGCTCTTGCTTCTTCCTGCGCGATCCGTTCCTCGGCCAATTGCTGGCGGCGCCGCAGCAGCTGGTCGAGATCATGCGCCGATTGCGCGGCGATGCGCTGCGCCTCGGCACGCGCATGGGCGATGATCGCCTCGGCTTCTGCCGCCGCCTCGCGCTCCTTCTGCTGATAGCCGGCCAAGGCCCGTTCGGCTTCCTCGCGCAGGGCGCTCGCCGCCGCCAGCTCGTCGCGAATGCGCGTCGCCCGCGCGTCGAGACCACCGACGACCGCACGCTTCACCGGCTTCCAGACGAGGACAACGAGGATGATGACGGCGACAAGGACCCAGAATTCGGGTTCCTCGAACAGGTGCATCACGGCGACCAGATGAGTCATGGTGCCGAGCGCTCGGCCAGCGTCCGCTCGACAGCGGCGGACACGGCGACCTCGTCGGCCTCGCTACCGGTCAGCTTTTGCGCGACCGATCGAGCGACATCGACGGCGATACCGCGGATCTCGGAAAAGGCCCGCTGCTTGGCCGCCGCAATCTGCCGCTCGGCCGCGACCGTCTGTTCGGCCAGCGCTTCGCCGAGCTGGCGCTGCCGCGCGGCTGCCTCGGCAGCGGCCTGTTCGAGGGTCGCGCGGATCGCGTCATGCGCCTGCGCACGCGCCGCCGCCAGGCTCGCCTCATAGGCGGCAAGAACGGCTTCGGCCTCGCTGCGGATCGTTGCGGCGCGGGCGAGATCGTCGTCGAGCCGCTGCCGGCGCGCCGCGATCACCGCACCCACCTGCGGCAGAGCCACGAGCCGCATCAGCAGGTAAAGAACGATAAACGTGACCGCGAGCCAGAACAGTTGCGGCACGAAGGTCGTGGGATCGAGCTGTGGCATTTCCGGCGCGTCGCGAATGAGGTTCCGCTGTTCTTGACGATCAGAGCACGAACAGCAGCAGCAGCGAGACGATCAACGCATAGAATGCGACCGCTTCGGTCAACGCGAAACCGAGCATGCCGATGCCGAATACCTGGTCGCGGGCGGCTGGATTGCGGGCGATCGAGCTGACGAGCGCGGCGAACACGTTGCCGATACCGACGCCGACGCCGGCGAGCGCGATCGCCGCAAGACCGGCGCCGAGAAACTTGGCGGAGGCTGGGTCCATGAGTGCTGTCCTTTTCTGAAAAGTGGGTGGGTCCGAAAAGTGGGTGGTGGGTCGGGTTGGGGAGGTGATGGCGCTGGCGGGCAGTTCAAAAGAGATGCGCGGTCAGTGGAGATGGATCGCGTCGCTCAGATAGAGGCAGGTCAGGATCGCGAAGACATAGGCCTGCAGCAGGTTGATCACGACCTCGATGGCGAGCAGGAAAACGTTGAACGAGATCGGCAGAAAACCGAGGAAGCCGAGCGCCACGGTGAACCCGGCAAACACCGCGAGCATCGTATGCCCGGCGAGCATGTTGGCGAACAGCCGCAGGCTCAGGCTGACCGGACGCGTCAGGTAGGAGATGATCTCGATCGGTATCAACAGCGGCGCCATCAGGATCGGCGCGCCGGGCGGAAAGAAAAAGGTGAGGAAGCGGACGCCATGCAGGATGAAACCGATCAGCGTCACAAACAGAAAGACAAACAGCGCCAGCGCGAACGTAACCACGATCTGGCCGGTAAAGACAAAGCTGTAGGGGATCAGCCCGAGCAGGTTGCCGAACAGGATGAAGATGAAGATCGAGAACACCAGCGGAAAATACGCCTGCCCCTCGGTGCCGACATTCTCGCGCACCATGCCGGCGACAAATTCGTAGAGCAGTTCGGCGATCGATTGCAGCCGCCCGGGAACCAGCGAGCGGCGGGCCGTTGCCCCGACCAGCAGCAACGTCGCCAGCACCACGGCGATCGTCATCAGCAGCGCCGAATTCGTATAGGAGATATCGAACCGGCCGACATGGATCGGAATCAGGCGCTCGATCGTGAATTGTTCGAGAGGTGAAGCTGCTGCCAATTTCGTCCTCGACCCGATTTCACACCGGTAGCTAATCCGGCGGGCGGTGATCCTCTTTGCGCGCCGCGGGCGGCGCACCTCCGTATCCTACGACCTTGGCTGCGCGGAACACGTTCAGCATGCCAGCCGCAGCCCCGAGAAAGAAGAATATGATCAACCCCCACGGGCGGGTGTGAAAGACGCGATCGAATACCCAACCCAGCGCCAGACCGACGATCAGCGCCGCTGCGAGTTCGGTCGCCATCCGCATCCCCAGCCCGAGACCGCCCGGCGGTGTCGCACCCCGCTTGCTCGTTTGCCGACGCGACCGCTCGCGCTCGATCCTGTCGATCTGTTCGCCGAGACGCGCTAGCGGATCCGGTGGAGGATCTTCGCTCATTCAGGGAAGCCGAGCCATTCAACTCCCGCCATGAGCGCGTCGCCGCCAGACGCGGCGCACCCTAATTGGGCGGTTGCGAGGCTGTCAATACCGCTGCGACGCGCCAAAAGTCGCGGGCGCCCGTTCTCGCATTTGGCGATCACCGGATCCTCGATCAGCATGTCGCGCGCGTGCTCCACGAGCGGACGAATTCGATTATAATCCAGAAGCGTGCCACCCGGCACCTGCGCGCGGCACCGCTCGGCACCCATCCAGAGGCGAACCAGATGCACGACCCGACCCTTCCCGACCTCAGCGGGATCAGGCACCGGCTCGCCGATGCGATCCATGCCCATTGGAAGCTCTTCCTCGCGGAAGGCATCGTGATGATCGTGCTCGGTCTCTTGGCGATCGCCGTGCCCGAGATCGCCAGCCTGGCGATTACGATCGTCATCGGCTGGCTGTTTTTTGTCGGCGGCATTTTTCGCACCGCATCGGTGTTGCAGCATCGCAGCATGCCGGGGTTCGCCTGGTCGCTCTTGACCGCGATCCTGGCGATCGCCCTCGGCCTCGTGCTGATCCTGCGGCCGATCTCGGGGGTGCTGACCCTGACAATCTGGCTGATTGCGTTTTTCATCATCGAGGGGATCGCCGCGATCTTGCTGGCGATCGAACATCGCCGGCATCTGCCGAGTTGGGGTTGGGTGCTGTTCAGCGGGCTGATCGATCTGTTTCTCGCCTATCTGATCTGGGATGGCTGGCCAAGCTCGGCCGCCTGGGCGATCGGGCTCCTCGTCGGCATCAACATGGTGTTTGTCGGCCTGTCCTTGATCATGACCGCTCTGGCCGCGCGGGGAATGCCGCCGCAAGTGCGGTGATCAGCCGGGCAGATGGCGGCGCAGGCGGCGGTCGAGGACGGCAAACAGCATATCGGTCAGGATCGCGAACAGGGCCACCAGCACCGCGCCCTCGATGACGAAGGGCAGATTGTCGGCGACAAGACCATCGAACATCGGCGTGCCGAGGGTCAAGGCGCCGACCGTCGAGCCGATCGTTGCGGTGCCGATCGCGATCGCGACCGAAACCCTGATCCCGGCCAGGATCACCGGGCCTGCCAGCGGCAATTCGACCGCATAGAGCCGCTGCCATGGCGAAAGCCCCATGCCGTCCGCCGCATCGCGCACCGCCGGCGACACCCCTTCGAGCCCGGCCACCGCGTTGTCGATGATCGGCAGCAGCCCGTAGATGAAGAGTGCGATGACTGTCGGGCGGGCGCCGAAACCGATCAACGGCACCGCGATCGCCAGCACCGCGACCGGCGGAAAGGTCTGACCGACGGCGGCGACCAACTCGACAAGAGTGCGGAAATCGCGCCCTGCCGGACGCGTGACAAACACCGCGAGCGACACGCCGAGCACCGACGCGGCAAGGCACGCGATCGCGACCAGCTGCAGATGGTCGAGGAACAGCTCGACAAAACTTGCGCGGTCGTAGATCACCGGGCTGACGCCTGGAAACGCCCGGTGCAGCACCGGGCGCAGCGCTGCCATGCGCAGCAGCAGGGCCGCGAACAGCAGCCCGACCCACACGATCGGGCTGGTCAACAGCCGCGTTTCACGCCGCCGCCGCGAAGGGCGGTTGCCGGCCCGGAGGTACGCAGCCCTCATCGTACCAGATCGGGCAAGGTGATGATGCCGAGCGCCTGGCCTGCGGCATCAGCGACCGGCAGCCGGTCGGTTCGCCGCTGCGCCATCGCCGACAGCGCGTCGCGCAGGCTTGCATCCGCCGCCAATGGCTCGCCCGCGGCACTCTCGCCGTGCCGCACCCGGTCGGCCACCCGGCGCACCGACAGCAGTTTGAGCCCCAGCCCCTGGCGACCGACAAAATCGCTGACGAAGTCGCTCGCCGGATGTTCCAACAGCTCGACCGGCGTGCCGAACTGGGCGATCCGGCCCCGCTCCATGATCGCGATCGAGGTGGCGAGCCGCAGCGCCTCCTCGATGTCGTGGGTCACGAACACGATCGTCTTCTGCGTCGTGCGGTGGATCCGCGCGAGCTCGCCCTGCAGCGCGTCGCGGGTGATCGGATCGACCGCGGCAAACGGCTCGTCCATCAGCAGAAGCTCGGGATCGGCCGCGAGCGCGCGGGCGACGCCGACCCGCTGCTGCTCCCCGCCCGACAATTGGTGCGGAAACTTGCCGCGATAGGCGCCGGGATCAAGCCGCAACAGCGCGAGCAGCTCGTCAACCCGGGCGCCGACCCGCGCCGCCGGCCATTTCAGGAGGCGCGGCACGGTGGCGATGTTGTCGGCGACATTCCAGTGCGGGAATAGGCCGGTCGATTGGATCGCGTAGCCGATCCGCCGTCGCAGCATCTCGGCCGGCAATCGGGTCACGTCGTCGCCGCCGACGCGGATCGTCCCGGCATCGGCCGTGACCAGCCGGTTGATCATGCGCAGCGTCGTCGACTTGCCGCAGCCCGAGGAGCCGAGCAGCACGCAGAGTTCGCCCGCGGCGATTTCGAGCGTCAGATCATCGACCACTGCGCGGCCGTCATACCGCTTCGTGACGTGATCGAGCGCGATCATCACCGGACCCGCGCGGGCAGGAGGTCGGACAAGATCCGCAGCCCGAAATCGGCGGCCAGCGCCAGAAAGATCGCCGGCAGCGCGCCCAGCAGCACCAGATCGAGTGCGTATTGGCCGAGACCCTCGAAGACAAAGGTGCCGAGCCCGCCGGCGCCGATCAGTGCGGCGACGACGGCGAGCCCGATCGTTTCGACGACGACGATGCGCAGCCCCGCAAGCAGCACCGGCAGCGCCAGCGGCAGCTCGATCCGCCAGAAAATCTGCCGCGTCGTCAGCCCCATACCGCTGGCCGCATCGATCACGGCGCGGTCGACGCCGGCGAGACCGGCGAGGGTGCTGCGGGTGATCGGCAACAGCGCGTACAGCACGAGGGCGATGATCGCCGGCGCCGGGCCGATACCGCCGACGCCGAGCGAAGCGAGCCAGGGTACGGCCGCCGCCAATGCCGAAAGCGGTGCGATCAGCAGTCCGAACAGCGCGATCGAGGGGATCGTCTGCAACAGGTTCAAGACCGCGAATAGCGGCCCCTGCAGGCGCGGGCTGCGAACCGCGGCGACCCCGAGGGCGAAGCCGATCACCAGCGCCGGGCCGACCGAGCCGGCGACGAGGGCGATGTGCTGCAGCAGCGCCGCGGCAAAGAGCTGCCGCCGGGTCGCGTATTCGCGGGCGATCGACAGCGCGTCGAAGGTGCCGGCCAGCGCCAGCCCGACGATGCCGCCGCCGACCGCAATCACCGCCAGCAGCCGCAGCGCCGGGCCGGCGCCGAGGCGCTGCAGAGCGTCGATCAGGGCCAGTGCCGCCGCCGCCGCGACAAACCAGAATGCCGCTCCGGGTGAAACTCGCGCTGCCCGGCCGGCCGTCGCCGCAATCTCGCGCCCCGCCAGCCCCAGCGTCGCCAATGATGACAGCAACAGCAGGACCGCCAGGACCGCGACGATGGCGTGCACGGCCCGGGTGGCAGGCAGCAGCGAGACTGCGAGCAGCGCTGCGCCGATCATGATGATCGCGGTGGTCGGCAATGGGCCGGCCGCGGCCCACAGCGCGATCGGTCGGCCGGAGACGAGGCGGTTCGCCGCCAGCACGAGAAAGCCCGAGCTGGTGATGGCGGTCATCGCGACGGCCAGCACGACCAGCAGGACCGGGTTGTGGATCGCGATCCGCCGGGAGACAGCGCCGGTTGCGGGCTCGGCTGGTGCCGTCACGGCGGTGCCCGCCGCGACTTCAGATAGGCCGCGGTAACGGTGGCCGCATCCTCGCCATCGACGGTGATCTCGGCATTGAGTCGTTGCAATGTCGCCAGGGTCAGGCCGGCGAACACCGGATCGAGCAGTGCCGCGATCTGCGGGTAGCGCGCCAAGACCGCTTGGCGGATCACCGGCGCCGGCGCGTAGACGATCTGCGCCCCCTTGTCGTCAGCGAGGGCAACAAGACCGAGTGCGGCGATCGCTCCATCGGTGCCGTAGGCCATCGCCGCATCGACCCCGGACATGCCGGCGGCGGCGGCGCGCAGCGTGGCCGAGGTGTTGCCGCCGGACAGGGTCAGCAGCTGTCGGTCGCTCAACCGGAAGCCATAGCTCTTCTCGAATGCGGGCAACGCGGCCGGGCTCTCGACGAATTCGGCGGAAGCGGCGAGCTTGATGGCACCCCCACCATCCACGTACCGGGCAAAGTCGCTCATCGTCGCCAGATGCCCACGCTGTGCCAGGTCACGCCGCACCGCGATGACCCAGGTGTTGTTGGCGGGCGCCGGCGCGAGCCAGACGAGATGGTTGCGCTCACGGTCGAGCCTGGCGATCTCGGCATAGCCCTCTTTCCGGCTCTTCCACACCGGATTGGTCTCCATGTGAAAGAACAGCGCACCATTGCCGGTGTATTCCGGGTAGATGTCGATCTGTCCGGCGAGGATCGCGGCGCGCACGATATCGGTCGGCCCGAGCTGCAGCCGGTTGCGCACCGGAATGTGGTGCGCGGCGAGCACCGCGAGGATCATGCTGCCGAGCAGCGCACCCTCGGTGTCGATCTTCGAAGCGACTACGACCGGTGCGGCCGCGATGACCGCCGCCGGCCGGAGCGGGAAGAGGATGGCGGCCACCGTCGCGATCTGGACGGCCCGCCGGGTGAGCTGCGCCGCGCTGCGTCGCATGCTTTCGGCCGCGCTGCGTCGCATGCTTTCGATAGTGGAGCGAGCGGCGGGCGATGTCGAGCCGTGCCCTGTGGCTAGGCTTGCTTGGCTTCGATGATCGAGCGCCGGATCGCGCGGGTGCGGGTGAACAGCTCCTGCAAAGTATCGCCTTCGCCCCAGCGGATCGCCCGCTGCAACGCCGTCAGATCCTCGCTGAAGCGCTGCAGGATCTCCAGCACCGCCTCGCGATTATTGAGAAAGATGTCGCGCCACATGACCGGGTCTGAGGCGGCGATCCGGGTGAAGTCGCGAAACCCGCTCGCCGAAAAGGCGATGACCTCGGATTTGAGGCTCTCTTCGAGGCTGGTGGCGGTGCCGACGATTGTGTAGGCGATCAGATGCGGCAGATGCGAGGTCATCGCCAGCACGCGGTCGTGATGCGCCGCGTTCATCGTGACGACGCGCATGCCGGCTCCTTCCCACATCTGGCCGATCTTGGCCACCGCCGCGGCATCGGTCTCGGGCAGCGGGATCAGGATGCACCAGCGGTCGCGGAACAGTTCGGCAAATCCCGCCTCGGGTCCGGAATGCTCGGTGCCGGCGACCGGGTGGCCCGGCACGAAATGCACCCCCGGCGGCACGAACGGGCCGAGGTCGCGGATCACCGCCTCCTTGACCGAGCCGACATCGCTGAGGATGGCCCCCGGCTTCAGCACCGGGCCGATCTGCCGGCCGAGTTCGGCATAGGCCGAGATCGGCGTTGCGATCACCACCAGATCGGCATCGGCGGCCGCAATCGCCGGGTCATGGGTGGTTTCGTCGGCGAGATCGAGACGTTCGACCGCAGCCAGCGTTTCCGGGCGGCGCGCGCAGGCGATGATTGTCGTGTCGGGGCTGTCGCGGCGCAACACCCGCGCCAATGACGAGCCGATCAAGCCGATCCCGATCAGCGCCACCCGGTCGAACAGCTTTTCGCTCATCGCCGACCCATGAATTCGCCGAGCACCGAGGCCACCTGTTCCATCTCCTTGCCGGTGCCGATCGTGATCCGCAGGTGCTGCGGCAGGCCGTAGCCGTCCATCTGGCGGGTCAGGATGCCGCGCGATCGCAAAAAGGCGAAAGCCGCCTCGGCGTCGCGGCCCGGTTCTTCGGGAAAGCGCGGCAGCACAAAATTGGCGACACTCGGCGTCAGCTCGAGGCCGAGACCGGCGAGCCGGCCGGAGAACCACGGCAGCCAGAGATCGTTATGGGCGCGGGCGCGGGCGAGTGAGGCGGTGTCCTCGACCGCGGCGATACCGGCGGCGGCGGCCGGGGTCGAGACGTTGAATGGTCCGCGCACCCGGTTCAACACAGCGGCGATCGCCGCCGGACAGTAGCCCCAGCCGAGCCGCAGTCCGGCGAGCGCATAGATCTTCGAAAAGGTGCGCAACATCACGACATTGTCGGCGCGCTCGACCAGCGCCGTGCCAGCCGCGTAATCGTTGCGGTTGACAAATTCGGCATAGGCGGCGTCGATCGCCAGCAGCACCGAGGGGGGCAGCCCGCGATGCAGCCGCGCCAGCTCGTCGGCGCCGAGGTAGGTGCCGGTCGGGTTGTTCGGGTTGGCGATGAACACGATCCGGGTGCGCGGCGTGACGCGAGCCAGCAGCGCATCGACATCGGTTGTCAGCTCGCGCTCGGGGGCGGCGATCGGCGTGGCGCCGACCGACAAGGCACCGATCGGGTACATCAGAAAGCCGTGGCGGCTATATAGCACCTCGTCGCCCGGGCCGGCATAAGAGCGCAGCAGCAGCGCGATCAGCTCGTCGGAACCGGCACCGCAGACGATCCGCTCCGGGTCGAGCCCGTGATGTTCGCCGATCGCCTCGCGCAGCTGCCGGGCGCTGCCTTCGGGATAGCGGTGGATGTCGTCAGCGAGAGCCCGATAGGCAGCCATCGCTTTCGGGCTCGGGCCCAGCGCGCTTTCGTTCGAGGCGAGCCGGATCGGCCGCTCGATCCCGGCAATGCTGGCTTCGCCGCCGACATAGGGGGCGATCTCGAGGATGCCCGGACGCGGCGCCGGGCCGGGTGCTGCGATCATGCGGGTTCAGCCTTTGCAGTGCTGCCCGATAGCACTGCCGAACAGAGCGGCACGGCATAGCCGCCGAACGGAAAGAGCGAATGCGCAGCGATGCCGGACTCGGCGCAAAGCAGCGCGAGGCGCGGGTCGGCGAGCCGCACAAAGCCGTCGAGTTCGATCAGAAAGATGGTCCCGTCGCCGTGTCCGGCGGCCGCGCAGAACAGGCAAGCGAGGTCGGCCGATTGCAACAGCCGGAGCAGCCGGGCTCGGCCGAGCGTGGCCCCGGGCAGGATCGCGAAGAGGGTGCGATCGCTGCCGGTCTGCTGCTGGAAGCCGTGCCCGATCGCCAGCGCATCGCCGCCGTCATCACGAGCGTTGCCGCGGCCGCCAAATGGCAGGCGGGCGACGACCTGGGCAGTGCTGCCATCCGCGGGGAGCAGGCGGGGCCACCAAGGATCGGCCTCGTTCTCGTGCGGCATCGGCAGAACGCCGATCGCGGCCCGCCCGTCATTGACGGCGTTGATCACCCCGTCCGCCGAGTGATGCGCCGACATCGGCGTCTGGCTGCCGTAATGGTCACGCGCCAGGTCCCAGCAGCCGGTTTCCCCGGACGGCGCGAATACGGCGACCGCGAAACGGGTTTCGAGCCCGACCGTCGCCGCCAAGAGCTCACGCCAGATCCGTGCGACGCTGGCGAATGGCAGCGCCCCGCGATGCCGTGCCGCAAGCCGGCGCAGGATCTCCGCCTCACGGGCCGGCTGGTAGAATGCCGCGTCACGTCCGGCGCCACCGGCGGTCTTGCTGGCCGCGACCGCGCCGACGATCTCGGCGCGCTCGATCAGCAAATCGTGCAACCGGTCATCGATCACGTCGATGCGCCGGCGCAAATCGGCGAGATCGGGCACGGTGCTGCGCATGGTCTCGAATGCGGTCGGGTCACGGGCGGGCGCTAGTAGTAGAGGCGCGTTCGACTGAAATCAAAGAAAACGTTGACAGCTCGGATCGTCGATCCCTAGCTAGCGGCCCCAAATCGACAAGCGCGGACCGTCCGGCCGGCCGGCGGCCAGGCACCGCATAACGGGATGGCAGAAGCGCTCCGTGCCGACGCTGAGATCATTGCGCACCCGATCGCATGCGGATCAGGATTGGCCCGGTCACCGGCTCCTGGTGCGCGAGACGCTGAGGCTCGATTGCGGGGTCGATTTCGGCCCGTTCACGATCGCTTATCAGACCTATGGCACCCTCAACCGGGAGCGCTCGAACGCGATCCTCGTCTGCCACGCGCTGACCGGTGACCAGTTTGCCGCCGACCCGCACCCGATCACCGGCAAGCCCGGCTGGTGGGAGACGCTGATCGCCCCCGGCGGCGTGCTCGATACCGAGCGCTATTTCCTGATCTGCATCAATGTTCTCGGCGGCTGTATGGGCACCACCGGGCCGCGCGACATCGATCCGGCGAGCGGCGAGCCATGGGCATTGTCGTTCCCGGTCATCACCGTGCGCGACATGGTCCGGGCGCAGAAGCGGGTCATCGATCACCTCGGCATCGACAGCCTGTTTTGCGTGATCGGCGGCTCGATGGGCGCGATGCAGGTCCTGGAATGGGCCGCGAGCTACCCCGACAGCGTGTTCGCGGCCGTGCCGATCGCCGGGGCCGCGCGCCACTCGGCACAGAACATCGCCTTTCACGAGGTCGGACGGCAGGCGATCATGGCCGATCCCGAATGGTGTGGTGGACGCTATCTCGCCTGTGGTCGAAATCCGGCGCGCGGCCTCGCGGTGGCCCGCATGGCGGCGCACATCACCTATCTGTCGGAAGCAGCACTACACCGCAAATTCGGCCGTAACCTGCAGGACCGCCGCTCGGTGACCTATGGGTTCGATGCCGATTTTCAGGTCGAAAGCTATCTGCGCCATCAAGGCAGCACCTTTGTCGATCGCTTCGACGCCAATTCCTATCTCTATATTACCCGGGCCATGGATTATTTCGATCTGGCCGCCGAACATCATGGCACGGTGGCCGGCGCATTTACCGGAACGCGGTCGCGGTTCTGCGTGATCTCGTTCACCAGTGACTGGCTGTTTCCGACCGCGGAGAGCCGCGAGCTGGTGCACGCGTTGAACGCAGTGGCGGCCAATGTCAGCTTTGTCGAGATCGAGACCGACAAGGGGCACGACGCGTTTTTGCTGCACGAGCCCGAATTCTTCGAGACCCTGCGCGGGTTTCTCCTCGGCTGCGCCGAGCATCGCGGCCTCGCCCGCTAGCGGCCGACGGAACCGTCATGGCGGCCTTGCTCAGCCGCGACCGGACGGCACCGCATCAGCCGGGCCCGGTCGCGCCGGCAAATCGCGAACTGCGGCAGGACCTGCAGCTGATTGCGGAGATGATCGAGCCCGGAGCGCGCGTGCTCGATATCGGCTGCGGCGACGGGGCGCTGCTCGCCTATCTGGTTCGGCACAAGCGGGTCGATGGCCGCGGCATCGAGCTCTCCCAGTCCGGGGTCAATGCCTGTGTCGGTCACGGCCTCTCGGTGATCCAGGGCGATGCCGACCGCGATCTCGAAGCTTATCCGGCGGGGGCGTTCGACGTTGTCGTGCTGAGCCAGACCTTGCAGGCGACGCGGCAGCCGCGGCAGGTGATCGAGGCCCTGGTCCGCATCGGGCGGCGCGCGATCGTCTCATTCCCGAATTTCGGCTTCTGGCGGATTCGACTGCACCTGATGCTGCGCGGCCGCATGCCGATGTCGCCTCTGCTGGCGCATCCCTGGTACGAGACGCCGAACATTCATCTGTGCACGATCCGTGATTTCACGGCGCTGTGCGACGAGCTCGGGGTCATCGTCGAGCGCAGCGCGACCCTCGACCGGAACGGCCGGCCCTACCCGCTCGATTCTCATGGCAGCCTGGCCAACCTGCTGGCCGAGCAGGGCATTTTCGTCCTGTCGGGGGGCAGCTCCTAGATTCGCCGGGACCGCCACACGCGGTGCGACATGCCATGCGTCGCCGGCGCGTACACGAGATGGCGGCGCGGTGCCTGGGTGGCTGCCGGCTTGGCGTAGATCTGCTTGCTCGCCTCGATCAGCACGACCCCGGCAAAGCGCGGGAACCAGCGCTTGCCGATCCGCTCCCAGGCCGGAGCGGAGCGCAGGATCATGCGCTTTTTGGCCGGCGGAACAAACAGCGCGGTCTCGGTCGTCACCGGGGTGAACAACTCGTCGCGCAACAGGCGTGACAGCTGCGCCATCGTGTATGGCCGGCCCGAGCCGAACGGAGTGCGGTCGAGCCTCGCCCAGATGCCGCGCCGGTTCGGCACGACGATCAACAGCCGTCCGCCGCCTGCCAGCACCCGCCAAATCTCCTTCAGCATCGGCGCGGCGGGCTCGCTCGATTCGAGCGCATGGACGAGCAGCACCCGGTCGATCGAGTAATCGGCGAACGGCAGCTCGCCCTCATCGGCGAGAGCGACGAGGTTGCGGCCGTCGGGCGGCCAGCCAAGCACGCCCTGCGCGGCCGGCATCAGCGCCACGGTGCGCTCGGTCTCGGCCGAGATCGTGGACAGGAACGGCGTTGTGTAGCCGATACCGAGGAGCCGCAAGCCGTGCAGATCGGGCCAGATGCGGCGGATCGCACGGCGGATCATGCGGCGCGCAACCTGGCCGAGGCCGGTCGAATAGAAGTCTCTCAGGTCGACGACGTCGCTCGTCATCGGGCGATCCTAGCACGATGCGGCCGTCATGTTGCGGCACGCGCCGACCCGACGCCTACGCTGCTCCGGCGGCGCTGCGCTGGAGTGAATCACTGGCTCGCCATGCACTTCCCAAGTATTAAACGCGCGTTGTTCGCGAATATCGCGAAGTTGCGTTGGCGCCGGCCGCAGGCTAAGTTGCGCTCGTGAATTGAGGAGGTCGGTTGATGAGTATTTCCCTTGAGCAGCTTTCGGCGGGGTGCCATGACGCGCTCGCCGCGGATCCCGGCGCCGCCGGTCGCGAAAAGGTCTGCGTGCTGATCCAGCAGGCGCTCAACGACCGTGAATTCGTCGCCACCCATCTGGGCGACGAGGTGCCCGAGCGCAAGATCCTCTACGAGGACCCGGAACTCGGTTTTTGCATCCTCGCTCACGTCAATCGCGGTGCCCGGGAGAGCAAGCCGCACGATCACGGGCCGACCTGGGCGATCTACGGCCAGGCCGAGGGCGAGACGATCATGAGCGACTGGGAACTGGTCGAGCCGGCCAGCGAGGCCAAACCCGGCCGGGTCAAGCTCGTCAAGCAATATTCGCTGACCCCGGGGATGGCCTATGTCTATAACGAGGGCGATCTGCATTCGCCGCGCCGCGAAGGCCCGACCCGGCTGATCCGCGTCGAAGGCAGAAATGTCGAAAAGATCCGACGCCTCGCCTACGAAGCGATTTGAGCGCCGGCCATTCTGCCGCGAGGCAGCCGGGCCGGCCCGCGCTGGATTGATTGGCCCGTGCTGGATTGATTGGCCCGTGCTGGATTGTTGGCAAGGGCGCCCGGCCGGGCGCCCTCTGTCCTTGTAACGGCCGCGGCGCCGCGGCTAGGAGTTCGGACCCGGCGGCGGCGGTGGCGGCGGTGCTCCAGGCCCGGGCGCCGGAGCAGGGCCGGCACCTTCGACGATCTCGACCCGCCGGTTCTGCGGCTCGCGCACCCCCGGCGGGGTCGGGACGCGCAGATCGTTCTGGCCCTGGCCGCTGACCGTCAGTGCGCTCTGCGGGACACCATCCTGAACGAGCGCGCTGGCGACGCTTTGCGCCCGCCGCTCCGACAGTCCCTGGTTGTACGCTGGTGAGCCTGAAGTGTCGGTATAGCCGGTGACCTGTACCGCACTCGGTGCGCCCGACTTGAACGTGGTAGCTGCCGCTTCGACGATCTGGCTGCCCTCGGGGGTCAGGGTCGAGCTATCCCACGGGAAGAACACGGTAAAAGTGGTTTGCGCCGGTGGCGGCGGCGGTGGCGGTGGCGCCGCGGCGGCCGGTGGCGGCGGCGCCGGATGTGCACAAGCCACAAGGGCAAGGAGCGGGCCAAACAGTAAAAGCCGTTTCATCTGTTCCTCCGGTAGTTGAGCACCGCAGGATATGTGAAATCAGCTGGCCGCACTAGCAGCAAAACGAGCTTTTGCCAGCAGCAGGGAATTTGCCGCGTGGCACGCCGCCTCGCGCCGTGCCCGGGTCCGAGAGGGACTGCCCGCGGGGGACGGCCGCCCGCGGAGGACGGACCCGCCCGGAGGTTTAGCCGCCGGCAACCCCGGTGGTGTTGACATAGACCGCATAGATCGACTGGCTGGCGGCCATCAACAGCCGGTTGCGCTTGCGCCCGCCAAAGCACAGATTGGCGCAGCGCTCGGGCAGCGTGATGTGGCCGATCATCGTTGCGTCCGGGGCAAAGACGGCGACCCCGTTCAGCATTGCGGTCATCCCCCAACCGCACCACAGATTGCCGTGGATGTCGCAGCGCAAGCCGTCGGGTGTGCCGTTTTCGGCACTGACGAAAACCCGATCATTGCTCAGTCCGGCGCCGTCATCGACAACGTCGAAGACGCGAATCCGTCCGGGTGTGGAACGCGATTCGACGACGTAAAGGCGGGATTCGTCCGGCGAAAAGCACAATCCGTTCGGCCCGTTGATGTCGCCCGCGACAACCGACGCGCGCCCGGTGCGGCCATCGACCCGATAAACATTGGTCGGCAGTTCGCAGGGCGCCTGGTCGCCTTCGTAATCGCCGAGAATCCCAAAGGGCGGGTCGGTGAACCAGATCGAACCATCCGATTTGATGACGACGTCGTTTGGTGAATTGAGGCGCCTGCCCTCGAAGCGGTCGAGGATGGTGGTGATCGCCCCGTCATATTCGGTGCGGGTTACCCGGCGGCTCAGATGCTCGCAGGTCACGAGCCGGCCCTGGCGATCGCGGGTATTGCCGTTGGCGTTGTTCGACGGCTGGCGAAACACGCCGAGGCTGCCGGTTGCTTCGTCCCAGCGCATGATTCGGTTGTTCGGAATGTCGCTGCACAACAGATAGCGGCCGTCACCGAACCAGACCGGGCCCTCGGCCCAGCGCAACCCGGTCGCCAGCCGCTCGACCGCGGCATTGAACGGCGGCCTAATCGCCGCGAAGCGCGGGTCGAGGGTCCGCACCGCCGGATCCGGATAGCTCTGTGCCGGCTCCCAACTCATTGGCCTCTCCCTGAGGTGTGGAAATCGACGACGGGGTGTGGAAATCGACGACATGCGGAAGCGACGGCGGGCCGGCCAGCGGGGGCGGCACCAGCCGCACCGCTCAACTCCGCCGGTTGGATAGCACCCGCCCCCGTCCGGCAGGATTCAGAAAACCAGTTGGCAGCGGCGCGACCGGGGCGGATGGCGCCGGTTTCTCCCATCCGTCATGCCCGCGCCCACGGGCATGACGAAGTCCGGATATGCGGGTTCAGATCGCCTTTTCGGCCCGCAATTTCGCCAGCTCCTCCTCGCTGAAGCCGAGGAGTTCGCGATAGACCGAGTCGGTATCGGCGCCGAGCAATGGCGACGCGGTGATCGGCACTTTCGAGCCGCTCATCTTGACCGGCCAGCCCGGCATCTTGAAGTCGCCGCGCACCGGATGCTTGACGGTGACAAAGATTTCGCGGCGATTGAGATCGGGATCGTTCGACAATTCCATCGTGTCCATGACCGCACCGGCCGGGATGCCCTGCTCGCCGAGCCGCTTCATGACCTCGAGCTTGTCGTATTGCTTGGTCCATGCCGAGAGCATCTCATCGACGACATGGCGGTTTTTGAAGCGCTCCTCGGGGCTGTCGAAACGCGGATCGCCGATCAGATCCTCGCGCCCCATCATCTTCAGGATCCGCTCCCAATGCTGCTGGTTGGCGCGTGACGTATAGATATAGCAATAATCGTTCGGGCCGTCTCCTTTGCATGGATAGGCCTCACTCGGCGAATTGGTCCCCATGATGCTCTGGTTGCCGAGGCGTGGTGCGGCATGGCCCCACAGATATTGGGCAGCGTAGGAGATACGGCCGTAATTGATGACGCATTCCTGCATCGCGCACTGAATCTTTTGACCCACCCCGGTGAATTGGCGCTGATAGAGCGCTGCGAGCACGCCGATCGCCGCATGCAGCCCGGTGCCGGTGTCGCCGATCGTCGGACCGGGTTTGATCGGGCGCCCGTCGGCCTCGCCGGTGATCGACATCGCCCCGCCGGTTGCCTGGGCGATCATGTCAAAAGCGAGGTAGTTCTTGTACGGGCTGTCGTCGCCAAAGCCCTTGACCGAGACGTAGATGATGCGCGGGTTGATCGCGCGCACCTCATCATAGCCGAAACCGAGCCGCTCGATCACGCCGGGCGCGAAATTCTCGGCAAAGACATCGCCCTTCTCGATCAGCCCGCGCAGAATAGCCCGGCCCTGATCGGTCTTCAAATTGGCGGTGACGCTCTTCTTGTTGGCGTTGAGCAGCATGAAGTATTGGGAATCGACCCCCTTTTTGTCGGTCGAGGCGCCGCGGCCCTGCTCGCCGCGGGTCGGCTCCTCGACCTTGATCACCTCGGCGCCGAGCCATGCCAGGGTCAGGGTGCACGAGGTGCCGGCCTCGAACTGGGTCAGGTCCACCACCCTGACGCCATGCAAGGCGCCGCGCTCTACGCTCGGCATCTGACCGTTGGTGTCGGGCGTCGGGTCGTTCGGCATCTCATTTCCTCCTGGTCGTAGCGCGTCGCCGCCGGGCGCGGCCTTACCCAGTCTATCGCCGCCTGGCGGTGCTGGTCCATATCGCCAATGCGCCGGTCGCCCGAGGTTTTTGCAGCCCCGAGGTTTCTGCAAGACTCTCAGCTTTCTCTGCGGGCGGCGCGGTGCTGTGGCGCGGACCGCTCGGCGCGCGCCGATTCGAATCCGCGCGATCGGGGCAATTCCTGCTATGATCCGCTCCGCAATCGTCCCTGTGCAGAAAAATGGAAAGGGGGAGATGATGGACCCGATCGTCGGCAGCGGCAGGTACACCTACAAGGTCCATGAGGATTGGGCGCACCCTCCGGCCCATATCGAGGTGCGGGCGTGCGCGGTCTCGGTCGATTCCCAGGACCGGGTGTTCTGCTTCAACCGCAACGCCGAGCACCCGGTCGTGATCTTCGATCGCGACGGCAATTTTGTGTCGTCATGGGGAGCCGGATTGTTCTCGTTTCCGCATGCGATCCGGATCGACGAGAACGATCATGTGTGGCTGACCGACGAATATCACGGTCAGTTCATGAAGTTCACGACCGACGGCAAGCTCCTGCAGACGATCGGGGTCAAGGGCCAGCGCTCCGACACCGGCGTGCCGCCCGACGAATTCGCCTCGTCTGCGTGGCAGCAGGTCACCCATGGTGGCGGCCCGTTCAACCTGCCGACCGACATCGCCTTCGCGCCGAATGGCGAGTTCTTCATCAGCGACGGCTACGGCAATGCGCGCGTCCATAAATTCTCCACCGACGCGAAGCATCTGTTTTCATGGGGCGAGCCGGGCAAGGAGCCCGGGCAGTTCAACCTGCCGCATGGTGTCTGGGTCGACCGGCGCGGCCGGCTGCTCGTCGCCGACCGCGAGAACGACCGGGTGCAGGTGTTCGATCAGCAGGGCAAATTGCTGAACGTGTGGCCGACCGAACTGATCGGCCCGGCGTTCTTTTATGTCGATGACGAAGACACCGTTTACATCCCCGAGCACAATGGCGGGATGATCAGCATCCTGACCCTCGATGGCGAGCGGCTGGCGCGCTGGGGCGACGGCCCGGTCAACCGCTCCTGCCACGGCATCTGGTGCGACTCGCACAAGGATCTCTATGTCGTGCAGCCGGGTGCATGGGGCCGGGTGCGGCGGGTCGTCAAATACGAACGGCAATAGTCGCGCGACGCCGCGGGGGCTTAGGGGCGGGCTGCCCCCTAGGGACAGGTTGCCCTGGGGACAGGCTGCCCTGGGAATAGGCTGCCGCAAGCCGGCTCCCGGCGGCGCGCTGGGAGCGGCCGCTGCCCGCTGCCGGTCGCTGGAATGGGAGGGGACGGATGGATTTTGGCGCGTCGATGTTTTTCACCGACTATTCGATGGGCCCCGGGGGACTCGCCCGGGCGCTCGGGGAGCGCGGCTTCGAATCGGTGTGGGCGCCCGAGCACTCGCACATTCCGTCCTCGCGGCTGTCGCAGCCGGCCTCGGGCGGCGTGCTCGGCCGGCAGTATTACGACGTGATGGACCCGTTCGTGACGCTGACCGCGGCGGCGATGGCGACCCGGACGCTGAAGCTCGCAACCGGGGTCTGCCTTGTCATCCAGCGCGACACGATCCAGACGGCAAAACTTGTCGCCTCGCTTGACCAGGTCTCGGGCGGGCGGTTCCTGTTCGGGATCGGCGGCGGCTGGAACCAGGAGGAGATGGCTGATCACGGCACCGCGTTCAAAACCCGCTTCAAGAAGATGCGCGAGCAGATCGAGGCGATGCGCGCGATGTGGACCGAGGAGGAGCCCGAATATCACGGTGAACTCGTCTCGTTCCCGAAAATGAAGATCTGGCCGAAGCCAGTGCAGCAGCCGTACCCGCCGGTCATCATCGGCGGCGCCTTTCCGCACAGCGCCCGGCGCGCGGTCCGCTACGGCGATGGCTGGGTGCCCAACGCCAGCCGGCCGAGCTATGCTGATGTGACCGAGTTCCTGCCGCAGTTCCGCCAGATGGCGGCCGATGCCGGGCGCGATCCGGCCCGCCTTCCGGTGTCGATATTCGGCGCGCCCGAGGATCCCGACCGGCTGAAGCGTTATCGCGACCAGGGGATCGCCCGCGTCGTCGTCAGCCTACCCTCGGCCAAGGCCGGGCAGATCCTGCCGATGCTCGACCGCTGGGCCGGCTTGATCCGTGAGGCGCAATCATAAGGCTGCCGTCCGTCGGCGACGGTAACACGCGCGGCGAACCCGATCTGATTATCGAACCTCGCCTATTTATGGCCGGTTTGTCGAGTTTATGGCCGGTTTGTCGAGGCGGCTCTTTTCTAGAGGCGGCTCTGGGACGGCCGCCATCCGCCCAATCTGCGCCAGTGCCATCGGCACTGCAATTATGCCGTGCCGTCGGCGCTGCGGCTGCGCCGGCTTCACGCTGCTCGCTGTGGACCTGACCGCCGGTCACCGCCCGAGCCGCAAGGCGGTGCCCGCGCGGGTGCGAGAGGCGGGAGCGCGACCGTAGCGGGCGCCGCGACCGTGCAGACAGGTGTTCCTGTTCCGAATTCGGCAAAAGCGACAGGTCGGTGCCGCGTCAACTCGCATCGGATGCATTAAATTAACCATATCTTATATTAGTTGCGTTTTACTATCTCCTGATGTATCTGCCGGTTTGATGTTCCAGGGAATGTCCTTCCTATGGCAACGGATTGGTCGCTCTCGTTCGGCGCCGATCGGCGCCGGGCCCGTCGCGCGGCCCATACTGGCAGCGATCGGCCAACTCCTCGCCTCCCCGGCGGTCCAACCCCCTGCCTCCCCGGCGATGCCGGCAGGTCGCCGATGATGGCACGCCGCGCCGTCGAGGAGCCCGATGCGCTGTTCTTCGCTCTCGGGTCGCGGCGCGGCGAAAGCAGGCGCGGCGAGGCGCCGCCATGGTACGATGTGACCTGGAATCCAACCGCCGGCTGCTCGGCGATGGGTCCGGGATGCGACCACTGCCAGGCGCTGCGAACGGTTGCCCAACTCGCCCGCATCGGTGGCAAGGGCGGCTCGCGCTATGCGGGCCTGACGCTGATCGATCGTGAAGGCTTGCGGTGGAGCGGCGAGATCCGGATGCGCACGGAGTTGATCACCTGGCCGCTGCTGCAGCGGCGGTCACGGCGGATCCTGCTCGATTCGATGTCCGATCCATTTCACGAAAAGCTCTCGACCGCGACCATCGATATCTTGCACGCCGTGATGCAGCTCGCGCATTGGCATCAGTTCCTGGTGCTGACGCGGCGTGCGGAGCGGATGCGGCGGTACTATTCCGATCCGCTGACGCCGCGGCGAATTGCCGCTGCGATCGCGGAGCTCCCGGCGCTGGCGGTCGCGGCAGCGACCGGTGAGCGGCGCAGCGGAGCGGCAGCGACCGACGATCGGCGCAGCGGAGCGGCAGCGACCGACGATCGGCGC
This sequence comes from Allostellaceae bacterium, assembly GCA_035503615.1. Lineage (GTDB taxonomy): Bacteria > Pseudomonadota > Alphaproteobacteria > ATCC43930 > CGMCC-115725 > AP-15. The sequence continues at coordinate 2,398 of DATJTI010000098.1, read as the reverse complement.
AGCGGAGCGCGGCGCGATGCGGCGACCGTCCGATCCGGCGAGCCCGCGGACGCAGCGGTCGCGCTCGGCCGCTGGCCGCTGGCCAATCTGTGGCCGGGTGTCTCGGTCGAGGATCAGGAGCGGATCGGCCGCATCGGCGAATTGCTGCAAATGCCGGCGGCACGGCGCTGGGCCTGTTTTCAACCGCTGCTCGGTCCGGTGCGCCCCGATGCGGTTCCGATCGGAAACCGTCATGCCCATGCGCTCACCGGCGGCAGAGGGCGCCTCGATCCGGGTTGCACCGTGCCAAGCGCGGAATCGGCGGTGCCATCGCTCGACTGGGTCCTGGCCGGTGGAGAAGTCGGGGTCGGCGTCCGGGTGACCCGAGCCGAATGGCTGCGCCGGTTGCGCGACAACTGCGTCGAAGCCGGGGTCCCGTTCTTTTTTCAGGGCTGGGGCGAATGGGCGCCGGAGCCCGACGGGTTCGGGGATCGGATGGTGCGTCTCGGCCGGCGAGCGGGGCGGTTGATCGACGGCCGCTCCTGGGACGAGTTGCCGGCCGCGTTGCGCAGGCCAGCCACCCCGCGGCGCTGATCGCCGGCGCCCGACGCAACGCCGAATGGAACGCAGGCTGCTCCGTGCTGCGGCAGGCCGCAGCCTGCCCGGCATATCCGGACCGACGCGGCTGGCTGAAAACACCCGAAACGGGGCCGCTGCCGGTGCGGCCGCAGCCCTGCGCGGCTACTGAACCTTCAGCAGTTCGACATCGAAAATCAGCGTCGCATTTGGCGGGATGACGCCGCCGGCGCCGCGCGCGCCATAGCCGAGTTCGGGCGGAATGATCAGCGTGCGATCGCCGCCGACCTTCATTCCGGCCACCCCTTCGTCCCAGCCGGCGATGACCTGGTGCGCCCCCAGCTTGAACTGAAATGGCTGCCCGCGGTCGCGTGAGCTGTCGAACTTGGCTCCCTTGGTGCCGTTGTTGTCGAGCCAGCCGGTATAGTGCACCGAAACCGTGCTGCCGGCGGTGGCGACGGCACCATCGCCAATCTTGTTGTCGGTATATTTCAGTCCATCGGGCATCTCGATCACCTGGCTGTGCGCCGCGACCGCATGCCATGACGGTATGCCGGCGGCGATGATGGCGAGCGCCACGGCGGCGCCGGCAATGCGGATCGGTATCATCAATCTCCCGCTTTCGATAGGGCGAGGTGGCTTGGCGATAGGGCGAGGTGGCTTGGCGATTGGGTAAGGTGGCACGGCGCCAGATGCGCGACCACTGATCGGAAGACCGGCTGCCAAAGACCCGGCTGCGAAAAAATTGCCGCTGAGTCCGACAGATTTGCAAGAGCGCGAATTCGCAAGCCGGTGCGGATGTTGCCGTGCTTCGGCACCGGGTCCGGGGTGAAATCGGCGGCGTCGTGCGCACGCCAATAGCTGCTCGCCGTCATCGCATTCGCCGCCGCGATAGCGGAGCACCCGCGGGAAGCAGCGATGCGGCGCTTGACCCCGAGGCGGCGCCGCGGGGGAGAGTGGTCGTGGGCAATGGGCCGCGACGACCAGATGCTCGGGGCCATATGTACCCTGTGCATGGGTTGGTGCAATATGCGCCTTGTGCATGTTATTGATGAGCCAGGTTCATAAACTGCGCACAGCGTCGATTTTCCGAGAAAATGTTGCCGCTGCAGTCGCTGCGGCGTAGCATTCCTGTCGCAGCTTTCGAAGGCTGAACGGCGGGTTGTGAGGCTCCGGTGGGAGCGGACCCGCGCCGATGGCCCTGGGCTCGTGCGGAGCGGGGGTTACGAGGAGAAAAATCATGGCGTATGATCTGCTGATCACAAATGGGCGCGTCGTGGACGGCTCGGGCGAGCCTGCATTTACCGCCGATGTTGCGGTGCAGGACGGCAAGATCGTCGGGGTCGGCAAATATGCCGGTGCCGCTGCCAAACGCACGATCGACGCCGCAGGGCGCGTTGTAGCGCCGGGGTTTATCGATCATCACACGCATTTTGACCCGCAGGCGGTCTGGGACCCCTATTGCGGGTCGTGGCTGCACAATGGTCATACCACCGTCATCGTCGGTCAATGCGGCCAGGTCATCGCCCCGGTGCGGCCGGGCGACGGCGAGTGGTATCTCGAATTCTTCTCCGACGCAGAACAGATCCCGCTGCCGGTGCTGAAGGCCGGTGTTGACGTGACCTGGGAATCGGTCGGCGACTATCTGAACGCGCTCGGCAAAAAGCGCGGCATCAATGTCGGCACCCTGGTCGGCCATTCGGGCATCCGCCGCTATGTAATGGGCCAGGCGGCGGACGAGCGGCAGGCGACGCCGGAAGAGATGGCGGCGATGCAGAAGCTGATCCGCGAGGCGATGTATGACGGCGCGCTCGGCTTTTCGACGGCGCCGAAGGATCGCGGC
>DATJTI010000097.1:0-2901 GCA_035503615.1 Allostellaceae bacterium | reverse complement strand
CGGTGGCCGCCGATCTCGACCGCCCCGGCGCCGGCCAGATCGTCGACCCCGGGCTGATGAGCGCCGCCGCAGCCTATCGCGCAGTGTTCGAATTCAGGGCGGCGCGTGCCGCACAGGCCAAGCTTGCCCGGCGCGGGCTCGCCGCGTCCCCAGCGGATAGCGGACCCGCAATCGCGACGGCCGCGACGCCGGGCTCCGGCCAGCCTCCGCCGGTGCCGTTGCCGCAGCGGATTTTTTTCGCTGAAGCCAAAGCCCGGGTCGATGCCGCGCGCGACGCTGAAATCGGCTTTGTCGAGCGCCTCGTTTGGTTCTGGTCAAACCATTTCTGCGTCAGCGTCGACACTTCGATCATGGCCGCCGGCTATGAACGCGAAGCGATCCGCCCGCATGTGCTTGGCCGCTTTGTCGACCTGCTGCTCGCCGCAGAGAGCCATCCGGCGATGCTGCTCTATCTGAACGATGCCCAGTCGATCGGGCCCGATTCGGTCGCCGGCATCAATCGCGGCAGGGGGATCAACGAGAATTTCGCGCGCGAGATCCTGGAGCTTCACACCCTCGGCGTGCGTACCGGCTATACCCAGACCGATGTCATCAAGTTCGCCGACGCGCTGACCGGCTGGATGTTGCGGCCGGCGGTCACCGATCCCGACATCGGCGGCGAGTTCGTCTTTGTTCCGCGCGCCCACGAACCCGGGGCGCAGACGGTGCTCGGCAAGAGCTATCCCGATACCGGCGTCGGGCAAGGCCGCGCGATCCTGACCGATCTTGCCCGCCATCCCGCGACCGCCACCCATATCGCGACCAAGCTGGCGATCCATTTTGTCGCCGACGAACCGCCGCCGGCACTGATCGACCGACTCGCGGGTTGCTTTCGCGACACCGACGGCGATCTCAAGGCGGTAGCCAAAACGCTGGTCGCCGCGCCGGAGGCGTGGATGCCAGCCCAGGCCAAGGTGAAGCGCCCGGGCGAATGGCTGGTCGCGGCATTGCGCGCGACCGGGCTCAAGGGCGACATCCGCCGCGTCGCCCAGGCGCAGGCGCTCCTCGGCGAGCCGATGTGGCGGCCGCCGGCGCCAAAAGGCTTTTCCGACGAAAATGCAGCCTGGCTCGACGGCTTGGCCGAACGCCTCGAAATCGCCAACGCCATCGGCCAGCTTCTCGGGTCGTCGCTGGACCCGATTGCGGTGACCGATTCCGCCCTCGGCCCGCTCGCTTCGACCGAGACGCGCCAGACGATCGCGCGGGCGGAAAGCCGGTCGCAGGGGATCACCTTGGCGCTGATGGCGCCCGAGTTTCTGCGCAGGTGATCAGATGAATAGAGCGATACCTAACGCTCCGACCCGCCGTGGCCTGCTCGCCGGTTCGGGAGCACTGTTCGCCCTGGCGCAATGGCCGCATGTGGCGCGCGCTGACGGCCGCGACCCGCGCTTTCTGGCGATCGTGCTGCGCGGTGCGCTCGACGGGCTCGCAATCGTGGCGCCGGTCGGCGATCCGCAATGGCGCGATTTGCGCGGCGCAGACGCCCTGACGCTCGACGGCGCCGCGCCGGGCCTTCGGCTCGACAATCTGTTTGCGCTCAACCCGGCGATGCCGAGCCTCCATGAGTTCTACCGCCACGGGCACGCAACGATCGTGCATGCGGTAGCGAGCCCCTATCGCGACCGCTCGCATTTCGACGGCCAGGATGTGCTGCAGACCGGGGCCGCCAAGCCGGGGGCGCTCGATACCGGCTGGCTCAATCGCGCCGTGACGGCGTTGGCGCCGCAAGGGCCGGCCGATCCGCATGCCAGAGAGGCGCTGGCGATCGGGCCGGTGACCCCACTGATCATGCGCGGCCCGGCGCCGGTATTGTCGTGGGAGGCGCAAAAGCTGCCGCCGGCCAGCAGCGAGACGACCTTGCGGCTCCTCAACCTTTACCGGCATACCGACCCCGTATTCGCACAGGCGCTCGAGGAGCGGATCGGGATCGCCGCGATTGCGCGTGCCGGCGGGATCGATCAGAGGCCGACGAATGGCGTCCCGGTGGTCCAAACCGGGGGAGTGGCCCGGGTGCGCGCGTACTTCGCCGACACGGCGGGTGACGCGGCCAAATTCCTGGCTCGGCCGGACGGCCCGCGGATCGGAGCCCTCGCCTTTGACGGTTGGGACACTCACGTCAATGAAGGACCGGTAAAGGGCCGCCTCGCCGATCTGTTGGGCGCGCTCGACGATGCCCTCGCTGCGATTGCCGCGAATATGGGCGATGCTTGGCACGAGACGGTAGTCGTTGTGATCACCGAGTTCGGACGCACCGCGCATATCAACGGCGACGGCGGCACCGACCATGGCACCGCAACTGTTGCCCTGCTCGTCGGCGGGGCGTTGGCGGGCGGCCGCGTCGTCGCCGATTGGCCGGGACTCAAGGAAAAAGACCTCTACCAGAGCCGCGATCTGCAGCCGACCACCGATTTGCGAGCCGTGGTGAAGGGGCTGCTCAGGGACCATCTGCGGGTCGGCGAACCCGCGCTTACTAACGCGGTCTTCCCCGACAGCGCCGGGGTCCGGCCGATGCCCGACCTCGTCGCCTGAATGCCCGTTTATCGGAGACGTCGGTCGACTGGCTGGCCGCAGCCGAGAGCCGTTCCCGATGCTGTCGGCACCATCTCAGCCCTCTCGATTCCTCCGCCGCGGCCCCGACCCCAACTCCCCGTATGCAGGGGAAATGGAGAGCGACCGATCCCCGCCCGCATGCGGGCGGGTTAGGGGGGCCAGCTCAGCTCTCGGACAATGGCGGCAGCTGGTGAGGCCCTCCCTTTACGAGACGGGTGCGTCAGTGCCCCGAATTCGGGTTCGTTTGGCCGCCGGCAGTCGACCCTTGCTGTGCTTGTTGGGCCGCCTTGGCGTGCTTGGCTGCCTCGTGAT
>DATJTI010000096.1:0-59385 GCA_035503615.1 Allostellaceae bacterium | reverse complement strand
CGCCCTTGGACAGATAACGCTGGCGCCAAGGGCCGCGATCAGCTCCGAGACCCGTGATCGGCTCGCCGCGGTGCTCAGCGAGTAACGGCGGATACGGTCGGGAGATCATGCGCGGCTATGGCTGAGGGAGGCCAATACCTTTGAATGCCAGCTGCCGCGGCGGCTTCATCGACGAACCACGATTGTTTACCCTTTCCATCTATGCTACAGAAGGTACGACTGTCTTGGAGAGGGACGAGAAATGAAGCCATGGCTCCTGAGCTTTCTCGTGGTCATAGCTTTGAGTTTTGTGACACCTCTCCTGCACAAGCGCAAACAACCCCGCTCGCCAACTACCTCGTACAGTGGACATGCAACGATGGGTCTTTACCTTACGTGAGCAACGGAGGTGTTACTTTCACATGCAACGACTATACGCCTCAAACTGGAGCAATGACTGCCTATTGGCGAAAACACGATTGGAATAATGCTTCCGTAGAGGACAGCACGGAATTCTACAGCCCTTATTGGGGATGGCGCTACCGCAAAACGGAGAGTATTCACTATCCGAGCGGAACACCGGGAATTAACGCTTATGGGTATTGTTCGGTCGCCTGTGTAAATCTTAGCGACGGCGGTGACATCCAAGTGCCCTTTTACGGAAATGGCCCGGGTGGTACCGACTGGGTTACCTATACGCTGACGCAAGGTGGCGGGTTACCCTTGCAATATTTTGATGGGCCCTATTGTTCACCTCAACAATACGGTTGGTTTGGCTTTGATAGCGATACGCTTTATAACGCCTGGACTACCTTATCCCCTGACGCAAAGATCAGTGGGACGTACAACGGCCCAACTGCTAACTGCAACGCTCTTGCTACCGATTACACCACTTTCGCCTTAACATGGCTCACCTGGCCTATGAAGTTTAATGGGGTGTTGTCCTATCCCAGCATGGCCACTATCATAGCGATTCACGAATCCAAAGATCCCGGCTCTCCGCAAAATGCGGCGGAGATCGAATATTTCGGTTATGATCTTGGGTTGTTACGGTGGGCATCGTGGTGCACATCAGACACGCCTGGGTGTGTTCAAGATCCTGATCTCGCCAGCACGTGTCCCAATCTGTCTCCACAGAACTTTACTCCTGTGGGTGACGGAAAGACTTGGTACGAAAATGACTGTCACAGCTGGACGGACATAGAGCCGGAAACAGGAGCAACCCAGACCATGCCAACTGGGTGGAGTGTCGATTCCTGGGGCTGGCCGGGAGCGGGCAACTAATGAAATCTTATCTCGTTAGGTGTCGCTCGCCTCTCCAGGTGAATGAAGCGAATCTGGCGGGAAACGATCGAAAGCCGCAGATACTAAGCCAAGTCACTCCGGATTCCGGATGATCATGCCAACGGAAGTGCAAGTATATCCATCGATGCTCAGCTTCAAGTGTGCATATTGCTGTGCTGGAATGTACAGCTCGTGCGCCCAAGGAGGAAGATCAACAAATCGATCTAGAATTCCGCCACCTGTGTTGAAATCATAGGGTACGACCTCATAACCTCGCGCCTGAAGTTTCTGTGAAAATTCAATAAGATGGTCGGATTTGTATAAAACGGTTGGATGATTGTCGATCGTTTCACCCTTGTCCATGGTAAATTCCGTGGTGTGAACAGCGACACCCCCTGGTTTCAATGTCTGCAACGATCTTTCGATAAACGTCAATCCCTGTGCCAAGCTCCCCAGATGCTCAAGTGCGCAGGCCGACCAACAGAAATCGAACTGGCCGTCGAAATCCTGTGGAATAGAGTTCATGTCGAGCGATCGAAACTCGATCGCCGAGAGGAGCTTCTCGTCCGAGCATATATCACGCCGTCGAAAGCTTTCGGCGTTTGCGGCATGCTGATGGGTTGATCGCCACACCTCTGCCTCCGGCCGGCTCTGGTCGAGATCGGTTGCCATAACCGCGACGCCGTATTTGGCGAAGACACTGGGCAGCGGTTCCTGCCCGCAGCCAAAACCTAGTCCGCGCCGCCCGGCAGCCAATTTTCCCTCGGAAAATAAAACCTGACAGATATAGCACAATTCCCAAATCTTTCTATGGTAATATGGGGCCGTGCGCAGCTCCTGGCACCAATAGGATAGCCAATCCGTAGCAAAATCATCCTGTACGCAGAGCTTTGACGTCAACTTCACCGGAACCGGGCGGGTTACTGTTCGTCTCAGGTCTCGCTCGGCAAGCAGCCGCCCCAGTTCGTAGCCAAGGTTCTTGATATTGAGCAGACCGGTTTGGTGCGTCGGCAGCTCTTGTTTCCAGATCGCCATCTCCGCAGAAAGAGCCCGCACTGCCGCTTCGATGCGCTGCCGCTCGACCGCGGCGGTCTTCTGGTTTGCCTCAGTATTTTCAATAAAAGCCGTGACCTCGTCGAGATCGAACGTCTTGAGAAAGTTCATGGCTTGGCGCAACTGTCGCAAGACGCTGCGCTTGGGCGGCCCGGCTCGTGTCCTGTTTGGTGCTCCTGTCATTTCCCAATTCTCTCCCGCCGGAATTTCGCCCGCCTTTTGTGCGATCGCGCCAAACAAATATTTCAAAATCAACGAGCAGCGTCACGGGTTTCTCGCGTCAGCGCATGCTCTCTCCCATCGGGATTGAACCCGGCCGCCTGGCAGCGCACACCTTGCGTCAGGCCGCCGAAGGGGCGCCTTCGAGTTCGGCAAACTGCGCGAGCAACTGGTGCACCGCCGTGAAATGGTCCTGCCACCTGGCTGGGCGCCAGTGCGCCAAGCGCTGCAGCTGGGCAGCGCGGCGCGGCGATTGCGGTGCCGCGTAATCGACAATGGCGGCGCGCCAGCCATTGCCGTCGAGCGGGTCGAGATAGTCCGGAACCGCCCCGCCGGTCTGGCGCAAGGCCGGCAGATCGCTGCACAGGACCGGGACACCAAGCGCCAGCGCCTCGATCACCGGAAACCCGAACCCCTCGGCAAAGGACGGTTGCAGCAGGGCGCGCGCGCCCCCGATCAGTTCGGCCATTTCGGCATCGCGCAGCGTGTTGCGCTCGATGACGAGGCCGTTCAGAGCGGGGCTGCGTTCGAGCATGTCGATGACGTGCTGGGTCAACCAGCCGCGCTGGCCGATCAGTACCAGCCGCGGTGCCGCAGCGCCGAACTCGGCCGCGAGCCGACGCCACACATTCAGCAGTAAGAGGTGGTTCTTGCGCGCCTCGATCGTGCCGACGCAGACGAAATAGGGCGACGGATTCGGCCGGTGCGGCGCGGACGGGATCGGCGGCGGCTTTGGCAGATGCCAGCCGAACGGGGCGACGAGCACCGGCGGCGAGCGGCCGGCGCGCTGCAGATAGGGGCGAAACGCATCGCCGACCGCGGTCGAGGCGACGATGATCGCATCGGCCAGCGCGGCAGCGGTCTCGATCCGCTGACGATGGCGCCGGTCCTGCCCCGGCTTTGCATATTCCGGAAATTCGATCGGGATCAGATCATGAATGAGGCAGACCAGCCGGGTCCGGCCGCTGCCCTTGAGCCGCGCCAGCGCGCGGCGCGCTTCGAGCCGGAAATGGGAGACCAGCAGATAGACGGAGGGTTCGGGTCCGGCGGCGAGACGGGTGCGCAGCGCCCCGGCACCCCGCAGCACCGCATCGAGCCGCAACCGCGACGCGATCCGCTCAAGGCGACGATCATGGCTTGCCGCCAGATCGGTGCCGCGCCACACCGCACCCAGCGCCGCGACATAGCCGATTGCGGCCTGCCGCGGCACCAGTCCGAACCGGCCGAACGCATCACTTACTGCAAACTGGACCGGCACCGGTGCGGCACACAAATGCTCGGCGTAGGCGAGCTCCACCCGGTCGATCCCGGTCGGCGTGTCGCGCCCGGCGCGCGACAACAGGCGCGAAATGTCGAGGATGATCGGCGGACCATCCGGCCCAATTCCAGAACCGGGTGATGGCGCCGACCGCACTGTTCGGGCGCTGGCCGCGGTTGCGGCGAACGCGGCGGTGGTCGGAAAGGCGCGCCGCTCCACCCAGAGATTGTCGGCTGAAACAGGCACTTCCAACGGCTCGCTACTCATTGATGATATAGCGCCGCACATCGCGCAGCCCGAGCAGCCCGAACAGGGTGATCGATGCCAGGATGAAGCTCAGCTGCGGGATGTTGTAATAGGTGCGAATCACCGGGCCGAACAGGCCGCCGCGAATCATGTCGTAAGCCGGTAGCGCCGGCATGACGACCAGCAGCACGTTGCGAACCGTGGGCGGCAACCACGCAGCCATGTAAAAGAAGCCGGAGACCGGCAGGTACATGTAGGAGACCGGTGCCCACAACTTTTCAAACACGGCGGTGCGCTCGCTGAACGCGGCGATCACCAGCCCGACCGCGACACACCACCAGGTCATGTAAAAGTAGCCAAGAAACAAGAGCGGCATATTGCGCGGCCAGGCCATCGCCCCGGTGGCATAGAACATGAAGAAGGCGAACACCGCCGCCATGTAATTGCCCATGATCTCGAGGGCGATGCGGGCGAGGACCGTATCGAACGGGGTGACATTGCGATGATAGAGCAAAGCAATATTGCCCCGGACCGCGAATAGCATGCGGCCGCCGATGTGGCGGAACAGCAGGATCGGGAAATAACCGCTCCACACGAACGGCACGACCAAGAGGCCGTGCTCGTAATGGCCGCGGATGATCCGCCACATCGCGATCACCGGCAGCGCGAAAATCAGGAACTCGCCAAACATCCAGGCAAAGCCCAGATTTTCCCGGCCGAACCGGGTGTAGGTCTCGCGCATCAGGAGCGCGCCGACGACGCGGCATTGAATCGCGAAACTTTTCAGCAGCTGCCGCATCTCTGCGATACTCCGCCGGTTTCGGACGGGTCGGGCGCCGGGCTGCTTATAGGGGGAGCGGAGCCCGGCCGCAACCGCGGCACCGCGCCAGGATCAGGCGAGCGCACGGTACAAGGCGCCGACCCGCTCGCGATAGCAGTCCACCGAGAACTTCGCCGCCTGCACCCGGCCGCGCTGGGACAGCTCCGCGCGCAAATCGGCGTCATCGGCAATCGTGCGAATCGCCGTGGCGATCTCATCCGCGCTGTACGGATCGACCAGCAACGCGGCGTCGCCAGCGACTTCCGGGATCGAGGATTCGCGCGAGGTGACAACCGGCGTCCCGAGCACCATCGCTTCCAGCACCGGCAGTCCGAAGCCCTCATAGAGTGACGGGAACAGCACGGCGCGGGCGCCGCGGATCAGCGTCGCCAACAGCGAAAACGGCACGTAATCGTAGCGGTAAACGGTCCGCCGCGGGCGCCGGTTGGCGAGCGCCGCCTTTTGCTGCTGCTCGCCCAACTGGCTCAGCAACTTGTTTTCAGCCTCGTTCTTCCAGCCCTGGCCGGTCACCAGCACCAGCGGAATATCGACCCCGGACGACAGATAGGCCTCGACCAGCCGGGCGACATTCTTCTTCGGCTCCAGCGCGCCAAAAAACAGCAGGTATTCCTGGAAGTCGAGACCGAACGAACCCTCCAGCTGCTCGGCGATGGCGGTGACCGGCCGCTCCTCGGACGCCTTGGGAAACTGCACCGCCTGATAGGTATTGGTGACGCGGTCTTCGGCGACACCGAGCAGGCTGATGATATCGTGCCGCGAATTTTCCGATACGGTGACGATGTGGTCGGCTTGGCGGGCGATCTTTTTCAGCACGCGAAAGATCTGCCGCTTGTTGTCGAGCGTGGTGAACGGCAGGCGCAGCGGCACCAGATCGTGGATCGTGTAGATATTGCAGGAGGATCGCGATTGCAGCGGCAGCGGATAGGTGCAATGGAAGATGTCGGGCTGGCGCTCGAACTCCAGCCGCAGGAATTTGTTTGTCGCCGCAAAATGCCGGCGCGCGGTGGCGAACAGGTTGCGGGTGGCAAAGGCATGGTGACGCGGCGGCAGTGCTGCTTCGAACTGGCGCTGGACGACGACCCCGTCGAACTCGACCGGCAACGGCCGGATCGTGGTAAAACTGCGCAGCTGATCGGCAAAGCCGTTGAGCGCTTGCCGCACCAGCGGCGTCTTAACCGCCTGCTTCTCGTCAAAAAACGCGACCTCACGCAGCAACCGGTCCTTGGGCGGCGTCTGCGGCGACGCATAGACGACGCCGATCTCGTAGCCGAGATCGCCGACAACGCGCGCCAGCATCCGGGTGTAGGTCGCAACCCCGGTGCCCTGTGCCAGCGACAGGTTCAGGCCGTCGAAAACGACGCGCTGCTCGGGGATTTCGGTGCTCACAGGGCTTTGTAGATGTCGAGGGCGAGGTCGAGGTCGTCGAACATTTTGCCCCGACCGCGATGCAGCACCAGCGCGCGTGAGCAATAGCTCTTGATAAATTCGCCGACATGCGAAGCCAGGATCAGCGCCCGGTCCGCGCGCTTCTCGAACAGCTCCTCGAAGCAGCGCTGCTGAAAGGTGTGGTCGCCGGCGGCGATGACCTCGTCGATCAGGTAGCAGTCGAACTCGACCGCAAGCGACAGCGCGAAGTTGAGCCGCGCCGCCATTCCGGCCGAATAGGTCTTGACCGGCTCCGACAGGAACTTGCCGAGCTGGGCGAAATCGTCGACCCGGTCGCGGATTTCGGCAAATCGCTTGCCGTAGACGCGCGCGATAAAGCGGATGTTGTCGTTGCCGGTCAGCACGCCATGCACGCCCCCGGCGACGGCGACCGGCCAGGAAATCGACATGGTCCGCTCGATCGTGCCCTTGGTTGGCAGCTCGACACCGCCGAGCAGTCGGATCAGCGTCGATTTGCCGGCCCCGTTGCGGCCGAGGACCGCGATCTTTTCGCCCGGCGCCAGCTCGAACGACACCTCGTTCAGCACCCGATGATAGCCGCCGAGCTCACTCGGATAGTCCTTGCACACGCCGGCGACTTTGATCATCGGCGGGCCCAGTCAACGCATCCCGCCCCCGCACCCATCCGCTCCGCTAGGCTGCGGCATGTTCACGCACGCTCGCGACCAACAGCCAAGCGATGCCGTAAGCCAGCAGGCAGGTCGCCAGCACCATTGAAAACGATACGACCCGCTTCGGGTAGAGCGGGAAGTCCGGGAGGTTCGGCTGCGAGATCGTTTCGAGATAGAGCTGCTGCCGCTGGGCATCGAGATTGGCCGCCTCGAGCGAGCGGTAGGCCGAAGCCAGCTGTTTTTCCGAGAGCTTCAGCGCCACGTCGAGGTGCTCGTAGCCGGTCTCTGCCGCGGCTACCGAGCCGGTGTCGCCGGTGATCCGGCTGCGTTCTTGATCGATCAGCTTGGCGAGCGAAGCGAGGCGGGTCCGCAGCACCGGGATCTGCGGGCTGCCCGGTGAATTGCGTAGCGCGTCGGCCAGCATCCCCTCGGTTTCGGCCTGCTGCGCGTTCAACTCCGCCAGCAGCCTGAGCGGGCCTTCGGCGGCCGATTTCGGGTCCAGCATCTGCTTCTGCATGCGATAGGCGGTCAGCTGGTCTTGGATCTTAGCGATGCGCTTCTGGGTCTGGTTCACCTCCGCCTGATAGACGCTGATCGCGTCATGCCGGGCCCGCTCGTTGAGCTGATTGATCAGCCGCTCGCTGGCGGCCAGCAATGCGGTCGCGATCTTCTGCGCATCCTCGGGCCGATAGGCCTTAACCTGCAACGTGCTGACCTGGGTCGATGCATCGAAATCGACCGATACGAAACGCGAATAGGCGTGGTACAGCGCTTCGAAATCGTCGCGCCAGTAGAACAGCCCCGGAAAGCGCGAGACGATATCGGCGCCCGGCCGGTCGAGGATCGCGCGCAGGTCGTCATGGCGGTCGAGCTCGCGGACCGCATCGCGCGACATCATGTACTCCTGCACCATCATCGCGTCGTCTTCGCCCTCGCTATTGGATTGCAGCAGGCTGGAGAGGCCGCCGAGCATCGAGGACGAGGCGCCCGGCCCGCGGACGACGAACTCGGCCTGCGACATGTACTGGCTCGACGCGATCCCGAAATAATAGACGGCGGCAACTAGCGTGGGTACCCCGACAATAGCCCAGAACCAGATGTTGAGCGCTCCGAACATCTTGCCGACCGTGCCGATGCCCCACGGCCGTACCACGGCACCGACCGCGACCCGGCGAACGGCAACTTGTGCTCGGCGAAAACTGGGAAGATCGGCCATGGCTGACTCTGCAGTGCGCGGGCGATGCCGCTGGGCAAGGACACAAGGCGCGCGGTTCCGCTGGTTTCGAGGTGACAGCGCAACCGACTGGACAAGCTTACCGCATCGGCGGCGGCTTCGGAAGGGTGTGAAATCGCCGGCGGCCGTCGCGAATTGGTGCAGGCAGCGGCGACCTCATTCTCCCTCGCCGATCGGCACCATCGACCACCGGCGCTATCGTTAGCCGAGACAGATTGCCGATCGGTTGCCGTGGTGCCGCGTTCATCGGCTACACTCGCAACAATTGGAGCCACCCATCAGTCGGCGGGAACCCGCGCCGGGGCATGGCGTTGCGACCGCAACCCGTTCCGGGCCCTGCCCGACCGGGTGGACGACACCCCGTCAGGAGGACGCACGATGCCAAGCGATTGGAGCCAAGTGACCCGGCCGATCCCGGTGCCGAACGAGTGGACCCGGCCGTTTTGGGATGCGGCGCGGCGCGGCGCGCTCGAATTGCAGCGTTGCCAGAGCTGCGGGCATTTCCAGCACCCGCCCTATGCGACCTGCGTCAACTGCATCAGCACCGAGCTGAAATTCGAGCCGGTGCGCGGCCGCGGCGCGATCTATGCGTATACCATCATGTATCATACCGGGGACAAGCGTTTCGCCGCCGCCGTGCCCTATGCCAGCATCATCGTCGAGCTCGACGACGCGCCGGGCGCGCTGCTGGCCGGCAATCTGCTCGATGCGCCCTACACCGAAGCGAAGGTCGGACGCCGCGTCGAGATCGTGTTCGAAAAGCTGAACGACGACATCACCCTGCCGCAGTTCCGTTTGGCAACCGCCGCTTCGGCCGAGTAAAGGAGAAACCCGATGTGGGAGAACCGGTGCAAGGTGGCGCTGAGCGGCGTCGGGTTTTCGCAGGTTTCGCGCTCGGCCGAGCTCCCGCTCGCCGCCCATGCGCTCGTTGCGGTCAAGGAGGCGGTCGCGGATTCGGGCCTCGAAATGTCCGACATCGACGGGCTGGCGACCTATCCCGAGCTGCCGGCGACCGGGCATGCCGAGGTGGACGGCATCTCGATCGTCTCGGTCAACTGCATGATGGCGATGCTGAAACTGCCGAACCTCGGCTGGCACATCCAGGTCGGCACGACCAATATCGGTGGTGCGGTGCAGCAGGCGGTCAATGCGCTCCTCGCCGGGGTGTGCAAATACGCGGTGGTGTGGCGGGCGATGCACAACCCGCGCGGCACCTATCAGAACCTGCCCGGTGCCTATGCTCAAGGTGCCGCACAGTTCACCGCCCCTTACGGTTTCGGCGGACCGGGCCAAGGCATGGCGGTCGCCTATACGCGGTGGCTCGAACGCCACAACCAGAGCCGCGAAAAAATGGCGACATTGGCGGTGACGCAGCGCCGCCACACCCAGCACAATCCGCACGCCTATTTCTACGGCACGCCGCTCTCGCGCGAAGATTACTTCAATTCGCGGATGGTGGCCTATCCGTTTTGCCTCTTTGATTGCGACATCCCGGTGCAAGGCGCGGTGGCGATCGTCCTGACCACAGCCGAGCGGGCGCGCGACCTGAAGCCGCGCCCGGCCTACCTCGCCGGCTATGGCCAACGGCTCCATTTCGAGGTGGCGGGCCGCATCGGCAGCCTCGCCGACTACATGGAGGGCGGGCGCAGCTCGGCAAAACTGACCTGGGAGCGCTCCGGCTTTGGCCCCAAGGATGTCGATGTCGCGCAGATCTATGACGGCTTCTCGGCCTCGGTGATCTACGGTCTTGAAAGCTACGGTTTCTGCGCCGAGGGCGAGGCGCTCGACTTCATCCAGGACGGCCGCATCGAATTGGATGGCGAATTGCCGCTCAACACCTTTGGCGGCAGCCTCGGCACCGGCCGCATCCATGGCTTGTGGCACATCATCGAAGGAGCGCTGCAGGCCTCGGGCCGGGCCGGCTCGCGCCAGGTCAAGGACGCCAACGTTTCCTTTGTCGGCGCCAGCGCCCCGATCGTCACCGGCACCACCTTCATCTTCGTCCGCGAGCCCTATTGACGGGTGATGCGTTTGCCTTCGGGGAGCGGGCACAGCAGCGCCACCTGGCAAAGCCATGTCACCGGGCGCGGTCCATGCTATGCTGCGGTTCCGCGAGGTCTGCTGCGCGTGAAGGAGACAGCCATGCCCGATACATCCGATGCAAGGACATCCGATGCAAGGCCGCCCGTCGCCGTCGGCCATGTGCGGCTCAACGTCGTCGATGTTGCTGCCGCAGCGCGCTGGCTGGAGACGGTCGGTTTGCGGCCGATCGTGACGATGGATGAACTGGCGGTCCTGGAGCTGCGCGGCGGCACCCATGTCGTCGTCCGGCATGCCGACCAGCGGCCTGCACCCGACGCAGCGGCGCCATTCGATCTGATGGTCGACGATGTCGATGCAGCGCACCGTGACTATGCCGCGAAGGGGCTGTCGCCGTCGCCGATCCGCCGCGGCCGCATCCACGATTCGTTCGAGCTCACCGGGCCCGATGGCTGGGCGTTCACGGTCAATTCCTCGCACGCCAGCGGCCGGCCGGTGTAGACGAAATCACTCACGGATCGAGATGACCGGATCAAGTCCGGCCATGAATCGGGAGGGTCCGGCCGTAGCGAGGAACCGAAAGCAGTTGATTTTAAGGAGGAAACTGCGATGGCGTACACCTATGAAGTGGTCCGCGATTTCTTCAAGCTCCCGTCCGGAGAGAGCTTTGGCCTGGTCAGCCGGGTGGCGGCGGACGCGCAGGACCATATCTATATCTTTCAGCGCAAGGACCCGCCGGTCGTGATCTTTGACCGCGACGGCAGGTATCTCGGCGCCTGGGGTTCGGGCGAGATCACCGATCCGCACGGGCTGAAGATCGTCGGCGACGTCGTCTACACGACCGACCGTTCCGACTCGGTCGCGAAATCCTTCTCGCTCGACGGCAAGGTGAAGCTGGCGCTCGGCACCGCCGGGCAGCACTCCGATACGGGCAAGGTCACCAACTGGCTGGTCGAGCGCGCCGCCGGGCCGTTCAACCATCCGACTGAGATGCTGCCGCACCCGAACGGCGATATCTACATCACCGACGGCTATCGCAATGCCCGCGTCCACCGCTTCTCGGCGGATGGCACGCTCAAAACTTCATGGGGCGCGCCCGGCAGCGGACCGGGGCAGTTTCACCTGCCGCATTCGATTGCGCTCGAC
This sequence comes from Allostellaceae bacterium, assembly GCA_035503615.1. Classification (GTDB taxonomy): domain Bacteria; phylum Pseudomonadota; class Alphaproteobacteria; order ATCC43930; family CGMCC-115725; genus AP-15. Next base: position 48,028 of record DATJTI010000096.1, on the reverse strand, counting down.
GACAGCGGCAACCTGATGGTCGCCGACCGCTCGAACCGGCGCATCCAGTTCTTCACACCCGATGGCAACTATCTGCGCGAATGGACCGGCATGGGCGGCCCGAACGACATCAGCCGCGGCATCGACGGCAACTACTACATCGCCGAGCAGGAAGCCGACGGCAACCCGGCCTATTGCACCGTGCGCGCGCCCGACGGCACCGTGCTCGCCAAGCTCGAAAGCCGCCATGTCCACGGCATCGGCGTCGATTCGAAGGGCGACATCTACGCCGGGCTGACCCAGGAACGCGGCGTCGACAAATTCGTGCGCAAGAACTGACGACCGGTCCGCGGACAGCGGCCCCGGATGGCTCCTGCAGCAGGAGGCATCCGGGGTGCCCGCATCCGGGGGTGCCCGGCGAGACCGACCGGCTTGCGGCGGATCAGTACCGGGTGACCCGCCGAGCAATGGGCTTTACTGCGCGGCTGCCGCCAGCGGTTGGCGCGCACCCGCCGCCGGCCGGTTCGCCTTCAGAAACGTGCCGATGTGGCGCAGCGCCAGCTGGATCTGCTCCGGGTTCGCCTTCCACGGATAAAGGCTCACCTGCGCATTCAGCGCGAGATGGGCACTCTCCATCGCCACCGCGTAGGGGTGGGCCGCCACGTCGTCCGGCAGCACAAGGATCGGCGTGCGGCACTGGCGGACGAAATCGCGCGTCACAGTGAAGACGAAATCGGCATTGGCGCGGTACATCTTTTCGAGAAACGCACCGGCCTGCGCCATCGTGATCTCGGGGCGACGCTCGCACAAAGCCGGGGCCCAGCCCTTGATGTTGTTCTGGTAGAACAGGTCGGGCATCGTCGGCCGGAAGCCGGAGGGCTGCGTCAGGACACCGGCAACGACCCGGTCGGGCGCGCGCTTCAACAGGTTCCAGATGAACGGCCCGCCGATACAGAAGCCCAGCACCATGAACTGGCGGACGCCGAGATGGTCCATCAAGCCGATGTGGTCGTCGGTATAGGCGTCCCACGGCCGGTCGGTCTCAAGCGGCCCTGTGGATTGGCCGCCATTAGCATTGCGCAAATCGGCGGCTATGACGCGGTATTCGTTCTTGAACTCGTCGAGCGGGTTGAACGGATGGTTGGCGAGCCCCGCGATTGTCGAGTTGAGCCCGCCGCCGGGGATCACCAGCAGCGGAAACCCGGACCCGGCCTCCGCATAATGAATGCGGACGTTTCCTCTTTCATAAACCGGCATAGCGTTTTCTCCTCGCCAATTTTGTCGGATCGGGCACTACTGAGCCGCCGCTGCCAGCGGCCGCGCGGCAGCAGCCGGACGATTGGTGGCGAGGAAGGCGCGCACGTGTCGCAGCGCCACCTGAATCTGGAGCGGGTTCATCTTCCACGGATAGAGGCTGACCTGCGCGTTCGGCGCGAGATAGGCGCTCTCCAACGCGACGGCATAGGGATGCCCCGGCACATCGTCGGGCAGGATCAGGATCGGTGTCTGGCATTGGCGCACGAAATCGCGGTTCACTGTGTACACGAAGTCGGCGCGCTCACCGGCGTACATGTTGGTCAGGAATTTGTCGACCATCGCCATCGTGACATCGGGGCGGCGAGCGCATAGCTCGGGGCCCCAGCTCTTCATGTTATTGGTATAGGAGAGATTGGGCATCTCGTGGCGATAGCCGCTCGGCTGCACCGGCACCGCCGCGACGACGCGGTCGCCCGCCCTCTTCAACAGGTTCCAGATGAACGGCCCGCCGATGCAGAAGCCCAGCACCATGAACTGGCGGACGCCGAGATGGTCCATCAAGCCGATATGGTCGTCGGTGAAGGCGTCCCACGGCCGGTCGGTCTCGAGCGGCCCCGTTGACTCGCCGCCCTTGGCATTGCGCAGATCGGCGGCGATGACGCGGTACTCGTTCTTGAACTCGTCGAGCGGGTTGAACGGATGGTTGGCGAGCCCCGCGATCGTCGAATTGAGCCCGCCGCCGGGGATCACCAGCAACGGAAACCCGGACCCGGCCTCCTCATAATGAATGCGGACATTGCCTCGTTCGTAGACCGGCATGGCGCTTTCTCCTCACCCAAGTATCGTGGCGTGTGCGTCTCTCTGAGACTGCTGTGTCGCGGTTCGCCGAGCCTCCCGCCTTACTGTGCGGCGGCGCGCATCGGCACGTGAGACTTCAGGAAACTGCGCACTTTGTTGATTACCCGCTGCCTCAGCTCTTCGGGCTCGCGCCACGGAAAGACCGTGATCTCGGCGTTTGGAGCGAGCGAGGCGACATCGATCGAGGTCTGCAGCGGGTGCGACGACGTGTCGTCCGGCAGGACCAGGATCGGCGTGCGGCAATTCTTGATAAAGTCGCGCGACACGCTGTAGAGGAAATCGGGCTGCGCGCGCCACAAGCTGTGGAAATACTTGTCGACCGTGTCCTGCGACACCTCGGGGCGGCGCTTCTTGAAATCTGCCAGCCAGTTGTCGGTGCTGTGCCGGTACATGACGCCAGGGTCTTCGGGGCGATGGCCGACACTTTGGCAGAACACCGCGGCAACGACACGCCCGGGCGCGCGCTGCAACAGCTTGCCGGCAAAGCAGCCGCCGATGCAGTAGCCCATATAAAAGAACTCGCGGATGCCGAGATGATCCATCAGCCCGAGCTGATCATCGGCAAACGCGTCCCAGGCATTCCCGGTCGGGACCGGACCGGTGGATTCGCCGCCATTGGCGTTTCTCTGGTCCATCGTGATACAGCGGAAATCATTCTTGAACGCTTCCGGCGCATTGATGACGGCGGTCGGCCAATTGCTGACCCGCGAGTTCAGACCGCCGCCCGGGGTAACGAGCAGCGGAAAGCCGGAACCGGTCTCCTCGTAGCGGATGCGAACCTCGCCCTTCTGGTAAAACGGCATGGCAGTGTCTCCTCCGACGATGGGGTCTTGCGGGCTCTTGCGCGAGGCGATGTCCCGCGTGGGTCAGGTGCCTCGAACGCGCCGCCTCGCGGTCGCGCGTCCTGTTCTAGCGGACCGGGTCCAGCACGACCACCGGGATCTCGCGCTCGGTCTTTTTCTGGTAGTCGGCATAGGGCGGCCAGAATTCGAGCGCCTTCTGCCACAGACGGGCGCGCTCCTCGCCGGTGGCAGTCCTGGCCCGCGCCGGCAATTTCGCCGCGCCGACCTGCAGTTCGACCGCCGGATCGGCGAGGATGTTGCGGTACCAGCCGGGATGTTGCGGGGCGCCGCCCTTCGAAGCAATCACGAAATAGCTGTCGCCGGTCCTGCCATAATAGAGCGGGAAGATGAATTTCTGTCCTGACTTCCGGCCGGTCGTCGTCAACAGCAACGACGGCACCGTCAGGTCCGGCCGGCCCGGCTGGGTCGGCTTGAACAGGTGGCCATCGCTGCCGCCGCTATCGAGATAGCGGTTCGCATGATCCACCATCCAGCCCGGAAGGTTGGGCGCGAGCTTGGCCTCGGTCATCCTCGAACTCCCTCTGCACGGCTGAAGCATATCATAAACGATGGCGGCGGCGGACCCGCCAACCCGGCTGCATTGCGCGTGCGCGATCGTTATAATGGCAAGCGGGCGGGTCCGGGCTTCTGGTCATCGCCATCCTGCAGATCGCAGCCGTGAAGCTTGTGGCCCGGTCCGTACCAGCCAAAGGAGAGCTGAGAGATGTCGGAACACGCGGAGCCTCAACCCAGGCGGATGCAGCAGCCACTCCCCGAGGATCGCGGCGGATGGCGCGAGATCAATGCCGGGCCGCATCTGCAGATAATCTTCCATCCGAACCGAAGCCTGGCCCGGCGCGAGCCGGACGAAGTCGAACGGCCCTCGATCATGGTCGCGGTCGCAGGCAAGCGCGAGCAGGCGCTGCGCTTTGATCCGTTCAGCGTGGGCTGCCACTACCACATCCGCCCCGGCCTCGCGGGGCAGATCCCGCTGGACGTTGCCGATGGGCAAAGCCCGCTCGACGCGGCGCTCGCCTTTTTTGAAAAGCCATTGCGGTTCCGCGGCCTCCTCGCCCAGGCCGAAGAGGACCAGGTGGCCTCGCACGTGGCCGATGCCGATTTGGCCGCCGCCGCCCGGCAGATCCGCGAAGTCCATGCCGCTGCCATGCCGCAGAGCCAGATGGGGCTGCTCGCCCGGCTCGACCGCATCGAGCGGCGGCTCGAGCGGATCGAGGCGCAACGAAGCCCGGCATAACCGCGCGGCGGCCCGGACGATCATCAGCCACCGAGGGCGGCGCGGCGCCAGCCCGTCCGCGCTCCGGGCCTCAGTAATGGCTTACCCACCGGCTGTCGAGCGCCTCCTCGATGCGCCGGTGGCGCGCCCTGATCACATCGGCCGGAACGGCGCCGACAAAGGCGTAAAACGTCCGGGTGCGGATCGCATCGACGACGCGCTCACCGACAATTTTCGGATCGAGGCCGGTGGTGGCGAGGCGCTCGGCCAGCACCGCCTCGTCCCGGATGCGGAGCTGCGGGCCGCCCAGATGGTCCGGTCGGTTGCGGGCGCCGCGCGCGATGTTGGTGTTGATCGGCCCCGGGCACAGCACCGAGACACCGACATTGGTGCCTTCAAGCTCGTGCTCCAAGGCTTCGGACAGCGACAGTGCCGCGTATTTGCTCATCGAATACGGCCCCTGGTCGGTGCCGCGCCGGTTCTGAAAGCCGGCGACCGAGGCGGTGTTGACGATGTGGCCCTCCTCGCCATGCTTGAGGATCGCCGGCAGGAAGTGGCGGATGCCGTGGATGATCCCCCAGATGTTGACGGCGATGACAAACTCCCAGTCGCCACGCGGCACATCAACCAGCCGGGTCCCGTGCATCGGCACGCCGGCATTGTTGCAGGCGATGTGAAGCTTGCCGAAATTGCGCTCGGCTTCGGCCAGGGCATCGATCACCGAGCGCTCCTGCGTCACATCGAGCGGCACCGGCATCACCCGCTTGTTGGTGCCGGATAGGGCGTGCGCCGCGGCTTCGACCGCCGCCTTCTGGATGTCGGCCATGACCACATTGGCGCCCGCCTCCGCGAGGGCGGTGGCGATGCCGAGGCCGATGCCGGAAGCCGCACCAGTGACGATCGCGGTCTTGCCCGAGATGTCGATCATTCGCCAGGATCCCTCACCGATATTTGGCCAAACAGACGGCGCGCCGCGGGTCAGTGGAAATAGCGGCCGGAATCGATGACCATGGTCTGCCCGGTCATCGTCTCGGTGCGGCACATCGTGACCACCATGTCGGCGCAGTCGTCCTTGTCGGCGGGCTTCTTAAGGAGCGAGGTGGCAGCAGAATTCCGGATCTGCTCGGGCCGCAGATTGGCGGTCGCACGAGTGCCGTCGAGCAGGCCCGGTGCCACACAGTTGACCAGCGTCTCGGGGGCGAGCGCTACCGCCATGCACCGCGTCAGGTGAATGAGGCCCGCCTTCGACACCGCATAGGCGATCGACGAGCCGGTCGGGCCGATCCCCGACACCGACGCAATGTTGACGATGCGGCCCCTGCCCTGCCCTTTCATGATCGGCGCCGCCGCCTTGATCAGCCGCAGCGGCCCGGTCAGGTTGACGGCGATGATCCGGTCCCACAATTCCATCGTCAGCCCGTCGAGATCGGCGAACGGGACCGCCTTGTTGTAGGCGGCGTCGTTGACGAGGATGTCGAGACGGCCGAAATGCCGGGCCACCTCGCCGACCACACGCTCGACCGCCGCGGCGTCGGTGACATCGCAGCCAAAGGCGGCAGCATTGACCTGGTAGCGCGAAACCAGCCCGCGGGCCACAGCCTCAGCCTCGTCGCGGCTGCGGGCATAGACGACGGCGACATGCACCCCTTCTCTCGCCAGCGCGTGGCAGATGCGCTGCCCGAGCCCGCCATTGCCGCCGGTCACCAGCGCCACCGCACCGCGCAAATCCATCAGCCTTCTCCTATAAACAGGTACGCGGTCACACGCCGGCCACCGCCTCCCGCAATTCGGGTGTCCAGCCCGGCCGGTCGAAGACGCTCGGCGGTGCCGGCAGCCCGTAATGCTCGCGCAACGTCACCCCGCGATATTCGGTGCGGAACAGTCCGCGCCGCTGCAACAGCGGGATCACCTCGGTGCTGAACGCGTCGAGCTGCGCCGGCAACAAGGGCGGCATGATGTTGAACCCGTCCGCGGCGCCATCGGCAAACCAGTCCTCGATCAGTGCTGCGATCTGCTCCGGGGTTCCGGCGGTCACAAAATGCCCACGCGCGCCGGCGAGATAGCCGAGCAATTGCCGCAATGTCGGCCGGTCGCGCTTGACCAGGTTGAGGATCACCTCGGTGCGGCTGCGCGCCGCCTCGACCGAGCCCGGATCGGGGAAATCGGCGGGCGAAAGCGGGCGGTCGAGCGGCAGATGCGAGAAATCGTGCCCGCCAAAGCGGCCGGACAGGCGCTTGCGGCCGACCTCGGGGTCGGCAAGGTCATCGACCTCGCGCGCCAGGCGCTGCGCCTCGGTTTCGGTCGCGGCGATCATCGGGCTCAAGCCGGGCAGGATCAGCACCTCGTCCGGCACCCGACCCTCGGCGGCGGCGAGCCGCTTCAGATCGGCATAGAAATCCTGCGCGGTCGCCTTGGCCATATGGGCGGTAAAGACCGCATCGGCGTGCCGCGCGGCAAACCGGCGGCCGGTATCGGACGAGCCGGCCTGCACCAGCACCGGCCGCCCCTGCGGGCAGCGCGGCAGGTTGAGCGGCCCGGCCACCCGGTAGAACTCGCCACGGTGATCGATCGGGGTGATCCGCTCGCGCCGTGCATAGAGGCCGGAGGCGCGGTCGTCGACGACCGCATCGGCGGCCCAGCTGTCCCACAGCGCCTTGACGACCGTCATGAACTCCTCGCCGCGGGCGTAGCGGTCGGCATGGGTCACCTGTCCGGCACCGCCGTAATTCTCCGCCGCGGTCGCGAGCCACGAGGTCACGATGTTCCAGGCGGCCCGACCGTTGCTGATATGGTCGATCGAGGCGAACTGGCGGGCGAGGTTGAAGGGCTCGGTATAGGTGGTCGAGGCAGTCGCGATCAGCCCGACCCGGCGCGTCGCCATCGCTATCGCCGCCAGCACCGTGACCGGCTCGAGCCAGGTGCGCGGCGCCTGCGCGACATCGCCGCCAAGCGCCAGCTGGTCGGCAAAAAAGATCGAATCAAACAGCGCCGCCTCGGCGCGCTGCGCCAGATCGACATAGTACCGGATGTCGGTCAAGGCGAGCGGCGACGACGCCGGATGGCGCCAGGATGCCTCATGATGGCCGCGGCCGTGGATAAAGAGGTTGAGGTGCAGCTGCCGTTGCATCGGGCGGGTCCTCGCTGCCGACTGGGGTTTGGAGAATAGAAGACTGGAGTTTAGAGAATGGAAGATACGGCTGTCGTCAGATCACGCCTTCTTCGGCGAGCCGCTCGACCTCGCTCGGGCTACGGCCGAGCAACTCGGTCAGCACCCATAGATTGTCCTCGCCATAGCAAGGTGCGCCGCGATTGGTGATGCCGCCGATATAGGCGGGCGTGGCCGAGAGCTTCATCGGCATTTCGTAGATCGGCCAGGTGCCGATCTTGGTGCCGGTAATTTCGGTCAGCCATTTGAGATGGCGCAATTGCGGGTCATGATCGACCCGGTCCTCGGCGTTCTGGCACACCCCGGCCGGCACCCCGGCCTTCTGCAATCTGCTCATGCAGTCAAAGCGGTCCTGGGTGCGGGTCCAGGATGCGACTGCCGCATCGAGTGCATCCTGGTGCTGCATCCGGTGGTCGAGCGTGGCAAAGCGGCGATCGTCAAGCCATTCGCGATGACCGCTGATCTCGGCCAGCGCCTGCCATTCGGCCTCGGTGAAGCAGGCGATCGCGATCCAGCGGTCCTTGCCTTGGCACGGATAGGCGCCATGCGGTGCCGCCGGCTTGTAGGGCGAGCGGTTGCCGTAGCGGCGCCATTCGCGGCCATTGGCCGACCAATCCAATATCGTGGCGCCCGTCAGGAAAATCCCGCTTTCGCATTGCGAGGCGTCGATCCATTGGCCTTCGCCGGTGCGCTCGCGGTGATAAAGCGCGCCCAACAGCGCCAGCGCATAGCCATAGGCGCCCATCCAGTCGAGATAGGAATAACCCCAGCCGACCGGCATCGCCGGCTCGGGCAGGCCGGACATGTCGCCCTGCCCGCCAAACGCCGCGGCGACCGGCCCGACCGTGCGCATCCTTCCATAGGTGCCATGCGCGCCCATGCCGGATTGCTGGATGTAGATGACATCGGGGCGGATGCTCTTCAGCACGTCGTAGCCGAGACCGAGCCGCTGCAACACGCCGGGCGAGAACCCCTCGGCGACGACATCGCAGATCCGCACCAGATCCTTTGCGATCTGCAAACCTTTCGGATGGCGGATGTTCAGCGAGATGCCGCGCTTGCCGGCATTCTTGTTGTTGAACTGACCGCCCATATCGGGGTCGCGCACGCCGGGAAGCGGCCCGGTCGCAATGTCGCGCGCCGCCCGCCCGCCAACAGGCGCCATCGCCGCCAGCCTTGTATCGGGATTGTCCTTCCATTCGACCTTGAGGCTTTCGGCACCCATCGCCGCCAAAAAGCGGGTGCCGCCAGCCGAAGCGAGGAACCAGGCGAAGTCGAGGATGCGCACCCCCTGTAGCGGGAACGGCTTGTCATGCATTGCCGACAGGCGCGGTTCGGCGGCGAGGCGCGGCTCGGCCGGCACGCTTGGGCGCCGTGCGGCTTCGCCGAGGATCGCCGCCGTATCCTCGCCCAACAACGGCGCGCGCCTGCCGACCTGCCAGCTCGTCCTGTTCGAAAGCCATTTCGAGGTCGGATAGCGGAAGCTGCGGCCCAGTTCGGGGTGCTCGACTTCGGCAAAGGTCTTGCGCGTCAGCCAATGTTCGTCGAGCGCGTTCTCATGCGGCTTTCTGAGCGGCGCCCACAGCAGGCCAGCGTCCTGCGCCTCGCGCCACGGCATGTCGCGATAGGTCCAGGCGCGCACGAAACGCTGCACGATATCGAGCATATGCGCCCGCGCCGCGTCGCTGGCGGCGGTGCCGGGGACCTGGCGCGCCCGCAGATCGGCGTCGGGCGGCGGCGGTTCGAGATCGGCTTGCGCCCCATATTTCGCCAGGAGCGGCACCAGGTTCTTCAGGTCGCGCGCGCCCATGCCGTGGGTGATGTACCAACGTCCGTCCTTGGTGTGGCAGATGCCCGGCGAATGGTTCGGGGTCTCGGCGGCGTGGCGGTTGGTCAGCCGCCACAACGGCACCCGCCGCATGACCCAGTACATGATGTCCTGTTCGGGGTTCTTCGACACCGCCTCGTGGATCGCGACCGAGACGTCCTGCCCCTCGCCGCTGCGCTGCCGGTGGATCAGCGCCGCGATGATGCCGGTTGCCAATTGCTCGCCGGCGATGTGATAGGCGTGCCAGAGCTGCGGGGCGATCGGCGGCGTGTCGTATTCGAAGCGCGGGTCGGGGTCGTAGCCGCAATTCATCATGACCCCGCCGAGCGCCAGATGGATCAGGTCGGAGCCCTTGAACTCGGCCCATGGCCCATCGTCGCCAAACGGCGTCATCCGTGCCGTCACCAACTGCGGGAAGCGCGCATTGAGCGCGGCGCGGTCGAGCCCCAGCGCCGTGTTCAAGGCGCCGCAACTGGCGTCGAGCAGGATGTCGGCACCGGCCAGGAGGCGCAGCAGATGCTCGCGTCCCGCCGCATCCTGGGCATCGAGCACGACCGATTTCTTGTTGCGGTTGTAGTTCCAGAAATAGAGCGAGCGCTCGATCCCCGGCCGGTCATCGAGATAGGGGCCGATCCGCCGCGTCGCATTGCCTTCGGGCGGCTCGATCTTGACGATTTCCGCGCCAAGCCCGGCCAGCAACAGCCCGGCATATTCGGCGCGCTCGTCGGCCACCTCGATGACGCGCAAGCCGGCCAGCATGCCGGGTCCGGCGCTGCCCATCATCGTGCCTGGGCCCATCATGGCGCCTCGGCCCATCATTTCGTCCGGTCCCGTCGCCACCGCACCCGCTTCCGACATCGCGTTTTCCCTTTCCGCCATGCGCCCGACCGTGCCGCGCCGCAGGACCTCGAGCAGCCGGACCTCGAGCAGCCGGACCTCGAGCAGCCGGGCTTCGAGCCGCCGGACCGTCCGCCCGCGTCGCGCGATTGTGGCGGACGCCGCAGGGTTGTCAATGTGAGCGCCCGGTCACCGGTCGAGGCGGTTGCGCCTTCAATGCGTGTTACGGTACGTTATAATGTTTCAATCAGCATATCAGATTGCCGATGCGCCTCTCGATCGCAGTCGGGCTATTGGCCCTCCTTTCCGCGATATCCCCGGCCGCGGCGGCCCCGCTCGGGATCGTTGCCGCCGAGAATTTCTATGGCGACATCGCCCGGCAGATCGGCGGCGGCGACGTCATGGTCACCAGCATCCTCAGCAATCCCGACCAGGACCCGCACGAATTCGAGGCGAGCCCCTCGACGGCCCGCGCCTTCGCCACCGCTCGCATCGTGATCTACAACGGTGCCGGCTATGATCCGTGGGCGGCGCGGCTGTCGTCCGTGCCTGCCGCAGTGCCGCGCGATATCGTCGTGGTGGCGCGGCTCGTGCACAAGACCGCCGCCGACAACCCGCATCTGTGGTACGACCCGGGCACGATGCCCCGCCTCGCCAGGCACCTCGCGCTGTTGCTGGAACGGCTCGACCCGGCGCACCGGAGCGACTACGCACGCAACCTCGCATCCTTCCAGCAATCGCTGGCACCGCTCGATGACGAGATCGCGACACTGCGCGGCAAATATTCCGGGACCCGCGTCACCGCGACCGAGCCGGTATTCGGCTACATGGCGGCGGCGCTGGGCCTCGACATGCGCAATCCGGATTTTCAGCTCGCCATCATGAACGACACCGAGCCGAGTGCCGCCGCCATTGCCGGGATCGAGACCGACCTCAAAACGCGCGCGGTCAAGCTCTTGATCTACAACAACCAGACCAGCATCGCGCTGACCCGGCGCGTGCGGATGATCGCGGTCGCCGCGGGTGTTCCGGTGGTCGGTGTCAGCGAGACCGAGCCGCTCGGAAAGGATTACCAGGAGTGGATGCGCTCGCAGCTCGATGCGGTCGGTCGCGCGCTCGCCCGTTGACCCGGCCGGCAATCGAGCTCGATCGGGTGACGATCGCCCGCGGCCGGCGCACCGTCCTCGCCGAGGTCAGCGCCGCGATCCGGCCGGGCGAGTTTATCGGCGTGTTCGGGCCGAATGGCGCCGGCAAGACGACGCTGCTGCACGCGATCCTGGGCCTGCTGTCTCCGGCCTCCGGCACAATCCGTGTGCTCGGAGCGAGCCCGCAGCATGCCCGCCGGGCCGCCGGCTACCTGCCGCAGCAGCGCGCTGCGGTCGCCGATCTGCCACTGCGTGCCCGCGATTTCGTCGCGAGTGCGTATCGCGGCGAGCGCTGGGGGCTGCCGCTCGCCGGCGGCAATGCCCGGCGCGAGGTGGATCGGGTGCTCACCATGGTCGAGGCAGGTCCGCTCGCGACCCGCCGCCTCGCCGAACTCTCCGGCGGCGAACTGCAACGCCTGCTGCTGGCCCAAGCGCTCATCGGCGCGCCGCGGCTCCTGCTGCTCGATGAGCCGCTGGTCAGCCTCGATCCGCATTACCAGGGGACCGTGGTGGCGCTGGTCAAGAGGCTGCAGCAGACGCTCGGGCTGACCGTCCTGTTCACCGCGCACGATGTCAACCCGCTGCTCGGGGCGATGGACCGGGTGCTCTATCTCGGACATGGCCGGGCGGCACTCGGCACCGTCGACGAGGTGATCACGGCAAGGGTGCTGTCGCGCCTCTACCAGACGCCGATCGAGGTGCTGCGCGTCAACCGCCGCATCCTGGTCATCGCCGGTCATGGGGCGGTCGAGGCCGAGGCCCATCGACACGACACGAACCATGTCGGGTCGGCACGTGGTCGCGCCGGAGAGCACGACACCGGAAGCGGCGATGTCGGGAGGGGCGATGTCGGGAGGGGCGATGTTCGCCTATGACTTCATGCGCACCGCCTTTCTGGCCGGCGGTGTCGTCGCCATCGTCGCCGGCAGCGTCGGGTTCTTCCTGGTGCTGCGCAACCTGACCTTCGCCGGTCACGCGCTATCCCATATCGGCTTTGCCGGCGCGACCGGGTCGGTGCTGCTCGGGATCAGCGCGTTCTGGGGATTGCTCGCCTTCACGCTCGCGGCGGCGGTGGCGATGGGCCTGCTCGGCGACCGCCTGCGCCAGCGCGACGTCGCGGTCGGCATCGTCCTCGCCCTGGCGCTCGGTCTCGGCGTGCTGTTCCTCTACCTCTATACGACGAGCGCCAGCGAGGCGATGACGATCCTGTTTGGCAATTTGCTCGGGGTCGGTCTCGACACCTTCTGGGGCTTGTTCGCGTTGGGGCTCGGCGCGCTCGCGGCATTGAGCGTGGTTTCGCGGCCGCTGCTGTTCGCAACCTTGGCGCCCGAGCTGGCCGAGGCCAAAGGCGTGTCGCCGCGCCTCCTCTCGGTCCTGTTTCTGATGATTGTGGCGGTCGCCGTCGCCGAGGCGGCGCAGGTGGTCGGCGTGCTCCTGGTGTTCGCGCTGATGGTCGGGCCGGCGGCGGCGGCGCTGCGGCTCGCCGCGGGGTTGCGCGCCGGCATCATGTTGTCGGTCGTGCTGGCATTGGTCGAGACCTGGGGCGGTCTTGCACTCGCCTATTGGACCGACTGGCCGACCACCTTCTGGATCGTGCTCGCGAGCTGCCTCGTCTATTTTGTCAGCTGCCTGAAGCAGCCGGGAGCGGGAGCGGCAGCGGCAGGTGCTGCCGGGGCGCCGGTCGCCGATCCCGCCTAAGCCCCCTCTTCATGGCGCTTCAGGCGCGCTGTTCGGGCGGCAATTGCAGGCGGTAGCCGACCCCGGGCTCGGTCAGGATATGGCTCGGCCGCGCCGGATCGGGTTCAAGCTTCTGCCGCAGCCCGCGGATCAAGACGCGAAGATATTGCACCTCGTCGGCCTGCGCCGGTCCCCACACTTCGCGCAGCAGATGGCGGTGGGTCAAGACCTTGCCGGCGTGCATGACGAGATGGCGCAACAGATCGAACTCCTTTGGCGACAATCGGATTTCGTGCCCGCCGCGGGTGACTTGGCGACGCACCAGGTCGACCGAGAGATCGCCCGAGAGAAAAACCGGCAGTTCACCCTGTGCCTGCAACGCATGCCGCAGCGCTGCGCGCAGCCGCGCCATCAGCTCGGCCATGCCGAACGGCTTGGCGACATAATCGTCGGCACCGAGATCGAGCGCCTCGACCATAGAGCGTTCGTCGTGGCGCGCCGACAGCACGACGATCGGCACCAGCGAGCCCTTGCGGATTTCGCCGATCAGCTCGATGCCGCCGCGGTCCGGCAGGCCGAGATCGAGGATCACCAGATCGGGCGGGTAGGCGCCGAGCGCATGCAGGGCGCCGGCCGCATCCTCGGCCTCGGCGACGCGATATCCGGCCGCTGTCAGAGTGGTGCGCAGCAGCCGGCGGATCGGCGGCTCGTCATCGATGACGAGCACAACCGGTACACTAGCCACGCGCGTCCTCGCGCTCTTCCTGGCGGCCCGCTGTTATCTCCGGTCGCGGCGCCGCAGCCTCCGGCAGCACCGGCAGCTCGATCGTCAGCACCGCACCCGAGCGGTCGCTGCGGTTGGCGGCGGTGATCCGCCCCCCCAACGCCTCGACAAAGCCGCGGCAGATTGCGAGCCCGAGCCCGGTCCCGGCGCGGCGCCGGTCCCGCGCCTCGACCCGATAGAATTTGTCGAAGATACGATCGAGATCGGCAGGCGGAATGCCCGGCCCCTCATCGCTGACCGCGATCTTGACCCGCCCCCCATCGCACCAGCCGCGAATGTCAATCCGGCTGCCGGTCGGTGCGTATTTGGCGGCGTTGTCGAGGAGGTTGAACAGAACCTGCTCGAACAGCACCGGATCGAGCTGCAGCGCCGGCAAATCCGGTGCGATCGCGAGCTCGACAGGTTTGCCGGCCAGCACGTTCGCGGCCCGCCGCAGCGCCGCGCCGATGATGTCCGCGGCATCCACCGGTTCGAGCTTCGGCGCGATCGCACCGGCTTCGAGCCGGGTCATATCGAGCAGGTTGGCGACAAACCGGCTCAGCCGCTCAGCCTCGTCCTGCAAGGTGCCGAGCAGCTCCTCGCGCTCGCTCGCACCATATTGCTCGGGGTAGCTGCGCAAGCTCGAAACAGCGCCGAGGATCGCCGCCAGCGGGGTGCGCAGATCGTGCGACAGCGATGTCAACAATGCGCCGCGCAGCCGCTCGGTTTCGGCCAGCACCCGCGCCGCGTCGAGCCCGCGGGCAAGCGTGATGCGCTCGATCGCCACCGCCGCCTGGTCGGCGAGCGCATCGAGCAGCCGCCGCTCGTCCGGGGTCAATAGCGGGCCCGGCCGCTCGCGGTCGACACCGAGCACGCCGACCGGACCGCTGCGCGTGCGCAGCGGCAAAAACAGCCGCTTGCCGCCGGGCAAGGTGTCGGCGTCGCGGCCGGCCGGGCTGTTGTGTTCCCAGCTCCAACGCGCCGCCGCCATGTCCGCGGCGTCGAGCCGGTCTTCGGGCGGGTAGCCCGAGGCAACCTCGATCCCCTCGCCGTCACCGGCCGGCAGCAACAGCACCGTGCGCAGCTTCAGCATCGCCGCGATCTGGTACGCGGTCGCCCATAGGAGATCGTCGAGCGCACCGATCCCGGCGATCTTGCGGCTGAACGCATAGAGCTCGGCGGTCGTCTTGGCGCGCGCCCGCGCGGTCATCGCCTGACGCCGCGTCGCCGCGGTCAGATGGCTGACGATGACCGCCACGATCAGGAAAAAGAACAACGCGACGACATTCTCCGGATCGCCGATCGAGAACGTGTAGAGCGGCGGCAGAAAGAAGAAATTGTAGACAAGGACGCTGAGGACGCAGGCGAACAGCGACGGCAGCAGCCCCCAGGCAACCGCCGCGGCCAGCACCGCGGTCAGAAACACCAGTGCCAGGCTCTGCACCGCGACGAGCCTGTCGAGCAGCAGGCCGATGCCGAGGGCGATCGCAACACTGGCGGCGCTGCCGAGATAGGGCCCGACATGGATCGGCTCAGCGGCGGCAGCGGTCGGCGCCGGTCGACCCGGAGCTGGCGTCTCGGGCTCGCCGGCGATTACATGCAGGCTGATCTGCCCCGATTTGCGCATCAGCTCGCCGACGACCGAGGCGCGCAGCAGCCGGGTCCAGCCCGAGCGCGCTGGCTTGGCGACGACGATCTGGGTGATGTTGTTGGCGCGGGCATAAGCCAGGATCTCGTCGGCCACGTTGCGTCCCGGCAGCGTCAGCGTCGTGGCGCCGAGCCGCTCGGCCAGACGCAGATGATCGGCCACAAGGTCGCGCTCGGCATCGCCATGGCGCGGCGCGTGCGCGGTTTCGACCCGCGGCGTTTCGATATGGATCGCGGTCCACGGCACACGCAGCCGATCGGCGGCACGCCGGGCGTGGCGGATCAGTTCGGCGTCGCCGGCCGAAGCGCCGACGCAGACCAGCATCCGCTCGCCGGCCGGCCACGGCCCGGTGATCGCATGCTCGCGCATATGCGACAGCAGCTGCTCGTCCACCCGCTGGGCGGTCCGCCGCAAGGCCAGCTCGCGCAACGCCGTCAGGTTGCCGGGCGAAAAGAAATGGCGGGTGGCGCGCTCGGCCTGCGATGCGACATAGACCTTGCCCTCGTTCAGGCGCTTGATCAGGTCCTGCGGCGATAGATCGACGATCTCGATGTCGTCGGCCTGATCGAGCACACTGTCCGGCACGGTCTCGCGCACCCGGATCCGAGTGATCCGGGCGACGACGTCGTTGAGGCTTTCGACATGCTGGATATTCAGCGTCGCGAATACGTCGATGCCGGCCGCGATCAGCTCCTCGACATCGAGATAGCGCTTGGGGTGGCGGGCACCCGGCGCGTTGGTGTGGGCGAGCTCATCCACCAGCACGAGCTGCGGACGGCGCTTCAGGATCGCGTCGAGGTCCATTTCCGCCAGCGTGTGCCCGCGGTACTCAACCTCTTGCCGGGGAGTGATTTCGAGCCCGTCGAGCAGCGCCTCGGTGTCGCGTCGCCCATGTGGCTCGACGATGCCGACGACGACATCGACCCCTTCGCGCCGCTTGGCCTGGGCCGACAGCAGCATCTCGTAGGTCTTGCCGACGCCGGGTGCCGCGCCGAGAAAAATCTTCAAGCGGCCGCGGCCTTCCTGTCGCGCCGCTGCCAGCAGCGCCTCGGGCGACGGTCTTCCTTCGCGCTCGGCCATACCGCCAATTCTAGCGCCTTTCGCATCGCGCCGGTGAACCAAACCCGATCGTCCGGCGGTTTGCGCCGCAATCGGCCGATGCCCATTTATGATCGCGAAGCAAGGGAGGAGCCGCGGGATGGATGCGATCGACCTCAACTGCGACATGGGCGAGAGCTTTGGCGCCTGGACCATGGGCAGCGATGCCGAAATGCTCGAAATCGTGACTTCGGCCAACATCGCCTGCGGATTTCATGGCGGCGATCCGCTGGTCATGTTCGAGACGGTCGGCCGCGCCAAGGAGAACGGCGTCGGGATCGGTGCGCATCCGAGCTTTTTCGATGTCTGGGGTTTCGGGCGGCGCCAGATCCAGGGCGAGACGCCGGCCGATATCGAGAAGATCGTCGTCTACCAGATCGGCGCCCTGCAAGGGGTGGCGCGCGCGCTCGGCCACCGCGTCTGCCATGTCAAGGCGCATGGCACGCTGGCCAATCTCGCCGCTATCGATCGACCGACCGCGCTGGCGATCGGCCGGGCCATTGCCGCGATCGACCGCGAGCTGATCTATGTCGTGATGGCCGGCACCGAGCTTGAACGTGCCGCCGCCGAGCTCGGCCTGCGCATGGCCCGCGAAATCTATGCCGACCGCGCCTATGACGACGGCGGCAACCTTGTCTCGCGCAAATTGCCGGGGGCGGTGCTGCACGACCCCGAGGAAGCGGCCCGGCGGGTCCAGGAGATGGTGCGCGAAGGGGCGATCATCAGCCAGTCAGGCAAGCGCCTGCCGGTCGCGATCGACACCGTCTGCGTGCATGGCGACAACCCCGCGGCGGTGGCGATGGCCGGGCGGGTGCGCGACCGGCTGGAGCAGGCCGGGATCGCATTACGGCCGATGGCACAGCTGCAGCGCTAATGCGGCTCGCCGCGGCGAGCGAGGCGCTGGGCAGCGGCGGCGACCGGGCCGATCGGGCTTGACCGCGCCGGCCCGCTGCGCCACACACGGCATCCCGATCCGCACCCCGGTCCCGCCCTTGTTCGTGTCGTTCTTCACCGCCTTGCGTGCGGCCAAAATCCCGGTCTCGCTGCGCGAATACCTGACGCTGATGGAAGCGATGCACGAGCGCGTCGCAGGCTTTGCGATCGACGATTTCTACATCCTCGCCCGCACCGCTCTCGTCAAGGATGAGCGCCACCTCGATCGTTTCGACCGGGTGTTCGGGCAATGCTTCAACGGGATCGAGAGTGCTTCCGATCCGCGATCGGACATCCCCGAGGAATGGCTGCGCAAGCTCGCCGAGCGGCTGCTGACCGCGGAGGAAAAGAAGCTGATCCAGTCTCTCGGCGGCTGGGAACAGCTGATGGAAACACTGCGCCGCCGGCTTGCCGAGCAGAAGGAGCGGCATCAAGGCGGCAGCAAATGGATCGGCACCGCCGGAACCTCGCCGTTCGGCGCGCATGGCGACAACCCCGAGGGCGTGCGCATCGGCCAGCCCGAAGGCCGCAACCGCAGCGCCGTCAAGGTCTGGGACCGGCGCGAATACCGCAACCTCGACGACACGGTCGAGCTCGGCACCCGCAACATCAAGCTCGCCTTGCGCCGGCTGCGCCGGTTCGCGCGCGAGGGTGCCGCCGACGAGCTCGATCTCGATGGCACTGTCAAATCGACCGCGCACAATGCCGGCTGGCTCGACCTGAAGCTGGTGCCGGAGCGGCACAACGCGGTCAAGGTGCTGCTGTTTGTCGATGTCGGCGGCTCGATGGAGGACCACGTTCGCGTCTGCGAAGAATTGTTCTCGGCCGCACGTGCCGAGTTCAAGCAGCTGGTCCACTTCTATTTCCACAACTGCATCTATGATGCGGTGTGGCGCGATTCGCGCCGCCGCCATGTCGAGCAGCTGCCGGTCCTGGAGCTTCTTCGTACCTATGACCGCAATTACCGCGTGGTCTTTGTCGGCGATGCCAGCATGAGCCCCTACGAGATCGCCAAGGAGGGCGGCAGTGTCGAGCGCTGGAATGACGAGCCCGGCGAAACCTGGCTGCGCCGCCTGCTCGAAGCCTACCCGCACGCGGCCTGGCTGAACCCGGTGCCGGAAAAATACTGGGCCGCCACCGCCAGCATCGGCATGATCCGCGCGATCACCGGTGAGCGGATGTTCCCCTTGACCCTCGACGGTATCGACCGGGCGATGGCCCGCCTCGCCCGCCGCGGCTGATCACAATCCGGCCGTCGCCTCAGGCGGCGTCGGATTTCTGCTCTTTGGGCCGGATATAGGCGAGTGCTGCATGCTCGGCACAATAGGGTTTGCCGGGCATCGGCCGGGCGCCGCAAAAATGAAAATTGAGATCGTTCGGATGGCCGTAGGGCCACAGGCAGCTCGGCCCGCTGAATTCGAAGATGCTCGGCCGCGGCGGCGGTTTCGGCGCCGGCTCGCGCCGGGTCATCGCGTTACGGTGCAGGCGGCCGATCACGGCATTCTTGGTCAGCCCCAGGCGGCGACCGATCTCGGCCGTCGGCAGCCCCTCGTGAAACAATTGGTTCAGCCGCTCGACTCGCTCCGGAGTCCAGGTGACGTCCATCGATTCCCCCGTATCCTGTGGATCAGAGATCCACCCCCACAAAATACGGTATCACCATTGTGGCGTAGCCGCAACCGATATCTATTAGTAGTGTTCAGTATCGATTGCCTCGGAGCTTAGGCAACTATTGGTAGAATATGGCGAGCCACACCGTCGGCGTCGTCGGATCGGTCCAATCGATGCGATGGCGGCGATGCGGGGCGATGTCGATCCAGTCACCGGGCCTCAGGCTGCGCGGACCGGGCTCGTCGGCAAAGCGCAGGCGCGCGGCACCGGCCAATAGCAGGACCCATTCACCCTCCTCCTGGTCGTACCAAAAGCCGGGCGGGCTCGCCTGACCCCGCGAAACGATCCGCTCGATGCGCAACCCGGGCCGCGTCAGCAGGGTCGCGACAGCCTCGGCCGCGCGCGCATCGGGGAGCGGCGCCAGCAGATTGATCCCGACCGGTTCTATCAGGGACTTCACGGTGGCAGGGACTTCACTGGCAGGGACTTCACGGTGGCAGGGACTTCACGGTGGTGCTGCGGCGAGCACCCCGGAGACGGCCCGCTGCCATCCCTGGTAGCGCTCTTCCCGCTCGGCTTGCGGCATCTGCGGCCGAAAGCGGCGCTCGGGCCGCCAGCGCGCGGCCATCACCTCGGGATCGGGATAGGCTCCAACGGTGAGCCCGGCGGCGTAGGCCGCGCCCCAGGCGGTCGTCTCGACCAGCGCCGGGCGCTCGACCGTGGCGGGCAGGATATCGGCGAGAAACTGCATCGTCCAATCGCTGGCCGCCATCCCGCCATCGACCCGCAGCGCGCCGATCCCGATCCCGGCGTCGGCCGCCATCGCGGCAACCAGGTCCCGGGTCTGATAGCCGACCGCTTCGAGTGCCGCGCGGACGAGTTCGGCCGGCCCGCATTCCGCGGTCAGCCCGCAGAGCGCGGCGCGCGCCTGCGGCACCCAGTGCGGCGCGCCGAGGCCGGCGAAACCAGGCACGAAAAAGACGCGTTGCCGGGGGTCGGCACGCGCCGCCAGCGACCCGGCCTCGGCCGCCGTCGCGATCAGCCCGAGCCGGTCGCGCAGCCATTGCAGCGCGGCGCCGGCGACAAAAATGCTGCCTTCAAGGGCATAGGCGGTGCGGCCGCGCAGCCGGTAGGCGATCGTCGTCAACAAGCTGTGCGACGAGGCGATCGGCACGCTGCCGATGTTGAGCAGCGCGAAGGCGCCGGTGCCATAGGTCGATTTGATCGTGCCGGGCGCAAAGCAGCCTTGGCCGATCAGTGCTGCCTGCTGGTCACCGGCAAGCGCCGCGACCGGGATCGCGGCACCAAACAACTGGGGAAGCGTGGTGCCAAAATCGGCGCCGGTGTCGAGCACCTCGGGCAGCATCGCGCGCGGGATGCCGAACGCCGCGAGCAGCGCGTCGTCCCAGGCGAGGCGGCCGATATCGAACAGCATCGTGCGTGCGGCGTTGGTGACGTCGGTCAGGTAATGCCGGCCGCCGGTGAGCCGCCACAACAGGAAGCTGTCGATCGTACCAAAAGCGATCTCGCCGCGTTCCGCGCGGCGCCGCAGCCCCGGCACCATGTCGAGCAGCCAGGCGATCTTCGACGCCGAGAAATAGGGATCGATCACCAGCCCGGTATGTTGCGCGACGGTCGCTTCGAGCCCGTCATGCCGCCAGCGGGCACACAGTTCGGCCGTGCGCCGGTCCTGCCAGACGATCGCATTGTGCACCGCGCGACCGGTGCTGCGCTCCCACAGCACCGCGGTCTCGCGCTGGTTGGCGATGCCGAGTGCGGCGATCGGCCCGTCGGCCGCGATGATCGCCTCACGCCCGGTGGCGACGACGCTGCGCCAGATGTCTTCGGGGTCATGCTCGACCCAGCTTGGCCGCGGGTAGATCTGACGGAGCTCGATCTGGGCGCGCGAACGCACCCGGCCCGCCGCATCGAACAGCATCGCCCGCGTGCTCGTCGTCCCCTGGTCGATCGCCAGGACGCAGGCTTGCGCGGTCATCCGGGAGCACCGCCGGCTTTGTTCACAAAAACGAACCGAGCCTACCAAAGGATCGGGGCCGCCCAAAGGATCGGAGCCGTGTTGATCACGCGATGTTGTCCGTCGCGCCACTTGGTCGCCGCTGCCGCCAGGTCGTATGATCGACAGCCGGCTGACGTTGGGATTTATTAATGAAGCTGTTCGGGACGGCTGTTGCGCTGCTCCTTTTCGCGATTGCCGCCGGACCGGCCGCAGCGCAGACCCGATCGGCGGTTTACCGCGTCGGGCTGCTCGCAATCGGTGCCAGTCCGACCGATCAAACCCCGTTCGGGGCCGGCCTGATCCGCGGCTTTGCCCGCCACGGGCTGGTTCTCGGCCAGAACCTGGTGTTCGAGCGGCGCGCCGCGCACGGCCATCTCGATCGCCTGCCGCAACTCGTCGCAGAGCTGGTCGCAAGCCGGGTCGCGGTCATCGTGACCCAGGGCTACCCGGCAGCGCTCGCCGCCAAACAGCATTCGAGGCTGCCGATCGTGGCGGTCCAGGCCGGCGATCCGACCGAGGACGGGCTCGCGGCCAGTTTCGCCCATCCGGGCGGCCGGGTTACCGGCATCTCCGAGATCTCCGCCGAACTGTCGGCCAAGCGGCTGTCGCTGCTCAAGGCGGCGGTCCCGAGCGTGCACCGGGTGGCAATGCTGTGGATTGGCGAGGATCTCGGCATGTCGCTGCGCTACAAGGCGGCGGAGGCGCAGGCTCGTGCGCTCGGTATCGAAGTGCAATCGCTCGGGGTGCGCGCGCCCGACGATTTCGATACGGCGTTTGCGGCGATGATGCGCACACCCCCCGATGCGATCCTGATGGTCAGCGACGTGCTGACCATGTTGAACCGCCAGCGGGTCATTGATTTTGCCGCCGCACACAAATTGCCGGCGGTCTTCGAGTACGCATTTCTGGTACGCGATGGCGGGTTGATGTCCTACGGTCCCGATATTGCGGAGATGTTCGACGATGCCGCGGAGCTTGCCTGGCGCATCCTCCAGGGCGCCAGCCCTGCCGACCTGCCGCTCGAGACCCCGACCCGGTTCGTGCTGGCGATCAATCTCGAAACCGCGCAGAAGATCGGTCTGACGATCCCGCCATCGCTGCTCGCCCGCGCCGACACCGTGATCGAATGACAGGAGGCGCTGTTCGTGCCCGCCAGACCCGGTCTCGGTTACGATCTGACCGATGCGGCGCGCCCGCGCCGGCGGCACCTACAGATGGGGCTGGCGCCGAAGCTCGCGCTCGCTTTTGTCGGGCTGGTCAGCCTGGTGCTGCTGGTCAGCGCCGGGCTCAGCTGCTGGCTCGGCTTTCGCGAGGCCGAAGCCACCGCGGTGCGGATCCAGCAGGAAAAGGCGCGCAACACCGCCCGGCGGATCGAAGAGTTCGTGTCCGGGATCGAGGAGGAGCTCGGCTGGACCACCGTGCCGCAATGGGACGGGCTGCCGCTCGAGCAACGCCGCTATGATTTCATCCGCCTGCTGCATCAGGTGCCGGCGATCAGCGAATTGACCGAGATCGACGGGTCAGGCAGGGAGCAGCTGAAAGTCTCGCGGATCGCCCCCGATGTCGTCGGCGGCGGTGCCGACGACGCGGCCCGCAAGCGCTTTGTCGAGGCCGAAGCAAACGGCGTGTGGTTCGGCCCGGTCCATTTCCACAACATGTCCGAGCCCTATATGACGGTGGCGGTGGCACATGCCGGGCGTCACATGGGGGTGACTGTTGCCGAGGTCGATCTGCGTTTCGTGTGGGACGTCATCGAAGGGATGCGGGTCGGCCGCACCGGCTACGCCTATGTCGTCGATGGAAGCGGCCGGCTGATCGCCGATGCCGATCTGAGCCTCGTGCTGCGCGATACCGACTGGTCGCACCTGCCGCAGGTCGCCGCCGCGCTGAGGAGCCTGCGCCGGCATGCGGCGATGCCGGGGGCGCACACCGCGGCCGGGCCGGACGGGGTACCGGTGCTGACCGCCTTTGCCCCGGTGCCGCCGCTCGGCTGGGTCGTGTTTGTCGAGCTGCCGCTGCACGAGGCGCTGGCACCGGTCTATGCCTCGCTCTATCGCATGGCAGGGCTGCTGGCCGTGGGGCTGCTGCTCGCGGCGGGTCTCGGCACCTTGCTGGCGCGGCGCATGGTGGTGCCGATCCGGCGATTGCAGGATGGCGCCGACCGGCTCGGCTCCGGCGAACGCGGCGAGCCGATCGACATCCGCACCGGCGACGAGATCGAGACCCTGGCGGCCCGGTTCAATGAAATGGCGGCCAAGGTGCAGGAATCGCACGACACGCTGGAGGCGCGGGTCGAGGCGCGCACCGAGGCGCTACGCGCCAGCGAGCAGCAGGCGCGCGAGGCCCGGATCGCGGCCGAGCAGGCGCTTGCCGACCTGCACCGGGCGCAGGATCGCCTCGTCGAAACCCAAAAGCTCGCCTCGCTCGGCCAGCTGACCGCCGGCATCGCCCATGAAATCAAGAACCCGCTCAATTTCGTCAACAATTTCGCCGAATTGTCGGCCGAGCTCAGCGACGAGCTGCGGGCACTCTTGGCCGGGAAAGAAGCGACATTACCCGCGGCGGCGCGGGATGAAGTCGAAGAATTGACCGGCCTCTTGAGCGCCAACCTCGCCAAGATCGTCGAGCACGGCCGGCGCGCCGACAGCATCGTCAAGAACATGCTGCTGCATTCGCGTTCCGGGACCGGCGAGCGCCGCCCCACCGATCTCAACGCGCTCGTCGAAGAAAGCCTGAACCTCGCCTATCATGGCGCCCGCGCCGAAAGACCGGATTTCAACGTGACCCTGCATTGTGATCTCGATCCCACGGTTGGCGAGGTCGACCTCTACCCACAGGAGATCACCCGCGTGCTGTTGAACCTGTGCGGCAACGGCTTTTACGCGGTGCGCGAACGCCAGCGCGGCGCGGCCGAGCCGGGGTTCGCGCCGGCATTGTGGGTAACGACCCGCAAGATCGGCGACCGGGTCGAGATCCGGGTGCGCGACAACGGCACCGGCATTCCCGAGGAGACAAAAGCAAAGATCTTCGATCCGTTCTTCACCACCAAACCAGCCGGCGAAGGGACCGGCCTCGGCCTGTCGCTGAGCCATGACATCATCGTCACCCAGCATGGCGGTCGGTTCACCGTCGCGAGCGAGCCGGGCGCCTTCACCGAATTCGTCATCACCCTGCCGGGCGCGGTGATCGCGGTCGCCGCAGCGGTGGAGGGAGGGTCAGCATGACGGCGACGATCCTCGTGGTCGATGACGAGCCGGATCTCGAATCGCTCGTCCAGCAGCGCTTTCGCCGCCAGATCCGCAATGGCGAGCTGGTATTCCGCTTTGCCCGCGATGGTGTGGAGGCGCTCGAAGTGCTGCAGAACGGCGCCGCCGTGGACATGGTGGTCAGCGACATCAACATGCCGCGGATGGACGGCCTGACCCTGTTGCAGAAAATCCAGGAGACCGCCGACCCGCTGTCGACGGTCATCGTTTCGGCTTATGGCGACATGACCAACATCCGCACCGCGATGAACCGCGGCGCCTTCGATTTCGTCACCAAGCCGATCGATTTCACCGATCTCGAAACCACGATCAAGAAGACGCTGTCGCATATCGAGCGGCTGCGCGAGGCACGGCGCCGGCAGATCGCCGCGGAGCGCGCGCATGCGCTCTTGTCCCGGTATTTCTCGCCCAATCTGGCCGAGCAGCTGGCGAGCGATCCCGGGACCGTCGATCTGGGCGGGCAGCGCCGTGAGATCACCTCGCTGTTCACCGACATCGCCGAGTTCACCACGCTCGTCGAGACCCTCGATTCGGAGATCATCGCGCCGCTCTTGAATGATTACCTGGGGGCGATGACCGACATCGTCTTCTGCCACGGCGGAACCGTGGTCAAGCTCGTCGGCGATGCCATGCATGTGCTGTTCGGAGCCCCGGCCGTACAGGCCGATCATGCCGCGCGGGCGGTCGCCTGTGCGCTCGAGCTCGATGCCAGCGCCGAGGCGTTCCGCGAGCGTTGGCGGCAGCGCGGGGTCGCGCTCGGCGAGACCCGGCTCGGCCTCGCCGCCGGGCCGGCGATCGTCGGCAATTTCGGCGGGGCGCGCTATTTCGATTATACCGCCTATGGCGATACCGTGAACATCTCGGCCCGGCTCGAGGCCGCGAACAAGGAGCTCGGCACGCGCATCTGCGTCGGCGACAGCGTCGCCAGCCGGGTCGCCGGGTTCACCGGGCGACCGGTCGGCGAACTGGTGCTGCGCGGCCGCAAGGAGCCGCTGCGGGCGTATGAGCCGCTCTCGGCCGAGACGTTCGCCGATCCGGCGACCCGCGCCTATCTCGACGCGTTTGCCCGGCTCGAAGCCCAGGACCCGGCGGCAATGCCGGCTTTTGCGGCGCTGCTCGGACTGCGCAGCGAGGACCATCTGGTCGGCTTCCACCTGCGCCGGCTGTTGGGCGGCGCCACCGGCTCGCGCATCGCCCTCGAATAGGCCCGACCGGCCGAGGCGCAGTAATCGTGGCGATAATCTAGTAATCGTAGCGATAATAAAGCCCGATGCCGGTGCCGCCATTCTGGCCGGCCTCGGTTTCGACCGTGACATGGTGGCCGAGATCGACCTGCACGGTGACCTTGCTGGTCGGCGGCGAAACCCCCTGTGTCACCCCGACCGACACGCCATGCGCCAGATATTTTCCGGCGCTGAGCGCGGCGGCGTTCGCGTTCGACGGGGTGGTCACACTCGGGTTCAGGATCGGGCTCGCGGCTGTGGCGGGGCCCTGGCCAAAGCCGAGCCAGTCGAGGCCGAGCTTGCCGCGCAGCTTGTCGAGCACGCCCGGTCCGCCGCCGGCAAGGGTGGCCGCGGCCTGGGCCAGCTGGATCCCCTGGCTGGCGGTGATCTGCCCGACCCCCTGGTTGAACAGGATGCGCGACAGGATCTCGTCCTGCGGCACCGGCGGGGTCGAGGCGAGGGCGATCTTTGGTGCCGAGGCATAGCCGCTGATGATCACCCGTGCGGTGATGTCGGCGGCGCTCGCCTCGGCGACGATATCGAGCGCAGGATCGAGCTTGGCGCCGCCGTCGAAGGTGATCCGGCCGCGGGTCAACAGAAAGCTCTTGCCCAATAGATCGACGCTGCCATGGGTGGCAGCCAACACCCCGAGGATGCGCGGCGCGGCGGTCGTGCCGGTGATCTGGAGCCGGCCATGCCAGTCGCTGTTGAGGCCGTGGCCGCGCACGAACACCTGGCCCGGCATGCGCAGCACAATGTCGAGCGCCATCGCCAATGTCGGCGCCGCAACCGGTGCCGCCGATTTCGCGCCGGGACCGCCGATCTGGGTCACCGGGATTACGACGACGCTCGGCGGCAGGCTGTCCGGCAAAGTGATATCCGCGCGGTTGATGGTCAGCGCCGCCGCGACGTGCGGCGCCGATAGCGGGCCGTTGACCGATACCGTGCCGCTGGCGCTCGCCTCGACCTCATCGCTCGCTGCCAGGCGGAAATGGTTGAGCCGGGCCGACAAGGACGCGGTCGGTCCGGCACCGCCATCGAGCACGACGCTGCCTGTGGCACTCAGGCTGCCGCCCGCCCCGTCACCCGCCGACAGCGAGGCTAGCCTGAAGCGGTCGCGGTCGCCCACCACCGCGGCATTGAGATTGGCCAGCACCGCACCGCTCGCGAAATTCGCATAGCGGGCATTGCGCAGTGTCAGGCTGCCGCTCGCGGCGGGCGCGCGGACCGTGCCGCCGACCATGACATCGGCGGCGAACCGGCCGGTGAGACGGTCTTCGCCGAGCGGCAGCAAATCGGCGAGATCACCGATCTCACCCGCGCCTTCGAGCCGCAGCGCCAACAACCCGTCGGGCGGCACCGTGATCCCGAGCGGCGCGCGGGTCAGCACCACCGGCAGCGAACCGGAGAGCACGACCCGGTCCCGGCCGAGCCCGGTGACCTGACCTTGCAGATCGACGATCCGGCCGTTCCATCCGGCGGCGACGCTGAGCCCGAGTGCGGGCCCGCTTGCCACGCTCGGTGCCGACAACCCGGCGATGCTCAATTGCGCCCGGCCATGCGGTGCCGCAAACGTTCCGCCGAGGCTCGCCTGCAGCGACACCGAACCGTTGATGCCGGGATGGCCGGCGAGCCCGGCGACGGCCACGATCGGCAAGCCGCTGGCGGCGACCGCTGCCGACAGCGCTTCGCCCCTGACCGCGGCATTGCCGCTGATCCGACCGGGCCCGAACTGCAGCGCAAGACCTTCGAGCGCGAGATCGGCGCCATGCCGTGACAGCATCAGCGGCTGCTCCAGCATGAAGCGGTCGGTGCCGAGCGACCCGGTCAGCCGGGCGAGGCGCAGCGCCGCCATTCCCGGTCCGATTTCGCCATCGCCGGCGAGCGACAGCGACAGCGGATGGCCGGCGGCCTCGCCCGCGAATGCGAGCCTACCCGGCCGCGGGCTGGAGACGTTCACCAAGACGGTCGTGAACCGGGCAGCGCCGAACCGAGCCGCACCGAGCGTCAGCCGGCCATTTCCGGACGGGCTGCGCCACAAGCCGGCGAGCCGTGCCGCAAGCGCGAGCCGGCCGATTTCGGTCCGCGACCCGCCGGTGCCGATGGCGAGATCGCCGCCCGAGACCGTCAGATCGACACCCTGCCCGCTACCCGCAGCGGTCAGCGTGGCGGCGAGATCGAGACTGCCGCCAAGCGGCGTGCCGGCGAGCCCCGACCATTGCCGGAGATCGGGAAAGCGGCCTTTCAGCGAGCCTTGCACATGGCCGGTGGCGAGTGCCACCTGCAGCCCGCCAGTGATTGTCGCACTGCCCGCGCTCAGCCGCAGGCTCGGGATCGCGAGCTGCGAGCCGTCGGCGAGCCCGGCCGCGAGTGCCAGCGTGCCATCGAGCCCCACGGCATGGAAATCGCCGTCGATGACCACCTGGCGTCGCGCCAGATCGGCGATGGTGCCGCCGAGCCGCAACCGCTCGATCGCCGCCCGGCCGGCAACACCGAGATCCCGCCCGTCGATCTCGCTCGCCACCCGCAGATGCTCGAGCGGCCCTTGTGCGCTCACCCGCGCAGTGGCGGCGCCGGAGAGCGCGATGCCGAAAGCGGCACCGAGCGGTTGCAGCCGCGGGATGTCGAGGCTCAGTCCGCCGGCCATGCGCCGGGTCGCCGGATCGAACTGGGCATTGCCGCTGAGCTTGGCGTCGGCGCTGTTTGCGGTCAGCCGATCGAGGGCGATCGTGCCGGCCGCGTCACGGCGAACCGCGGCGGAAAACTGCGCGTTGCCGCCGATCAGGGCGTCGACCGCGGCAATCCCGGTGCGCATTCCGACTGCCGAGCCGGCCAGCTGCACCGCGCCGGTGATCCCCTGCGTGGCCACGGCGAGCCGGCCGGCACCGGTCAGGTCGACACCGCCGGCACGCGCCATGAACCGGGTCACCTCGATCGCCCGCGTGTCGGGGATTGCGGTGGCGGCGAGCGACCAGGTGAGCCCGGCGCCCAACCGATTGGCCAACTGCTGCGCCAGCGCGTCGCCGACCGGCAGCACGAGACCGTCGATCCGGCCGCCGGCGGTGACGGCGATGCGGCTCTGCGCGCTGGGCGCGCTGGCGATCGGGCCGGTCGATGCCGCCGTGACATGCGCCGCGATGTGCTGCGCGCCGACGCCGGAAGCACCGATACCGCTCGCCGACAGATCGACCCGTGCGACCGGCCGGGTCTGCGTGCCGCTGACGGCGATGCCGAGATCGGCCGCACCCGTAAGCGCCGTCCCGACGGCGCCGCTCAGCCGCCTCAGATCCGGGAGATCAAGGTTGAGGCGGGCGGCGATCACGCCACCGTTACGGTTGAACGATCCGCTGCCGTTCGCCGAACCGGCGGCGACGCCGATCGCGATCCGGCTGACCGAAATCCGCTCACCGAACCGGGCATGCACCGAGAATGTCGCCTGGTCGCCGACGATCGCGGCCAGGTCAGGCGGAATGAGCGATGCCACCGCCGCGGTCCCCGACACGCCCAGAGCTGTTTCGGCACCGAGCCCGAGCGTCACATCGGCGCCAACGCGCGCCTTGTCACCAGCCGAAGCGGTCAACCGTCCATGCCAATCGGTAAGCGGCCCGCTTCCATCGATCGCGAGTGCGAGCGGCAGCCGGTGGCCGGCTCCGAGCCAATGGGCGAGCAATAGACCGGTCGGCTCCTTGGCCTGGAGCTGCAGGTTGAGCCGCGGCGTCTCACCGCGCAGCGCCAGCTGCAGGGCGATGCTGCCGGGCTTGCCATCGATGCGATGCAGATCGAGCGCCGCATGGGCGAGTTCACCCTCGACCGCGGCGTTGCCGGTGACCGTGGCGACGATGCTCTGGCCGAGCACCGGCGGGGCCAGTTCGATGCGGCCGATTGTCAACCGGTCGACGACCAGCGCGACCGGCAGCCGCGGCACCTGCAGATAATCGACAAACGGGCGGGACGGAGCAGTGGATGAGCGCGCCTTGTAAAGTTCGGCGATGTCGAGAAAGCGCAGGTGCAGCCGGCCATGCAGCAGGTCACCCGGGGCAATGTCGAACGCGACGCGGCGCAGCGTCATGTAGGTGCCCTGCCGGTCGGCGATGGCGATGCGCGCGATCCGCACCCGGAACGGCACGAAGCCGCCGAGCCCCTCGATCGACACGGTGAAGCCGGGGCTGCTTGCCAGCCGCGCGACCGTGCCCGCGAGCCAATCCTGACCCGGCCGTGTCTGCAGCAGGCCGAACCCGGCCAGCAGCAGGCCGATCGACACCGCAAGGGCGATGCCGAGCCAGCGCAGCACCCGGCCCGCGGCACCCATCAGAACGCCTCGCCGAGGCTGATATAGACCTGGACCCAGGAATCGGCGCTGCGCTTGTAGAGCGGTGTTGCCAGGTCGAGTCGCAACGGTCCGAACGAGGTGTAATAGCGCAGCCCCAGCCCGACCCCGTAAAAGAGGCGATGGTTGAGCTGCGGCACGCTCGATTCGTAATAGCTGCCGGCATCGATGAACGGCACGAGACCGATCGTGTCGGTGACCCTGACCCGCGTCTCGAAATTGACCACCAGGCTCGACTTGCCGCCGATCGGATCATTGTTGGAGGCGAGCGGTCCGGCCATCTGATAACCATAGGCGCGGATCGATCCGCCGCCACCGGCATAGATCCGCTGATCGGCCGGCACGCCGCCCAAGGGCGCGCCGTCGAGCGAGGCGAGCGCCACCCGGCCGGCCAGCACGGTACGCCCCTGCGCGCCAACCTGCCAGTAGCTGCTGGCCGACAGATAGTTGGTCACAAAGGTCTCGCTCGGGCTCGACAGGATATGCGCCGGAGTGACCGACAGCTGGGCCCGCCAGCCGCGGGTCGGGCTCAACAGATTGTCGGTCGTGTCGAACTTGATGTAGGCCGGGATGCCGATCAGCGTGTAGCGCTGGGTGCGCTGCGCCGAGGTGTTGGACGACACATTGGCGAGCTGCACGACATTGGCTTTTTCCGCCTCGAGCGCGGCACCGATCGTCAGCCAGCGGCCAAAGCGCCGCTCGAAACCGGTCGTGACCAGGGCCCGGCGGCTGTGATAGGCGGTCGGCGTCTCGTTTGCGATTTCGGCAGTCGCCAGAAAGTCCTGGTTGGTGACGAGGAAATCGGGACGCCGGAAATTGGCGTTGAGCCCGTAGACCTGCTGGCCGCCGGTGGCGCCGAGCCGCAAATATTCGGCATGGCCGAACAGGTCGCGGTTCTCCCAGAACACCCGGGCGGCGGCACCCTGACTGGTGTTATAGCCGAGCCCGGCGCCGATCGTGCGGTTTGGGCGCTCGGTCGCGGCGATCGTCATCCGGGCAACACCGGGCTCGCCCGCGACCGGGGTAGGAGTGATCAGCACCGTGCTGAACAGGCCGCTTTCGATCAGCGTCTGCCGCGTCGCTTCGACCTTGGAGGCGTCATAGAGCTGGCCACGCTGCCAGCCCAGGCGGCGCTCGACATAGCCGGGATCGAGCTTTTTGAGCCCGGTGATCGCCACCGCGCCAAACCGGCTGCGGGCACCGGGCGCGACCGTATAGGTCACCGCCATCGTGTGCGTCGCGTGATCGATCACGACCTGGCGATGCGAAACCTTGGCAAACGGATAGCCGCCATTGCCCAACACCGCCAGCAGCGCCGCTTCGGCGCCCACCACCGGGGCGGTGCGTGCCGCATCCCCCGGCTTGAGCGGCAGTGGGGCCGCACCCGGCGGCAGGGCCAGCCTCTTGCCATCCGGTCCCAGCACCTCGACCGAGGCGACATGGTAGAGCGGGCCGGGCGTGACCTTGACCGTGACCTGCTGCGGCTCGCTGGAGGTGTCGATGTGGTAGGCGAAATGAGCGTCCCAATAGCCGAGGCTGTGCGCCGCATCGGCGAGCCGGCCGAGATCGCGATCGGCACGGCCCCGCAGCGCCGTCTCGGATGCCGGAGGATGGTTTTCGAGCGTCTTCAGGTCCGAGACCTTGTCGAGCAGGTCGGTCAGCTCGCTGTTGCCGGTGGCACTGATCGTCGCCCGGTAGCGAATGTCGGCACGCCCCGCATCCGCCGGCAGCAATCCCATGGCCAGGACCAGCGCCGGCCACACCCGCCGAACAGCCGGGCGAATTCGCGAGAGGACCCCGGCGCCGCGCCGCACCAGCCCGGGCTTACTCGCCCTGGCGCGCGGCCGCTGCCTCGACCCGACGTTTGAGCCGGCGGATTTCCGCGGTCAGCTTGCGGTCGGGGGTGGCCCGCAAAAAGGCGTCGAGCCCGCCCTTGTGCTCGATCGTGCGGATCGCCGCTGCGGTGATCCGCATGCGCACCGGCCCAAGCCGGTCGGACAAGAGCGAGATCTGCTGCAGGTTGGGCAGAAAGCGCCGCTTGGTTTTGTTGTTGGCGTGGCTGACATTGTGCCCGACCTGAACGCCCTTGCCGGTGACCGCACATCGCCGCGCCATGACCGCACCTCGAACCCGACTTCTGAACCCCATTCTGCCCCCGGCCGCGAGGCGACACGGAGGCGGGCGCGTCTTCTACGCCGCCCACCCGCATGCCGTCAACCGCCGGTGTCTCCGGGAGAATGCAGGAAAGCGGCTCGACAGCGTGGGCGGCGATGACAAACTGGCGGCCAGGGAGGAAGATGGATCATGACTGAGGCCACAACCAGCCCCTACGCGCAGGGGCTCGACAAGAACCCGGCCAATTTCGTGGCGCTGAGCCCGATCGGCTTCTTGGAGCGCAGCGCCGCGGTCTATCCCGATCATCCCGCAATCGTCTACGGCGATCGCCGCTATGGCTGGCGCCAGGTGTTCGAGCGGTGCCGGCGGCTGGCCGCGGCGCTGGCGGCACATGGCGTCGGCCGCGGCGATACCGTCGCGGTGATGGCGCCCAACATTCCGGAAGCGTTCGAGGCGCATTTTGGCGTGCCGATGGCGGGTGCGGTGCTGAATGCGCTGAACATCCGCCTCGATGCGGAGACGATCGCCTTTATCTTGCGGCACGGCGACGCGAAGGTGCTGTTGACCGATACCGAATTCGCCCCGGTTGTCGCCGACGCCCTCGCCCGGCTCGAACGCAAGCCCGTCATTGTCGATATCGCCGATCCGGCCGGACCCGGCGGCAGGCACCTCGGCGAAATCGATTACGAGGCGTTTCTGGCCGGTGCCGACCCCGGCTTCGCGGCGCTCGTCCCGGCCGATGAATGGGACGCGATCGCGCTTAACTACACCTCGGGCACCACCGGCAACCCCAAGGGGGTGGTCTATCACCATCGCGGCGCCTATCTGAATGCGCTCGGCAACATCCTGGTCTGGGGGCTGCGCCAGCACCCGGTCTATTTGTGGACCCTGCCGATGTTCCACTGCAACGGCTGGTGCTTCCCGTGGACGGTCACCGCCCTTGCCGGAACCCATGTCTGCCTGCGCCGGGTCGAGGCAGCGGCGATCTACGAGACGATCGCCCGCGACGGGGTGACCCATCTGTGCGGTGCGCCGGTGGTCATGAACATGCTGCTGAATGCCGGCCCCGCCACTGCGCGCCTCGCCCACCCGGTCGCGATGATGACCGCCGGGGCGCCGCCGCCGGCCGCGGTCATCGAGGGCATGGAAGCGATCGGCTTTCACATCACCCATGTCTACGGGCTGACCGAGGTCTACGGCCCGGCGACGGTGTGCGCCTGGCACGGCGAATGGGACGCGCTGCCGACCGGGGAACGCTCGCGGTTGAAGGCGCGGCAGGGGGTCAGCTACCCGGTGCTCGACGGGCTGATGGTCGCCGACCCGCAGACCCTCGAACCGGTGCCGGCCGATGGGGCGGCGATGGGCGAAATCTTCATGCGCGGCAACATCGTCATGAAGGGTTATCTGAAAAACCCGAACGCCACCGGGGAGGCGTTTGCCGGCGGCTGGTTTCACACCGGCGATTTGGGCGTCGTCCACCCCGACGGCTATATCGAACTGAAGGACCGCTCAAAGGACATCATCATTTCCGGCGGCGAGAACATCTCGACGGTCGAGGTCGAGAGCGTGCTCTACCGCCACCCGGCGGTGCTCGAAGCCGCGGTCGTCGCCCGCCCCGACCCGATGTGGGGCGACACCCCCTGCGCCTTTGTTGACCTGAAACCGGATGCCGCCGCCGGTGCCGACGACATCATCGCCTTCTGCCGCGAGCATCTCGCCCGCTTCAAGGTGCCGCGCAATGTGATCTTCGGCCCGTTGCCGAAGACCTCGACCGGCAAGATCCAGAAATTCCTGTTGCGCGAGCGCGCCAAAGCCGAGGCGTGACGCCGCTGGAGCGGCGCCCCGGCGCTGTCGCCCGGATCGGCAAAAAGCCCGATCGGCAAAAAGCCCGATCGGCGAGTTTCGGCAACGGGCGCACAATCGAGGATGCCAGCATCGGCAGCGGAGGCCTTGTCGCAATCAACGGCCCCTCCATTGGCGAACTCGACGTGCCAGAGGGCTACGTCTCCGGACCTGGGGGGGATGGGCCAAACCAGAACTTCACGCTCGACATCACAGCCGCCGCGGTGCCGGAACCCTCGGCCCTCGCACTGCTGGCCTTGCCGCTGGGCTTCGCAATGCTGCTCGCCGGGCAGCGCCGCCGGATTTCGCGCACCGCCTGATTGCCGCCGGCCGCCTGCTCCGGCAGGCTCGCATCCGTTGCACCAGCTCACCGGCCGGTTCGGCATGCTCGAACCTGATGGATGAATGTTTGTGATACAGTTAACCTTTATGGCTTGCCCAACCAGATAAGCCAACAATCTCCCCAAATTATCTACTATATCTTGTTTTGGATTTTGTTAACGCTTTATTGTCACAGAATTATCGGACATTGTATTGACTGCGGGACGATTGCCGGTATGCTGCCCGGCTCCAAACCATTACGTCTCCAACCACTCCGGAATGTCGATGATGCGCTGTTGGCTCGCGGCGGCGGCTGTTCTTTCGCTCTCTCAGATCCTGACCCTGCCGAGTGTCGCCGGCCAGCGCAAGGCACCGCGCGCAGCAGCGTCCGCCGCCGCTGGCGACCCGCTCGACCGTGTGGCTTTTGCCGTCGATGGCGCCGAGTCGAGCCATGGCGAGGACGAGGCGATGTGGCGAGCCAACCCCGCCGGGCCGCAAGGGCCGATGCAGGTCACCGCGGCGGCAGCGAGCGATGTCGGCGGCGGCGACCGTTTCGACACGACGCAGAACCGCGAGATCGGCCGCGCCTATCTGGCCCAGCTCTATCGCCGCTACGGCGACTGGCCCGATGCGATCGCCGCCTATAATTGGGGGATCGGCAATTTCGATGCCTGGGTCAAAGCAGGGCGGCCCGCCGATAGCGTGATGCTCGGCGTGTCCGCTTATCTCGGACGAGTGCTGAAGGATAGCGGGCTGTGCCACGGTGATCCGGCGCCGGCGCGGCGCCCGCCGCGGGTTCCGCCAAGGGTTCCGGCGGCGGATTATGACTGCGCCGATCTCGGCGCCTGGGGCGACGTCGCCGACGCCGCGCGCGGGCGGCACGGCGGCGGTACATCACATTTCTACGCCGAGCTTGAGAAGGCGACGCGGCTCGCAGCACAGCATGCCGGCGGTCGCCGCGATCGGCGGTAGGGCGGCCGCGTCGTCGCCTCCTGCGCCTCCAGGCCATGATCGCATCGGATCGAAGCGCAAAGCGCTCCGATCGATCCGTCAATCATGGTCTCGTCTTTGGCATCGAGGGCAGGATTCACGCTTGAGGTGCAAGCTCCGTGCTCATTTCATACGATCCTGCCCTAGAGCCGCAATCCTGCCCTAGAGCCGCGGCCAGCCGCCCACCAGCAGCACCAGACGCAGTGCGAGGTCCCACATCAGCAGCGTCAATGCGACATGCGACAATATCGCCGTCGAAAGCGGCAATCTCGGACCTGATGGACACTCCGCCTGCGACATAAAATTCTCTCCTGCACTGTCCCTGCCGGCGTCCGGCTGATGTCGATCAGCTCGACCCGTGCGATACCGGAGCAAGAATCGCGCCATCAGCATAACATCCTGGAATACATCGATACCCTCCTGA
The DNA here is from genome assembly GCA_035503615.1 of Allostellaceae bacterium. Taxonomy (GTDB): domain Bacteria; phylum Pseudomonadota; class Alphaproteobacteria; order ATCC43930; family CGMCC-115725; genus AP-15. The sequence continues at coordinate 12,627 of DATJTI010000096.1, read as the reverse complement.
CGGTGCAGAGGCGGGCGTAAAATCTGCCGACGACCTGCCAGGCCCACCCGGCGATCCGAACCAGCGCCAACCGGGGCGGTGGCAGGCGGCAGGCCCGGCGAGACCTCGCTTCACCTCCCTCGATGATGGTCGGGCTCCGGTGGTCAGACTGGGGCGGCCAGGCTGGGGTGGGCGCTCAGCACCGTGACATGGTTCATTGTCGCCACGCTCATACCGGGTCTCCTTCGCACAACAGGGCAGCACAACGCCGCCGGGTGCCGCCTATCACCGGAAAGCTTTGGTCACCTGGAAGCTTTGGCAAAAGCCCGGTCCGTGTCAACCAGACGGCGCAAGATTATCGCTCGGCGAGCGCGCAAATTTCGGCCGGGTGGCGCAAATGCTGCGGAAAACGCAGCCGCACGACCAGCCCCGGCCGGTTCTCGCCGAGCTCGACGCCGATCCGGTGCAGCGCCGCCACCGCCGCGACCAGGGTCAGGCCGAGGCCGCTGCCCGGCGTCGTCCGGCTCGTCTCCAGCCGGTAGAAGCGGCGGAACACCCGATCGTGCTGATCGGCCGGGATGCCGGGGCCGGTATCGCTGAGGATGGTCTCGACACCACCCGATGCGGCGCCGGCAACCAAGGCGATCGCAGCCCCGGGCGGCGAATGCTTCATCGCATTCTCGATCAGATTGGCCAGCATCTGGGCCAGCATCTCATGATCGCCCTCGACCTCGAGACCGGCCGCGATGTCGGCGACAAAGCCCTGCCCTTTCTCCTCGGCCATCGGTTGATAGACCTCGACCAGCGTGTGCAGCAATTCGGACAGGTCGACCGTGCGAAACTGCCGGGCGGCGTTGCCGCTTTCGATTTCGGCGATGCGCAACAGCGCGCCAAAGGTGTCGAGGATCACATCGACCTCCTCGATGCTGCGATTGATCGCTGCCTGCAGCGCCGCGACCGACCACGCCCGGTCTCGCGCCAGCTCGAGCCGCCGGCGCAGCCGGGTCAGCGGCGTGCGCAGGTCATGGGCGATGTCGTTCGAGACGTGCCGGATGGTCTCGATCGAGGCTGCGGTGCGGTCGAGCATGGCGTTGAGGCTCGCCGTCAGCTGGTCGAACTCGTCATCGGTGCCGCGCACCGGCAAGCGCCGCGAGAAATCGCCCGCCATGATCTCGCGGGCCGAGCGGCCGATGCTTTCGACCCGCCGCAACAGCCCGCCGCTGATCACCGCGCCGCCGCCAAAGGCGAGCACGAGGGTGATCGCAAAGCCCCAGCCGAAGGTCCGCAGGATCAGCCGGCGCATCTCGTTGCGAGTATGCGCATCGATGCCGACCACGAGATAGTCGCCGCCGGCGAGGATGGTGCCGTGGGTGTGGATCTGCCGCTGCCGGCCCGGGCCGGCGCCGGCGATCACGACATCGCGCCGGCCGTCGTGCCGGGGCAATCGCGGCAGATTACCGGCCAGCACGGTTCCGCGCGGATCCTGCAGCTGATAGAGCATCGGGCCTTTCGGCATCTGCCGCACCCGATCCTCGTCGCCGCGGCGAGGGCGGCGGCACCACCGACCCGCATCGCGGTTTCGAGCTCGACCAGATCGCTGTCGATCGCCGCGTCGAGCTCGCTTGTCATATAGACCGCGGTCGCCCAGTAGATGACCGCGAACAAGATCACCGCCGAGGCGCTGAACAGCAGGGCGTAGAGCAGGGTCAGCCGGAAGCTCAAGGTCCGAACGACCCTAGTCAGGGCCGCGTACACAATAGCCCGCCCCTCTGACCGTATGGATCAGCTCCGGTCCGAACCCCTTGTCGAGCTTGGCGCGCAGATCGAGAGGCTCTCGGCCGACCTTGCGGCGGCTCGGAAATCCGCCAGCGATGTGCGTGCGGCGCTGACGGCGCTGGCGGCGCAAGGGGCGGGCGGGGCGCAGGTGTTGCGCGCCCTTCGCGGCGGTCGTGACCGCGGTCGGGACGAGCCGCGACGCGATCGTCAGCGACGGGACGAGCTATGTCATGCAGGCGGTCGGAGGCACGGCCAAAAAAGTCGCGGTGCGCGTGCTTGCTGCCGCCAACGCCGAGGACGTCATCGCCGGGCCGCTCGATCCGACCGCGCCGATCGCGCTGGCGGGCAGCTGCCAGCTCACCGCCGGGATGAAGATCAGGGCCGCCAAACCGCCGCCACCGACCACGCGATGACGCTGGTCCGCTGGGTCGAGCGCCATCGCCGCTCGCTATTGTTTGTCGCCTTCGCGCTGGCGCTGGCGGGGCTGTTCGCGGGCCTCCGCCTGCCGGTCGGGTTGTTCCCGGTGATCTCCTTTCCGCGCATCCGGATCGAGGTCGACAGCGGCAGCATGCCGGCCCGGCAGATGCTGATCGAAATCACCGAGCCGCTGGAAGAGGCCGGCCGCGCCGTTCCCGGGGCGATCAGGGTCAGCTCGACGACCTCGCGCGGCGCCGCGGAGATCTTCATCGATTTTCCCTGGGGATCGGATATGAGCCGGGTGCTGCTGGCGGTCGATGCCGCTTTTGCGCAGGAACTGCCGCGGCTGCCGAGCGGCACCAAATACGTCGTCCTGCAGATGAGCCCGGACGCACTGATGCCGTTCGTCTCCTATGCCCTGATCTCGAACCGGATACCGCAGGTCGAGCTGCGCCGCCTCGCCAAATACCAGATCACGCCGCTATTGACCGGGATCCCCGGAATCCGGCGGATCGGAGTGCTCGGCGGCGAGGTTCCGGAGGTCCAGGTCTCGGTCAGTCTGCAACAGCTCGCCGCCTATGGCCTGTCGGTCGCCGATATTGCCGCAGCCCTCTCGGCGAACAACACGCTCAGCGCCGTCGGCCGGATCGAGGACAATGACCTGCTCTATCTGGCGGTCGGCAACAACAGCTTCCGGTCGGCCGCCGCGGTGGCTGCGGTCACGCTACGCAGCACGAAGGGCGCCATCCTGCGCCTCGGCGATATCGCCAAGGTCACGATGGGCAGCGTGCCGCAATGGCTATTGGTCGATGACAATGGGCGCCCGGCGGTAACCTTCGACGTCTATCAAGAGGACGATGCCGACTCGCTGAGCCTCGCGGCGACGGTCGCAGCCCGCCTCGCCACATTCATGAAATCGCAGCCGAAATCGATCCACCTTTACAAGTGGTACGACCAGACCGAGCTGGTCCGCTCCTCGATCGACGCGGTCGAGGAGGCGATTCTGATCGGGCTCGGCTTTGCCGCGATGGTGATCTTCGGCTTTCTCAGGAACTGGCGGGTCACGCTGGTGGCGATGATCGTCGTGCCGCCCCTCGATCTGGGCGGTCATGGACGAGATCAGCCATCGGATCACCGACGCGGTTCCGGGCGTCAGCTTCGATACCCACCAGCTGCTCGGCGACATGATCGGCGACCTGGTCGGACGCCCGCAGCCGATCGTCATCGAGCTCAGGGCCAGGGACCCGGCCGTGCTCGGCGGCGTCGCCGCCCGGGTCGCGGCGGCGGTCGCCAAGGTGCCCGGGATCGAGCCGGCCTCGGTCAACAACGGGGTGGTGCCGGCGGGCGATGCGCTCGAAATCCATGTCGATCCGGCCGCCGCGGCGATGTCCGACCTAACCCCGGCCGAGATCGGGACCCAACTCCATCACTATCTCTCCGGCGCCGTCGTCACCCGCTATCTCGGCGAAATAGCGCCGGTCGGTGTGCGCTTGTGGCTCGATCCGCCGCAGCAACGGATCGACCGCGACCAGCTCGACAAGCTCCCGATCCGGACACCGGACGGCCAGTTGCTCCCGCTCGCCACCGTCGCCCGGATCAAATTCGTCGCCGGGCAGCCGCAGATCACCCGCGACAACCTCGGCCAGATCGTCGCCGTGACGGCGCAGATCGGCGGCGGCCACGATCTCGGCTCGACCGCCGCTGCGGTGCGCCGGGTGCTGGAGCGGCCGGGGCTGTTGCCGGCCGGGGTCTATTTCCGAATCGGCGGCGCCTATCGGCAGCAGGAGCTCGCGATCCACGGCATGATCGAGGTGTTCGCAGCGGCTCTGCTCGCCGAATTCATCCTGCTGCTGTTTCTCTACGAAGGGTTCGTGCTGCCGGTGGCGATCCTGGCGAGTTCGCTGGTTTCGACCGGCGCGGTCTTTGTCGGGCTGTGGCTGACCGGGGTCGAGCTCAACATCACGGCGATGATGGGCATGGTCATGATCGTCGGCATCGCCACCGAGATGGCGATCTTCTTCGCTTCCGAATACCAGGCGCTGGCCCGGACGATGCCGCCGCGCGAGGCGCTCTACCAGGCGGCGCTAAACCGGTTGCGGCCGATCACGATGAGCACGCTGGCGATGATCCTGGCGTTGCTGCCGCTGGGTGCGGCGATCAGCGGCTCGGGCGACCAGATGCTGCAGCCTCTGGCGATCGCGATTATTGCCGGCGGCGCCGTGCAATTGCCGTTGGTGCTGCTGGTCTTGCCGGTGGCGCTGTCACTGTCGCTGCGCTTCGCCGGCGATGGCGGCTAGAGCGCGAGCGGCGGGCGGCGGACCGGCTGGGTCGTCTCGAAGGCGCGGGCGGCACGCAGCACGCGGGCATCGGCGTAGAGCGGGCCGACAATCTGCAGCCCGATCGGCAGCCCGGCGCGGGTCAGGCCGCACGGGATGCTCGCCGCCGGCTGCCGGGTCATGTTGAACGGGTAGCTGAACGGCGACCAGTCGATCCAATGCCGCTCGTTTGTGGGATCGCTCAGATCCTGCCCGGCCGGCAATGCCGGAACCGGCATCGTCGGCAGCAGCAAGAGATCGTAGCGCTGGTGAAAGGCGGCCATCGTGCGGCCGAGCGCGGCGCGTATGAGGTCGGCGCCGACCCAATCGACCGCGCTGATCGCCTCGCCCGCCGCTGCCGTTGCTAAAAGGCCGGGATCGACCATGCCCTTGCGCTCGTCAGGATAGCTGCGCAGCAATGCCGCGACCCCCGATGCCCACAACGTGAACAGCGCATCGCGCGGCGAGTCGAAGATTTTCGGCACCTCCTCGACAATGGCGCCGAGCGCCTCGAATTGCCGCGCCGCCATGGCGACCGCGGCGCTGATCTCGGGATCGACCCGCGCGTAGCCGAGGTTGGGGCTGTAGGCAATGCGCCAGTCCTTGACCCCGCCATTGATCCCCTGGCGCCAGTCGCGCTCCTCATAGGGCAGCGCATAGGGATCGCGATGGTCGGGGCGGCCGATCACATTCAGCATCAATGCCGCGTCCTCGACACCGCGCGCCATCGGCCCGTGATGCGACAACAGGCCCAACGGCGAGGGCGGATAGGCCGGGACCCGGCCAAAGCTCGGCTTCAGCCCGAAAATCCCGCAAAACGAGGAGGGCGTGCGGATCGACCCGGCGCCGTCGCTGCCGAGGTGCAAGACGCCGATCCCGGATGCCGCAGCCGCGGCGGCTCCGGCGCTGCTACCGCCCGAGCTGCGCGACAGGTCCCACGGGTTGCGGGTGATCCCGGTCAGCGGGCTGTCGCCCAAGGCCTTCCAGCCGAATTCGGGGGTCGTGGTCTTGCCGAGGATCACGGCACCCGCCTCGCGCAGCCGCGCCACCGCCGGCGCGTCCTCCGACCAGTCCTGGTCGCGCTCGACCAGATGCGAGCCGCGCAAGGTCGGAAACCCGCGCATCGGCATCAAATCCTTGATCGTGACCGGCGCGCCATCGACCGGGCCCAGCGGCTCGCCGCGCATCCACCGCTGCTCCGAAGCGCGGGCGGCGGCGAGGGCACCGTCGCGATCGACGATGCAGAACGCATTGATCCGTGGCTGCAGCCGATCGAGACGCTCGAACAGCGCCTTGGTGGCCTCGACCGGCGACAGGGCGCGCCGGCGATAGCGCTCGATCAGCGACACCGCCGAGGCATAGGCAACATCGTTGTCGCCGGCCATCGCTGCTCCTTTCGGCTTGCTTCCCGCACGGCTAGGATCGGATAGCTAAAACCGCGAGGGCATGATGCGCAACCTGCAGGTCGATGGCGAGCGGCTGTGGGCGAGCCTGATGGAATTGGCGCGGATCGGCGCCACCGCGAAGGGCGGGGTGTGCCGGCTCGCCGGGAGCGACCTCGATGCCGAGGCGCGGCGCCTCTTCATCCGCTGGTGCGAGGAAGCGGGCTGCGCGGTCACGATCGACGGCATCGGCAACATCTTTGCCCGCCGCGCCGGCCGCGACCCGAACCTGGCGCCGGTGATGACCGGCAGCCATCTCGACACCCAGCCGACCGGTGGCAGGTTCGACGGCGCTTACGGCGTCATGGCCGGGTTGGAGATTGTCCGCACGCTGAACGATCTCGGTTACGAGACCGAGGCACCGATCGAGATCGTCGCCTGGACCAACGAGGAAGGCTCGCGGTTCTCGCCGGCGATGGTCGGCTCGGGCGTGTTCGCCGGCGTCTTTACGCTGGAAGAGGCGTTGGCGACGCGCGACAACAATCTGCCCGAACTGACCCTCGGCGCCGAACTCCAGCGCATCGGTTTTGCCGGGCCGGAGCCGGTTGGCGGACACAGGGTGGCGGCCTATTTCGAGGCGCATATCGAGCAGGGGCCGGTCCTCGAAGCGGTGCAAAAGCCGATCGGTGTCGTGACCGGCGCGCAGGGCCAGCGCTGGTACGAGATCACGGTCACCGGCGCGGAGGCGCATGCCGGGACGACACCCTTGCCGCGGCGCAAGGACGCGCTCGTCGGCGCGGCGCGGATGATCGACGCGGTCAGCCATATCGGTGAGGCGCACGCACCCGATGCCCGCACCACCTGCGGCTTTCTTCAGGTCAGCCCCAATTCGCGCAACACGATCCCCGGCCGGGTGTTCTTCACCGTCGATTTCCGCCATCCCGACGACGCGATGCTGACCCGGATGGACCACGAGTTGCGGGCCGCTTGTGCCGAGGCCGCTGCGCGCAGCGGCGGGCTTGAGGTTGTGGTCAAGGAATTCTGGCACTTCCCGCCGACCCCGTTCGACCCGGCCCTGGTCGCATCGGTACGCGACGCAGCGGCGGTGCAGGGCTATACGCACCAGGACATCATCAGCGGCGCCGGCCACGACGCGGTTTATCTGGCGCGGGTAGCGCCGAGTGCCATGGTGTTCGTGCCGTGCAAGGACGGCATCAGCCACAACGAGATCGAGGACGCTACCGCCGCCGACCTCACTGCCGGCTGCAACGTGCTGCTAAACGCGCTGCTCGACCGGGCAAATCCCGACCGCTGAGGCGAAGCCGCGAGGGCGGTGCAACCCTGTCGCGGCGAATTGCCGGCTGGTTTCCTGGGATGGGCTCCCCTAACTAAGCGGTATGACCGAACTCGCTCTCGCACACGGACTTTCTTTCGCCGATCTCTATGACCGTGAGGGGCTGGTACGGCTCGACCGGGCCTTTGTCGCCGATCTCGCCGAAGCGGATGTGGTGCTGCACGACCGGCTGATGGCGGCGCGGCGCGATCCCGACGGGCTCGCTCACAGCGCCGAATCCGAGCTGTTGGTCGAACTCGCGCCGCATGTCGAAGATTTTCTCGGGGCACTGTTCGGGATCGCCGCTGAAGTTCGCGAATTGCAGGCGCGTCACCACGAATTGGCGCCGCTCTATTCGGTCAAGCGCCTCTTTGTGCAGCGCCGCGCGGTCAAGGGGGTCAAGGAAGCCGAGGCCGTGGCGCTCGACGGACCGGGTCTCGCGCAAGAGCTCGATGCGCTGATTGGCGGTCCGGTGGATGGCATCGCCGCCTGGGAACGGCGCTATGCCGAGCATGTCGCGCGCTGGCTCGACGACGAGACCGGCAACGCCGCCGCACTCAACTTGGCGCAGCGCTATGCCGCCTGGGCGACCCTCTCACCCGAAGGCCAAAAAAAACACCGCCACGGCGTGCTGTTCAAGGTGCCACATCGGATCGACCCGCATCATCTGGTGCCGGTCGAGACCGTCGAGCGCGATGGTGTGGCGATGCTGCGCCTGCCCGAGGAGGAGTGGCGCACCCGCGACGGGTTTGCGCTGACCGATCCCGGCACCGACCTCACCGGCGGGCTCGACGAGGCGAATTACTGCATCTGGTGCCACAACCAGGGGAAGGACAGCTGCTCGAAGGGCCTCAAGGAAAAGGACGGCGCGTTCAAGAAGAGCGTGTTCGGCGTCACCCTCGCCGGCTGCCCGCTCGAAGAAAAGATTTCCGAGATGAATTTGGTCAAGGCGCGCGGCAACAGCCTCGGCGCCCTGGCGATCGTCGCCGTCGACAACCCGATCTGTGCTGCGACCGGGCACCGCATCTGCAATGACTGCATGAAGGCGTGCATCTACCAGCGCCAGGAGCCGGTCGACATTCCGCAGATCGAGACCCGCACCTTGAAGGACGTGCTGGCCCTGCCCTGGGGCTTCGAGCTCTATTCGCTGTTGACGCGGTGGAACCCGCTCAATCTGCGCCGGCCCCTGCCACGACCCGAGACCGGGAAAAAAGTGCTGGTGGTCGGGCTCGGGCCGGCCGGGTTCACCCTCGCGCATCATTTGATCAATGACGGCCATTTCGTTGCGGCGATCGACGGATTGAAGATCGAGCCGCTGCCGGCCGACATCTCCGGTGTCTCGCTCGACGGCAGCCGGCGGCCCTTCCATCCGATCCGCGATGTCGCGAGCCTGGTGGACGGCCTCGACGAGCGCGTGATGGCCGGGTTCGGCGGGGTGGCCGAATACGGCATCACCGTGCGCTGGGACAAGAATTTCCTGAAGATCGTGCGGCTCCTGCTCGAACGCCGGGCCCAATTCGCGATGTATGGCGGGGTGCGCTTTGGCGGCACATTGACGATCGACGGCGCCTTCGCGCTCGGCTTCGATCATGTGGCACTGTGCGCCGGAGCGGGTCGCCCGACCGTGATCCCGATGGTCAACGGCCTCGCTCCCGGAGTGCGCCAGGCGTCGGATTTTCTGATGGCGCTGCAGCTGACCGGCGCCGCCAAGACGCAGAGCATCGCCAATCTGATGGTGCGGCTGCCGGTGGTGGTGATCGGCGGCGGGTTGACCGCGATCGACACCGCGACCGAGTCGCTCGCCTATTATCCGGTGCAGGTCGAGAAGTTCTTGTCGCGCTACCAGACGCTCGCCGCCGAGCGCGGCGAACGGGCGGTGCGCGCCGGCTGGAATGCCGCCGAAACCGAGGCCGCGGACGAGTTCATCGCTCATGGCCAAGCGATCCGCGCCGAGCGCGCGATGGCCCGCCGCGAGGGTCGTGCGCCGCGCCTCGCGGAGTTGCTCGACCGCTGGGGCGGGGTGACGATCGCCTATCGCCGCCGCCTCGTCGATGCGCCGAGCTACACCCTCAATCACGAGGAGGTGGCGAAGGCGATGGAAGAAGGGATCCGCTTTGCCGAGGCGCTGACCCCGGTCGCTGTCGAAATCGACCGGTTCGGCCAGGCGGCGGCATTGCGGCTGACCCGCCCGGCGCCGGAACCGGACGCCCGGCCGGAACCGGTCGTGTTGCCGGCGCGCACGATCCTCATCGCCGCCGGGACCCAGCCCAACACCGTGCTCGGCCGCGAAGATCCAGCGAACATCGTGCTCGACGGCCGCCATTTCCGCGCCCTCGACGAGGAGGGCAACCCGGCGACGCCGCAGCGTGTGGCCAAGCCCGATGCGGTGCGGGTGCTGACCCATCTGCGCCCCGACGGCCGCGCGGTCAGCTTTTTCGGCGATCTGCATCCGAGCTTTTCGGGAAATGTGGTCAAGGCGATGGGCGGCGCCACCTTGGGCTACCCGGTGCTGAGCCGGATGTTGGCAAAGCTCCAGCCCGCGGCACCGAGTCCGGCCGCGCTCCGGACGCGCCTCGACCACGAATTGCGTGCGCGGGTGCACGAGGTGATCCGGCTGACGCCAAGGATCGTCGAGATCGTCGTCGCAGCGCCGATGGCGGCACGCGCCTTCAAGCCCGGCCAGTTCTACCGGCTGCAAAATTACGAGACCCTGGCGCCGCGGATCGACGGCACCACCCTGGCGATGGAGGGGCTCGCCTTGACCGGCGCCGGGGTCGATCGCGAGCAGGGCCTGTTATCGACGATCGTGCTCGAAATGGGCGGCTCGTCCGATCTGTGCGCATTTCTGAAGCCGGGCGAGCCGGTGATCCTGATGGGACCGACCGGGACCCCGACCGAGACGCCGTCCGGCGAAACCGTATTGCTGGTCGGCGGCGGGCTCGGCAATGCGGTCCTGTTCTCGATCGCCGCGGCATTGCGCGCGCAGGGTTCGCGCGTGCTCTATTTCGCCGGCTACAAGACGATCGCCGACCGCTACAAGGTCGAGGAGATCGAGCGCTCGGCCGACGCGGTCGTGTGGTGCTGCGATGAGGCACCCGGCTTTGCCGCCGGCCGGAAGCAGGATCGCGCCTTTGTCGGCAATATCGTCGAAGCAATCGCCGCCTACGGCTCTGGCACGCTGGGTCCGGTTGCGATCCCGCTCTCCGAAATCGACCGGATCATCGCGATCGGCTCGGACGGCATGATGAACGCGGTCGCCGCGGCGCGCCACGCTTCGCTCGAACCTTATTTCCGCCCGGATCACCGGGCGATCGCCTCGATCAATTCGCCGATGCAGTGCATGATGAAGGAGATCTGCGCGCAATGCCTGCAGATGCACCGCGACCCGGCGACCGGCACCGAGACCGTGGTGTTTTCCTGCTTCAACCAGGACCAGGAGATGGACCAGGTCGATTTCGCCGCACTGCACCGCCGCCTGTCGCAAAACGGCGTCCAGGAAAAGCTGACCAAATTATGGATCGACCGCTGCCTGCAGCATCTGGGCGAACGCCCGGCTATCGCCGCGGAATAGGCCAAGATCGCCTGATCAGCCGAAGCCTTCTTAGACCATCCTCCGTCCAGCGCGCCTGCAGCTCGATCATTGAGCGGAGCGTCTTCGGAGCAAAGGTCTGGCATGGGTGGTGGGAGGTTACCGTCACTCGCCCGCCATCGGAATGCCGGTAGAGCTGATGCGAACCCGCCGACTCGTGGCGGCGCTTGACACGCGCCGGGCAAGCTGGCGGGATCGCGAGCTAAGCGTTGCATAGTGGAGGATTGGATGGCGCGGGCGAACCGGGTTCGGGAATTGTGGCAGGCCGGCAAACCGGTCATCAACAGCTGGTGTGGCATCCCGTCGAGCTTTTCGGCCGAGGTCATGGCCCATGCCGGCTGGGATTCGCTGGTCGTCGATATGCAGCACGGCATGATCGACTACCAGATGATGGTGACGATGCTGCAGGGCATCTCGACCACCGAGACCGTGCCATTGGTGCGGGTGCCGTGGAACGACCCGGCCTATATCCAGAAGGCGCTCGACGCCGGCGCCTACGGCATCATCTGCCCGATGATCAACACCCGCGCCGAGGCCGAGAAGCTGGTCGATTCGATGCGCTATGCGCCATTGGGCCATCGCAGCTCGGGGCCGATCCGCGCCTCGCTCTATGGCGGCGCCGATTACCACGCCAAGGCCAACGACATTGTTGTCGCCTTCGGCATGATCGAGACCGCCGAGGCGATCGCCAATCTCGACCAGATCCTGTCGGTCAAGGGGCTCGATGCGGTCTATGTCGGCCCGAGCGACCTGTCGATCTCGCATGGCTACCCGCCGGGTGGCGACAAGCCCGACGAATGGATGATGGCGGCGCTCAAGAAGGTGCTCGACGGCTGCAAGAAGCACGGCGTCCAGCCGGGGATCCATTGCGGCGCGCCCGCCTACGCCAAAAGGATGATCGAGATGGGCTTCAGGTTCGTCACCGTCGGCGGCGATACCCGCTTTGTGACGATGGGGGCCGCGGCGGCGGTCGCCGAGATGCGCGGCGGTGCCGTGTCCCAGCCACGCAGCGGCGGCAGCAGCCCGTATTAGGAGGGTTCCCCTCACCTCCCTTATTTATAGAGGCCCCTCACCCAACCCTCTCCTCGCTCGCGGGGAGAGGGAGCCTGATGCGCGCGGCATCAGCCGCCGGGAGCCCCCTGGGTTTCGACATAGAGCGCATAGACCGACTGGCTCGCCGCCATAAACAGGCGGTTGCGCTTGAGCCCGCCAAAACAGACATTGGCGCAGCGTTCCGGCAGCATGATGCGGCCGATCATCGTGCCATCGGGGGCGAACACGGCGACCCCGTCCTCGGCTTCGCCGCCCGACCAGGCGCACCACAGATTGCCATGGACATCGATGCGCATGCCGTCGCTGCCACCCGGCTCGGCGGCGTTGAACTGGCGCCGGTTGGCGACCCGGGTGCCATTTTCGACGACGTCATAGACCTGGATCGAGCGGCGGCCGGGACCGGGCGTGTCGATGACATAAAGCAGCCTCTCGTCGGGCGAAAAGGCGAGACCGTTGGGCCGTTCCATATCGTCGATCGCCACCGTCAGCACGCCGTTGGCCGGGTCGAGCCGGTAGACGCGCAAGGGCAGTTCCCAGGGCGCAGTGTGGCCGAGATAGTTGCCGCGAGTGCCGGCGCCGTTATCGCTGAACCAGATCGTGCCGTCCGATTTGACGACGACATCGTTGGGGCCGGTCAGCTTTTTGCCGTCGAAGCGATCAGCAAGGATGGTGATGGTGCCGTCATATTCGGTGCGGGTCAGCCGCTGCGCATCCATCTCGCAGGTGACGAGCCGGCCCTGGCGGTCGCGGGTGTTGCCATTGGCGTAATGCGACGGCTTGCGG
>DATJTI010000095.1:0-6700 GCA_035503615.1 Allostellaceae bacterium | reverse complement strand
GACCGTGACGCGGTGCCGCCGCTCGAGCGCTTTTTGCAACAATCTGGCGCCGTCATGCCGCTTGCCGGCAAGCAATACCGCGCTCGCATGCAAATCATGCTCGCTGGTGGCGTCGGTTTCCTTTAGCCCGAGCTTGCCGAGAGCCTGGCGCAGCTCGGCATTGGTCAAACATGTGCCGATGATCGAGCAATGCAGGTTGCTGTCGAATTCCCAGATCTTGCGCCGGCCATGCGGTGATGGCGGCGCCAATAATTGCTGCACGCGCGAGGCGACCTCGTGCTCGGCGAGTTGCGGCATCGGCTTCGGCTTGAACGGCAGCGCGGCAGGCGCCGCACTTGGTAGGCCGGGCAGATTGAGCACAGCGCTGTTGCCGGTGAGATCCAAAGCGATCTGCTGAGACATTTCCGAGCCGGTCAGGAACCGCGTAATTTCCGTATGGATATAACGATCCTCGCAGAGATCGGTGCCGCGCGCAAGAAAAGGATTAGCGTGGCCAGACGCGGATGGCGTAGGGATCGATGTCGAGGCGGCAAGGCTGGCCATCGGTCGGCTGGCCATCGGTCCCGCTCGCGCCAGACCACGGGCTATCACCCCCGTTTTCGTCGGTCCCGCTCGCGCCAGTCCCAGTCCCGCTCGCGCCAGTCCCGCTCGCGCCAGTCCGGGGGGCGCCGTTCCACGCGTCGGCGGTCCAGTCGGGGCGGCTTTGCCAGCAGGTGATGACGGCGTCGCCGAGGCGAAGCTCGATCCGGCAGCCATGGCCCAGCGGCACGACGCCGGCGATGCGGCCGCGGTAGCGGCCATTGCCGCAGATCCGGACGCCATTTGGCGCGATCGCCCAGCCGACCCGGTAATTGAGCGGCAGGGGCGGCCCGGCGGTGTCGAGCACCACACCCGCGCCGATCGCGATCCGATGCTCGCCGATCGCCACCCCTTCGGCCGGGTTCTCGGTTCCGAGCAGGCCGGCGACGATTTCCCCGGCCGGCCGGGCGAACACCTCCGCGGTCGGGCCCGACTGCAGCACCCGGCCATCGGCGAGCACGAGGAGCTCGTCGGCAAGCAGCGCCGCTTCGTCGGGATCGTGGGTGACGAGGATTGTCGTCGCCCCGATCTCGCGCTGCAAATCGCGCAGTTCCGACCGCAGCCGCGCCCGCAGCGGCGCATCGAGCGCCGAAAACGGTTCATCGAGCAATAAGAGGCGGGCCGGGCGCACCAGGGCTCGCGCCAGGGCGACGCGCTGCTGCTGGCCAAGCGACAATTCCGCCGGATAGCGCTGTTCGAGACCGGCAAGACCGAGCCGCTCGATCCAGCGCCGGGCAGTGGCGGGGTCGGCGTCGCGCGCAAATCCCAGCTGCGCCGCCGCCGTCAGATGCGGAAAGAGACCGTAATTCTGCGGGACATAACCGACCCCCCGCGCGGCCGCCGCAAGACCGGTTAATTCCTCGCCGGCAACCCAGACCTCCGCCCGCTCGGCCGGTTCGAGACCGGCGATCAGCCGCAGGGTCAGCGACTTTCCCGAGCCGGAGGGGCCGAGAATCGCCAGCCGCCGCGAGCGCGGCGCCCAATCGAGCGCCAGTCGAAAATCGCCGAGGCGCTTTGACAGGTGCAACCGCAGTCCCGGCCGGTCCGCCATCGCTACCGGCGGTGCGCGGGGCGAACCGAGGGCGGCGAGCGGCAATCGCCACAAACCCGTGGCCGCGATCGCCCGCCCGGCCGCCCGGCGCGGCCGGCGGGCCAGGGTTTGGCTCAGCACCAGCGCCAATCCCGCGAGCACCAGGGTGGGCAGCAGGATCGGCAGCATCGCCGGCAGGCCCTGCGCGCCAAACGCGACATAGGTATAAACCGGCAGCGAATAGGGGTGATAAGCCACCATCACGGTCGCGCCAAACTCGCCAAAAGCGCGCAGCCACGACAGCAGCAGCCCGGCAGCGATTGCCGGCCGGGCGATCGGCAGGCTGATCCGGAAAAACGTCTCAAGCGGCCCGCGGCCGAGGGTGGCAGCAACCCCTTCGAGCCCGACATCGATCGCGGCAAACGCCGATCGCGCCGCGATGATCAAAAACGGGGCGGCGACAAAGACTTCGGCGAGCACGATGCCGACAAACGAATCCGTCAGGGCGGCGCCAAACCCATGACCCAGCCAGCCGTCATAGCCGATCACAAACAACAGCAGGATGCCGCTCGTCAGCGGCGGCAAGGCCAGCGGCAGCTGGACCACAAACCCGATGATCGCCGTCGCGCGCCGCGGCAGCCGGGCCAGCAGATAACCGAGCGGGATGCCGCCGAGCGCGATGATCGCGGTCGCCGCTGTCGCACTGGCGAGCGAGATGGCGCCGGCACGGCCAAGTGCCGCGATATCGACCGTGCGCCAGTCGGCAAACCAGACCTGCCCGATGCCGGCCGCCAGCGGTGCGGCAAGATAGATCGCCAACAGGCCGGCAAGCCACGGCAGCGGCGCCGCGACCCGCCCGGTCACCGGTTCTGGTCGACGATCGCCCGGATCGGCGCCGGCACCGCGGTCATGGTGCCGGCAAGTACCGGCTTTGTGACCTCGAGCCCGTTGGCGGTCATCACCGTCCGGCTCTGCGGACCGAGCAGAAACGTCACAAAGTCGACCGCACCCGGCGGGTTGGCGGCGCCGGCCAGCACCGTCGCGGTGTAGACCGCCTTTGGCGTGATCGACGCCGGCAGGCTCAGCCGCGGGATCTGGGCGCTGGCAGTCTCGGTCGAGTAAAAAAAGCCGACATCGAGCTGGCTCGACTGCAGCCGCCCGATCAGGGTCTCTTCGGGCAGCACCTGCGCCGGGTTCTCGGCCTCCCCGAGCACCCGCTGCGCCAGGTCGGCAACCTTGTAATACGTCGCCGCCCGGTTGATCAGCGCCACCGTCAGCGCCCCCTTTGGATCGAGCTTGGGATCGGTGCGGCCGATCCGGATCCCCGGCTCCATCAGCACCTGATACCACGGCTTTGATTTGAAATCGGCGGCAAACCGGCTCGTTGGGTTGTAGCCGAGGACCAGCGGCGACTGGGCAAAACTGACATACCAGCTGACCCAATTGCCGTTCTGCCCGCCGGTCAGCGCGCTGTTCACCCGCGGATTGGCGCTGATAAAGACATCGCCCCGACGCAGCCGGCCCTTGATCTGGTTGGCCAGCAGCGTGGAGCCGCCGGCATAGCCCTGAAACCGATCGCCGCTCGCCTGGTCAAAGGCCGGGCCGATCCCATGTTCCATCAGATTCACCAGCGAGCCGGCATAGAGCACGCTGACGCTGCCGGCGGCGCGCGCCGGCGCCGCCGCGGCGATCCACCCGAGCGCGACAACCGCTATCGCCAGACCCAGCCACCGGCGATGGCGCGGTCGGGCCCGGTCAAAACCTGTCGCCACCCCAACCTCGTCGCGACCAACCGTTCGAACCATGCTCACCTCTCTGCGGCTGGCCAACGTCATATCCCAAGAAATATCTCGCCGGAAGAAAAAGCCGAAAGCGCCACCCCCTGCGCCACCCCGCCGCAGCCGCCCGCCGGTTCCCAATCGCCAAACGGATCCGTCGGCCCGCGACCGGTTTACGCGATCCCGCCTGCGGCGATGTCGCGCAACGCCGGAAGAACCCGCTCGATGTCGTCGAGCGGTCGCCGGATCGCGGGCGAATGCAGCTGCATCAGCGCGACGAGGTCCGTCTGCGGGACCGAACCGGCAATCTTTTCGAGATCGGCCGCTCGGATCCCCTGACGCAGCAAAAAGCTGAGATAGGTGCAACGCAGCGCGTCGGCGGTCACCTCCTGCGGGCGGTCGAGCCCCGCATCGTAGGCGGCAAACAGGATCAGTCGGGCGATTTCCTCGCGCGTCAGCGGGCTGCCGTCGGCTCGCCGCAGCACGCTGACCGCATCCTCGGGCTGGTGTGGCCGCTGTGCTGCGAGCAGTGAGCGCAGCGGTTGGTCCAACACGAGGGTGCGAGGCGCGTCGCCGTCGATGCGGAGCACCCCGGCATCGAGATCGACATTGTCCCAGCGCAGCGCGACAAGCTCATCGGCGTCGAGCCCGGTCAGCAGGCCCGCCGCGAGCAGCCGCACCTCCTCGGTGGCGGAGGCGAGGAGTACTGCAATTTCTGCATCCGCGAGTTCGCGCGCCGGCGGCTCCGGCGATGGCAGCCGGGGAATATCAGCCACCCCGAGCAGCGGCGGCGGTATTGTCGCGTCCGGTCCCAGCATCGCCGGTGACCATGAATATTGCACAAAGACCGGCGCCAGCTGCCGCGGCCCGGTGATGAAGCCGACAAGCCAGGTCGTGAAAATCCCAAAGACAACCGAACCGCCGATCGCCAGGGCCGCCTCCTTGGTATAATCCGGCTGCCACGGCTGCCGGCTCGGCACCGCCGCCTCCAGCACTTCCACCTGCGGCGCTCGCTCCTGCGCGCTGGCCTGCAATCTCGCCAGCCGGTCGACGGCGGCGCGGTGCATGGCCTCAAGCTGGTCGAGATCGTCGCTCATCGCCTTGTATTCGTTCAGATGGGTGGCGAATTCCTGCGCCTTCTTCTGATTGTCGGCGACATCATTGCGCAGTTGATCGACAGCGGCTTGCGTCGCGACAAACTCCTGCTGCGCCTCGGCGACGGCGGTGCGATCCCCGGCGCCGGCCTGCGACTTGAGTTGCTGTTCGACTTCGTCGAGCTGCTGCTGCAGCGACTTGGCGTCCGGATCAAGTGCCAGATAGGCCGGCGTAAAACGTGCCTGTAGGTCGCGCCAAGCTTCGCGCAGCAGCGAGGCCCGCTGCTGCAGAGCGGCGAGCGTCGGGTCGTCTTTCGGCCGGATCGCCGCTTTCCCGGTTTTCAAGGCATCGAGCCGCCCCTTGGCCTTGGCCAGGCGTTCGTTGGCCGCGGTGTAGGATTTGCTAAGGCCGTCAACCTCGGCGAGAACATCGTTTTCCTGGCGCGCCATCGACACGATGTCGTAGCGCTGGCTGAACGCATTGAGCGCGTCACGCTGGGCCGCGACCTTGTTGTTGAGTGCCGCCGCCTCGGCGGCGACATTGCTGTCGGTAATCATCGCGCGGCCTTGAAAGGCATCGGCAACATGCTGCCGGTATGCCTCGGTCACCGCATTGACCAGAGGCGCTACGAACTGCCGGTCACCGCCGGTCGCCGACAGCTGCACGATCTGGGTGCCCTCGACCGGATCGGCATGCAACATCCGCTGGACCGCGCCTACCGGGTCCGGTCCGAGATCGGGAGGTCGGCTGTCGCGCGCAACACGGGCGATCGCGTCCTGCAGCACCGGGCGGCTCGTCAGTATCTGGACTTCGGTCAGGAAGGATCGCGCATTGGTCACCACTGCCGGCGCATGGTTCGCGTCGGCGGCTGGTGCCACACCCGCAGAGGGCGTGATCTGCAACCGCGCCATCGCGCGGTAGATGGGGGGCTGCGTATAGACCCAGACCAGGCCGGCAACCGCAGCCACGGCAAAAGCGAGCGAGAATGTCACCGCGCGCTGCCGCGACGACGACGGAACCGGCCTGTTCAGCCAGGGCGTCGCCGGGACACCCTGCGCCAGGACACCCTGCCCAGGGAAACCCTGCATCGCGCCTTTCTCGAAAGAACCCTGCACCGCGCCAGCGATCCCTGTGGGCCGCCTTCGCTTTGGTCGGCCCTGGCGGCTAGCGCAATGTCCGCACCGGCGGGACCTCGCCGTCAACCACGAGATTGCAGCCGGTCGCCGATCTGATTTCGTCAATCGTCACGCCGGGAGCGATTTCCTTGAGCTGCAGGCCGCGCGGCGTCACCGCAAACAGGCCGAAATTGGTCACGACGAGGTTGACCACGCCGCGCGCGGTCGCCGGGATCGCACAGCGTTCGACCAGCCGCGGGCTGCCGTTGCGCGTCTGATGCTCCATCGCGACAAACACGTGTTTGGCGCAGGCCGCGAGGTCCATGGCCCCGCCGATGCCGCCGCCTTGCTGCCCCGCCATCTTCCAATTCGCGAAATCGCCGTTTTCAGCGACCTCGTAGGCGCCGAGCACGGTCACGTCGATCCTGCCGCTGCGGATCAGCGCAAACGAGTCGGCGTGGTGGACGATCGCCGCCCCGGGCCGCAAGGTCACGTGCTGACCGCCGGCATTGACGAGGTGCAAATCCTCGCTGCCGGATGCGGCGAGCGGGCCATAGCCGATTACGCCGTTTTCGGAGTGAAAGATGATCTCCTTGTCGCCGAAATCGAAATTCGAGCACAAGGTCGGGATGCCGATGCCGAGGTTGACGATCCAGCCGTCGCCGAATTCCATCGCCAGCCGGTCGCACATCTGCTGACGGCTCAGCCCTTTTGCCCTTTCGCTCATCGTCACCTCTCGAACCGCGAACCTCAGCGCGATGATACGCTACCGACAGGCAATGGCGAAGCTGCGCGGGCCATCGCCAGCGAACTCCCGGCTCGAACGTCGAGCGGAGTTTGATGCCTGCGCCCGATCATCGCGTGCCCGACCGATCGGCGCTTCCATCGCGGCGCGTTCCGTCGCGTTGCATGCGTCCGTTGCGGCAAATCTCTGCCGGTTCCCCGGCTACCGCGGCGAGCCAGTCGGCAGTTGCGGCCACCATCCTTCGGGCGGCGGCGGGATCTTGACGATGCGGTGGACAAAAATCCCGGCCGTGTGGACATCGTCGGGGTCGATCGCGCCGACCGGCAGGATGTCTTCCTCGACCTCAACAATCGTGACC
>DATJTI010000094.1:0-55275 GCA_035503615.1 Allostellaceae bacterium | reverse complement strand
TTGCCGTCGAAGCGATCAGCAAGGATGGTGATGGTGCCGTCATATTCGGTGCGGGTCAGCCGCTGCGCATCCATCTCGCAGGTGACGAGCCGGCCCTGGCGGTCGCGGGTGTTGCCATTGGCGTAATGCGACGGCTTGCGGTAGACGCTGACCGCACCGGTCTCCTCCTCCCATTTCATGATCCGGTCGTTCGGGATGTCGCTCCATAACAGGAACCGGCCATCGCCAAACCACACCGGCCCCTCGGTAAAGCGGCAGCCCTCGGCGATCCGCTCGATCGCGGCATTACCGAGAACGAGCGACTGAAAGCGCGGGTCGAGGATCCTGATACGCGGGTCGGGATAGCGGATCGGGAGCGTTTCCACGTCTGTATCCTCCATTCCGTCATGGCCGGGCTTGACCCCGGCCATCTCCTAGGCGGACGGCGCGAAGCCGGCGGCGGCGCGCTCGATCGCCGCGATGTCGATCCGCTTCATTTGCATCATCGCTTCGAAGGCCCGCTTTGCCCGCGCGCGATCGGGATTGCCGATCAGCCTGATAAGCGGGCCGGGAACAATCTGCCATGACACGCCGAAACGGTCTTTCACCCAGCCGCATTGCTCCGCCTCGGGGACTGCCGAAAGCGCATCGGTAAAGCGATCGACCTCGGCCTGGGTCTCCACCGGTATCTGGAACGAGATCGCTTCATTGAACCGGAATTGCGGCCCGCCATTCAGTCCGGTGAACGGTTGCCCCATCAGCGTGAACTCGACCAGCAGCACGTTGCCCGTCTTGCCTGATGGGTAGTCGCCCGGCGCACGATGGACGGCGTCAACGCGGCTGTTGGGGAGTACCGAAGCGTAGAACCTGGCGGCTTCCTCGGCGTTGCCATCGAACCAGAGGCACGGGGTTATGCCAGATCGAGACCCAGATCCAGACATCGAGACTGTCCTCCCGGAAGCGGCGATGTTCGGCCCTCTGTCTGCGCCAAAGTGCATCGATGACCGAGAAACCCAGGGTCGAGCCCGCGGTGGCGGTGATAAAGGACCCCCAGTGGTTCGATCGAAACGCCACTAGGAGTTCGGGCCGCGCTCCATCGAGACCGGCTGCCAGCGCTTGAGCCCGCTATTCGCCAGCACCGCCGGGTTGACGCAGGACATCGGCCATTTGCCGCTGAGCGCCAGCGACAGTTCGAGCCCGACCCGGCGGCGGCGCGCCGGATCGAACCGCGCGGTGGCCGAGGCGACATGCGCGGTCAGGATCACCTTGTCTTCCATCTTGAGGAGCGGGTTGTTGCCGCCCGGCGGCTCTTGCTCGAGCACATCGAGCCCGGCGCCGGCGATCATGCCCTCGTCGAGCGCCTTGATCAGCGCCGCCTCGTCGGTGGTCGGGCCGCGCCCAGTCGAGACATAGATCGCCGTCTTTTTCATCTGGCGGAAATGCTCTTCGCGGATCAGCCGGTTGGCACTCTCGGTCGCCGGCGTGTGCATCGAGATGATGTCGGCGCGGGCCAACAGCTCGGACAGGCTGACCGGATCGACCCCGCGTTCGATCATCGCCATCTCCTCGATAAACGGGTCGTAGGCGATGACGTGCAGCCCGAACGGCTTGGCGCGCTCGGCGACAGCGCGGGCGACATGGCCAAAAGCGATCAGGCCGAGCGTCAGACCGCGCAGCCGCGGGACCTGCAGCAGAGCCGGACGGCCCTCGGCCCAGCGGCCGTCGCGCACCATGCGGTCCTGCACCAGGAGGCGGCGATGGGTCGCGAGGATCAAGGTCAGCGCATGGTCGGCAACCTCCTCGATAAAGGTGTCCGGACAGTTGGTGACCGGGATGCCCTTGGCGGTGGCCGCATCGACATCGACGCTGTCGACTCCGACGCTGCCGAGCGAAATGATCTTGCAGCGTTCGAGCCCGTCGATCATCTTCTTGGTGATCCGCCTTCCTTTGGCGTAGAGCGCGTCGGCATTTCGCGCCGCGGCGACGAATTCATCCTCGGAGCCGGCCGGGATTTCGAAAATCTCGGCATCGAGCGGCGTCAGCGCCTCCATCTCGTAGCCATAGCCGCCGCCGGCGACGGTGAAGCTAGCCCCCGCCGGCGTGGCAATCCTGAACTTGGCCACCATCCCCTCCCGAATTGATCAAATCCGGCACCGATCAGACCGTCCGGGCCGAAGCTTGTCAACGCCGCCGGGATGCGACGCCGGCCGGCATGACGCCGGTAACGCGATCTATACGATTTTCGAGCTACACGATTTTCGGGCCACACGATTTTCGGACAGGCAATTTGACGGCCTCGCCCTGTGCCGTGGGGACGCCGCGCTGATGCAGGGTCCGGCAGCATCGCGGGTAGGATTGGGAGAGGTATTCGATGGGATGGCGGCGACTGCTCGCGGTGATGCCCGGCGCGGTGATGCCCGGTGCGGTGGTATTTGGCGCGATGCTGCTCGGTGCGGTGCTGCTGGCGACCGGGAGTGCCCGTGCCGAAAATCCGGGAGATGCGCTGCTCTTGACCGCGCCGCGGCTCTTCAAGATCTGCACCGACCAGACCTACGCGCTCTGTGCGGTCGCCAAGTGCTTTGTGTTCGATGGCGTGTCCTACTGCCGGTGCGATGTCAAATCGGGCGACAGCATCAGCCTGCCGCTGCAGTTCGGCCGCAACCAGAACGTCTGCACGGTCAATGCCGAGGGCACGAAAAACGGCTACATGGTCAGCACCTACAGCCTGCCGCCCTCGGTCGTGGCACCGACCGGCGACCAGGCGCTCTACGACTGTCCCGCCGGCACCTCGAACGGCGCCTACGCCCAATGCGACGGCGGCATCTGTTCCACCAGCAGCCGCGGCCAATCCTTTCCGGGGTTCGCCAAGCCCCTGGCCAAGAACCAGATCATCTGTTCCTGTCCGATTACCGTCGCCAGCCCGCAAAACTCGCCGGCGGGATACCAGATCGCCGGTCCCTATCCTTGCCAGCGATCGTTCTTCGCCAACTGTAGGAAGGCGGTCGCCAATACCGGGACCGGGGCGACAATCTATGTCGGCGCGCCGACCGGGGTGCCCCGTCTGTTGACCCGCCGCCTCTACGGGCGGGTTCCGCCGATCTACGAATGCCGCTTGCCGCCGTGGCCCTGATCGTCCGGAAACAAGCCTTCAGGCGCGGTGATGACCGGCGGTTGCGACAGCCGGCCGCCGACGGCCGAACCGTTGGTGCAAGCCGTCGAGATAGAGATAGACGATCGGCGTCGTGTAGAGCGTCAGCCATTGCGAGACGAGGAGCCCGCCGACAATCGCGACACCCAGCGGCCGGCGCAATTCCGAGCCCGCCCCCGTTTCGAGCGCCAGCGGCAGGCCGGCGACCAGTGCGCACACCGTCGTCATCAGGATCGGCCGAAACCGCAACAGACATGCCTGGTGGATCGCCTCTTGCGCGCTTTTGCCCTCGATCCGCTCAGCCTCGATCGCGAAATCGATCATCATGATCGCGTTCTTTTTGACGATGCCCATCAACAGGATGATGCCGATGATCGCGATCAGGGTCAGCTCGTAGCCGAACAGCATCAGGATCGCCAGCGCGCCGACCCCGGCCGCCGGCAACGACGACAGGATCGTGATCGGGTGGACAAAGCTCTCATAGAGCACGCCCATGATCACATAGATCGCGGCGATCGCGGCGAGGATTAAGAGCGGGATCGTGACCAGCGATTGCTGATAGGCCTGGGCAGTGCCTTCGAAGGCGCCGATCAGTGTGGCCGGCGCGCCGATCTGGGTGCGCAGCGCGTCGATTGCCGCGACCGCCTGGCTCAGCGCCGCGCCCGGCGCCAGGTTGAACGACAGCGTCACCGCCGGAAACAATCCCTGGTGGTTGACGGTCAGCGGCTCGGCCTTGGTAACGAAATGCGCCACCGCCGACAATGGCACCTCGGCGCCGTTGCTGCTCTGCACATAGATGTCCGACAGATTGTTCGGCTGCGACAGGAACCGCGGCTCGACCTGCAGCACCACTTTCGACTGATAGGTCGGGGAGTAGATCGTCGTCACCTGGGTCTGGCCGAAGGCGTCGCCGAGGGTCGTGTCGATCGCGTCCATCGACACGCCGAGCTGCGAGGCGGTGTTGCGGTCGACGACGATCGACAGGTTCGGCGAGGCGACCTGCAGATCGGTGGCCACATCGGTCAGGATTTTGAGCTTCTGCATATCGGCGAGCAGGATCGGCGCCCAATGATCGAGCTCGGTCGAGCTGGCGTCGGTCAGCGTATACTGATATTGCGCCTGTTCGAGCCGCCCGCCGATATTGATGTCCTGACCGGCCTGCATAAAGACGTTGGCACCGATGACGGCGTTGAACCGGGGACGCAGCTGCGCCATCACCTGCTGCACCGGCGGGCGCGCGTTGAACGGTTTGAGCTGGACAAAGACCCGCGCGGTGCTTTCGCTGGCGTTGGCGCCGGTCGCTCCGGCGAAGCCGACCACCCCCGACACGGCCGGATCGTGCAGGAAAATGTCCGCGACCTGATTTTCGATCTTGGACATCGCCGCGAATGAGGTGTCCTGCCGCGCCTCGACCTCGGCAAAGATGAACCCGGTATCCTGCTCCGGCAAAAACCCCTTCGGAATCATCACATAAAGGATGCCGGTCAAGGCCATCATCGCCAGCGTCAGCAGCAGCATCGGCAGGCGGTGGCGGAACGCCCAGTTGAGGCCGCGGTCATAGCCCGCGCGGAGCCGTTCGAAGCCGCGCTCGAAACGGCTCGGCCGGCGCCGCTCGGGTTCGTCCTCGCGGGTCAGAAACAGCGCGCACATCATCGGCGTCAGGGTCAGCGACACCAGCGCCGAAAACAGCAGGGTCAGCGTCACCGTCATCGCGAATTCGTGGAACAGGAGCCCGACCACCCCCGACATAAACAAGAGCGGGATGAACACGGCGATCAGCGACAAGGTCATCGAGACGATCGTAAAGCCGATCTGCCCGGCGCCTTTCAGGGCCGCTTCGAGCGGCGGATCGCCGGCCTCGATGTAGCGGACGATATTTTCGATCATCACGATCGCGTCATCGACCAGAAAGCCGACCGCGATCGTCAGCGCCATCAATGACAGATTGTCGATGCTGTAGCCGAGGAAATACATGCCGCTGAAGGTCGCGACGATAACCAGCGGCAAGGTGATGCTCGGGATGATCGTCGCCCACAGCTTGCGCAGGAAGGCAAAGATCACCAGCACCACGAGACCGATGGTCAGCAGCAGGGTGAATTCCACGTCGGCAACGGAGGCGCGGATATTGGCGGAGCGGTCGGCCACCAGGTTGACATGCACGGCGCGCGGGATCGCCGCTTCGAGCCGCGGCAGCATCGCCTTGATCTGGTCCACGACCTGGATCGTGTTGGCCCCGGGCTGCAGCTCGATCAGCAGCAATTCGCTGGGCGTGGTGCCGAACCAGCTGCCGGTGCGCGGGTTGACCGAGGAATTGACGATGTGGCCCAGATCTTTCAGCTCGACCGGCGCGCCGTTGCTATAGGCGACGATCACGTTCTTGAACTGCGCGGCGGTGAACAGCTGGTCGTTGGTGTCGAGCGGATATTCGGTCCTCGGTCCTTCGAGATTGCCCTTGGCGGTGTCGAGCGTCATATCCGAGAGTGCAGTCGCCACCTGGCCGAGCCCGATGCCGCGCTCGGCCAGCAACTGCGGATTGACCTCGATGTGAACCGCCGGCTGCTGCTGTCCGGCGATGATGACCTGCCCGACCCCGCTGACGGTCGACAGCTGTTCGGCCAACATCACATTCGAATATTCATCGACCTGATAGAGCGGCATGGCACCCGAATGGATCGCGTAGATCAGCACCGGGGCCTGCGCCGGGTTGGTCTCGCGCCAGATCGGCGGGGTCGGCAGGTTTTTCGGCAGCAGGCTCTGCGCTTCGTTGATGGCGCTCTGCACGAATTGCGCGTCGGCGCTGATGTTGCTGTCGAGGTTGAACTGCAGCGTGATCGAGGTCGAACCGAGCCCGCTCGAGGATGACATGAACGACAGCCCCGGGATCGCCGTGAACTCCTCTTCAAGCGGCGTCGCCACGGTGTCGGCCATCGTTTCGGGGCTGGCGCCGGGCAGCTGTGCCGACACCGAGATCGTCGGAAATTGCACATTGGGCAGCGCCGATACCGGCAGCAGCTGATAGCAGATGATGCCGAACCCGAGCAGCGCCGCCATCAACAGCGCGGTCGCGATCGGCCGGCGGATAAAAGGTTCCGATATGCTCATGACGGCTCAGCCGGTGGCCGCGGCTTTCGGCGTCTGAATGCTGACCGCGACCCCGTTGTCGAGCCGGTACTGGCCGTTGGTGACGACTTGTTCGCCTGATTTCAAACCCTTGCCGATGACCGCGATATTGTCCTGCGTCGCGGTCACCTGCACATTGACCCGGCTCACCTTGCTGCCGGCGCCGATCACATAGACATAGGGGCCGGTCGGGCCAGTCATCACCGCCGCCGCCGGAACCGTGAGCGCGTTGCGCCGGATGAACTCGACCAGCCGGATCGAGACGAACTGGTTCGGCCACAACCGCTCGTGCCGGTTGGCAAAGGTGCCCTCGAGCAGGATCGTGCCGGTCGCGGTGTCGACCTCGTTGCTGATCAGGGTGAGCTTGCCGGTGGCGATCAGCGCGCCCGAGGCCCGGTGCGCCTCGACGGTCAGCGGACCCTTGGCCTGGTTGGCGAGGATCGTGTCGAGCTGGCTCTCCGGCACGCTGAAGCTGACATAGATCGGGTGCATCTGGGTGATCGCCACCAGCGGCGTGACGCCCGCCGATGGCGTCGTGCCCGGCGTCACCGACCCCGCGGCGCCGGACTGCGTGTTGCCCGATTGCTGGGCGCTGCTCGCCGCCTGCACATAATTGCCGAGATCGACCTGCAGCGCCCCGGTGCGCCCGGCGACCGGCGCGTCGATATGGCAGTAGGAGAGATTGAGCTCGGCGTTTGCGACATTGGCCTTGTCGAGCTGCACCGTTCCCTGGTCCTGCCCGACCACGTAAATCTGGTCCTGTTCGGTCTGGGTCGCGATCGAGTTTTCCTTGGTCAGCCGCCGGTAGCGGGCGAGATCCATCCTGGCTTCGGCAAGCGCCGCCTGATCATGGGCGAGCTGCCCTTGCGCCTGATCGAGCGCCGCCTGATAAGGACGCGGATCAATCAGAAACAGCGGCTGTCCAGCCTTTACCTCGTCGCCCTGCTTGAAGTAGATCGCCATGATCCGCCCGTTGACCTGCGGCATGACGTTGACCGTGTCGATTGATTGCACGGTGCCGAGCGCCGGCAGAATGGCCGGCACATCCGCGGTCTTGACCACCGCCGCCGTTACCGGGACGGCCGGAGGCGATGTCGCCGCCGGGGCGAGCGCCGACGCGTGACCAACCAGCTTCCAGCCGACCAATCCCACCGCCGCCACAGCGAGGATGAGAGCAACCGCCAATCCCCGCCGCAATGTTCCCGGCTCCTCTGCGACCCCGCCAACCGACGCAACAACTTGAAAGCGCGGAGGTTCCGTAGGCTGCCGATTCTGCAAAATACTGCGATCCACGGTGAAATCGCTGCGCCCCTGGCGGCGGAAGCGCCATGCATGGCGACGGCATCCGCGAATGCGCTGGCGACCGGTGCAGCGCGCTCCAACCGGGGCCACGGCGAGCGGCCGGCACACCGCCGCGGATTTTTCGCGCTTCGGCAACAAGCGGATTGACCCGAGCCACTGGTCAAGGGTGATTATGACAAGGGCGGCAGCAACCGCCGGGCGGATCTGCCTGGCGCATCGGCGGCCGGTTGTCGCCGTGGCACCGGGGCGGGGTTCACGTACCGGGCGACTGCCTCTCGGGGGTGTGGCGGCAAGTGACGATTGTGCTCGCCTGGCGAATCCTGGCCTATCAAAAGGGCCGGACCGCGCTGGCGCTGATCGGTATCTTCATGGCGATCGTGCTGGTCTTCATCCAGCTCGGTCTGTTCTTTGCGGTGCCGCAGGGGGGGATGCTGCTTTACGACAACATGAATTTTGACCTGCTGCTGGTTTCGGACCAGTACGAGTTCCAGGGGCAGCCCGGGGCGTTCCCGCTCGACCGCCTCGACCGGTTGCGCGCAGCGCCCGGGGTCGCCGGGGCAACCCCGCTTTATTTCGGCCTCGCGAAATGGAAAGGCCGCACCGGCGGGGTGTGGCCGGACCTTTTTGTGATCGGCTTCGATCCGGCGGCCAGCCTGTTCCTGCCGCGCAGCATCGAGCGGCAGCGGCCAGTGCTCGACCGGCCGGACACTGTGCTTGTCGACGGCACCAGCCGCGCCATCTTCGGCCCGCTGACCACCGGCCGGGTGGTCGAGATCGGCACCCGCAGCGAGACGATCGGCGGTCGCTACCGGCTCGGCACCGGCTTTATGGGGCTCGGCGTGGCGCTCGTCGATACGGCGAATTTCGCCCGCCTGTTTCCGCGCCGCAGCCTCGCCATGGCCAATCTCGGCGCGATCTGGCTGAAACCCGGCATCGATCCGGACAACGCCGCAAAAGCGCTGGCCGCGCGCGCCGGTCCCGGCACCAGGATCTTCACCCGCGCCGCGATCGCCCGCGCCGAGGCCGCGTATTGGACCACGCGGACCTCGGTCGGGCTGATCTTCGGCTCGGGGCTGGTGATCGCGATCGTGGTCGGGATCATGGTCGTATACCAGATCGTCGCCACCCAGGTTGGCCGCCAATTGCCGCAATTCGCCACGCTGAAGGCGATCGGCCACAGCGACGGCGCGCTTGCCGGTACGGTCGCGGCGATGTCGCTCTTCGTCGCCGTCGCCGGTTTTGTTCCGGGGCTGGCCGCTTCGATCTGGATCTATCGCCTGATCCGCGAGCGCACGTTGCTGCCGGTGACGATGACGGTCTCGCACCTCGTCGTCGTGTTTGTCGCGACCCTGATCATGGCGGCGCTCTCGGCGCTGCTGGCGCTCGGCGGCCTGCGCCGGGCCGATCCGGCCGACGTATTCTGAGCCGGGAGCGGCGGATTTGTCGATCACCGCGGCGCGCCACGATCGAGCCGGCATCGGCACCTCGGTGCCGCTCGCCTGGCGCAGCCTGGTGGCGAACCGGCGCCGCCTGTTGCGCTCCAGCGCCGGGATCGGGTTTGCCGTTCTGTTGATGCTGATGCAGCTCGGCTTCGAGCAGGGCTTTTTCGCCAGCTCGCTGCAGGTGATCCGCGGCCTCGATGGCGACATCTTTCTGCAGAGCGTGCACAAATATCAGTTTGCGACCCAGGACCCGATCCCGCTCGCCCTCCTGGCCACGGCGCGGCGGGTTCCCGGGGTCGCCAGCGCCCGGCCGCTCTATGCCGACTGGTCCGATTTGTTCTGGAAAAATCCGATCGACGGCAAAGTGTTCCTGGTGCGTGGCTTGGCCTTCGATCCCGGCCAGCCGGTGTTTCTGTTCGCCGACATCAATGCCGCACGCGAACGGCTCGCATCACCGGGCACGATCCTCGTCGATCGCCGCTCGCGCCGCTTTCTCGGCATGGATCGGGGGGCGCGCCGTTCCCAACTGAACGGCACCGCGGTCAGCATCGTCGGCAGCTTTGCGCTCGGTCCCGATTTTCAGAGCGATGGCACGGTGGTGATGAGTGATCGCACCTTTGCCGATATGCTGCGCGGCGTCGCCGGAAACCCGCCCGGCATCGCGGCCGGGGTCATCAAGCTCGCCGCCGGGGCCGACTCGGCACGCGTGCAGCAGGCGCTGGCAAAGGCGCTGCCGCGCGATATCGCGGTCATGACGAAATCCCAGCTGCTCGCGTTTGAGCGCGCCTACCAGGCCGATGTGTCGTCGGCCGGGCCGATCTTCGCGATCGGGACCATCGTCGGCTTTGTCGTCGGCATGCTGATCTCATACCAGGTCACCTATGCCGATATCGCCGACCAGCTGGCGCAATACGCAACGCTGAAGGCGATCGGCTATCCGACGCGCTACCTGTTGCGGGTGGTGCTCGGGCAGGCCGCGCTGAACGGCTTCGCCGGCTGGCTGCCGGCCTGGCTGGTCGGCTTCGCGCTCTATTGGGTGATCGGCAAGATCGCGCTCTTGCCGCTGCGGATGACTGTCGCAATCACCCTCCTCAGCCTCGGGTTGACCCTCGGCATGTGCCTGATCTCGGCGGTCATCGCGGTGCGCCGCGTGATCAAGGCCGATCCGGCCGAGGTATTTTGATGGGGGATGCGATGGTCGCCGAACCGCTGGCTCCGCTCCCGCTCGCAGCCCCCGCTCCGGCCAGCGTCGTCGAGGTCGATGGGTTGAACCATTGGTATGGCGAGGGGGCCGGACGCAACCAGGTATTGTTCGACAATCGGATCGAGATCCTGCCGGGCCAGCTCGTGGTGATGACCGGCCCGTCGGGGGCCGGCAAGACCACCCTCCTGACGCTGATCGGGGCATTGCGCTCGATCGACGAGGGGCGGGTCGAGGTGCTCGGCCGTGAGCTGTCGTCACTGTCACCGCGCGATCTGGTCGCGGTCCGGCGCGAGATCGGCTTTGTCTTTCAGATGCACAATCTGTTCGATGCGCTTACCGCCTACGAGAACGTCAAGATGGCAATGCAGCTCGGTCGCACGCCGGCCAACGAGATGCGCCAGCGGGGCACTGCCATTCTCGAACGGCTCGGGCTCGGCCACCGGGTCGATTACCGGCCGCGGCTTTTGTCCGGCGGTGAGCGCCAGCGGGTCGCGATTGCCCGCGCTCTGGTCAATAATCCGCATCTCGTGCTCGCCGATGAGCCGACCGCGGCACTCGACCGCGAGTCGGCGCGCAAGGTGATCGATCTGCTCAAGGAGACGACGGTCGAGCACCAGGCGGCCGTGATCATGGTCACGCATGATTACCGCATCATCGAATCCGCCGACCGCCTCGTGCACATGGTCGATGGCCGGATCGTCTCCGATGTGGTGCTGCACGACGCGCTGCGGATCTGCGAGTTCCTGCGCGCGGTCGACCTGTTCCGCGCCCTGACCCCGATCCAACTGACCAATGTTGCCGAGAAGATGACAAAGCGCAGTTTCGCCGCCGGCGATACGATCATTCGCGAAGGCGAGCCCGGTGAGGAGTTCTATCTGATCTCCGATGGCGAGGTCGATGTGATGCGCGCCGACCACGAGGTGGCGCGGCTGGGGCGCGGCGATTTCTTTGGCGAGGTGGCGCTGATCAGCGGCGAACCGCGCAATGCCACGGTTCTTGCCACCGAGCCGCTCGACACCTTTGTGCTCGGCAAGTCCGATTTCCAATCGGCGATCGAGGCCAGTGCCAGTTTTCGCGACCAGCTCTACCGCGTTTATTTCGTGCGCCACTGACCGCGTCCGGGGGACCGCGGCCGGGCCCTTTTGGTCGTGGATGGTCGCGGCGCCGCAATTGCAACATCTTTTGGCCGCAAGGCTGCCCCTTGCCAGCCCCGGCGAACTCGCCTATGCGCAGGCGTGTGGCCGAGATCGCACCTGCCACCGGGGGAGAGGAGACCGCGTCAGCGGCTGCCATCGGGCCGCGACGTGCCGAGGCGCGGCTGCGTGACAGCGAATTGTTTCTGCTGGTGCTGGCGCTCGGCGCCGGTATCGCCTCCGGTCTCGGCGTTGTTGCCACCGATCTGTTGCTCGATCTCGCCCGGCATTTCGCTTTCGCGCTGCCGTTCGGCGGCCATCTGAGCGACGCCGCGCGTCTCGGACCGGCCCGTCTGGTGGCGGCACCGGTGCTCGGCGGCATGCTGGTCGGCCTCAGTTCGTTGCTGCTACGGCGCTGGCGCCCGCGCGAGGTGGTCGATGCGATCGAGGCCAACGCGCTGTTCGGCGGGCGGATGTCGCTCGGCGACAGCCTCGGTCTGGTCTGGGTCACGATCCTGTCGGGCGGGTTCGGCGCCTCGGTTGGGCTCGAAGCGGCCTACACCCAGCTCGGCTCGGCGCTGGCCTCGCGGCTCGGGCGCAGCGTCGGTCTGCGCCGCGACGACATGCGCACCCTCGTCGGATGCGGTGCCGCCGGGGCGATCGCCGCCGCGTTCAACGCACCGCTGACCGGGGCCTTTTACGCCTTCGAACTGATCATCGGCGCCTACACCCTGCAGGCACTAGCGCCGGTCGGGATCGCCGCATTGACCGCAGTCTTGGTCGTGCGCGGGCTGGTCGGCTCCAACCCGATCTTTGTCGTGTGGCACGACATCTCGTTGTCGGCGCCGGATTACGTGGCGTTCTTCGGCGTCGGGCTGGCCTCGGCCTGGCTCGGCATCCTGACCATGAAAGGGGTGACCTCGACCGAGACGCTGTTCCGCACGCGTGCGGTGCCGCGCTGGGCGCGCCCGATCCTCGGGGGCCTGCTGATCGGGTTGATCGCGCTGGCGTTTCCGCAGGTTCTCGGCAGCGGTCATGGCGGCATTCTGCAGGTGCTGCATTCCGGCTTCGCCCTGCCGTTTCTCGCCGGGCTGGTGCTTGCCAAGATCGTCGCCTCGGCCGTCTCGATCGGCTCCGGGTTCCGCGGCGGGCTGTTCAGCTCGTCGCTGTTTCTCGGCAGCCTGTTCGGCAGTTTGATCGGCAGCGTGATCGCCCGGCTTGGACCCGGCCTGTCGGCCGATCCGCTGATCTATGCGCTGGTCGGCATGGGTTCGGTCGCCGCCGCGATCGTCGGCGCGCCGATGACGATGATCATGCTGGTGCTCGAAACCACCGGCGATTTTTCGGCGACGATCGGGGTCATGGTCGGGGTGGTGACTGCGGCCATCGGGGTGCGCCACTGGTTCGGCTATTCGTTTGCCACCTGGCGCTTTCATCTGAAGGGCCTGGCGATCCACAGCCCCGAGGATATCGGCTGGATCAACGAATTGCTGATCGGCCCGATGATGCGCCGCGACCCGGCGGTGATCGCGGCCGATCTGAGCCTCGACGAACTGCGCCGCCGCTTTCCGATCGGCAGCGCCAAGCAGGTGTTTGTCGTCGATGGCGAAGGCCGGCTGTCCGGGATCGTCGACCCGATCGAGGCGAGTGCCGTCGAGCGCAGCGGCGAGGCGAAGACCGTCGGTGACCTCGTGACCGGACCCGCATCGTTTCTGCTGCCCGGGGATAATCTGCGCACCGCGCTCGACCGCTTCAGCGAGGCGGCGCAGGAGATGCTGCCGGTCATCGACAATGCCGAGGCGCGCCGCGTGCTCGGCTATCTGAGCGAGGCCTACGCGCTGCGCCGCTACGCCCACGAGCTCGAACATCATCGTGGCACCCGCCAGGACGACGCCGGTATCTTCAGCCCCTCCGCCGGGGACGCGCCGCCCGGCCAGCGGGCCGGCGAGCCGTAGCCGGCGGCGAATGGGCGGCTTGCTGCGGCGCGACACCGCTGCGAATTCACCCGCTCAGCCGCGGCACCGGGCGGCGCCGTGGGGTAGCGTCGGGCGATTCCATCCGGCGCCGGCTGCTGCTGGCGAAATAGATGGCGCGATTTCGCATGGCTAGGCTACAATGCGCGCAACGCTCCGACAACCCGCGCCGTAAGTTTGCTGTAAGCTCGACGACGGGACAAGGCCGGGAGAAGCCGGCCTCGGGCGCATATCGGATCACCACCACCCCGGTTGCGGCACCGGTACGACGCGGCACCGGTACGACGAAAGGCTGAGCAGCATGGCGCAGGTCGCGCTTCGAAACATTATCAAGACGTATGACAAGACACCAGCGGTCCGCGGGATCGATCTCGACATCGCCGATCGCGAGTTTGTTGTTCTGGTCGGTCCCTCCGGCTGCGGCAAGACCACCACCCTGCGGATGATCGCCGGGCTCGAAGAGTGCACCGAGGGCGAGATTTATATCGGGGACCAGCTGGTCAACGACGTGCCGCCCAAGGACCGGGACATCGCCATGGTGTTCCAGAACTACGCGCTCTATCCGCACATGACCGTGTTCGAGAACATGTCGTTCGGGCTGCGGCTGAAGAAGTTCCCCAAGACCGAGATCAAGGAGCGGGTCGAGGCCGCGGCGCGCATTCTCGACATCACCGATCTGCTCGAACGCCGGCCGCGCGCACTCTCGGGCGGACAGCGCCAGCGGGTGGCGATGGGCCGCGCCATCGTCCGCAACCCCAAGGTGTTCCTGTTCGACGAGCCGCTGTCAAACCTCGATGCCAAGCTGCGGGTGCAGATGCGCACCGAAATCAAGAAGGTCCACCAGAAGGTCACGACGACGACCGTCTATGTCACCCATGACCAGATCGAGGCGATGACGCTGGCCGATCGGGTCGTGGTCATGAACGCCGGCCGGATCGATCAGATCGGCACGCCTTACGAGGTCTACCATTCACCGAGGACCCGGTTTGTCGCCGGCTTCATCGGCTCGCCGACGATGAATTTGCTGCCCTGCCGCCTTGTTGAAAACGGCAGCGGGCTGACCGTCCGGCTGGCCGACTGGTTGTCGTTCCCGGTGCCGGCGAAGCGCGAGGCCGCTTATCGTGCGCGAATCGGCGATCCGCTGTTGTTCGGTCTGCGCCCCGAGCACATCACTGAGGCGCGCGGCGAGTTGACGCCGGGGATCGTCCCGTTTTCCGCCCGGCTCGACGTCGTCGAACCGATGGGCATGGAGACGATGGTTTATTTCACGGTGGACGGGGTCGAGGTTTGCGGCCGGGTCAACCCCACCGCCGCCAGTGCCGTCGGCGAGGCGATGCCGCTCGTCGCCGATCTGAACCAGATGCACCTGATCGACCCAAACACCGAGCTCGTGGTTTGAACAGCGGCGCGTCCCATCGGCGCGCATCGCGGCTGCATGGCAAGACCGCTCTCGTCAGCGGTGCCGCGGGCGGCATCGGCCGGGCGATCGCTCAGCTCTTTGCCGATGCGGGTGCGGCCGTCGCATGCTGCGACATCGATCACGACGGGGCGACCGAGACGGCGAGGTTGATCGAGCAGGCCGGCGGCCGTGCGCTGGCGCAGAGTTGCGACGTTGCGGTCGAAACCGAGACGCGCGCCGCTGCGGCAGCGACGCACGCTGCCTTTGGCCGCCTCGACATCCTGGTCAGCGGTGCGGCACCGCACGATGCCGGCGGCACGATCCTCGAAATCGAGCCGGCCGAATGGCAGCAGGTGGTGACGGTCAATCTGACCGGCTCCTATCTGTTGTGCCGCGCCGCGCTGCCGCTGATGATCGCCGGCGGCGGCGGTTCGATCATCCTGATCGCCTCGCAACTCGGCCGCGTCGGCAGCGCCGGGCGGGCCGCCTATTGCGCGACCAAGGGCGCCCTGATCCAGCTGGCCAAGGTGATGGCGATCGACCATGCCGGCGACAATGTCCGGGTCAACACGCTGTCGCCGGGTGCGGTCGAGACCGGGCGCCTGTTGCGCCGCTACTGCAGCCTCGCCGCCGCGCGCGATACCCTCGCCCCGAAGCATCTGATGCAACGGCTCGGGCAACCCGGCGAGATCGCCGCCGCGGCGTTGTTCCTGGCCAGCGACGATGCGAGCTTTGTGACCGGCAGCGATCTGCTCGCCGATGGCGGCTATACCGCGGTTTGAGCAGCTGCATCGCGGTTTGAGCGGCTATATCGCGGTTGGAAAGGTCGCTGGCGGCAGCCCGCTCAAGCGTCGATCCGGTCGATGATGCCGCCGTCGCGGCCGAAGCAGGCGGCACTCAGCGGGCCGCCATAGCCGGCACCGCTATCGAGCGACACGGCGAACGCGCGCTCGACGAGCCCGCGCCGGGCGCGGTCGACACCCCGGACCACCCGGCGAAACCCCTCGAACGGCGCGTCGAGAGCGAGAATGTCGCCGCCGCCCCACCAGAAGGCGTCACCCTGCGCCTCAAGCGGCCGCGACCGGTCGAGCCCCGCATGGACAAACAAGACGCCGCCGCGATCGGTGAAGGCCGCATGGCGCAGTGCTGAAAACAGCATCGTATGCCCGGGGGTCGCGTTCATCGCGTCGCGCAGCGTCGCGGTCCAGCGCGTGATCGCGCGCGGTCCGCCGCGGGCGGCGGCAAGGCCCTGCCGCAGATCACCGCCATAGGCGTGCAGCGTCGGCTCGATCCCGGCCCGCGCCAGCCATTCCAGCACCTCACCGGGATTGGGGGCGAATTGCAGCTGCAGCAGCTTTTGCCACATTTCTTCCTGCGCTCCGCGCAAAAACACCGCGTCGCAAGCAAAACCGGTTGCCCGCCCGATGATCCGCCGGCGGAAATCGAGCAGTTCGCCGAGTGTGGCGTGCACTGCCGCGCCATGGCCGAGATAATTGCCGAGATAGACGATGCGGTCACCGACTGCGAAGCGGTCGCTGAGCCGGTCGTGCAGCACGATCAAGCGCTGCACCTCGGCGTGGATCGCGGCCACCGCCCAGACCCGTCGCGCGGTGCCGAGATGGGCGAGCCGCGAGCGAGGCTGGCCGCGGTTCACCCGGTACCCCGCTGCGGCTGCCGGCGGCGGGGCGGCCTCAGGCGGTCAGCAGCTGTTCGACCCGCTGCGTCGCCGTCGTCTCGTCGATGCGTTCAACCGCGGCGAACTCGCGCACGAAGCGGTCGAGCGCCGCCTGGTAAATCTGGCGCTCGCTGTAGGATTGCTCCGGCTGGCCGACATTGCGGTAGAGATCGCGCACCACCTCGGCGATCGAACCCGGATCACCGGAAGCGATCTTGGCCTGGTATTCCTGCGCCCGCCGGCTCCACATCGTCCGTTTGGCGCGCGAGCGACCGCGCAATTTGGTCAGCGCCGCATCCATCTCCTTGCGGCTCGACAGCTTGCGCAGACCCGACACCTTGGCCTTGGCCAACGGGACCCGCAGCGTCATGCGATCCTTGTCGAACGCGACGACAAAGACGCTGAGCGAATAGCCGGCGATTTCCTGGGTCTCGATGCCGACGATCTTGCCCACCCCATGCGTCGGATAGACGACGAGATCACCCGTGGAGAATAGAGGCTTTTCCGACGTCATATCCGTCTCTCAAAATCGGCCCGAAGGGCCAAGCCGGCACGCTTCAGACCGTCAATCTACCGTGGCGACGACGACCGCCCGTGGCCCGGCGAAACAGCGTGAAACCTGGCCAGCGAAACAGCGCGAAACCTGGAAAGCACGCGTCGAAGCACCGATGTCACAATACCATCAAATGCTCCCGCAAGCCAGCGGGTCACCTATGCCTGCAGCACATGACCCGCGTCCCGTCACCCGAAAGGGTTAGCTCCCGCCAGGATTGGAGCTGAACTCCTTCTCGAACTTCTCGGGGACGTCCTTCCATTCGTCGGCATCGTCGGGCGGGTTTTTCTTGCGGGTAATATTGGGCCAGCTTGCCGCATATTCCCGATTGAGCCCGACCCAGCGCTCGGCTTCGGGCTCGCTGTCCGGGATGATCGCGTCGATCGGGCATTCCGGCTCGCACACCCCGCAATCGATGCATTCATCGGGGTGGATCACCAGCATGTTCTCACCCTCGTAGAAGCAATCCACCGGGCAGACCTCTACGCAATCCATGTATTTGCAGCGAATGCAAGCTTCGGTGACGACGTAGGTCATGGTGACGCTTTCTGCTCCTGAACTTGCACGAGCGAGCCGACCGGCGCGGATCAGGTCGCCTCGCTCAGCTTCAGCCGCTTCAGAACGCGCTGCCGCGCCTCGCCGCGTTCATGGTCGGGCACATAGATCAACCCGCCGACCTGGCGCAGCAGGCTGTCCTCATACTGATCGAGCACACCGTCTGCGTAGGCGACTTCCCACAGCATCTCGATCAGCTCGACCCGCTGCTCGAACGACAGCCGCTCATTGATGATCCGCGTCAGATGAAACAGCTCGACCGACCGGTTGGCCTCCTTTTCGCCGGCGGCCAGCAGCGCCCGGGCGTCATCCGACGACAGGCCGAAACGTCGCGCCAAGAGCCGCGCCACGACCGACCGCTCGCGATCGTCGAAACGGTGGTCGCCGTGCGCGGCCTCGACCAGCAATGCCGCCAGTGCCAGCTCGAGCTCGTTCGGCGCCGCCGCCGTACCACCGGGCGACGCACCGGTCAGCCAGCCGATCAGGCTTTCGATCATGGCGGGTTGCCTAGCATGCAGGGCGCGGCAGGGGCAACCCCACGTGGCATGGGGTTTTCGCGGTCCCGCGGCGGAACACAGCGCCATGCCGGCGGCGGCCGGGCGAAATGAATCGCGGCACCCCACCGTTCTTGCCGGCGGGTAGCAACCGGGGTGGCCCTTGGGCAAGCGCGGCACGATCGTCCTGCTTCATTTCGCCGGTCAGATGCCGCTTGCCGGCATCGCCTGGCAGGCGCTGCACTATCTGGTCGGGCTGCGCCAGCTCGGCTATGAGGTCTGGTATGTCGAGGATGGCGGCGCCAACCCCTACGACCCGCGGATCGCCAGCGTCGTCATGGACTGCGCCTACAATGTCGCCTGTCTGCGCCGGGCGATGGAGTGCCACGGGTTCGGTCAGCGCTGGGCCTATTGGGACGCGATCAACGATGTCTGGCACGGCCAACCGCGCGAGCGGGTGCGCCGGCTCTTTGCCGAGGCGGACGGGCTGATCAATCTGTGCGGGGCCACCCGGCTGCGCGACGAGCATCTCGCTTGCCCGGTGCGGATCATGATCGACACCGATCCGGGCTTCGAACAGATCAAATATGCCGGTGCCGATATCGCCGCCCGCGCCTATCTCGATGCCCATACCGATTTCTACAGCTATGGCGAGAATTTGGGTGCTGCCGATTGTCCGGTGCCGCTCAGCGGGATCGCCTGGCGCCCGACCCGCCCGCCGGTGGTGCTCGACCTGTGGCCGGCACCCACGGGCTTGCCGCGCTCGTTCACGACGATTGCCACCTGGGAGAACAAGGGCAAGGACATCGACTTTGCCGGGACCCGCTATTTATGGTCGAAGCACCGGAATTTTCTGCGGTTTCTCGATCTGCCGCAGCATCGCGGGCAGCTCTCCTTTGCGCTGGCGATGAGCCCGCCCGATGCGGCGGTGCGCCGGACCGTCGAGGAAGCCGGTTGGCAACTCCTCGATCCTGGGCCGATCTCGGCGGCGATGGCCCCCTATCGCGACTTCATCGCCGGGTCGCGCGGTGAATTCACGGTCGCCAAGGACATCTATGTCCGGCCGAACAGCGGCTGGTTCAGCGACCGCAGCGCCTGCTACCTGGCGGCCGGACGGCCGGTGGTGACGATGCGCACCGGGTTCGCCAAGTTCTATCCGGTCGGGCGCGGCCTGTTCGAATATGCAAACTATGACGAGGCCCTGGCGGCGCTCGACGCGATCGAGGACGATTATGCGATACACAGCCGGGCGGCGCGGGAGCTGGCACGCGAACATTTCGCCGCCGATCGCGTGCTGGCGGCGCTGGTCGGCGCTGCCGGTCTGTAAGGCGTCGGCGGCGCCACCGGCGGATGGTGGCAGAATCTTCATCGCTGCCGCGGCATTCTCGGCCCCGCCCGGTTGCCGAACGCTTCCCGGATGGGTTCGATGTCGATCTATTATGTGAGCCTCGCCACGGCAATCCTGCTCGGCGTCGGCGGCCAGATCGCGCTTAAGGCCGCGGCCGAGCGGGCGCCGACGATCGCCGCGCAATTGACCAGCCCGCTGACCGGCGCCGGCTTTGCGATCTATGTGGTCGCCGCACTCTGCTACATCGTGGCGCTCAAGCGGATCCCGGTTTCGCTGGCCTTTCCGTCGGTCTCCGCCAGCTATGCGGCGGTCGCGATCCTCGCCCATATCCTCTGGGGTGAGCCGTTCGGCTGGCCGCAGATCGGCGGCATTCTACTGATCGGCGCCGGGATCGTGCTGATCCAGCAGCACTGAGCGCAGGGTCAAGCGGCGGCATTGCCGCGGGCGCCGCCTCAGAGCTCCGATCCGGTCGCCGCGGCGTGCGCCATCACGCGAACCAGAAACAGAGACAGCCACAAGGTGCCCTGCCACCATTCCTCCCAGATCCCATAGGTGGCGAAGGTGGCGACAAAGGCGGTAGCGAGGCTGCCACCGGCGGCCGCGGCGAACCATGGCGGCCAGCGCGCCGCGGCAAGTGCCAGCCAAAGAGTGCCGACCACGAGCGCCAGCAGCACCGCGCCCGGCACCCCGAGCTCGAGCCAGAGCTGCAAGGCGGCATTGTGCGGATGCAGCGGCAGCCAGGTCTCGCCCGGTTGGATCGGGTCCTTGCCGCCCGGGATCGCGCGCGACGAATCGAGCCCCCAGCCGGCGAGCGCATGTTCGGCGATCCGGTCACCGACAAACGACCAGATCAACAGCCGGTGTCCGGCCGACAGCTTGACCTCGTCCGCGGTCGTGACCAATTCCGCGCCGCGTTCGAGCCGGGTGAAGGTCAGCGGTGCGGTCAGGATGACCAGCACCGCAAGCAACGCCCCGATCCG
Source organism: Allostellaceae bacterium (assembly GCA_035503615.1). Classification (GTDB taxonomy): domain Bacteria; phylum Pseudomonadota; class Alphaproteobacteria; order ATCC43930; family CGMCC-115725; genus AP-15. The sequence continues at coordinate 34,970 of DATJTI010000094.1, read as the reverse complement.
CGCCGTCGCCGCCCGCCATCGCCAGCACAGCAGCGCCACCGGCAATCCGGCGCCGAGCGCCACCTTGGCCGCGGTCCCGGCGAGCGCGCAGATTGTCGCAGCACCGGCGAGCCCCAGCAGCAATGCCGCGACCCGGCGGCCGCGGCCAAAGAGGAATGCGCTTGCCGGCAGCAGCAGGATGGCAAAGGTGATCGATGCCTGGTTGAGCCAGCTCGGCTGGTAGAAGCGGGTCGAAAACGGCCGGCTGAGTGCGCCATGGGTCGCAAGATCGGCCACCGCCAAGGTGACCGTCGCGGCGAAGCCGAAGACGAGACAGGTGCCGAGCCGGGCCGGTGCGGCGATCACATCGGCCGCCAGCGCCAGCGCGAAGCCGGCGGCGAACAGCCCGGCGAGGCGGGCGGTCATTTCGAGCGAGCGCCAGGGGTCGATCGACCACAGGATCGAGATGCCGCCCCAGGTCAACAACGCCGCGAACAGCCCGATCGCGCGGCCGAAATCGCGGACAGGCGCCGGCCGGCCGGCTGTCAGCAGCAATCCTGCGGCGAACAGCCCGGCGACCGAAGCCAGTGCGGCAATGCCGCGCGGCACCACCAGCAGCAGCGGGAACAACAGCAGCGCCGCGGCATCGAGCCCGGCCTCGAACCCGTTCGCCAAGCGCCGCGCGGCTTCCGGCGGGCACAGCCGATAGGGCCCGGCACGGCCCGCGCCTGCCTGGCCCGCGTTCGCCTGAAACGGCCCTCCCGCCCGCTGCACCCAGCTGCCGCCGCTAGACCATGATCGGATCGGCTCGAAGCGCACGGCATTCCGGTCCGATCCGTGAATCACGGTCTCGTCCCTGGAATCGAGAGCGGGATTCAGCCATGAAATGGAAGCTCTGTTTCTATTTCACGCGATCCTGCTCTAGTGGTCCGATCGAAACGCATGGTTCCCGAGCGTTTTGTGAATCGGCCCACCAGGCTGATCGGTTGGTGGTGCGATTCAGCGAACCGATCGGGACCATCTGTCAGCATCGCACCCACTAGGGCAGGATTTCGATTGCGGAAAAGAAGAACGCGATCTCCTGCGCCGCGTTCTGCGGCGAGTCGGAACCGTGCACCGAGTTGGCCTCGATCGATTCGGCGAAATCCTTGCGAATGGTTCCGGGAGCGGCCTCGGCCGGGTTGGTCGCCCCCATGATCTCGCGGCTGAGCGCGACCGCATCCGGTCCTTCGAGCACCTGGGCGACGACCGGCCCCGAGGTCATGAATGCGACCAGGCTGCGATAGAACGGGCGCTCGGCGTGAACCGCATAGAACTCTTCGGCCTGCGCCGCGCTCAGCCGGATCCGTTTCTGGGCGATGATGCGCAGCCCACGCCGCTCGAAACGATCGTTGATCGCGCCGGTCAGATTGCGCCGGGTAGCGTCAGGCTTGAGGATCGAAAGCGTGCGTTCGACCGGCATCGGCTCTTCACATCGGCTGCGACGGGATATCGGCTGCGGCGCGCGGGGTTATAGCCTTCGCCCGGTGTGGCGGCAACCGGCGACAGCTGCGCCCCCGGGTCGCGGACGCTGCGGGAGGCCAGGCAACCGCGACGGGCCGGGCCGGGCCGGCTAGTGGTGCGAATGCTGACAGATGGTCCCGATCCGTTAGCTGAATTGCATCGCCAACCCATCAGCCTGGGGGCGATTCACAAAACGCCTGGGAACCATGCGTTTCGATCGGACCACTAGGCTCGCCGTTCCCAGCCTGCGGCGGTTTGCTGCCAGTAAGTCAGGGCATGTCCGTCGGCGCGAGCCCGGCGCCAGCGCTCGCGCGCCGCCGCGACCGCGTCCGAATCGTTGCCGTCGAACAGGTCGGCACAGCGCGCAAAGCCCGACAGATCGTCGGCCGCGACGCCATCGACCAGCACCAGCATTGTCGCCTTGTTCGGGTTGTCATCGCCATCGGTCAGCCAGATCGGCTGGGCCGCGGCATTGCCGTCACGCGCCGAGCCGTGCGCCAGAAAGCTCGCCTCGTCATAGGTCCATAAGAGCGCGTCGAGCTGGGCCACGCGCTCGGCCGAGCCGGCCCGCACGACGATCACATGGCCGTCCGCCCGCGCCCGTTCGAGCAGCCTCGGCAATGCCCGTTCGAGCGGCGTCGACAACAGGTGATAGAACCCGATCTCAGCCACCAGAGCACGCACCCTGGTTAATTCCCGTCAGCTCTGCGTCGCTTTATGCCTCTCAAGCCAATTCCATGCTTTCTCTGGAAGAACCCCATCAAAACGCGCTATTTCGGAAACCACCAACCGATCTCCGCGAGACAGTAATTCTTCAAGAGTATCAACTACTTGGCGTGGCGACTTGTCGGTTTCGACAATCCATGTCGATCTCAGGTAATGCCACCATCGGCCCTGCAGTTTTATCGCTTCATAGAGGTCCTCGTAATCCCGATCTCGACCTCTTAGGTCATACGATACCTGAAGTAGCATAAGTGCTATCCTTCGGTCCTCGATCTCTCCGACTCGGCAGCGGTGCCGGTCGGTTCTATGCCCGCCTCGTCGTCTCCGATCGGACCAATACGGCTTCTTATTCGCTGCGCAACCGTCTTAGACGACTTCCTCTCCAGGAACCACCTGATCCCAAAGAACACTCCCACCACATAAGCGATGATTGTGGTAATCAAAAAGCTTTCAAATAGGCGATCCGAATGGATCTCGACGGTTGCCAGGGTAATCGTCAGGCTGATACCAACTGAACAGCCGAATATCAAAAAGCCGAACGATTCAGCGCCCTGTAGCCCTGCGCGTTCCAACTGATCGAGCTCCTCGCCGCTCACCTCAAATACGTCAAGCTCGGCAATCGGGTGGCGCCGAACAGGAATCCGATCATGGAGCCCGTGGGCCATTAACCATCATACGGTCACTGGTCGTTCTCGTAATATTTGGCGACGAAACGATCGAGCAGCCGCATGCCGAAGGCGGTGGCACCCTTGGGCACGGTCTGGGCATCCTTGCTCGACCACGCCACCCCGGCGATGTCGAGATGCGCCCACGGCACCTTGTTGACAAAACGCTGCAAAAATTGTGCGGCGGTAATGCTGCCGGCGGCGCGCCCACCGCCGATGTTTTTGACGTCGGCGGCATCGCTGTCCATCTCGCGGTCGTAGCTGTCGGCGAGCGGCAGCCGCCAGAGTTCCTCGCCGACCGATTTGCCGGCTTCGATCAGCCGTGCCGCGAGCTCGTCGTCATTGGCGAACAGACCGGCGCGGTGGTGGCCGAGCGCGACGATGACGGCCCCGGTCAGGGTCGCAAGATCGATCATCAGCCGCGGCTTGAAGCGATCCTGGCAATACCACATCGCATCGGCCAGAACGAGGCGGCCCTCGGCGTCGGTGTTCAGCACCTCGATCGTCTGGCCCGACATCGAGGTGACGATGTCACCCGGCCGCTGCGCGGTGCCGGACGGCATGTTCTCGACGAGGCCGACGACGCCGACCGCATCGATCTTGGCCTGGCGTGCGGCCAAGAGCCGCATCAGCCCGATGACCACGGCCGAGCCGGCCATGTCCCATTTCATGTCGCCCATGCCAGCCGCCGGCTTGATCGAGATGCCGCCGGTGTCGAAGGTGACCCCCTTGCCGATAAAAGCGAGCGGCGCGCCGGTATTGCCGCCGCCGCGCCATTGCATGACGACGAGCCGCGGCGGACGGACGCTGCCCTGCGCGACGCCCAGCAATGCGCCCATGCCGAGCTCCCGCAGCGCCGGCTCGTCCAGCACCTCGACCTCGACCCCGAACTGCTCGAGCGTGCGGGCCGCGTCGGCAAGCGTCTCGGGGTAGATGATATTGGCCGGCTCGGAGACGAGGTCGCGGGTGAACGCCACCGCCGCGGCGGTCGCGTCGAGCCGGCGCCAAGCCTGCTTCGCGGCGCTCGGCGACGCGGTCGTTACGGTCAGCCGGTCGAGCGAGGGGCGTTGCTCCGGTTTCTGCCGGGTCCGGTACTTGTCGAAGCGGTACGATCTGAGCTGCGCGCCAAAGGCGAGGCTGGCAGCGGCCTCGGCCGCCTCGACTGGGGCAGCGTCACCGATATCGACCGCGGCCGTCGCCTCGATCTCACCGGCACCGTTCAGATGCGCGGCAAGCGCACCGCCGACCTCCTCGAAGACGCGCGAACCGGCCTCCTCGGGCTTGCCGAGCCCGGCGAGAACGATTCGGCTGACCGGCAAATGCGCCGGCGCCACGATCGCCAGGAATTCGCCCTTTTTGCCGCTAAAGCGGGTGGCACCGGCGAGGGCGCGGGCAATCGCTCCTTCGCTCGCCTGGTCGAGCCGGCGGGCGGTTGCGGTCAATTCCCTCTCCTCCCAGATGCCGGCGACGACGGCGCCGGCGGCCGGCAGACCCGGCTCGGCAAAGCTGATCTTCATCAACAACCCTCGCAATGCTCCGGCGGAACGCCGTTTCCCGGGGCACGGCCCCCGGTAGATCCACCGCGATAGATACATCGAGCGCGGCGGTCGACGCCAGCGGCTGCGAATCGAGCGACCAGCGGGAATGCCCTCCGGTCGCGGCAGGGTGGCGAGGCCGGCTGCTTTCACGCCGAAATGCCGCTGGCCGGCCCCGGGGTGCGTGCCTATGATCGCGCGCCCCTATGACCACGCGCGCATGACGAGCCTAACCCGCTATATTTTGCGACAATCCTTTGGCGTAATGATCTTCGTCACCGCAGCGCTCAGCGCCGCGGTCTGGCTTGCCCAATCCTTGCGGCTTGTCGATCTGATCGTCAATCGCGGGCTGTCGATTGAAATCTTTCTCTATCTGGCGGCGCTGATTCTGCCCCGGTTTCTCGACATCGTGCTGCCGATCGGCGTCTTCATTGCGGTGCTGTTCACCTTCAACCGAATGATCGCGGAGAGCGAACTGGTGGTCATGCGTGCTGCCGGGTTGAGCCCGATGGCGCTGACCCGGCCGGTGCTGATCCTCGCCACGATCGCTTTTGTCGTGCTGATGAGCCTGTCGCTCTATTTTCTGCCGGTGGCCAACCGTGCGTTCAAGGATCTCCAGTTTGAAATTCGCAACCGGTTCGTGTCGAGCCTGATCCAGGAGGGCACGTTCACCACGGTCTCGGACAAGCTGACATTTTACATCCGCAACCGTGACGAGCATGGGGATGTCGTCGGGCTCTTGATCAACGACAGCCGCGATCCCCAGCGCCCGGTCACGATCCTCGCCCAGCGCGCCGCCTTTGTCGACACGCCGGCCGGTTCGCGCATCGTCATGGTCAATGGCGACCGTCAGCAGTTCGATCCGCACACCAGGAAGCTTTCGGTGCTGACCTTTTCCCGCTACACGCTCGATCTCGGTGCCTTGCAGGATGCCCCGGTCGTCCGCTTTCGCGAGGCGCAGGAGCGCTTTCTCGGCGAATTGCTGTTCCCGCCGCGCAATCTCGATCCGGTGCTGCGTCACAGCTTTGTGGTCGAGGCCAACCAGCGCATCCTGATCCCGCTCTCGGTGTTCAGCTTTGCCCTGATCCCGCCCGCGTTTCTGCTGTCCGGCGAGTTCAACCGGCGCGGGCAGCTGCGGCGCGTCATGCTGGCGGTCGGTGCGGCCTTCCTGTTCGAGTTGACCGGTTTCGGGATCAACGATTTGACCGCCCGCTTTGCCATCGTGATCCCGCTCAGCTATGCGATCGTGCTGCTGCCTGCCGCACTCGGTCTCCTGGTCCTGCTGCACGGCGGCGCCCGACCGGCGCGGCCGCGTGCGGCCCTGGCCCTCGGACCCGCGCGCTGAGCGCAGCATTGCTTTCAAGGCTCCCCGGTGCAGCTCGCCAAGACCCTTTCCGCCTATATCGCGCGGCAGTTTTTCGGCTGGTTCTGCGGCGTCTTCGCGGCGATGGCGATCATCACCTTCCTGCTCGACTACATCGAACTCATTCGGCGCGGCGGATCGCGGGCGGCGGCCACGCTCGGGATGCTGTTCGAGATGGCGGCACTGCAATCGCCGCAGACCGCGCAGGAGGTGCTGCCGTTTGCGGTGTTGTTCGGCACCATGCTCGCCTTCTGGCGGCTGACCCGCAGCAACGAGCTGGTGGTGGCGCGCGCGGCCGGCATCTCCTGCTGGGAATTTCTGACCCCGGCGGTGCTCGTCGCACTGCTGATCGGAATTTTTGCGGTCACCGTGTTCAACCCAATCGCCTCGGTCGCCGAAGCGAGGTACGAGCAGCTCAACAGCAGCGTCCTGCGCGAGGGCTCGGATCAGCTGCTGCTGTCGAATGCGGGACTGTGGCTGCGGCAGAGCGATGCGGCGGGCAATCAGGTCATCATTCACGCGCAGAAGCTGGCCGGCGGCGCGGGGCTCGACCTCGACAATGTGACGCTGTTCTTTTTCAACGCCCAGACCGAGTTCGTCTCGCGCATCGATGCGCAGACGGCCCGGCTCGAACCGGGTGACTGGCTCGTCAAGAACGGCGTGCGCTGGCGCCCGAACGGACCGCCATCGCCGTTCGCGCAGTGGCGGCTGCCGACCCAGCTGACCGCGCGCAAGATCGCCGAGAGCTTCGCCTCGCCGGAGACGATGTCGTTCTGGGAGTTGCCGGGCTTTATCGCCCTCCTTGAGCGCTCGGGGTTTCCCGCGCAGCGCCATCAGCTGCATTTCAACGTGCTGCTCGCCCGACCGTTCCTGTTGTGCGCGATGGTGCTGATCGCGGCGATCTTCAGCCTGCGCATGCAGCGCCGCGGCCATGTCGGCCTGATGATCGTCGGCGGGGTCGCGAGCGGCTTCGCCCTCTACGTCCTCTCCGACATCGTCTTTGCCCTCGGGCTCTCGGCCAAGGTCCCGGTGGTTCTCGCCGCCTGGACCCCGACCGGGACCAGCCTCGTTTTCGGCGCCTCGATGCTGCTGCATCTGGAGGATGGCTGATGCGCCTGCGCCGCGGCCCCGCCGGCGACGGGCGGGGTCCGATGATCCGGCCGCGGCTGGTGCTGGGGATGCTGGCGGCGGCGTTGGTCGCGCTCGCCGCTTTTGCCGCAGCCGCGCAAACCGGTCTCAGCACCGTCCACAAGCAGAACCGCAACGCGCCGATCGCGCTGCGCGCCGACGAGGTCGAGTATGACGAGGATCTGGCCCTGACGATCGCTCGCGGCCATGTCGAGATTTCGCAGAATGGCGAAGTGCTGCTCGCCGATACGGTCACCTACAACCAGCGCACCGACACGATCACCGCCTCGGGCCATGTCAGCCTGTCGCAGCCGACCGGCGAAATCCTGTTCGCCAATTATCTCGAACTGCGCGATGCGATGAGCCAGGGCTTCGCCAAGGATGTGCGCATGCTGCTCGCCGACCGCTCACGGCTGGCCGCCAATACCGCGCGCCGCACCAACGGCAATCGCATCGAGCTGCGGCGCGCCGTCTATTCGCCGTGCGATCTGTGCCGCAGCGACCCGAGTGCGCCGCCCGAATGGCAGATCGAGGCGCGCGAGATCAACGACGACCAGCGGCTGAAGCTGATCGAATTCCGCGACGCGACGATGCAGATCGATGGCTGGCCGGTGTTCTACACCCCGTACATCTCGGTGCCCGACCCCTCGGTCAAGCGCGCCAGCGGCTTTCTCGCGCCGTCCTTTGGCAATTCGAACACGATCGGCGCGCATATCACGATCCCCTATTTCCTGGTGCTCGGCCCTGACAAGGACATCACCTTCGAACCGCGCTTCACCACCAAGGCCGGCCCGGTGGCCGGCGCCGAGTACCGCGAACGCTTTGATAATGGCGAGCTCGAGGCCGATGGCAGCCTCAACTACAGCAACCCTGAAGGGACCGAGGACACCGGAAACATCGTCCGCGGCATGATCGACGAGCACAGCGTGTTCGACCTCAACGACACCTGGCGCACCGGTCTCGATGTGCAGCGCGTCTCCGATCAGAGCTACCTGCTCGAATTCGGCTACGGCAACCCGCTGCTCAATGCCGAAATCAGCCGGGCCTATCTCGAAGGCTTTGATCCACGCGGTGCCACCGATGTCGATGCCTACATGTTTCAGCCGCTGCTGCCCGGGCTCGGCGATTCGACGCAGCCGATCGTGCTGCCGGTCATCAACCGCGACTGGCAGAGCGAGCCCGATGCGCTCGGCGGCCGCTGGAACCTCAACGCCAACCTCTTGGATATCGTGCGCGAGGTCGGGACCCAGACCCGCCGCCTGTCGCTCGGCTCGGAGTGGCAGCGCAGCTTTGAGGATGGCATCGGCGGTAAGTACCTGTTTACCGCGAGCCTGCGCGGCGACGCCTATTCGGTCAACAATCTGAGCCCGGTGTCGAACCCTGACCTGCCTTCGGCCTATTTCCCGATCGACGGCAAGCCGGCAGCCGAGCCGATCGCCACCAACTTTCTGACCGGTCGCGCCTTTCCGCAAGTCGGGCTCAAATGGAGCTATCCGCTGATCCATCCCGGCAGCAGCCTGACCCCGCTGATCGAGCCGATTGTCGCGGTCTATGCCGGGCCCAATGGCGGCAACCAGCGCAAGATCCCCGACGAGGACAGCCTCTCCTTCAACTATGACGACACCGACCTGTTCCGCCCCGACCGGCTCGCCGGCTACGACATCCTCGATACCGGCCAGCGGGTCGATTACGGCACCAAATTCGGGCTCTATGACAACAGCGGCGGCAGCTACCGGGTGCTGGTCGGGCAGAGCTACCGGGCTGAGACCAATCCGTTTTTGCCACCCGGCTCGGGGGCCGAAAACCGCTTGTCGGATGTTGTCGGACGGGTGGTGCTGGCGCCGAGCTCATATCTCGACCTGATCTACCGCTTCCGCCTCGCCGCCAACGATCTCGCCTATCGCGAGCAGCAGGCGGGGATCACCACCGGACCGCAGAATTTGCGGGTCAGCGCCAATTACGTGCTGATCCCGGCGCAGGTCGCGAGCGACGTCGTCACCAACCCGGTGACCGGCCAGAACGTGCTCTACGGCAAGCAGGAGCAGCTGTCGCTGTCGGTGACCACCAAGCTGACCCGATATTGGTCGCTGCAGGGGAGCGAGACGATAAACCTGACCGGCAGCTCCAACATCGTCAATGGCATCGCCACTCCGGAATCGTCGAGCAATAGCCTCTACGCCACCGTGGCGGCGATCTATCAGGATGAATGCATGGCCTTTATCGGCTCGCTGACCCAGTCCGGCATCCGCAATGGCGCCGTCAGCCCCGGCGTCTCGGTGCAGTTCAGCGTCGTGTTCAAGAATATCGGCGAGATCGGCGGCACCGTCGCGTCGATCGCCGGCGGCTCGCTGCCGTAAGCGGATGGCACGTGCGGGGTTAGCCGGCGCCGGAGGACACCGATAGGGCGAGGGTTTGCCGCGGCAATCACGTCGATTGGGCCGAGCGCCGCGCGCATGACAGCCTCTACCGCTGGCTTTGTTTACGGCAACCGCCGCCAGGCGTTACGCTGACCCGCGATCGAAACTGCCGCCAAGGAAAAATGCCGATGCTCCGCAACCGAGACGAGTTTCGCGAAGACAGGGCCTTCGAGCAACTGACCGGGGCGATCCTTGAACGCGACCAGGCGCGCACGACCGATCTGTTCTATCGGATGATCGCGCATGACGGCCGCTCGATCGGCGATGCGCTGAGCGTCGTTGCCGCGGCGGAGGCGCCCTTTGTCAATGTGCCGTGCCACATCAACTTCAAGGACGGCAACATCGCGCTGACCAACAATGATCACACGCTGCTCGGGTTGCGGGCATCGACCTATCTGATGCCCTACCTGCCGGAGAAATACCGGCTGCTGCCGCTGTTGCAGAGTGTGTGGTATATCGGCGCCGGGCTCGATATCTGGAACCAGCTGCTGTTCAAATATCCCGGCCGCTACGCCACGATGAAAGGCGTTCAGGTGCCGCCGCCGCATCACGGGCCGGTGGTGTGGCTCGAAGACACGCCGCCGATCAGGGAAAAGGGCACACTCGAAGAGCGGTTGCATTCCTACATGGTGGCGACGATGACCGGCGATTCGAAGCGCTGCCACGGCCTGTTTCTCGGTCTGGCCGAGGAGCCGGAAGCCCGCAAGGCGCTGCAGGACACGATCGAATTTCTCGGCCTGATCGATCTCCAGGAGACGGTGATCGGCCGCAAGGCGCGCAACACCGGCCACAAGGCGATCCGCGCCCGCGCCGTGACCGACCTCGCCAACTATATCGGCTGGGACAAGTCGCACGGTGTCTTCTACATGGGCGTCCCCGACATGGCGGTCGGACCACTCTATTATTCGCTCTACGACGCCGTCTCGGTGTTGATCAGCGCCGAGTTCGCGGATGCCGGCAAGGGGCTTGAAGAAAGCAACAAGACGCCGCTGTCGCCGGCGCAGGTTGAAGACATGGTCCGGCAGCTGATGCTGGCCGATGGCGAGACCGTGTGGCAGCTGATCACCACGCATCTGAAAAACGGCATCGCGATCCAGAGCCTTGGCGACACGATCCAGCTCGGTGCGGCCGAATTGATCCTGCGCACCACGGTCGCGCGCCAGTTTACGAGCGGCCAGCACCCATTCGACTATTGCAACGTCGCCAACAACTGGCTGCGTCACAGCAAGAGCCCCTACAAGGCGCGCATTCTCTATCTGATGGCGAATTTCATCAACGATGTGGCTCATGAGAACAAGCTCGTCAATTCGGTGATCGAGGACGAGATCGCCGGCTATGACGGCACCGGCCGCGCGCCGCAGGCGCTGCTCCGCGAACTCGATGATGCGATCATGTCGCTCGACTACGCCAAATCGACCGCGGTGGCGCACGCCTATCTCAAATCGGGCGCCGATCGCCGGCCCTACATGGAAACCGTGGCGCTGTGCGCCAGTCGCTTTCAGGACGACCCGCACAACCAGAAGATTACGGTATCGACCTTCGAGGAATACGGGCTCAACTCGACCCATCTAAAGGATCGGCTGCTGTTGGCGACCCCGCGTCTGTTGGCCGGCTGGGTCAAGATGCCCGGCGAGCGGGATTGCTTCGCCCGCTTCGAACGGGAATGGATCTATAATTAGGGCCGGAACCACCGCCAGGGGCCGATTCACCGCGAGGGGGATCGGCGTGACGACCCGGTTGACGAGGCCCGGGTCGCGCCTATATCGCTGACCACCGATGGGGATGGAGCCTCCCCGAAACCGCCGCAAGGCTGATAGCTCCTGCCGCATATAGCGGCGGGAGCGTACCGGGTCCCGCCGCCGGGGCGGTGCCCTCGCCTCCTCGCACAGCCGGTTCATCCACGCCGAGAGCGTCGCGCGCGCTGCGGCGTGCGCGTCAGGAGGCGACGATGGCGCCACGCCCGCCGCGACGGCTGCGGACCCGATCGCGATGAGCTTCCACAGCATCCTCGATCTGCACGACCCGATCGGCCGGCCGACCGGCGCGCCGGCGCATTTTCACGATCTCAATCTCGACCAGATCGTGGCGGCAGTGGCTACCGGACGCGAGGAATATGACCTGACGCCATTTTTTTGTCGCCCGCTCGATGATCTCGCCGGCATCGGCTACCGCCAGGAGATCATGCAGGATCTGGAACGACCGGAGCTGTTCGAGCCGATCGCCGCGTTTGCCGGGCAGATGCGCGAGACACGCAGCCACTCGCAGGCGGCCGAGCAGGCCTATTACGGGTGGCACAAGAATGGCTGGCTGCTCGACGCAACAGCAATCTATTGCGCGGCACTGCCGCGGCTGGAGGCCGCTTTGGCGGCCGGCGCGCCGCAATCGTCGGGGTTGTGCGAGTTCCGCCACTGGCTGACGGACCACATCGGCGGAGCCGATTTTCTGGGCCTGACCGCCGATACCGAGCGGATCAAGGCCGATCTCGCCGCGGTGCGCTACGCGCTGGTGCTGCGCGGTCTTGCCGTCACGGTTCGCAAATACCAGGAGGAAATCGATTACAGCGCCGAGATCGAGCAGGTCTTCGCCAAATTCCGTCAAGGCGACGTCAGCGATTACCTCGTCAAGTTCCAGGAATACCCTGGGGCGGGACATGTCGAGGCGCAAATCGTAGACCAGTTGGCCAAGCTGTATCCCGAGATCTTTACCTTTTACCAGGAATATTGTGACAGGAACCGGAATTTCATCGACCCGATGATCGTGCGCTTCGCCAATGAAGTGCAGTTCTATATCGCGTATCTGCAATATATCGGGCGGCTCAAAGCGGCGGGGCTGCCGTTCTGCTATCCGAAGCTGGTGCAACAGGCAACAGCGGTTCACGGCACCGACACCTTCGACCTGGCATTGGCGGCCAAGCTCGCGACCGATGGCGGCAATGTGGTGCTGAATGATTTTCGGCTCGAAGGCGAGGAGCGGGTGCTCGTAATCTCCGGCCCCAACCAGGGCGGCAAGACCACCTTCGCCCGAACCTTCGGGCAGCTGCACTATCTGGCGAGCCTGGGTTGCCCGGTGCCCGGCCGCGACGCGCAACTCCTGCTATGCGACCGCATCCTGACGCATTTCGAAAAGGAGGAATCGGTCGAAAGCCTGCGCGGCAAACTGCAGGACGATCTGCTGCGCATTCACGATGTCCTGGCGCAGGCGACACCGCGGAGCCTGATCATCGTCAACGAAATCTTTTCCTCGACCGCGCTCGAGGATGCGGTGTTTCTGGCAACCGAGGTCGTGAAAAGGGTCATGGCGCTCGGCTGCCTATGCGTCTGCGTGACATTTCTTGACGAGATCTCCGCACTCGGTCCTTCGGTCACGAGCATGGTCAGCACCGTCGATCCGGACGATCCGGCGCGGCGGACCTTCAAGCTGGTCCGCCGGCCGGCGGACGGGCGCGCTTATGCGATGGCGATTGCCGAGAAGTACCGCCTGACCTACCGCTCGGTGAAGGAACGGCTGGCATTGGCGAAGCCTTGCTGATGCACCCGATGATCGAGCCCGCCTTGTCGCCCGCCGCCGGGTCGGTCGAACCCGCGGACGCGCTCGCCGTGCTCGTCGCGCGCGCCGAGACCTGTCTCGACGGCGCGCTCGCGGGCAGCCTGCGCTATTCGAAGATTCTCGCCGGGTTGCGCGAAAGGCTGGTCGCGGGGCGACTCCAGGTCGCCGTCCTCGGTCAGTTCAAGCGCGGCAAGAGCAGTTTCCTCAACGCGCTTCTCGGTGAGCCGGTGCTGCCAACGGGTGTGGTGCCGCTGACTGCGATCGCAACCTTCATCGGCTGGGGGGCTGTGCCTTCGATCGACGTCGCATCGCTCGACGGCCGCCCGATCGAGAGCTGCACCATCACCGACCCCGCGCAACTTCGCGACCGGCTCGCCCGGTTTGTGACCGAAGAAGCCAATCCGCACAACTGCCTCGGGGTGGCACGGGTCGATCTCTACCATCCGGCACCGATCCTGCGGGAAGGGGTCGTGCTGATCGACACACCGGGGATCGGCTCGACCTTGCGCCACAACACCGCCACCGCGATCGGCGTGCTGCCGGAATGCGATGTCGGCTTCTTCGTATTGTCGGCCGACCCGCCGATCACCGAAGCGGAACTCGCCTATCTGGAGACCGTGCGCCCACACGTCGCGCGGCTCTTTTTCGTGCTCAACAAGATCGACTACCTGACCGCGGACGAGCGCGAGACGGCCGTGGCCTTTCTGCGGCGCAGCCTTGCCATGCATCTGCCCGATCTGGCGGATGCGCCGATCCTCCCTCTGTCCGCGCGCGACGCACTCGCCGCCCGCCGCGCTGGTGACGCCGATGGTGTCGCGCGCAGCGGCCTTGCCGAGATCGAACAACGCCTCGTCGGCTTTCTCGCCCACGAAAAGGCTGCGGCGCTGCGGCAGGGCGTGGCGACAAAATCGGCGGCGGTGGTCGACACCGCGCTGATGGATGTCGCGCTCGCGATCCGTGCGCTGGAGCTGCCTGCCGAGGAGCTGGAATACCGCGCCGGGCGGTTCGCCGAGGCTCTCGAAACGATCGAGCGACAGCGTCTGGTCGGGCGCGACCTCCTTGGTGGCGACCGGCGGCGAACCGCGGAGCTGTTGGAACAGCAGGCAGCGACGCTGCGAAGCGAGGCGCGCAGCGCGCTGTTGCAGGTGCGCGACAAGGCGTTGCGAGAGAGGCCGGCACCGTCCGAAGACGCGGCCAAGCGGGCGATCGCCGCCGCCATCCCGCAATTCTTCGAGCCGAAGCTCGCCGAAATGTCGGCGGCTTTTGCGGCCGAGGTCGAAACCGTGCTGAAGGGGCATGTCGACCGGGCGCAAGCGCTGGTCGCGAGCGTGCGCGAAACCGCGGCGACGCTGTTTGAAATCCCGTCGGTCCCGCTTGAAGAAGCGGAGACGTTCACCGTCCGTCGCGAACCTTATTGGGTGACGCAGCGCTGGACCGAGACGCTCAATCCGCTCGGCGGCGGGGTTGTCGACCGCCTGCTGCCGAACGCTGCCCGCCTGGCGCGGGCCGAAAGGCGGCTCGCTGCCGAGATCGACGAGCTGGCCGGGCGCAATGTCGAGAATTTGCGCTGGGCGACATTGCAGAACCTCGACGATGCGTTTCGCCGGTTCGCCGCCGGGTTCGACGCACGGCTGGACGAGACGATCGCGGCGACCCGCGGGGCGATCGATGCGGCCGCGAGCAAGCGGCGCGAGCATGCCGACGCGGCCCGGGACGAGCTCGCGCGGCTGCGCAGCGTCGCAGCCGAATTGCGCACATTGCGGGCAGCTCTGATGGCCCGCGGGCAATGACCCGGATCATAGCACTGCCGCTCGCCAGGGATGTCGAGCGCGCGCTCGAGCGGCTCAAATCGCTGCATGACGGCGATCTCGGCATCGTCGACATCACCGCCTGCGGCTCGCGGGCGATCCCGGCACTGCGGGCGTTCTTGTGCGACGGCCCGGCGAGCAGCATTTATCAGCCGCGCTGCCGCGCCGTCGCCGCGCTCGCGGCCCTCCACGCGCATGACGTGCTGATCAACTTTTTGAGCGCGCCGCGGGAGATCTCCGATCCGGTCGACCGGGCGGGCGAGGACGCGGTGGTCAACGCCGCGGCGCGGGCGCTGATCGGGGTGGACGATGCGCGCATCTTTCCGCTGCTGATGCAGCTCGCGCACAGCCGCCCGCCGCTGGCCGGGATCGTCGAGGCTCTGGGTGCGTCCGGCCGTGCCGAGGCGATCCCGGTCCTGGTTGAGGCGCTGCGTGAAGACCACACGCGGCCGGCAGCGGCGGCGGCGCTGGCGCGTCTGCCGGCGCTGGCGCGCCCGCCGCTGGTCGAGCTGGCAACCCGGCCGCTCCCTTCGTGCCAATGGGAGACGGCATCGAGCCGCCGAACGCGGCTCGCCGCGGTGCGGCTCCTCGAACGGATCGGGGCGCCGGATCACCTGTTTCGCAGGCTCGCCACGGCTGCCGATCCGCAGATCGCCGCGGCGGCGTGCCACGCCTTGCTCGCCACCGCCGGAGCGGCGGCGCAACGCGATGCGGCGTTCCGGTTGATCGAGCTCTTGCCACGGCTCTCCTGGATCGGCTGCGAGGAGGCCGAAGAGTGTCTCGCCGCGCATTTCGAGATCGTCGAGAGAGCGATCGGCGAACGACTGCACGGGCCGCCTCCCGACCCGGCCGACCGCTCGGCCGCGGCACGGATCTACCGCTCGCTGAGTCGCGTTGCGCGACGGGCCGGATCGACACCGCCTCGCTGGTGAGGCCGCCGCCTCAGCTTGACAGCCAGCAAGCGAAGCAACAAGTTTGCGTCATCAGGCGAAGGAGTTCGCCTTAACCGCTGCCGACGCACCGGCTGCTGATGACTCCTGAAGGATCAATGTGGGAGCATCGGCATGGATCTTCGCGAATACGAAGAGGTCAAATTTGCGCTGGCGGCGCTGTTACGCAGCGCCGCGGCACTCGATCCATGCGACCCGCAGGGCCGCCAGGTGCACGAGGAGCCGTTCCATCGCCTGTTTTCGCGGCTCGCCGAGGACAGGTTCAATCTCGTCGTCGTCGGGCGGTTCAGCCGCGGCAAGACCTCGCTGATGAATGCGCTGCTGGCGACCGACCGGCTGCCGACCGGCATCCGGCCGCTGACCTCGGTCATCACGACGGTCGTGTATGGCAGCGAAGAAAAGGCGACAATTCATTACCGGTCGTTCAGCTTGCCGGAGGACATCACGCTTTCGGCGCTGCCGCAATACATCACCGAAGAGGGCAATTCGGCGAACTGGCGCGGGGTCGAAATCGCCGAGGTGCGGCTGCCGGTAGAATTGTTGCGCCGCGGTTTCCACTTTGTTGACACGCCTGGCCTGGGTTCGCCGATCGTCGAAAACACCCGGACGACCGAACGCTTCCTGCCTGAAGCCGACGCCTTTGTCCTGGTGACCGGCTACGACGCCCCGCTCGCCGAAGACGAGCTGCGCTTTCTGATCGGTCCCGCGCGCTCCGCACGGCGGGTGTTTGTCGTCGTCAACAAGCAGGACACGGTCGGTCCGGCGCAGCGTGCCAAGACGCTGGCCTATTTTCGACAGAAGCTCCCGGCCGCGACTCCGGTCTTTTCGGTGTCGGCACGCGACGGGCTCGCCGCAAAGCAGGCGCAGGATCCGGCATTGCTGCGCGATAGCGGTGTCGCCGCCTTCGAGGCAGCGCTGATCCGCTTTCTGATCGACGACAAGACGCGGGAATTTTTGCTCGGGATGTGCCGGCGGGTCGCGGATCTCGTGTCGCTGCTGCCACGCAGTGCGGCGACAACCCGCCTCGATGACGAGCTGGCCGCGCTGGCAGGCCGGATCGCTGCCGGCCGCGCCGAGACGTCCGAAGCAAGGCGTCCGGCGAAGGCGGCAACGGCGCCGGCGGAGATGCCGGCAATCGGGCGGATCCGTCCCTGCGAAGTCTGTGTGCTCGTCGCCCGCCAGTCCTACGATCTTTTGAGCCATTATCAATACGACATCATCGTCAGCCCGGAGCGGCAGCGCGAGCTGGCCGAGCGCGGCGGGCTGTGCAGCTTCCACCTGTGGACCTATGAGCGGCTGGCGTCGCCGCACGGTATCTGTGCGGGCTTTGCGGCCGTGCTCGACCGCGTGTCACAGCTTCTGTCGGATGCGACACCGGGCTGCGGCCTGGACGATCTCGTTCCTGAGCCGGCCTGCATCGCCTGCGAAGCGCGCGCTGCCGCCGAGGCCGCCGCAGTCGCGGAAATCGCGGCACGGTTGCGGCAAAACCCGGAGGGCGTGTTGCGCTCGCTGAGCGATTTCTGCATTCCTCATTTTCGCATGCTGGCGGCGACAATCGCCGATCACGGCATCGCCGCGCGACTGCTCGCCCGCGAAGCGGCACTGCTGCATCGGGTTGCCGAGGACATGCGGCGCTATGCGCTGAAGCACGAAGGCGTGCGCCGCGATCTCGCCAGCGAGGAGGAGACGCAGGCGGCCCGGCGGGCGCTGCTGCTGCTCGGGGGGCATCGCACGCTCAACACCCCGGCGGCGGTACGGGCGAGGGTCGCATCGTGAAAGCCTTTTTGATGTATCGGGATCGGGATTTCGATCCGAAGGAGACGCCGCCGCCGGGGGCGCCCGATCTGGTGCAGAATCTCGGGCTGGAGGTGTTGGTCCAGGCGATGGCGGCGGGCGATTCGGTTCTGCTCGAGGTGGCGCGAACCGCGGTTCTGTCGCTGCTGCCCGACGTCGCAGCAGTGCTCTATCGCCAGGACATTCTGCGCGATTGCCTCGCCAACGCCGCGACCGTGCGGCGCCTCTACGACCTGACGGTCGAGACGATACAGCGCGAGCGCAAGCATTACTGGGGTGTCTCGAGCCGCAGCCCGGGCTTTCTGCTGCACAGCGCGGTTAATGTGTTGCAGCTCTTTGTGGAGATGATGCGCCGGCTGAGGCGGGAGGCGGATGCGCACGCCGCGGAGTTTTCGTCGGACGGGTTCACGACGCTGTTTGCGACATTGCAGCGGGAGCTCGATGACGACTATCTCGGCACGGTCGAGGAGCATCTCGCCCGGCTGAAGTTCCGCAACGGGGTGCTGATCAGCGCGCGGCTCGGGCGCGGCAATCTCGGCATCGATCACACGCTGCGCAAACCCAATGACGACGGCCGCCCTTGGCTGCGGCGGCTGTTCGGGCGGGAGCAGGCCGGCTACACCTTCCGCATCCACGAGCGCGACGAGGCGGGAGCGCAGGCGGTCGCGGAATTGTCCGACCGCGGCATCAACCACGTCGCCAATGCAGTCACGCAGTCGAACGAGCACATCCTGAGCTTTTTCCGGATGCTGCGGACCGAACTGGCGTTTTATATCGGCTGCCTGAACCTTTACGAGCGTCTGGCATGGGCGGGCGGCCCCGTCTGCTATCCGGCACCCGCACCCCGCGGCGAGCGGCGGCTCGCCTTTCGCGGCCTTTACGATGCCTCCCTGGTGCTTGCCGGCGGAGGCCAGGTCGTCGGCAATGATTGCGATGGCGACGGCAAGGAGCTGATCGTGATCACCGGCGCCAACCAGGGCGGCAAATCGACCTTTCTGCGCAGCATCGGGTTGGCGCAGCTGATGATGCAATGCGGCATGTTCGTGCCGGCGCGATCGTTCAGGGCCAATTTGTGCACGGGCGTCTTCAGCCACTACAAGCGCGAGGAAGACGCCACGATGCGGGCGGGCAAGTTCGAGGAGGAGTTGCAACGGATCAGCGCCATCATCGATGGGTTGTCACCCGACAGCTTGCTGCTGTTCAACGAATCGTTCCAATCGACCAACGAGCGGGAGGGCTCGGAGATTGGGGAGCAGATCATCCGGGCGCTGCTGGAAGGCCGAATCAAGGTCTGCTTTGTCACGCATATGCACGATCTCGCCACGCGCTGTTCCCGTCGGGATGCGGGCGAGACACTGTTTTTGCGAGCCGAACGGCGGGAGGACGGGACGCGCACTTTCAGGATCCTTCCCGGCGCGCCGCTATCCACGAGCCATGGCAGGGATCTCTATGACGAGATCTTCGGTGTGTCGACGGCACGTCGGCAACCCGCTGCCGCGACCGCCGACCTAACGGCCGGGTCGTCATAAGCACGGCCGTCCCGGCAACTCGCGCAAGCTTCTCGTGACGCAAGGGTGCAGCAAGAGAGCCACGACGCGACCCCGAGCCGCGGCGGCGTGAGCGCTGGCGGCAGGCGCCGGCAAAGGTGTACCCTGATACCCGCGAGGGAAAACCGCGAGAGCCGCAGAGCGATGAGAATCCCCTGGCTGACGGTGCTGCTGCTGTTCCTGCTCGGTGGTCTGCCGGTGGCCGCGGCCCCGGCATCGGGTGCCCGCCCGGCACCGGTCCCCGCCGGACGCTATCCCGTGGTTCGCATCGCCGCCGTCGTCAACGACGATGTGATCTCGGTTGCCGATCTCGAATCGCGGATCCGCATGGCGATGCTGTCCACCAGCATCCCGGACACGCCGCTGGCGCGCCAGCGGCTGGCGGCGCAGGTGTTGCGCACGCTGATCGACGAAAAGCTGCAGATGCAGGAGGCCAAGCGCAAGAACATCGTTGCCACCCCTGCCGAGATAAATAAGGCGATCGCCTCGATCGAGCAGCAGAACAACATGAAACCCGGCCAGCTCGACGCAGTTCTTGCAGCCAACGGGATCGAGCGCAGCGCGCTGGTCGATCAGGTCAAGGCGTCGATCGTCTGGGCCAAGCTGGTGCGGCAGATCGCGACCGACACCGATCCGGTCTCCGACGCCGAGATCGACGAGACCCTGAACCGCCTCAAGCGTGACGCCAACGAGCCGGAAAGCCGGGTCGCCGAAATCTTTCTCGCGGTCGACAATCCCACACAGGATGACGAGGTGCACACGCTTGCCGACCACCTGATCGAGCAGATGAAGCAGGGTGCGCGCTTTTCCGCGGTGGCACAGCAATTCTCGCAATCGCCGACCGCGGCGGTGGGCGGTGACCTCGGTTGGATCCATCCCGATGAACTCAGTCCGGCGCTGGCAAAGGCGGTGGCGCAGATGCAGCCGGGCGAATTATCGCCGCCGATCCGCACGGCGGGAGGCTATTACCTGCTGCTCGTGCTCGACCGGCGCGCCCCCGGCCACGCGACCAGCGAGGAGGATACCGTGCTGCACATCGCGCAGGTGGTCTTCCCGCTCACCCCGCAATCGGACGATGCCGCCCGGCGCGCGGCGTATGCCGAGGCTCAATCGGTCCGCTCCGAGGCAAAGACCTGCGATGACATGATGCAGATCGGCAAGCAGAAGGGCTCGCCGCTGTCGAGCCAGGGCGATTTGCGGCTGAGCCAGATCGCTCCGGCGATGCGCAGCACGGTGATGGCGCTGGGGATCGGGCAGCCTTCGCAGCCGATCCTGCAGCGCAACGGCGTCGGGGTGATCATGGTGTGCAGCAAAGCCTCGCCCAAGCCGACGATCCCCACCCGCGACGATGTCGCCGACACGCTGATGCGCCAGCGTCTCGACATGCTCGCGCGGCGCTACATGGAGGATCTGCGGCGCGCCGCCTATGTCGATGTCAGGGTCTGACCCGGTGCCGCTGCCGCTCGCCGTGACGGTCGGCGAACCCGCCGGGATCGGCGGCGAGATCACGTTGAAAGCGTGGCTCGGCCGCCACCCGCCGGGCCCATCCCCCGACGTGCCGGCCTTTTACGTGCCACCCTTTTACGTGATCGACGACCCCGACCGCCTCGCCGCACTCGCCGCCAGGCTCGACTGGCCGGTGCCGGTCCGGGCCATCGACACTCCGGCGGAGGCATCTGAAACATTTCCCGCGGCCCTGCCGGTGGTGCCGATCGGGACAAAGTTGCGCGGGCGCGCGGGAGAGCCCGATCCTGCCGACACGCCGGCCATTATCGGCGCCATCGCGACCGCTGTAGCCGATGTCCAGGCCGGCCGGGCCGCGGCGCTGGTCACCAATCCGGTCCACAAGGAGAGCCTCTATCGCGGCGGGTTTCACCATCCGGGACATACCGAATATCTGGCCGAACTGGCTGGCGCCGGGGCGATCCCGGTGATGATGCTGGTTTGTCCACAGCTGCGGGTCGTGCCGGTCACGATCCACCTTGCGCTGCGCCAGGCCATCGCAACCTTGAGCACGGCGCGGATCGTCGTCGCCGGCCGGGTCACCGCGGCGGCGCTCAAGCACGAGTTCGGCATCGCCCGCCCGGTGCTTGCCGTCGCCGGGCTCAACCCGCATGCCGGCGAGGCGGGCGCGCTCGGCTGCGAGGAGATCGAGATCGTGGCACCGGCGATCGCCGAGCTGCGCGCGCTCGGGATCGATGCGCGGGGGCCGCTGGCGGCCGACACGATGTTTCACGCCGAGGCGCGACATTCCTACGACGCCGCGCTGTGCATGTATCACGATCAGGCGCTGATCCCGATCAAGACGCTCGATTTTGACGGCAGCGTCAATGTGACGTTGGGGTTGCCGTTTGTGCGCACCTCGCCCGACCACGGCACCGCCTTCGCCATCGCCGGCACCGGCGCCGCCCGAGAGGGAAGCCTCGTCGCGGCGCTGCGGCTCGCCGCCGAGATGGCGGCAAGGCGGCGGCAACCGCAACCGCGCTGAGCGCCCAAGCTGAGCTCCCCTGGGATCAACCCACGCGACCCGCCGGCTGAGCTGGCTATCGCGCTGCCGCCGCTGCGCGAAATCATCGCCCGGCACGGCATCGCGGCGCAGCGCAGGCTCGGCCAGAACTTCCTGCTCGATCTCAACCTGACTGGCCGGATCGCCCGCGCCGCCGGGCCGCTCGACCGCTCCAACGTCATCGAGATCGGCGCCGGACCCGGCGGCCTGACCCGCGCGCTGCTGGCGGCGGGTGCCAGCCGGGTCGTCGCCATCGAGCGCGATCCGCGCTGCCTCGCCGCACTCGCCGAACTCGCCGCCGCCTGCCCCGGCCGCCTCGAAATCGTCGCCGGCGACGCCTTGGCGCTCGATCCCAGCACCTTGGCCCCGCCGCCGCGCAAGATCGTTGCCAACCTGCCCTACAACATCGCGACCGCCCTGCTGCTCGGCTGGCTCGATCGGATCGGTGGGTTCGAGACCCTGACCCTGATGTTCCAGCGCGAGGTGGCGCTGCGTCTCGTCGCCGCACCCGGCAGCAAATCCTATGGGCGGCTCTCGGTCCTGGTCCAATGGCTGACGCGGCCGCGGATCTTGTTCGACGTGCCGCCGCGTGCCTTCACACCGCCGCCCAAGGTGGTGTCGAGCGTGGTCGAGATTGTGCCGCGTCCGGAGCCGCTGGCGCCCGCCGCCAAGCCGGCGATCGAGCGGATCACTGCCGCCGCTTTCGGCCAGCGCCGCAAGATGCTGCGCTCAAGCCTCGCCACGCTCGGAGTTCCGCTGGAAACGCTGCTCGCCGGCAGCGGCGTCTCGCCGACCGCCCGCGCCGAGGAGCTGAGCGTCGCCGAATTCTGCGCCCTCGCCCGCGCCCTGTGACATCGCTCGGGAAATTTGGCCGATCGGCGCCCAGTGTCGTCATCCGGGCGCAACAGGAGCGTCACCAGGGCGTCATCCGCGCCAACTAGCATCCTCGCGCATTCCGCAATTGTGGAGCAGAAGATGCGCATATTTTGGCGAAAGGCGCTGCTTGGCGCAGCGCTGCTCGCGGCTTCGGCCGGCCCGCAGGTCCATGCCGATGAGGGAGCTCTCGGCGGGCAGGGCATCCGGCGGGTACTGTTGATCAGTATCGACGGCATGCACGCGTTAGACTTTATCAATTGCTCGGAAGGGATCAGCGGCGTCAACGGCGGTGCGCCCTATTGCCCGAACCTGGCCGAACTCGCCGAGACCGGCGTAAACTATCTCGAAACGTCGACGTCGCGGCCGTCCGATTCATTTCCCGGGCTGATGGCCCTGGTCACCGGCGGCTCACCGCGCACGGTCGGGGCATTTTATGACGTCGCCTATGACCGCTCGCTCGATCCGCCGGCAACGACGACCGGCAACGGCGTCGCCGGGGCGCCGGGCCTGTGTACGCCCGGAGCGCCGCCGACCGGCACGACCACGGAATTCGACGAGGGCATCGATATCAACAAGCTCGCCCTGAACGGCGGTGCGCCGGCCGGCGTCGATGGCGGCATCGCCTCGATCGATCCGAACAAGCTCGAGCGCGACCCGGCGCATGGCTGCGCGCCGGTCTATCCCTGGAACTTTGTCCGCGCCAACACGATTTTCGGTGTCGTGCATGCGGCCGGCGGCTACACCGCCTGGTCGGACAAGCACCCCGCTTATTCAGCAGTCTCGGGGCCCGGCAACGGTCGCAATGTCGACGATTATTATGCGCCGGAGATCAACTCGATACCGGTAGCATTGCCGCAGGTGACATTGCTGCATTGCAATCCGCTGCCCGATCAGACCGCGGTCTCGTCGAGCAATTCCTGGACCGACAGCTTCGCCAATATCGAATGCTATGACAGCCTGAAGGTGCAGGCCATCCTGAACGAGATCAACGGCAAGGATCACAGCGGCTCGGTGCCGCGGCCGGTTCCGAATGTGTTCGGCATGAACTTTCAGACCGTCAGCGTCGGCCAGAAGCTGATCGAAAAATCGGTGGGCATGACCGGCGGCTATCTCGATGCCCAGGGACGACCGACGCCGGCACTGCTGGGCGAGATCGAATTCACCGACATGGCGATCGGCAAGATGGTCGCCGCGCTGAAGGCCCGCGGCCTGTACAATTCGACGCTGATTATCATCTCCGCCAAGCATGGCCAAAGCCCGATCGATTCGGCCCGGTATCTCGGCATCTCGACCACGCCCGGCGACCCGATCAAGACATCGCCGGCGACCATCCTGGCGAACCTGCTGCCGTTCTCCGAATCCCCGGCGAACCCCAATGGCATCGGCCCGACCGAGGACGATGTCTCACTGATCTGGCTGGCGAATTCGGCGCAGACCGCGAATGCCGTGGCAATGCTGGAAAGCCAGTCGCCGGCGACCAACAACATCGCCGGGATCGGCACGATCTATTCCGGTGCGGCGATCAGCCAGATGTTCAACCCGCCGGGGCTGCCGCCAAACGGCGATCCGCGCACGCCGGATATCATCGTCACGCCGAATGTCGGCGTCACCTATTCGGGCAGTGGCGCAAAGCTTGCCGAACATGGCGGCTTCTCGCACGACAACACGAATGTGATGCTGCTGCTGTCGAACCCGCGCTTTTCTCCGAGCACAGTGACAAGCCCGGTGGAAACCGCCCAGATTGCACCGACCATCCTGGCAGCGCTGCACCTTGACCCCGAAAAGCTGACCGCGGTGCAGAAAGAGGGCACGCAGGTGCTGCCCGGGCTTGGGTCGCAGCTCTGGTAAAGCCGCCGGGCCGTCCTGCTGCGGCAACAGGTGCCTCCCGGTGGGGGCGCCCTCCCGCGAGCCAGTGCCGGACGGCGGGACATCGGCCCGAGCGGGCGCAGCGGGACGAGATCGGCATCGGCCGCAACCGCGTTGACCCCCGGCCGTCGATCCGAGAGGATCGGCAAATGAAACGGGACATCATAACCGTCGCGGGATCACCCGGTTCGGGCAAATCCTCGACCGCGAAAGCGGTCGCCTCGGGGCTCGGCTTTCAGCATTTTTCTTCCGGCGATCTGTTCCGGCAGCTGGCGGCGGAACGGGGCGAATCGATCGAGGCGATGAATATTTCGGCCGAAATTCAACAAGACATCGATCGTAAGGTCGACCACCTGCTCCAAGAAAAATACCGCAGCGGAGAGAAGCTCGTCATCGATTCGCGCATGGCATGGAAATGGATGCCGCAATCGTTCAAGGTGTTCCTGGTCCTCGACCGGGACACCGCCGCTGAGCGCATCTTCAATAACTTGCGGGAGGAGGGCCGACAGAGCGAGAGCGCCGCCTCGGTCGAAGAGGTGCGCAGCAGCATCGAGCGCCGGTTTGCCAGCGAGCAGAAGCGATATCACGCGCTTTATGGCGTCAACCCGACCGAGCCGCTCAATTTCGACCTGGTGATCAACACGAAATACAACGGTCTGCGGACCGTGACGGCGATGGTCCTCGCCGCCTACCAGGCTTGGCGGACGAGCAAGAGCAGTTGCTCCGGCGGGGCTGCTTAACCCTTATTCACTCGATATTCTGCACCTGCTCGCGAAACTGCTCGATCACCGCCTTCAGCGCGAGCCCGATGCGGGTCAGCGTAATATCGGCCGATTTCGAGCACAGCGTGTTGGCCTCGCGATTCAGCTCCTGGCACAGGAAATCGAGCCGCCGCCCGACCGCCTCGCCCTCGTCGAGCAATTCGCCGGCCTGTTCGAGATGGGCACGCAGCCGCTCCAGCTCCTCGCGGATGTCGGCGCGGGCGGCCAGCAGCACGACCTCCTGCGCGATGCGCTCCTCGGGCAGCGGCGATGCGCTCTCGGCCAGCCCGGCCAGCGTCGTGCGCAGCCGCTCGAGGATCGCTCTCGGCTGAGCCGCCGCACTGTCCGCGGCAGCGGCGACGAGCGCGCCGATCTCGTCGAGCTGGGCCGCCAGCAGCACGGCGATGCGCGCTCCCTCCTCGGCGCGGGCAGCGATCAGCTGGTCGAGCGCCACGGTCCATCCGGCGAGCACATCGCGGCGGCGCGCCTCGGCCACCGCCTCGTCCTCGTCCTCGACGGTCTCGACGACACCACGCAGCGCCAACAGGCCGTCGAGCCGCGGTGGTGCCGCCTCGATCTCACCCGTCAATTCGCCGATCAACGAGACGAGCTGTCCCAGGGCTTCGCGATTGATGCGCAACGCCAAGGGCGCGGTGCGAATTACCGACAGGTTGGCCGAGACATTGCCGCGGCGCAGCCGTTGCGCCAGCGCTGCGCGCAACTCCGGTTCGAGGGCATCGAAACCCGGTCCGAGCCGCAGCCGCAAATCGAGCGCACGCCCGTTGACGCTCTTGACCTCCCAGGTCCACGCAATCCCCGGCGCCTCGCCCTGCGCCCGCGCGAACCCGGTCATGCTCGCCACACTCACGCTTGCATTCCTTCGCTATCACCGCGCGGGAGCATTGCGGCGGCGGCATCGATGGCCTACCGGCCGCCGGCACCGGCCTGGATCGCGCCGCCGGCCTGACCCCGCTCAGTCGGCCGACATCAGCGACCAGTACCACGCAAAAAACGGCCGATCGAGCTCGGCCGATCGGGCCACCGCAGCGGCATCGCCAGCGGCCCGCAAGCCTTCGGCCAGGCGATCGACCCGGTCGGACGCGGCCGCCGTGATCGGTGGCGCCGTGCCGCGCGCGGCCAGCCTGGTCAGCTGGATATCGGTGCGCTCGGCGGATTTCGGGACGACCCGCAACAGGGCCGCCTCGTGCGACCGGGTCAACAGCAGGCTCAGCGGACCGAATTCCGCCGGAACCGCCTCGCCCGGCTCGTCGAACAGCAGGTGCGGCGACGATTTGACGAGCTGCAGCGCGTACTTCCAGTTCCAGTTGAGGGTGTAACGGGTGCGCTCGGTGACCTCGGCATCGGCGAGCCATTGCGGTATCGAGGAAGCGGTCGCGGCCGGCGGAACCGGATCGTCGCCACCCGCGGGGGCCGACAGGTCGACCAGGATCAGACCGTCGCAAACCGCGATCGGATGGCTGGCCAGCCGCAGCCGGGCCGGATCGATGCGCGCCGTCAGATCCGGTTCGAGCAGCCGGCCGTCGAGCGCGAACTCCCAGCCGTGATAGGGACAGACGAGCCGCTCGGCCGCGCCGTCCTCGGCCTCGCAGACCGGGTAGCCGGCGTGGATGCAGACATTGCGCAGCGCCCTCAGCCGGCCGCTCTTGTCGCGGGTGACCAGGATCGAGCGGGTCGCGGCGTCAAACCGGAAAAACCGCTCGTTGGCGTCGAGCCGGCTCACATGGTCGACGGCGACCCACGGCCGCATGAACAACCGGTCCCGCTCGCTGGCAAAGACATCGGCACCGGTCAGCAATTGCGGATCAGGCACGATCTGGCCGGTTCCGCCGAGCCGCTCGCCGAGGGCGGCGACGCTTTCGGGAAGGTCCATTGACGGGGGTGCGCTTTCGGATCGGTCTCTGTCGGCGCGCACACTGGACCCGCTGCGGCGGTCAGGTCAAAAACTTTGTGTGCGCCTCGGCGGGCTGCCCGGGCGGTCGGCGGTGTCGGCGAGCCGGGCCTGGGTTGCGGCGAGCTCGCGGGTCAAGGCGTCGCTGCGCCGCCGGCCGCGCCGCGCCTCGCGTCGCCAGCGGCGCCCGGCGATCCAGGCGACAAGCACCCCGACGACAAACCCGGCGAGCAGCGACAGAAAGATCGTCAGGTAGAGCGGCAGCTGCAGCAGATACGGCAATGGCCACAAGCCGAGCGAAACGGCTTGCCGATTGGAAGCGGCAAACAGGCTCAGCACCGCGGCGGCGACCAGCACCAAGAGCCAATAGAGGATTCTCATTCGACCGGCCCGGCGCGCCGGTGCGGCACCCCCGAGCTAGGCTGCCGGTGCCGCCTGGTTCAGGCGGTCGCGCAGCTGCTTGCCGGTCTTGAAGAACGGAATGTGCTTTTCGGCGACCCGCACGCTGTCGCCGGTGCGCGGGTTGCGGCCGACGCGGGCATCCCGGCGCTTGACCGAAAACGCACCAAAGCCGCGCAGCTCGACACGGTCGCCACGCGCCAGCGCCGCGGCGATCTCGTCAAAGATCGCGGTGACGATGACCTCGACGTCACGCTGATAGAGATGCGGATTGATTTCGGACAGCTTTTGCACAAGCTCCGATTTCGTCATCATTCTCGCCCCTGCGGCCTAGGCGGCCAACCTGCCAAACCACCGCGCGAGGGTCAAGCCGGGGCGGGATGGGCATCGCGCGTCATTCGCGGCCCGCTCGCGCAATCATCCGGCCTGTGCCTCGGCTGCGCCGTCCGCCCGGGACGGGTACCATCCGGCTGCCACGCGCGACAGGCCGCGCCACGAGCGGAGCGGACAGGGCCGAGCGAGCGACAGCGCGCCGACCCCGTGCCGCAGACCCCGCGGCTCAGTTCTTGTCCGCGGTCTCGTCCTGGCGGTCCGCATCCTGCCGGCGGGCCCGGCTAATCGCAGCCCCGAGGATGTCGCCGAGGCTCGCCCCCGAATCCGAAGAGCCGAACTCGGCCATCGCCCGCTTCTCCTCGTCCATCTCGCGCGCCTTGATCGACAGCGCCACTTTGCGCGTCGCGCGATCGATCGCGGTCACTTTGGCATCGACCTTCTCGCCGACCGCGAACCGGTCGGGCCGCTGCTCACTGCGATCGCGCGACAATTCGGATTTGCGGATAAAGCCCAAGAGACCGTCACCGACCGACACCTCGACCCCGCCCTCGGTGATCCCGGCGATCGTGCCGGTCACGACCTCGCCCTTGCGCAGCTTCGACATCCCGGCCTCGAACGGGTCGGCTTCGAGCTGCTTGATGCCGAGGCTGATGCGCTCCTTGTCGACATCGACATCGAGCACCTTGACCCGAACCACCTCGCCCTTGTGATAGTTGTCGAGAGCGTCCTCGCCGGCGCGGTTCCAGTCGATGTCGGACAGATGAACCATGCCG
Organism: Allostellaceae bacterium; assembly: GCA_035503615.1. GTDB lineage: Bacteria > Pseudomonadota > Alphaproteobacteria > ATCC43930 > CGMCC-115725 > AP-15. The sequence goes on along the minus strand of DATJTI010000094.1, from coordinate 6,589 downwards.
TCGATATCGCCCGGCAATCCGACAAACAGCCCGAACTCGGTGATGTTGCGCACCTCGCCTTCGAGTTCGCTGCCGATCGGGTGGTCGTCGGCAAAGGTCTCCCACGGATTGGCCAGGGTCTGCTTGAGGCCGAGGCTGATGCGCCGCTTCTGCGGATCGACATCGAGCACCATGACCTCGACCTCCTGGCTGGTCGAGACGATCTTGCCGGGGTGGACGTTCTTCTTGGTCCAGCTCATTTCCGAGACGTGCACCAGCCCCTCGACCCCCGGCTCCAATTCGACAAAGGCGCCGTAATCGGTGATGTTGGTGACGCGGCCCTTGAACTTGGCGCCGGCCGGATATTTGAGCTCGACACCCTCCCACGGATCGGCTTCGAGCTGCTTCATGCCGAGCGAGATGCGCTGCGTCTCCGGATTGAAACGGATCACCTGGACCTTGACGGTCTGGCCGATATGCAGGGCTTCCGAGGGATGGTTGATCCGCCGCCAGGCGATGTCGGTCACATGCAACAGGCCATCGACCCCGCCGAGATCGACAAAGGCGCCGTAATCGGTGATGTTCTTAACGACACCGTTCAGGATCTGGCCTTCCTTGAGGCTGGCGACCAGCTCGGAGCGCTGCTCGGCGCGGCTCTCTTCGAGCACGGCGCGGCGCGAGACGACGATGTTGCCGCGCGAGCGGTCCATCTTCAGGATCTGGAACGGCTGTTGCGAGCCGAGGAGCGGGGTGATGTCGCGCACTGGGCGGATGTCGACCTGGCTGCCCGGCAGAAACGCGACGGCCCCGTTCAGATCGACGGTAAAGCCGCCCTTGACCCGGCCGAAGATTACCCCCGTGACCCGCTCATTCGCTTGAAAGCTCTTCTCCAGCTGGGTCCAGGCCTCTTCGCGCCGCGCCTTTTCGCGCGACAGCTGAGCCTCGCCGTTCTTGTCCTCCATCCGCTCGAGGAACACCTCGACCGTGTCGCCGACATTGAGGCTGGGCTCGCCGCCGCCCGCGGCAAACTCCTTCAACGGCACCCGGCCTTCCGATTTGAGGCCGACATCGATCAGCACCGCATCGTTTTCGACGGCGATGACCCGGCCCTTGACGACGGTGCCTTCGAGCCCGTTGGCCATGCCGAGCGATTCATCGAGAAGGGCTGCGAAACTCTCTTTCGCCGACGCCTCCTCGGGTTGCAGTTCTAGAGCCATTCCTTCTCCTCGAATTCACGCTGCGCCAGAGCGCGCATGGTCCAAAGCACGTCTAGTGATGTCGGCGACGCGCTCCAGGACCGCATCGGCGTCGAGCGCCGTCGTATCGATGATGATCGCACCCGGTGCTACTGAGAGTGGCGCATCCCGGCGGGCGCTGTCGCGTGCGTCGCGTTCTGTCAGATCCTGCAAGACAGCCTCGTATATAGACGCCGCGCCACGAGCACGCAACTCCTCGGCCCGGCGTTTGGCACGAACCGCCACATCGGCGGTCAGAAACAGCTTGAGATCGGCCTGCGGACACACGACCGTGCCAATATCACGCCCGTCGAGCACCGCACCGCTGGCCGCTCTGCCCCCCGCCAAAGGCGGCGGATGCGCCGCGAAATCGCGTTGGAACTGCAGCAGGATATGGCGCACCGCGGGGTGTGCAGCCACCACCGAGGAGTTCGCCGCGACGGTCGCGCCGCGCAGTCTCGGGTCGGCGAGCACACGCTGGTCAACCCGCCGCGCAGCCGCGGCCGCACTCGCCGGGTCAGCCGGGTCGGCGCCAGCTTCAAGCACGAGCAGCGCGGTGGCGCGGTAAAGCCCGCCGGTATCGAGATGGGCAAGACCGAAGCGTTTGGCCAGGCGGCGCGCCAAAGTGCCCTTGCCCGATGCGGCCGGCCCGTCGATCGCGACGACGAAGGACCGCGCGATCATCCAACGATGGTGAAGGAAGCGCCGAGCCGGGTCATCAGCGGCATGAAATCGGGAAAGCTGGTGGCGATCGGGCGGGCATCGTCGATCCGCACCGGCGCGTCGGCGGCCAGCCCCAGCACCAGGAAGGCCATTGCGATCCGGTGGTCGAGCCGGGTTTCGATCAGCGCCCCCCCGGCCGGTGGGCCGCCATCGCCCTCGACGATCAAATCGTCGCCTTCGACCGCAACCCGCACCCCGCACCCGGCAAGGCCGCCGGCAATCGCTGCCAGACGGTCGCTTTCCTTGACCCGCAGCTCGCTGAGGCCGCGCATCACGGTGCGGCCGCGGGCGCAGGCAGCGGCCATCGCCAGGACCGGGTATTCGTCGATCATCCGCGGCGCCCGCTCGGCCGGGATGTCGGCGCCGTGCAGCGCTCCGGCACGGGCATGGAGATCGGCAACCGGTTCGCCGCCCGCGTCGCGCTCGTTGACGAGAGCGATCTCGGCGCCCATCTCGCGCAGGCATTCGAGCAGCCCGGCGCGCAACGGGTTGATGCCGACGCCCGCGATCGTCACCTCCGAGCCCGGCACGATCAGCGCCGCGACCACCGGGAACGCGGCCGAGGAGATGTCGCCCGGCACCGTGATCGGCGCCGCCGTCAATTCGGGAAAGCCTTCGACGGTGATCCGCTTGCCGCCGGCGGCCGGCCCGGTGGCGACCTGCGCACCAAAATGGCGCAGCATCCGCTCGGTATGGTCGCGGGTCGCCTGCGGCTCGATCACCGTGGTGGCTCCCGGGGTGTTGAGGCCGGCCAGCAGCACCGCCGATTTGACCTGCGCCGAGGGCACCGGCAGGCGGTATTCGATCGGCACCGGGGAACCGGCGCCGGTGACGGCGAGCGGCAGGCGGGCGCCGTCACGGGTCAGGAACTGCGCGCCGAAGCGGCTTAGCGGATCGGTCACGCGGCGCATCGGCCGCTGCCGCAGCGAAGCGTCGCCGGTCACGAACGCGGTCAGCGGATGGGTCGCGAGAATGCCGAGCAAGAGCCGGGCCGAGGTCCCCGAATTGCCGAGGTCGAGCAGGTTTTCCGGCTCGGCGAGGCCGCCGATGCCGACCCCGTCGACGATCCACCGGCCATCCTTCGCCGGCGCCACGGCGGCACCGAGCGCGTTCAGCGCGGCGGCCGTCGCGAGCACGTCCTCGCCTTCGAGCAGCCCGCTGATCTCGGTTCGCCCGACAGCGAGCGCGCCCAGCATCAGCGCACGGTGCGAAATCGATTTGTCGCCCGGCACTGCGCTGGTGCCGTGCAACGGGCGCGCCGGCCGCTGCGCAGCGAGCGGCTCGGGCGAGGCGGGCGAAGACGCGTGGGCCATGGCGGGGGCGAACCTCGAAACAGCAGCTCGGCGGTTGCGCTCGCCACCGCCCCGGCCCATATGCCGGGACCGTCGGCCGAGCGCGGTTTTGCTTTTGACAGGGTGCGCCGCCTGTGGCAATGGCGCAGCGACCGACCCCGGCAAAACTCTGCCGGCAAACTCGGCCGGCAAACCCTGCCGGCAAACTCTGATGGAGTTGATGGTGGCCAAGCCTGAATGGGGCACCAAGCGGATCTGTCCGAGCTGCGGAGCGCGCTATTACGATCTGCTGCACAAGCCGGTGATCTGCCCGAAATGCAGCACGCCGTTCGACCCCGAAGCGTTTCTGAAATCGCGCCGGGCGCGGCCGGCAGCCCCGGTCGAGAAAGAGATCGAGCCGGTCGCCGGCGAGGAGCTCGATGCCGATGTCGAGACCGAGGAGGCCGATGCCACGGCCGACGAAGAGGAGGCGCTGCCGATCGAGGAAACCGAGGAGGAGGACGAGGAACTGCTCGAAGACGCTTCCGAGCTCGGCGAGGACGAGGACGACATGGCCGAGGTCATCGAGAATGTCGAGGAGGAGGAGCGCTGAGCCGCCGGGCCCGAAACGGGCCGCGGTTTTCGCTTGCCGCCGGCCCCTACGGTTCTCTATTTTTCGCGCTGCGCAGCGTCCGTGCGTCAGCCGCGGGCGGCCATCGCCGGGGCCATAGCTCAGCTGGGAGAGCGCTACAATGGCATTGTAGAGGTCACCGGTTCGATCCCGGTTGGCTCCACCAAAGAGGCGAAGGGCCTGGCCAGTGATGGCCGGGCCTTTTCTACGATCGGGGGTGAGACATGACGCTCGACGTGCCGTTGCTGCGCCAGGACACGCCCGGGGTCGCGCGCGTGATCCACTTCAACAACGCCGGGGCCGCGTTGCCGCCACGTCCGGTGCTCGATGCGGTGACGCGCCACCTCGCGCGCGAAGCGGCGATCGGCGGCTACGAAGCGGCGGCCGAGGCCGAGGCCGAGGATCGCATCGCTGATTTCTACGACGCCATCGCCGCGCTGATCGGCGCACAACCGGACGAGATCGCCTTTGTCGAAAACGCCACCCGCGCCTGGGACATGGCGTTCTACGCGGTGCCGTTCCGGGCCGGCGACCGCGTCGTCACCGCGCGACCCGAGTACCAGTCGAACCTGCTTGCATTCCGGCAGGTGAAAGCCCGCACCGGGATCGAGATCGATGTCGTCGACAACGACGCCTGCGGACAGCTCGATCTCGGGGCACTCGAACGCGCGATCGGCGCGCGCACCCGGCTGATCGCGATCACCCATGTGCCCTCGCATGGCGGGCTCGTCCAGCCGGCAGCGGAAATCGGCCGCATCGCTGCCCGCCACGGCATCCTTTATCTGCTCGACGCCTGCCAATCAGTCGGCCAGCTTGCCGTCGATGTGCGCGAGATCGGCTGCCACATGCTCGCCGCGACCGGCCGAAAGTACCTGCGCGGGCCGCGCGGCACCGGTTTTCTCTATGTGCGACGCGATGCGATCGGCGGGCTTGAGCCGCCCTTCATCGATCTCATGACCGCGTGCGCCGGCGAGGCCGACAGCTACACCATCCGTCCCGACGCCCGCCGGTTCGAAACCTGGGAGCGGTTTGTCGCCGGTCAGATCGGTCTCGCGGCGGCCGCCCGTTACGCGGCGCAGGTCGGCATCGCTGCGATCGAGGCGCGGGTCAAGGCGCTGGGCGGGCTGCTGCGGCACGAGCTCGCGCGGCAACCCCTTATCGGCGTGCACGATCAGGGTGTCGAGCGGTGCGGGATCGTCACCTTCGCGAAGGGTGGGGAGACACCCGCACGGCTGCGCGACCGGCTGCGTGCGCTCGGCATCAATGTCCACGAATCCCGGTCGTCGCCGCTCGATCTGCCGGCCCGCGGGCTGGAGGCGGTGGTTCGCGCCAGCCTGCACTACTACAATGACGAAACGGAGGTGGAGCGCTTTATCCGGGCCGTGGCCGGCTGAAACCGGGGATCCCAGCGCGCGCGGGCGGCTGCTCGGGCACCGCCGATTGGCGCTTGCGCGGCGACCGCCAGCAATCCTATGTGCTCGGCTCTCCTATGTGCTCGGCTTTGCGGAAAGGAGACGGTGATGCGCTACCTCCTCGTGCTTGCGGTGTTCCTGGTGGTTTCCGGCTGTTCCTCGGGGTCGAGCCAATCGGCCACGCTGATCCTCGACAACCCGACCTGGGATCGGGTCAATGTCCAGGCGGTGATCACGAAAAGCAGCGATTGCGACGAGCGCCAGAACGGTTATGTCGCGACCAAGGATTTCGTCATGACCAAGGGCCAGACACACAGGGTGGTAGCACCCGATGCCGAGACCATCTGCTGGCGCCACGACCGCGACCCGAATAATCCGGTCGCCGGCGACTGGTCGGAATGGAGCCGTGCGACGCTGTTTCCGGGGCAGACCACCGAAACCGACCTGTAGTGCAGCCCTCAAGCCGCGCCCGACAGCCCGGCATGGAGCGCCACCCGTCCCTCGGTGCGATGACATCGGCGCACTCTGCGACTATCCTCACGGCCCGTCGCACATCGCATGCCATCAACCCGCCGGCCGCCAGTGGCCGGCCACCGACCTGAAAAGGACTTGACGATGCTCGATCTGCATTTTTGGCCGACGCCGAACGGCAAGAAGGTCTCGATCCTGCTCGAAGAACTGGGCATTAAATATAATCTGATACCGTGCAATATCGGCCGCGGTGACCAGTTCAAGCCTGAGTTCCTGAAAATCAACCCGAACCATCGCATGCCGGTCCTGGTTGATCACGAGCCCAAGGGCGGCGGCGCACCGATCAGCATCTTCGAATCCGGTGCGATCATGATGTATCTGGGGGAAAAAGAGGGCCGTTTCTTTCCGCAGGACCTGCGTGGCAAATACGAGGTCACGCAATGGGTGATCTGGCAGATGGCCAATCAGGGACCAAAATTGGGCGAATGCGGCCATTTCCGCCGCGCCGGTCCCGATGCCGGCGACCTGACCTATGCGATCCGCCGCTTTACCGACGAGGCCAACCGGCTCTACGGCGTCATGAACAACCGGCTCTACGATCGCCGCTATCTCTGCGGTGACGAATACACGATCGCGGACATGATCGCCTATCCGTGGACCGTCAACTACGAGGCCCAGGGCCAGGATCTCGGCGAATTCAAATACTTCAAGCGCTGGTTTGACGAGGTCGGCAATCGCCCGGCGGTCAAGCGCGGCATGGAGACCGGCAACAATCTGCGGGTCGATCCCTCGACCCTCACGGCCGCGGAGCGCGAACAGATGCGCAAGATCATGTACAACCAGCGGGCGATCCCGGCGCCGGCGTAA
>DATJTI010000093.1:0-25079 GCA_035503615.1 Allostellaceae bacterium | reverse complement strand
GTGGGCCGGCATTTCTCGGTCAACCGCATGCTGACCCAGGACAGTGTGCGGCTACGGCTCGAGCGCGAGCAGCCGCTCTCCTTTCTCGAATTCAATTACCCGATCCTGCAAGCCTACGATTTTGTTGAGCTCGCGCGGCGCCATGACTGCGCAGTACAGATCGGCGGCTCGGACCAGTGGGGCAACATCGTCGGCGGGGTCGAGTTGGGCCGGCGCATCGACGGCCGCACACTTTACGGGCTGACGACGCCGCTGCTGACGACCGCGTCGGGCGACAAGATGGGCAAGACCGCGCAGGGTGCCGTCTGGCTCAACGCCGCGCGACTGTCGCCTTATGAATATTGGCAGTTCTGGCGCAATACCGAGGACGCCGATGTCGGCCGCTTTCTGCGCCTCTTCACCGAAATGCCGCTCGCCGAGATCGCCCGGCTCGAAGCCCTCGAAGGCAGCGAGATCAACGAGGCGAAAAAGCTGCTCGCGACCGAGGCGACCGAATTGTGTCACGGACTTGAAGCGGCGGCAAAGGCGGCGCAGACCGCAGGGGCCGTGTTCCGCGTAGAGTTAACGGCGCGGTCGTCGGGCAGCTCCAGGGCGGCCGCTAGCCTCATTGACACTGACTTGCCGCGAATTGAAGTCCCACGGGATCAGCTCGAACGCGGTTTGGCAGTTTTCGAATTGTTCAACCGTGCCGGGCTCGCCGCTTCCAAGGGCGAGGCGCGGCGGCTGATCCGCGGCGGTGGTGCGCGGGTCAACGACCGACCGGTCAAGACCGAAACCGAACCCGTCTCGCTGGTCGACCTCGATGCCGATGGCTATATCAGGCTCAGCGCCGGGCGCAAGCGCCACGTCCTCCTTCGCCCGGTTTGATCCTCGTCATGGCCGGACCTTGCATCGGCCATGCACGCCTTTCGCGGCAATCGCCGAACGTCGATGCCCGGCGCGAGGCCGGGCATGACGACGAACGGCACGGTACTCAGGGTACGCGCTGATTTACAACGGCATCTGGCCCATGAAGTCGCGCTTGCCGATCTCGATGCCAAGCTGGCGCAGGATGTTGTAGGCCGTCGTCACGTGAAAATAAAAGTTCGGCATCGCCAGGTGATAGAGATAGACCTGGGCGCGGAAATTGCGCTGCTGTCCGCCCTGGGTCAGCGTCACCTGCGAATCCTCTTTGCCGTCGAGCTGGTCCGGCCGCAATCCCTTCAGGAAATCGATGGTCTTGTCGATGCGCGACTGCATCTCGGCCCAGGAATTGTCGATCGCCGGCAATTGCGGCACTTCGACCCCGGCAACCCGCCCGGCGCCAAAGGCGTGCTCGCTCGCCTGGCGGACCTGGCGGGCCAGCGTGAACATGTCGGGATAGAGCCGCCAATTCAACACCGTCGCCTCGTCCCACTTCTTTTCGGTCGCATGCTTCTGCGCCTTGTCGAGCACCCCCTTCAGCCCGCCGAGCAGCTGCAAGAAGGTCGGCACCGAGGCATGATACATGGTGATGGCCATGAAGCTGTCCTCCTGACGTGAGTGATGGCAGAGACGCCGGCATCTTAGCCGCGCGCGCGGCGGGCGGGAAGGCACGATCGGGTGCCACCGGGTGCCGCCTCTCGACGATCAGGCGGGCGCGATCTAGTCTTGCCCGGGTCGACGGGAAAGGAGGCGCGAGACGTGGCCACAGAACGGCGTCTCGAAGCGCGTCAGGTCGAGGAGATCTTTCTCGCCTTTGCCGAAGCCATGCGCGAATTGCCGCCCGATACCGAAGCGGGCTGGCTCGACGCGCAGGGCGATCTGCGCCTCGCCCCGGACATCGCCCGCAAACTGCGCGCCGCACGCCGGGTGCGCCAGTTGCTGCACGAACTGCGGCAGAGCCATGGCGAGGGCTGAGCCCAATAAAGGCTGGCACCCTCGGCGGTAACCGGCCAGCGGTGGTCGTCGACGCCACCGCCGATCGGATCGCTCCGGATCACCTCGGCGCCCAGCTCGCCATCGTCATCCCGCCGAGCGGGGCCGCGACAAAGGCCGAGATCTCAACGATGCGCAGATGCGAGCGGCCGGTTCGTCGCTGACACGCCCGCCCGGCTGCGATCAGTTGGTCGGGTGCTTGGGCCAGATCGCCTTCGCAACGGCGAATTGCGCAGGCGCCACCATAACCGGCTCGCCGTTCTGCCATTGCACCAGGATCAGCGGCGCGCCGATCCGCCGGCCGTTCGCATCGAATTTGAGGCTGGCACCGGGAAAATACCGGGCCGGACCGGTGGTCGTATCCATCGCGTGGATCGCGGCGTTGATCTTTTCGCGATCGGTCGAACCGGTCTTTTCGAGCGCCGCGGCGACGATCATGACCTGGCCATAGCCGCACAGGCTGTCCTGCGTCATCCAGGGCTCGCCGGTACGCTTGCGGAACTCCGCCACTAGCCGCTCGTCACCCTTGGTCGGCCAGTTGGCGACCGCGGTGATGGCCCCGTCGACGATGTCCTTGCCGGTGATCTTGAGCAGTTCCGGCGTCACCAGCGGGGTGCCGTTGCCGACCACCGGCAGCCGCGCATGCGACAGCCCCATCTCGGCCAGTTGCTCAAGGATCAGCGCATTGTCGGGCACGCTCGATACGATGTCGAACAGGAAGTCGGGATGTGCGGTGCGCACGCTTTGGACGATCGGCGTTGCATCGGACAAGGGCGGGGTGAAGGTCTCATGCGCGACGAGCTTGATCCCGGCCTTGGCGAGGCCGCCTTTCAGCATCGGCTCGACAAAGCTCATCGGCGCCGCGGTGTTGTCCTGAATGATCGCAACCGTCTCGGGCCTTGCTCCCGAGGCACTCTGCGCCAGCGCCACCACCGCCGGCAGGGCCTGCTGCGCCTGTTCGTTGCCAGGCAGCGAGGTCTGGAACACGTAATGGAAGCCGCGGTTGGTGATCGCGTCGGAATAGGACAGCGTCAACCACGGCAGATGCGCGCGCTCGGTCACTTCGGTCACCGCCAGCGTAAACGAGCTGAGCCACGCCCCCTCGCCGGCGACCAGGCCCGGATATTGCGAGACCAGACGCTGCGCCGCATTCTTCGCCTTTTCCGGGGTATCGCCGGCGTCGGCGACGATCAGCTTCATGTCGGCGCCGCCCAGCGCCTTGATGCCGCCGGCCTTGTTGATGTCGTCGATCGCCATCTCCGCCCCGGCACGCAACAGGTAGCCCTGGCGCGCCCATGGCCCGGACAGCGGCGCGATCAACCCCATCTCGACATCGCCGGGTTTGGGGGGCTTGGGCTGGGCCAAAGCCCCGCCCGGCGATACGAGTGCGGCCGCCACGGCACCGGCGAGAAAGAGCGCGCCCAATGATAGCCGGCTTGGTCCAGACATCTCTCCCCCTCCGATGGTCATTGTCACATGCCTAAATAGGCGCGGCGCACCCGATCATCGGCGAGCAACGCCCGCTGCGGACCGGCGAGGACAATACGCCCGGTTTCGAGCACATAGCCCATGTCGCATGATTGCAGGGCCTCGGCGACCCGTTGCTCGACCAAGAGCACGGTCAGGCCATCGCGATGCAGCGCCTCGATCCGCTCGAAAATCAGATCGGCGACCGTCGGCGCCAGCCCCATCGACGGCTCGTCGAGCATCAAGAGGCGCGGCGACGAGGCGATGCCACGGCCGATCGCCAGCATCTGCTGCTCGCCGCCCGAGAGCGTGCCGGCGGGCTGACCGCGTCGTTCGGCCAGGACCGGGAACAGCGCGAAGATGCGGTCGAGATTGCGCCGCCAATCGCGGCGGCCGCCGCGGGCATAAGCACCCATCTCGAGATTTTCAGAGACGCTCAGCGACGCAAACACCTGGCGTCCTTCCGGCACATGGGCGATGCCGAGATGCGCCCGCTCGGCCGGCGCTACCGCGAGCAGGTCTCGCCCGTCGAAGCGGATCACACCTGCAACCGGCTTGACCGTACCCGAGATCGTCTTGAACAGCGTCGTCTTGCCGGCGCCGTTTGGCCCGACGATGGCGATAAACTGGCCCCCGGCGACGACGAGCGACACCGCAGAGAGTGCGGTCAGCCCGCCATAGGCGACCGTCAGCCCGTCAACCTCGAGCATCGGGTACGATCCATTTGCGGCCGAGATAAGCCTCGATCACCTGCGCCTCCCGGGTTACCGCATCGGGGCGGCCGGAGGCGATCAGCCGCCCATGATCGAGCACCACGAGCCGGTCGGCGAGCCGGACCATCGCCTGCATCGTATGCTCGATGACGATGACCGTGATGCCCTCGCCCGCAAGCCCGCGGATCACCGCCAGCAGCTCCTCGATTTCGCCACCGCCGAGCCCGGCCAACGGTTCGTCCATCAGCAGGAGCCGCGGCCGCCCGGCGAGCGCGCGGGCCAGCTCCATCAGCCGCAATTCCTTGGTGCTGAGGGTGCGCGCGATCGCACCGACGCGGGCGCCGAGACCGACCCGCTCAATGGCTCCTTCCGCCACGGCTCGTGCCGTGTCATCCGAGCGCTCGGCGACATAGGCGCCGACCGTCACATTGTCGAGCACCGACATGCGCGCGAACGGGCGCATCACCTGAAAGGTGCGGCCAACACCGAGCCGGCAGACGCGGTTGGGCTTGAGCCCGACAAGATCGCGGCCGTCGAGCACGATCCGTCCGCGATCGGGCCTGACAAAGCCGTTTAAGAGGTTGAACAGCGTGGTCTTGCCGGCGCCGTTCGGCCCGATGATGCCGAGAATGCTGCCGCAATCGACCGTGAAGCCGACGCCGTCCACCGCGCGCAGCCCGCCAAACGATTTCGACAAGCCCTCGATCTCCAGGATCGCGGCTGGTCCGATGTCATCGAGCAGCGGGCGCATACCAGCGCCGCGCGGCATTGCCGGCGACAATGTCGGCACCACCGGTGGCGGTCCGCGCCGCACCACCCGGTCACGCACCCGCCAGTAGATGCCTTCGGGCGCCAGCAGGATCACGAGCACGATGGCGACGCCATAGACGACGCCCTGGATGCCCGGCACGATATTGCCGAGCTGGGCCTGCAATGTTTCGCTGAGCGGCACCAGCACCGCAGCGCCGATGACCGGCCCCCACAGCGTGGCCACACCGCCGAACAAGGCGACGATCAGCGCCTGGGCCGAGGTCAAGACGCCAAAGACGCTGTCCGGCGTCACCACCAAGAGCACCACGGCGTAGAGCCCGCCCGCCGCCGCGGCGAGCGCGCCGCTCAGCACGATCGCCCGCATCTTCCAGCGCAAGGTGTCGATCCCGGCGGCTTCGGCCGCCAATTCGTTCTCCTTGATCGCCAATAGCGACATGCCGAAGCGCGAGCGCTCGACCGCGAGCGAGATCGCCAGTGCCAGGACCAGGAGACCGACCGCGATCGCGATATAGACGCGGTAGTCGCCGAACTGCATGAACCAGCCGGGTGCGACCCGCTTCATCGGCAGCGCTACCTCCTGGTAGCCGAGCCATTCGAAGACGTAGAGCAGCGCCAGCGGGTAGGCGAGCATCGCCAGCGCAAAATAGTGGCCGCGCAGGCGGAAAGTCGGATAGCCGATCAGCGCACCGGCGATGGCACCCACGATCATGCCGAGCGGGATGCCGAGCCACGGCGTCAGATCGAACAGCACCAGCGCCAGCGTGACGGTGTAGGCGCCGAGGCCGAAAAACGCGGCGTGGCCGAACGAGACGAGGCCGCTATAGCCGCTCAGCAGGTTCCACGACAGGCCGACCACCGCCCAGATCGGCACCAGGGTCAGCATCAACTGATAATACGAATCGCCGACCATCAGCCCGACCGCGAGCCAGATCGCGGCGATCCCGGCGATAACCGCAAGCGGCGCCAACAGCGGACGCGGCCGGCCGCTCACGGCTCAGGCGCGCTCGACATTGCGACCGAAGAGACCCTGCGGCCGCAATTGCACGACCAGCAGGAACACGACAAAGATGGCGGCGTTTTGCAGCTGCAACGGCAGGACCAAGGTCGAGAGCTGCTGCACCAGCCCGATCGTCATGCCACCCCAGAACGCGCCCAAGATGCTGCCCATGCCGCCCAGCACCACACCGGCATACATGATGATCACGAAATCGAACCCGACATAGGGCTGGAACGGGTAATAGGTGGCGACGAGCCCGCCGGCAATCGCGGTGACGCCGGTGCCGATCCCAAAGGCGATACCGTGGGCGCGATCGACATCGATGCCCATATAGGTGGCGGCTTCGGGATTATCGGCCGCGGCGCGCAGCGCCTTGCCGAGCCGGGCCCGGCTGACAAACCAGTAGAGTGCCGCCCCGACCAGCACCGAAACGAGGCAGGCCACACCGCGCGCCTGATTGACAAAGATCTCGCCGAAATGGCGGGTCAGGAGCGGTACCTGCCAGGCGCTCCACGACAGCGGCGTGTGCACCACCTGGGGGGTCGAGCCGAACAGGATCAGCGCGCCATTTTCGAGGATCAGCGCGATGCCGAGGGTCAGGATCAGCTGCGCGTCATGGCTCGACGCCCCGCCACGCCTGCCGGTGACACGGCCGAGCAGCAGCCGGTGCAGCAGCCAGCCGCCGGCGAACAGGACCGGGCCGGCGAGGAGTGCCGCGGCGATCGGCGCCGCCTCGGGCCCGAGTGCTGCCACCGCGCCGATCCCACCGACGACGTAGAGGCTGAAATACATGCCCAGCATCATGAAGTCGCCCTGGGCGAAGTTGATCACCCGCATGACCCCGAAGATCAGCCCGAGCCCGACGCACATCAGCCCATAGACCGCACCGACGAGGAGTCCGGCAACCAGTGCCTGGGCGAAGTTCTCGACGGCGATGTTCATTACCGGAGCGGTCGGCTCGCAGCGGCGACGGCATGGGGTGTGACCGAGGCGGCGGCAACGGGCGGCGGGCGGCGCATCGCCGCATCCTGTGCGCAGCCCGGCAGGACGGCAAGCCCGCGCCGGGTCGTGCAGCGCAGAGTCGTCGCTCGTGCCGGGCGTTGCCTCGCGCGGCCGGGGCTGAGATGACCGGCCGGGGATGAAGGGTGGCGATCGCCTCGCACAATTCCTCGGGTTCGAACCGGATGGCGCAAATGGTCAAGGGTCTGTCCACCGCCGTGCCGCTGCTGATCGCCCTTGCCGGCCCGGCTGCCGCCCAGACCGCGGCCACCCCGGTCATCGCCGGCGCCGGCGGGGCGGCGGCGGCATCCGGGGCGGTGCAGTTGCCGGGGATCACCGCAACGACGGGTGCGGCAATACCCACGACGCCAGCCGTTACCGGAACGGCGACGAGCGGCACAGGAACGGCAGGTGCTGCGGGATCGGCGGGGCCGCACGCGGCAAACCCGGTAGCGGCCGCATCCACGGTGGCGTCGGGTGGCGCGACACCGGCTGCTACATCGTCATCATCGCGCGCATCCAGCGTCGCACCGCACTGGCTGCTGTGCCCGCCGTCGGGCGCCTCTGCGGGAGAACCGTTCCTGACCGGAACCGACCTGTCCTGCGCGCCCTGACGAGGGGTGACTGCAGGAGTCGAGCCCTGGCGCCAGCATGCGCGGTGTCCCTTGACGCTCGCCCGCACGGAAGCCTACACACCCAACTTGCGCTTTCACGTGTGCATGCACCAAGGGAGATGGCGAATGGCTCGCATCAGACATATCGCACTGGTGACCGACGATCCGGCGAAGACCGCGGAATTCTACAAGCAGCATTTCGGCCTGACCGAGCTGTACCGCCGGCCGGGCGACACCGGTGAAAAGGGTGTGTGGCTCAGCGACGGCTACATCTATTTCGCCATATTGAAGTATGGCGAGCCCGGCGCGCCCAAGCTCGGCCCGGGACAGAAATCCGATCTGCGCGGCCTCCACCACATCGGCTTCTATGTCGATGACGAGGAGGCGACGGCAAAGGGGCTGAGAGAGGCCAATTATGGGCCGGTGCCGATGGGCCGGACCGAGCGCGATCCCGAGGCCGCCGGGATGACCGTCATGGGCGATGCGCAGAACCTGAAATATCTCGGTCCCGACGAGGTGCAGCTCGACCTCCGCAGCCGCGGCTGGAACGAGGCGATCAGCTTTGCCATGCAGCGCTACGACCTCGTCCCGGTCACCGAGGAAAAGGCAAAGTAGCGGGAAAAGATAAAACAACGCCGGCGGCCCATCATCGAGCCAATGCGGCCGGTACTGCCGAAGAGCGGTGCCGGCCGCGCCGGGATGCCGGCGGCACCATCCTCAGGCCGCGAAGATTTCGCCTCAGGCTGCGAAGATTTCGCCTCAGCTCGCGAAGATTTCGCCGAGCCGCGCGATCGAGCCCAGCACCTGCTGCTGCGGCAGACCCGGCCACTGGCAGCGCATGATGAAGTGGTCGACGCCCAACAGCTCGCGATAGCGGGCGATCTCCTCCCTGACCGAAACCTTGTCGCCGATGATGAACCGGTCGCGTGCGAACTCTGCGAAATCGGGCGAGGTGCGGTCCTGCAACCCCCAGGCGGCATAGGCTGCATATTTATATTCGAGCGGCCCGCGACATTCCTCATGCGCGGTCGCGTGACGGGCGCCGACATAGCATTCGACGGTGATCGGAAATTCGGCCGGAGTGCGGCCGTATTCGCTTAGCGCGGCGCGATAGGTCCGCATCAGCGGCGCCACCTTGCCGAGACCGCTGCTGTTGACGATCAGCCAGGCATCGCCGATCCGTGCCGCGCGCCTGACCGAAACCTCGGCCTGGCCGGCGATATAGAGCGGTGGTCCGCCCGGCCGCACCGGCTTGACCCCGATCCCGGCATCGTCGACCGCATAGAACCGGCCCCGATGGGTGATCCGGTTCTCGGTCCACAAGCGCCGCATCAGCGCGATGCTTTCGTTGAAGCGCGGTGCGCGTTCCTTGAGCGGGATGCCAAAGGCGTCGAATTCCGGCTGGCGATAACCAAGCCCGACACCGAGGATGAAATTGCCGCCGGTCAGGACGTCAAGGGTTGCGGCCTCTTCGGCCACATGCACCGGGTTGAGCGGTGGCAGGATCAGAATGTTCGGGCCGATTGTCATGCCCTCGGCATGGGCCGCGACATAGCCCATGACCGGCGTGATCTGCAGCATCTGCATCGGCTGCGTCAGCCAGTGATGCGGGAACCACAATGACGCAAAGCCGGCATCGCGCGCCGCGCGCACCTGCTCGACCATCTCGGACACCCGTCCGGCGACGCTGACTCCCTCGGGAAACTGGGTGTTGACGAACAGTCCGACTTTCATGACCGGCGGTCTTTCTGCTGGGCCTAGTAGACGACGACGCTGCGGATCGACTGGCCGCTCTTCATCAGCTCGAACCCGTCATTGATGCGCTCGAGCGGCAGGCGATGAGTGATCAGGTCATCGATGTTGATCTTGCCGTCCATATACCAGTCGACAATTTTCGGCACGTCGGTGCGGCCCTTGGCGCCGCCGAACGCAGTGCCCTTCCACACCCGCCCGGTAACCAGCTGAAACGGCCGCGTGCTGATTTCCTGGCCGGCGCCGGCGACACCGATGATCGTGGCCACACCCCAGCCGCGATGGCAGCATTCGAGCGCCTGCCGCATGGTCTGCACATTGCCGATGCATTCGAAGCTGTAATCGGCACCCCCTTTGGTCAGATCGACCAGATAGGAGACGAGGTCGCCCTGGACCTCGCGCGGGTTGACAAAGTGGGTCATGCCGAAGCGTTCGGCCAGCGCTTTGCGCGCCGGGTTCAGGTCGACGCCGACGATCATGTCGGCACCGACCAGACGGCTGCCCTGCACGACATTGAGCCCGATGCCGCCGAGGCCGAAAATGACGACCTTGGCACCCGGCTCGACCTTGGCGGTGTTGATGACGGCACCAATCCCGGTGGTGACCCCGCAACCGATATAGCAGACCCTGTCGAACGGCGCGTCCTCGCGGATCTTGGCCACCGCGATTTCCGGCAATACTGTGAAATTCGCAAAGGTCGAGGTGCCCATGTAGTGCAGGATCGGCTTGCCGCCGAGCGAGAACCGGCTGGTGCCGTCGGGCATCAGCCCCTGTCCCTGGGTCGCACGGATTGCCGTGCACAGATTGGTCTTGCCCGACAGGCAGGCTTCGCACTGCCGGCATTCCGGCGTGTAGAGCGGGATCACGTGGTCGCCGGGCTTTAGCGAGCGCACGTCGGGGCCGATCTCGACGACGATCCCGGCCCCCTCATGGCCGAGGATCGCCGGAAACAGGCCCTCGGGATCGGCCCCGGACAGCGTGTACTGATCGGTGTGGCAGATGCCGGTCGCTTTCACTTCGATCAGCACCTCGCCGGCGCGCGGCCCGTCGAGATCGACGGTCTCCACGGTCAGCTTGCTGCCCGCTTCATACGCAACCGCGGCACGCACCTGCATCGGGCTCCTCCCTCCGGTGACGGTGACGGTGACCCGCCGAAGATAAATCCACAGCCGGCGGGAGCAAGCCCGCGCCCGGCCGGCGGCGGCAGCTGTAGGCTCAGCCGGCGGCGCGGCGATCGTAGACCGACAGCCCGCGCAGGATGTCCAGGGCCTGGATCAGCTGCTCGTCATTGGCGCCGCCGATTTCACCGGTCGCCACCGAGGGGGCGCGCTTCGCCCGGGTCGCATTGGTCACGGCGGGGGTCGCTGCGGGCGCGGATTTGCCGACCCCTGCAGCGGGCGACGGAGATGCCGGCGATCCGGGTACGGCCGGCGCCGGCTGGTCGGGGTTTTTCAGCGCGCCCGGCAGATCGGCTTCGTGGATTCCCTCCTCCTGCGCCAATTTTTCGATCTTGAGCGGAGTGACGGTGATGTCCGGGGTGATCCCCTTGCCTTCGATGTCCCGCCCGTCGGGCGTGGTGAAGCGGGTGGTGGTCAGCCGGATCGCGCCACCGCCTGCCAGCGGGATCACGGTTTCGATATCGCTGTCGCCATAGGTCTTGGTGCCGAGCAGCAGCGCCCGCTGGTTGTCCTGCAACGCGCCGGCGACGAGTTCGGCCTCGCCGGCTGTGCCGCCATTGACCAGCGCCACGATCGGCAACCCCTTGACGAGGTCGTGCGGCACCGCGGCGATGTGCTTGACACTGTCGGGCTTGCGGCCCTTGACCTGGGCGACCTCGCCCTTGTCGAGAAACCCATCGGCGACCGCGACGGCATCGGCGAAGCTGCCGCCCGGATTGTTGCGTAGGTCGACGATGACGCCGGCCAGCTTGCCGGCGGTCCGCTGCCGCAGATCCTGCACCGCGGCAGCGAGCGCCGCCGGTGTGTCGTCGTCGAACCCGGCGATCCGGACATAGCCGAGATTGCCGTCCTTGACCTGGGATGTCACGGTCTCGAGATGCGCCGTGGCACGCGTCAGAGTGAGCTTGATCGGCTTGTCCGACTCGCCGCGCTGCAGGGTGAGCTTCACCGTGCTCCCGGCAGGGCCGCGCAGCTTCTTCTCGGCTTCGGCCAGGGTCAGCTCGTAGGTCGGCACCTTGCCGATGGCGAAGATCAGATCTCCGGGTCTGATCCCCGCTTCCGCGGCCGGAGAACCGTCGCGCGGCGAGATCACCCTCAATTCGCCATTGTCGAGGGTCACCACCACGCCGATCCCGGCCTCGTTCGAAGCCGCCGGCCCATGCATCGCCTGATAGGCCGCCGGATCGATATAGGCGGCGTGCGGATCGAGGCCGGCCAGCATGCCGGTAATAGCCGCGTCGATCAGCTTGCGGTCCGAAACCGGATCGACCGCATCCTGGCGAATCCGCTCGAACGCCTGGTCGAACAGGTTCAGTTCGTCATAGACGGCATCGTTGCCGCTCTGCTGTTGGGCGAGCCCGACGCCAGGCAACGCACACACCGCCGCCAGCACCACGATCGCTAATTTTCGCACGCGTATCACCCTCATCCGAACCGCACCCGCGGGCCATGCCGCCATCAGCCGCCTCCGCCAGCCGCGCCGGGGCGGCGGCCCCATCCGCCACGGCGCGACCCTAGCCGAGCAATCGTGTCATTACCATGATTCTCGCCACCACGATTCTGGCCACCATGATTCTGGCCACCATGATTTTCGCCAGGGGTCGGCCCGATATGGCCAAAGGAGGAACGGATGGATTGGCGGCAACGGCTGGACGAGGACATGCTGCCATTTGCAGCGCTGCTCGGCATCGAATTCGTCAGCGCCGCGCCGGACCGGATCGTCGCCCGGATGAAAGTGCGGCCGCAGCTGTGCACCCGGCCGGCGGTTCTGCATGGCGGCGCGGTGATGGCGTTCGCCGACACTCTCGGTGCCTGCGGCACGCTGATCAATCTCACCGATGGCGCGACGACCACGACGCTCGAGAGCAAGACCAATTTCATCGCTGCCGCACCCGCCGGCAGCGACATCCTCGGCGAGGCGACGCCGTTGCATCGCGGGCGGCGGACGATGGTCTGGCAGACCCGCGTGACGACCGCCGAAGGCCGGCTGCTGGCCCTCGTCACCCAGGCCCAGCTGGTGCTGTGAACGGAGGGAGGCGGCGCAGGAACAGCAGGCGAGCGGCGCCATAGACGCGCTCGTCGACGATCGCGAAGCCGGCCGGCCGCGGCGCCTCCTCGCGCACCCCGAGCTCGATCACCGCGAGCGCGTCGGCGGCGAGCCAGCCCGCGGCTGCGAGTGCCGCCAATGCCGGGGCGGCAAGCCCGCTCGCATAGGGCGGGTCGAGAAAAGCGAGCACGCATGCGACCGTGCCGCGCGGCGGGCGGGTCGCATCGCCCGGCACGATGCGGGCCCGAGCCATCTCGCCGAGCGCTTCGATGTTGTGCCGCAGAACGCCGAGGACGTCCCGTTCGCGCTCGATGAACACCGCCTCGGCAGCACCGCGCGACAACGCTTCGAGGCCGAAGGCACCGGTTCCGGCGAAGGCGTCGAGCACCGCTGCTCCGGCGAAGGGCAAGCCGGCTGCTGCGAACCGGCCATGCGAGAGGATGTCGAACAACGCTTCGCGGGCCCGGTCGCTGGTCGGCCGGACAGTATCCCCCGGCGGCGCCCGGAGGCGGCGGCCGCGATGGCTACCGCCGACGATCCGCATGCACCGCCCATCGCGGGCGCTCGGTCCCGAGTTGCTCGGCCAGCGCCTTGCGCGGCACCTCGGCGAGCGCGCCGCGCGCCAAGCCGCCGAGCTGAAACGGACCGAACGACAGCCGGATCAGCCGCGTAACCCGCAAGCCGAGCCGCTCCAGCACGCGGCGGACCTCGCGGTTCTTGCCCTCGGCGAGCGTCATCGCAATCCAGGCATTGCTGCCCTGGACCCGCTCGAGCTCGGCATGGATCGGGCCGTAGGCGACGCCGTCGATGCTGATCCCGCCGGCGAGCGCGGCCAGCCGCTGCGGATCGGGTGCGCCGTGCACGCGCACCTTGTAGCGCCGCGCCCAACCGGTCGCCGGCAATTCGAGGCGTCGTGCGAGCGCACCGTCATTGGTCAGCAGCAGCAGGCCCTCGGAACTCAAATCGAGGCGCCCGACCGAGATCAGCCGCGGCAATTCCCTGGGCAATGCGGCAAAGACGGTCGCCCGGCCCCGTTCGTCGCGATGCGTCGTGACCAGCCCGGCCGGCTTGTGATAGCGCCATAGCCGCGCCCGCTCCGGCTGCGGGATCGGCCGACCGTCGACCTGCACGACATTGTCCGCGGTCACCGTCACCGCCGGGTTCGCCAGCACCTCGCCATCGACCGACACCCGCCCCTCGGCGATCCAGCGCTCGGCGTCGCGGCGCGAGCATAGCCCGGCCCGGGCCAGAAGCTTGGCCACGCGCTCGGGTGCCGCGGCGTCGCCAAATTCGCTCACGACCCGCCTGCCGCCTCTACAAATGCCCGGAAGATCCGGCGATCGGCGGCGCCGATCTCGAATTCCGGATGCCATTGCACGCCGAGGCAGAAGCGCCGGCGCGGGTCTTCGATGCCTTCGACGACACCGTCCGCGGCGAGCGCGTCGACGACAACCCCCGGCCCGACCGTTTTGACGGCCTGATGATGCGCGCTGTTGACGGCGAGCTGATCGGCTCCGGCAAGCCGGTGCAAAACCGTTCCGGCGACCACCCGGACATCGTGGCCGGGCTCGTTGCGCGGGTTTGGCTGGCGATGCGCCAGCGCGCCCGGGACCTCGTCCGGAATGTGCTGGATCAGCGTGCCGCCGAGCGCCACGTTCAGCAATTGCTGGCCGCCGCAAATCCCGAGCACCGGCAAGTCGCGAGCGAGCGCCTCCCGCACCGCGGCAAGCTCGAAGGCGGTGCGCCGATCCTTGGTGGTCACACTCGGGTGCCGTGTCGGCGCGCCGAACAGCGCCGGGTCGACATCGAAACCGCCACCGGTCACGACCAGCCCATCGATACGGCCAAGATAAAGTGCCGCCGCCTCGGGCTCGTGCGGCAGCAACACCGGCAAGCCCCCAGCATGGCACACCGCAGTGCAGTAATTCTCGCGGATCGCATACCACGGAAAGCCCGACCAGCCTCCGGCGGGCTCATGATCAAGGGTGAGGCCGATCAGTGGCTGTGCCATTGTGGGATCCGAAAGCGGGGTGGGCTTCGAAAGCGTGACCGGTGCCGGGATGAACGACTATTACGAGCGGACGCTGGCCGTGCAAACCTACGACATAGACTTTGCCGGCATCGTCAGCAATATCGTGTTCATCCGCTGGCTCGAGGATTTGCGGCTCGGGCTGATGGCCGAGGCCTATCCGTTGAGCCGGGCGCTGGCCGAGGATGTGGCGCCGATCCTGGTGGCGACCAGGATCACCTACCGCCGGCCGGTGACCATCACCGATGCGCTCGTCGGCCGGATGCGGGTGGCCGGGCTCGGCCGGGTGCGCTGGCGGCTCGCTGCCGAATTCGCGGTCGCCGGCAAGGTGCACGCCGACGCCGAGCAGGAGGGGCTCTTTATGCGGCTGTCGACGCGGCGTCCGATCGCGATCCCCGAGCCGATCCTTCGCTGGCACCGCGGATGACCGGCACGCCGATCCCAGCGCCGATGAGGTGGGCGCTGACCGAGGCCGAAGCGGCCGCGGCGCTTGGCGAAGTGCCGGTCGGCGCGGTGCTGGTCGATGGCGCAGGCAGGCTGCTCGCTGCCGCCGGCAACCGGGTGGAGGAGGCGCGCGATCCGTTGGCCCATGCCGAGATGCTGGTACTGCAGACCGCGACGCGGCTGCTCGGTGCCAAGCACCTCTCCGGCTGCGATCTGTGGGTCACCCTCGAACCGTGTGCGATGTGCGCCGCGGCAATCGTACACGCCCGTGTGCGCCGGCTTTATTTTGCCGCCTTCGATCCAAAAGGTGGTGCGGTCGAGCACGGCCCGCAGCTCTATCGCCAGCCGACCATCCAGCATCGTCCGGAAGTCTATGGCGGCATCGCCGAGCGACAGGCAGCGGACCTGCTGCGCGGTTTTTTCCGCGCCCGCCGCCAAACCGGTCGCTGCATCCCGACCGATCCCACGGACGGATGATCGTCCCTGACCGGGGATGCACGGCCGGGCTCCGGCACCGACCCTCGCCGGCCCGATCCGAAGCTGGTATCCTCGACGGGTTCATCGAGCGGAGGCTTCCCATGCCGGCAACCCCGATCCTGATCCGTCACGCCGAGCGGCCCGTCGTCGATTTCGGCAACGGCGCGACGTATTGCCCGCTGATCGGTGACGACAACGGCGCCGGAGTGCCGCTCCGCACCGGCATCCAGACCTCGCCCCCCGGATACGAGACGCGGCCGCATTCGCACCCCTATGTCGAAACCCTGACCGTGCTCGAGGGCGACGGTGAGGCATGGGTCGATGGCGAGAACGAGGTCATCGCGCTCAAACCCGGGGTCACGATTGCGCTGCCGGCCAACCGGGTGCATGGTTTTCGCGCAATCGGGGACCGGCCGCTCATCACGTTTGGCGTCCACGCTTCGGGCCAGCGGATCGTCGATTATGTGACGCCTGCTGCGGATCGGGTCTCACTCTGTCACGCCAGCCGCTCATCAGGGAGAGGATGATGGACATCCGCCGCATCGAGGTGACCCAGCCGCCAGGTCCGCGCATGAGCCGGTGCGTGGTGCGCGGCGACACGGTCTATCTCGCCGGGCTGACCGCCAGCGACACCGCGCAGGACGTCAAGGGCCAGACCAAGCAGATCCTGGACAAGATCGACGGCTACCTGGCCCAGGCCGGCACCTCCAAGTCGAACCTGCTTGCAGCGAATCTGTGGCTCAAGGACATGGCGCTGTTCGCCGACATGAACTCGGTATGGAACGCCTGGGTCGATCCGCAAAACCCGCCGGCCCGCGCCTGTGTCAAGGCCGACCTGGCGCGCCCCGAAATCCTGGTCGAGATCATGGTGACGGCGGCGAAGTAGACGACACCGGAGCCGATGCCAGCGGGCCGGCCGCGATACGGTGCCGCACCGGTTTCGATCCGTTTTTCCGTGTCGCCGGATCGCCGGGTTCCAGCCCGGCCGGGCGAGCGTCGCCCGACGCGATGCGTATCCTGATCCCGGAGACATCGCCCCCGCGTCGGCTTCAGCCGGGTCGTATTCGCGACACCGGCTAACCGGCGATTCCGGGCACAGCCGGATCGGCCAGTGCGGCAAGCGAGATGTCCCGGCCGGCGCGCAACCGCCTCGGCTCGAGGTCGACCGGCGCCAGCACCGACAGCTCGCTTCCGGTTCCTTCGACCTCGAGCTCGTGAAAGCGGCGCGCCTGCGGCATGACCGAGCTTTCGAGGCTGCCGACCAGATCGTTGTATTTGCGCACACTTCCCGAGAGGCTGGTGCCGAGGCCAAGAATGTGCCCGCCCATGACTGACAGCCGCTTATAGAGATCGCGCCCGAGCTCGTGCACGCGTTTGGCATTCTCGGCAACCTTCTGCTGACGCCAGCCATAGGCGACCGCCTTGGCGAGCGCGATCAACGTCGCCGGCGTGACGATCAGCACGCGCTGTGCCGCGGCGAACTCGAACAGTTCGGGGTCGCGCTCGGCTGCTGCCGCATAAAAATTCTCGCCGGGCACAAACATGACCACGTAATCGGGGGTCTGTGTCAGACCATCCCAATAGGCCTTTCCCGCGAGCAGGCTGACCTGAGCGCGAAGCTGCTTCGCATGCAGTGCCAGGCAGCGCTCCCGTTCGGCATCATCGATGGCGTCGACCGCGTCGAGATAAGCGGCCATCGGCGCTTTTGCATCGACGATGATGCTGCGTCCGCCGGGCAGACGGATAACGACGTCGGGGCGCGACAATGCGCCATCCCGCGCGTAGCTCTGCTCCATCGCGAAGTCGCAATGAGGGTTCAGCCCGGATAGTTCGAGGACATTGCGCAACGTGTTCTCGCCCCAGCGGCCGCGGGTTTTGGGTGCGGCGCGCAACGCATTGACAAGCCGTGCGGTCTCCCCGCGAACCGCATGCTGCGCAGCGACGACGTTTTTGAGCTCGGCGGTCAGCTCGCCACTGCTCGCGATACGTGCTTTTTCGAGTTCGACCAGATTGAGCTGACACGCTTGCAGGGTCTCGCGAATCGGCAGAGTGAGCGCAGTGAGCTCGGCCGAGGCACCTTGCGTGTGCTTGTCCAGGACCTCGTTGGCGAGCCGCAGGAAGGCTGCCTGGTTGTCGCGCAGGCTGTCGCTCGTGACGGTCTTGAGGTATGTCGCCATCTCGGCGCGAATCGCGCTCAACGCCTCGATCTTTTCGTGGTGAGCCTGCTCCTGCTCGGTCAATTTTGTTTCGAGCCGGGAAACGGTTGCGGCGGCATCCTGCAACTGCGCGCGCAGATCGTCGCAAGCGGTTTCGAGAGGCCCGACGCGAGAGGCTGCCGATTCGGCGACGGCCCGAGCCTTCCCCTCGTTTTCGGCTTGGCTGCGCCAGATATTCGCTTCATGGCGCGCCGCTTTGAGATCCTCTTCGGCCTTGCCGATCTGGGACCTCAGCTGTGTCGTTTCGGTCGCCGCGGCGAGAAGCTTCGAGGCCGCGACGAGCCAACTGGCCCCGCCCGCGACACAGACCGCGACGATGCTCGCTACGATGTACCAGGTTGCCATCTATGCTCGCCGCTCGCGTTCGACGCGCGTGAACATACTCGGAACGACGCCGATCGTCAACCGCCTGTTCGTCGATTGTTCCTCGGGCGCGCAAACCGATGTTGAACGCCCTTGGTTGATTGCCCTCGCCTCCTTTGCGCGCGGCAAGCCGGTTGCGCTGCGGTGCCGCGGTAAAGTACACCCCAGCCGGCCGTTCACCCCGGGCCGCGCTCGCCGGCGCTGCGGCCCCGCCCTTGCCGATGCCATGTCCAGCGATCCACCCCATTTGCGATGAACCTGCTCGACTCGGGCTCGGCCTCCGGACCGATAATGGCGTACCGCGCGCTGCGCCAGCAGGGCCGGCTCGAACCCGACCCGGCGCAGCAGCTGGCCGTCGAGCGGCTGCAGAGCCTTCATCGTGCGCTCATCGATTATCGCCCGGAGAGCGGCCGGCACGGCTGGCTCGCCCGGTTCGGCCTCGCCGAGCACAACGGCGCGCACGCCCCGATGGGGCTCTATCTGTTTGGTCCGGTCGGGCGCGGCAAATCGATGCTGATGGACCTGTTCTTCGCGGCGGCACCGGGTCCGCGCAAGCGGCGGGTGCATTTTCACGCCTTCATGCTCGAAGTGCACGACCGGATCGAGCAGGAGCGGCGCGAGAACACGCGCGAGCCGATCGCCCGCGTCGCCGCCGACATCGCCGCCGAAGCGATGCTGTTATGCTTTGACGAATTTCAAGTCGACGACATCGCTGATGCGATGATCCTGCAGCGCCTGTTCACCGCGCTGTTCGATGCCGGCATCGTTGTCGTCGCGACCTCGAACCGCCGGCCGGACGATCTCTACCTGCATGGATTGCACCGCGAACGGTTCCTGCCGTTCATTGCGCTGCTCAAGGAGCGGCTCTACGTGCTCGAACTCGACAGCGGCCGTGACTACCGCCTCGCCCGGCTGCGCGGACAGCGCGTCTATCACCATCCGCTCGGCCCGGCGGCGCATCAGGCGCTGGAGCAGGCGTTTGCCGAGCTGACCGATGGCGACGCCGGCCGGGAGACGAGCCTGATAGTCAAGGCGCGGCGGCTGGTGGTGCCGCGCGCCGCGAGAAATGTCGCCTGGTTCGGCTTTGCCGCGCTCTGTGACGAGCCGCTCGGCCCCGCCGATTATCTCGCGATCACCGAGCGCTTCGGCGCGGTCGTCGTCGAGGGCATCCCGCGTCTCGGGCCGGAGCGGCGGAACGCAGCGCGGCGCTTCAACATCCTGATCGACACGCTCTACGACGCACATACGCTGCTGGTTGCATCAGCCGAGGTCCCGCCCGAAGGCATTTTCGTCACCGGCGACGGCACGTTCGAGTTCGAGCGCACGGTTTCGCGCCTCAACGAAATGCAGAGCGAGGACTACATCGCCGCGATCCCACGCCGCTGAGGCCTCCGATCCCCCGGCCAAGTTCCGCGGCAGCGCGGCTACAGCGACTTCAGCATCGCTTCGGCGCTCGAGGCCTCGACCTGGCCCGGCTGGGCTTCGACACTGAGCGATTTGACGACTCCGTCCTCGACCAGCATCGAATAGCGCTTCGAGCGCAGGCCGAGCCCGGCCCGGCTGAGATCGACATCGAGGCCGAGCGCGCGGGCGAACTCGCCGCTGCCGTCGGCCAGCATCGTCACCTTGCCGTCGGTCTTCTGATCCCTGCCCCAGGCACCCATGACCGCGGCATCGTTGACTGCGACACAGGCGATCTCATCGATGCCTTTGGCTTTGATTTCAGCCGCCTTGTCGACATATCCCGGCAGATGGCGTTGCGAGCAGGCCGGAGTGAATGCGCCCGGCACCGCGAACAGAACGACCTTGCGGCCGCGGAAGAACGCGTCGGTGCCGACCTCCTTGGGTCCGTCCGCGGTCACCTGCCGCAGCGTCAGCGATGGCAGCCGGTCGCCGATGTTGATGGTCATGGGGTCCCTCCGATGCGGGTGCAGTTTCGCGCCGACCGATAGCACGGCCGCCCGGTGCGGGCAAACTGCGCCAGCCGCTGCCGGCCATCGGTTTTTGCCGGGGGCGGGTTTTTACCGGGGGCGGGGTTTTACCGGGGGCGGGTTTTTGCTGGGGGGCGGGATCGCGAAGCGCCTATGATGGGTTTGTTAGCGGTGCGGCTGCGGGACGGGAGGATCGATGATGGCCGGCGGATCGCAATCATCGGGCGGATCGCAATCATCGAGCGGATCGCAATTATCGGACGGGGTGAAATCGCTGGCGGGCCAGCTGCTGGTGGCGATGCCGCAGATGGAAGATCCGCGCTTTGCCCGCTCGGTCATCTATCTGTGCGCCCATGGCGGCGATACCGGGGCGATGGGCCTGGTGATCAACAAGCTGCTGGGCCCATTGACCCTGGCCGAGCTGTTTGCGCAGCTCGCGATCGAGCCGGCTGGTCCGGCGCGCGGACGTCCGGTGCATTTCGGTGGGCCGGTCGAGCCGGGCCGCGGCTTTGTGCTGCACACCGACGACTATCATGAGGATGCGACGCTGCCGGTCGCCGGCAACATCTCGGTGACCGCCACACTCGACATCCTGCGCGCGATCGGCCAGGGCCGCGGTCCGCGCCGCAGCCTGTTCGCACTCGGCTATGCCGGCTGGGCGCCGGGCCAGCTCGATGCCGAGATCCAGGCCAATGGCTGGCTCTCGGTGGCCGCCGACGAGGCGATCGTGTTCGGCACAGAGCCCGATGCCAAGTGGCGGCGCGCGCTCGGCAAGCTCGGCGTCGAACCGTCCACGCTGTCGGCCGCGGCCGGTCACGCCTAGATCGGCATCACGCCTCGCTGGGCGGCTCCGGTTTCGCCAGCCGCCGCCAGTCGCTGCTCAGCATCGCGAACAGCAGATGGTCCTGCCATCTGCCCTCGATGCACAAATACTGACGGGCATGACCTTCCTGATGGAACCCGGCGCGGGCCAGCAAGGCCCGGCTCGGGATGTTGCTCGGCAGGCAGGCGGCCTCGACCCGGTGCAGGCGCAGCCGGCCAAACGAGAAGTCGAGCACCAGCGGCAGCGCCGCCGTCATATAGCCCTGGCGGGCATGGGGCTCGCCAACCCAGTAACCGAGGCTGGCGGTCTCCGACACGCCGCGGCGCACATGTGACAATCCGATGCCGCCGACCAGCGTGTCGTCGTGGGTATAGATGAAAAAATTGTACGCTTGGTCGGTGCGCCAATCCTCGGCATAGCGGGCAACCCGCCAGCGAAAGCTCAGCCGCGACAGCGCATCGGGCGGCCAACTCGGCTCCCACGGTTCGAGAAAGGCGCGGGAGCGGGCGCGCAGGCTGGCCCACGCCTCCCAATCGCCGCGCTCCGGGACGCGCAAGAAGACCCGCTCGCCGGTCAGCCGAAACGGATCCGAGCGGGCCAGAAACAGCCGGGGAAAGGATTTGCGCTGCGGCGCCATCGCGGACCGGCGTCAGGCGGCGAGCCGCGCCTCGACGCGGCCGAACTCTTCGAGCCGGGTGAGCGGCCCGAGCGCCGTCAAGGTCGGCGGCGCGGTTCGCCAGCGGGCGACCACGCGCCCGATCGCATTGTTGTCCACCGCCTCGAGCCGCGCGACGATCTCGCCGGGGTCGAACGGGGTGCCATGGATCAGCAGATGCTGAGCGAGCTGCTCACACCGCGCCGAGGTGCTTTCGAGCGACATCAGGAGACCCGCCTTCATCTGGGCCTTGGCGCGGGCGAGTTCGATGGCGCCGAGCCCGTCTGCGAGCTTCAGCACCTCCTCGCACAGGGCCGGAACCAGCTCCGCCGCCTCGTCCTCGCCGGTGCCGGCATAGATCCCGAACAGTCCGCCATCGCGATAGCTGTGGGCAAAACAATGGATCGTGTAGACGAGCCCGCGTTTTTCGCGGATCTCCTGGAACAGTCGTGACGACATGCCGCCGCCAAACGCCGTCGCCAGCACCGAGGCAGCATAGAAATCGGGGTCTTCCAAAGTCAGCCCGGGAAAGCCCAGCACCAGATGGAGCTGCTCGAGATCGCGCTCCTCGCGCCGATCGCCCCCTGTATAGCGGGCCGGCTCGGTCGTCACCGGGCGCTCGGCCGGCACCTTGCACAGCAGCCGTTCCGCCAGCCCGACGATCCGGTCGTGGTCGAGATTGCCCGCCGCGCACAACACCATGCGGCGCGCACCGTAATGGTCGTGCAGATAGGCCGTGACCGCCTCGCGCCGAAGCCGGCGGATGATCTCGGGCCGGCCCAGCACCGGCCGCCCCATCGCCTGGTCGGGATAGGCACATTCCTGGAAGTGGTCGAAGATGATGTCGTCGGGTGTGTCGTTCGCTTGTCCGATCTCCTGCAGGATCACGGTGCGTTCGCGCTCCATCTCCGCCGGCTCGAAGGTCGAATGCTGCAGGATGTCGGCGAGTATATCGAGTGCCAGCGGTACATCCTCTTTCAGCACCTTGGCGTAGTAGGCCGTGCTCTCGCGCGAGGTGTAGGCGTTCAGATGACCGCCGACCGCCTCGATCTCCTCGGCGATGGCCAGCGCACTGCGCCGCTCGGTGCCCTTGAACGCCATATGCTCCAAAAAATGCGCGACACCATTGATCGCCGCCGGCTCGTGGCGGGTCCCGACATCGACCCAGATGCCGAGTGAAACCGTGTCGACCGTGTCGATCCGGTCGGTGGCGACCCGCAACCCGTTCGCCAATGTAGAGACGCGTGTCGTCATGCTGCTGCTCCTGCGCGCCGGGCTCGGGCGCGAACAAATTCCTTGACCTTGGCGAGATCGGCTGGCAGCACCACGCTTCGCTCGGGCTTGTCGAACAGCGCCGCCAAGGCGGGGGGCGGTTCCGGCCGCACACCCGTCGCGCGCTCGACGGCGTCCGGAAACTTGGCCGGGTGGGCCGTGGCCAACGCCACCATCGGGATTTCGCCGGCATCCGCCCCTCCGGCCGAAACCGCGAGTTCGGCGCGGGCGGCGGCGACCGCGATCGCGGTATGCGGGTCGATCAGCATCCCGGTTCGGGCATAGGTATCGGCGATCGTCTGCACCGTCCGAGTGTCGTCCACTTTGTGGGCCGAAAACAAGCCGCGCGCCGCACGCCAGGCCTGCTCGTCGGCCGGCAGCCTGCCGTCGCTGCGAAAGCTGCGCATGGCCTCGGCGACTGCAGCCCCATTACCGCCCTTCAGCTCGAACAGCAGCCGCTCGAAATTGCTCGACACCTGGATGTCCATGCTCGGGCTCAAGCTCGGCTCGACCGCGGCGATCGCCATCTCGCCGGCGGCAAGGTAACGGGCGAGGATGTCGTTGCGGTTGGTGCCAATCACCAGCCGCTCGACCGGCAGCCCGATGCGGCGGGCAATGTGCCCGGCATAGACATTGCCGAAATTGCCGGTCGGCACGCTGAACGACACCGGCCGCCGCATCCCGCCGAGCGCCGCCGCCGCGGCAAAATAATAGACCGTCTGCGCCGCGATCCGCGCCCAGTTGATCGAGTTGACCGCCCCAAGGTTCAGTGCCTCACACAGCTCGCGATCGGCAAACAGCGCCTTGACCAGGTCCTGGCAGTCATCGAAGGTGCCATCGATCGCCACGGCATGGGTGTTCGCGGCTGCGATTGTCGTCATCTGCCGCCGCTGGACCTCGGAGATCCGGCCCTGCGGGTAGAACACAAAAAGGTCGATCGCCTCGCGATCGCGGCAGGCGGCGAGTGCTGCCGAGCCGGTATCGCCCGAGGTGGCGCCGACAATCGTCATCCGTTCGCCGCGCCGCGCCAGCACCGTGTCGAACAGCCGGCCGACCAGCTGCAGCGCCAGGTCCTTGAAGGCCAGGGTTGGTCCGTGAAACAGCTGCAACAGCCACAGCCGTTCGTCGATCTGCACGAGCGGCGCCACCGCCCGATGCGCAAATCCGGCATAAGCCGCGTCGGTCAAGGTGCGCCATTCGGTTGGGCGAAACGCGTCGCCGGCAAACCGCGCCATGATCTGCGCCGCGAGCTCGGGATAGGCGAGGCCGGCAAACGAATCCAGCATCTCGGCGGGGAGTGGCGGCAGATGGTCCGGCACATAGAGCCCGCCATCGGCGGCGAGCCCGGCGAGCAGCACATCCTCGAACGAGTGCGTGGCAGGTCGCGGCCGCGGGTCGCGGGTGCTCAGATAGCGCACGGGAGCGGCGGCGGCGCACATGAGCCGAACCTATCGCCCCGAGGATCAGCCCGCAACCGCATGAAGCTCCGGCGACCGCTGGCACGGCATCGGGGATCGCTGACTTCGGGGTTGCATGGGCCGGGCGGAACCTGTTCCGTTGCGCATGTGGCAGGCGGTGTCTGCCATCCTGCGGGGGTTGTCGACTGGCACAGGGGGAATCATGCGGGCTCTGGTCGGGCTCTACTTCGTCATTGGGATCGTGCTGCTGGCGATCGGATTCCTGCTGCCACGCCCTTGCCCCAACCCCAACAAGGATATTGTTAGCAATCTCGTTTTTGTTTTGACGTGGCCGGTCGGCCTCTATGCCGAGGTCTATCGCGGGCCGATGTCGGTCGAAGACTGGCTGAACGCGCAGGCTTGCCTCGGCGGCGACGGGCTGGGCACTCGCAAAATCTAGATCGGGTTGAGCCCGAATTGCGGGCCGGCGCGACGGCGCAGCTCGCCGCCGAGTGCGGCCCCGAGCGCCACCGCCGCGACCATCGGTCCCGAGCGTCGGGCCGCGATCGCGGCGCTGCCATCCGGCGTCAGCAACAGACCATCGATCGTCAATTGCTCGCCGTCGAGCTGCGCGTATCCGGCGATCGGCGTATGGCAGGAGCCGTCGAGCACCGCCAGCATCGCCCGCTCGGCATCGGTGCAGGCGGCACTGCGCGGATCGTGCAGTGGCGCGAGGAGCTCGCGCAGCGCCGTGTCGGCAGCACGGCATTCGACCGCGAGCGCACCCTGGCCGACCGCCGGCAGCATGATCGCGGGCGGCAGGATCTCGGTCGCGCGATCGGCGAGGCCGATCCGCTGCAACCCGCTCAGCGCCAACAGCGTCGCATCGACCTCGCCGGCGTCGAGCCTGGCAATGCGGGTATTGGCGTTGCCGCGCAATGGCACGACGCGCAGATCGGGCCGTCGCCGCAGCAATTGGGCCTGGCGGCGCAACGATGCGGTGCCGACGGTCGACCCTGCCGGCAACGCCGCGAGGCT
>DATJTI010000092.1:0-18621 GCA_035503615.1 Allostellaceae bacterium | reverse complement strand
CGCTCCAGTCGATCGCGATCTTGCGCGTGCCGACGCCGAGAAACCCGCCGAAATCGATGACCGCGGCCAGCGGCTTGCCGGCCCCGTTGAAGAGCACATCGACAATCGGACCCATCTTCTCGCCGGTGGCGCTGACCACGTCCTTGCCGAGGATCGGCATCAGCCGGTCTTGAGGGACCTTCTGCAATCCGGCGGCTTGCGGTGGATTGCTGCCGGGAGGTGTCGCCGGACCGGCGCGCACCGACGGCCCAGCCGCGACCGCGCATCCGAGGGCGGCGATCAATGTCGCCAGCAACGCCTTGCGCGATCGCCGCGAAGCAACCGCCGGTGCCGCCAAGCTAGTCCGGACAGGGACATTTTTGGCCCGGCGCGGGGCTGCGGCATCGCACCGCAGGTGCATTGCAGAGCCGCGGCAAACCCCGCGCGGCGGCTCGGCGCGACAAGACAGGTGATTACAACGGGCGGCGTGCGACGCCGCAGACAGGAATAGACTCTTCATGATCCCGTTAGCGCTTGTGCAGGCCCGATCTTAACCAGAGCGCGGCCGTGTTCGGGAGCAAACTCATCGGATGGGGCGCTCCAGCCCGCTTATGTCAACATCATGTCAATGCGCGAATGCTGTTTCACCTAGGCAAGCATTCATGGGTCAACTTGGAGGAGATCGGGAAGCACGCGATGAATTCAGCGCAGTGGACCGAGAAATCTTCCCGTGATCGCCCGGCCGGGCGGCCGGACACCACGGATACGCGCGACCTCGAGCCGTCACCCGCTCGGCGCCACCGCAGCGGTCACGCGGGCGCAGCGCCGTTCCCGCTCCGGCCGATCGCTTTTCTGTGGCATTATGCCAAGCGGCGCCCCTGGCTCCATCTCGCCGCGGTCGGCTCGGTCGTCGGCGCCGCCAGCTTCGCCTGCATCACCCAATACGGCCTGAAGCTGATCGTCGATGGGATGGCAGCGGGTCCGGCGCATATCGCGCGGGTGTGGTGGGCGCTCGGCCTGTTCGCCGCGCTGGCGGCCGGGGAAAGCGTGCTGTGGCGGCTCGGCAGCTGGTCCGGATACCGGGCGATGCTGGTCGATAAGGCCGAGGCGAAATTCGATCTGTTCAACCATTTGAGCGGCCATTGCAGCCGGTATTTCGCCGACCGCATGGGGGGCGCCCTGGCCAATCGGGTGTCCGCCGCCGGCGATGCGTTGCAGCAGGTGCACTCGATCACGCTGTTCAATATCGCGCCGGTCTGCGCCGATTTTGTCGCCGCCCTGGCCATGCTGGCGACGGTCGAATGGCATCTGGTGGCGGCCCTGTGCGCCTTTGTCACGATCATGGCCGGCGGGCTCGCCCGGCTGAGCCACCGCGGCGCGGCGCGGCATCGCCTGCATGCCGATCGCGCGGCCGAGGTCGGCGGCGAGCTTGTCGACGTGCTGTCCAATATCTGGCTGGTCAAGGCGTTTTCGGCCCGCGCCCGCGAGCGCGCCAGGTTCGAGCGGCTGCTGGATGGCGAGGCCACCGCGCATCGCGGCAGCCTGATGTATGTCGAGCGGCTGCGGGTGCTTCACGATATCGGCTTGTGGCTGATGGCGGGCGGCATGCTCACCTGGACGCTGCATTTGTGGAGCCTGGGCAGGATCACTCCAGGGGATGTGATCCTGACCGTAGCGCTCGCGCTGCGCATTCTGCACGGGTCGCGTGATTTCGCCTTCGGCATGGTCAATGCCACTCAGTATCTCGGCCGCATCGGCGAATCGATTGAGGTCATCGGCGAGAAGCATCGCGTGCTCGACCCGTTGGATGCGGCGGATTGGGTGCCACTTGGCGGCAGCATCGCCTTCGAGGATGTCGATTTCCGCTATTCGGGTGCGCAGCAGGTGTTCCGCGGGTTCAATTTGCGCGTGCGACCCGGCGAGCATGTCGCGATCGTCGGCCCGTCAGGTGCGGGCAAATCGACGCTGATTGCTCTGTTGCAGCGGCTTGTCGATGTCGATCGCGGCCATATCCTGATCGACGATCAGGACAGCCGAGCGATGACGCAGGACAGCTTGCGCAGCGCCATCGCGGTGGTGCCGCAGGACGTCTCGCTGCTGCACCGTTCCCTTCTGGAAAACATTCGCTATCCCCGGCCCGAGGCGAGCGACGCCGAGGTGCTGGCCGCCGCCCGCGCGGCGCGGTGCGACGGGTTCATCCGCGAATTGCCCAAGGGCTACGACACGGTCGTCGGCGAGCGCGGCACCAAGCTTTCGGGTGGCCAACGGCAGCGCATCGCAATCGCCCGCGCACTGATCAAGGACGCCCCGATCATTGTGCTCGACGAGGCGACTTCGGCGCTCGACAGCGCATCCGAACGCGAGATTCAGCAGGCCCTCGCTGTGCTGATGCGCGGCCGCACCGTGCTGGCGATCGCCCATCGGCTGTCGACGGTCGCCGATTTCGACCGGGTCGTCGTGCTCGACCGCGGCGAGGTCGTCGAGGATGGCAGCCCCGCCGAACTGCGCCGCCAACGCGGCCGGTTCGACCGCATGTGCCGGCTCCAGGAGGACCGCGCCTTCGCTCTCGCCGACTAGCTCGGGTGCCCATCCGCGCCAGGGTCGATCCAGCTGGTTCGGTCGATCCGGCCAGTTCAGTCAATCCGCGTAGTAATGGGTTTCGTAGAGCAGGCAGCCGCCATTCGACTTGAACGGTCCGTGCACGGCCCCGGGCGGCCGGCAGGCGTAAGTGCCGGATAGAAAATTCTCGCCGCCTTCGCCCCTCTCGTCGTTGCCGACGGTCAAGTCTCCCGAGATCAGATAGACCTCCTCCCAATAGTCATGAACAAAGGGCGCCGTCGTGAACACGCCGGGCGCAAAGCGCAACAGCCGGGTGCGGCTGCCGCGCTGGCCCTGCTCGTCGAGCGCACCGGCCAGGATCTTCTGCTCGATGCCAGCGGGATAGCCGGGCGGCGTCTCCCAGCCGACCTTCATATCGACGCGATGAAATTCGAGATGCGGCTTGTCGAACGGCATGCGCGCGGCTCCTCGTCGGCTTCAATGCAGCATCGCGGCACCGGCCGCGGAGATCGTTCCTGCGCAGCTGCCCGGCCGGCTGCGTCATCGGCTGTCGATATTACCGGACGGGATGGAAAAGGCGTAGGCTCCGCACAGAGCAAGGATTGGATGCGGAGGAAGCGATGCAGGGCGTAGTCTTCAAGGGCGAGCGCGAAATCGAGCTGATGGAGTTTCCCGACCCGACCCCGGGGCCGGGCGAGGTTGTCGTCGAGATCAAGGCTTCGGGCATGTGCGGCAGCGATCTGCACCAGTATCGCCGGCCGAAATCGGGCGGTGCCAGCGGCGGGCTGCCGGTCAACCCCGACCCGGTGATCGGCGGGCACGAGCCCTGCGGCATCGTCGCCGCGATCGGCCCCGGTGTCGATCCGAAGCAGGCGCGGATCGGTGAGCGCGTCATGGTGCATCACTACAAGGGCTGCACCGTGTGCCATCACTGCCGCTCCGGCTGGTCGCAGCTGTGCCAGGAACAGCCGGTGCTGGTCTATGGCAACAACGCCCATGGCGGGCATGCGCGCTGGCTCAAGGTGCCGGCCTTCACACTCGTGCCATTGCATGACGAACTGTCGTTTGCCGCCGGGGCGGCGATCGCCTGCGGCACCGGCACCGCCTATGGCGCGCTGCGCCGGCTCAAGCTCTCCGGCAACGATACGATCGCCTTGTTCGGCCAGGGACCGGTCGGCCTGTCGGCGACCCAGCTGGCGGCGGCGATGGGGGCGCGGGTCATCGCCCTCGATGTCAGCCCCGAGCGCCTGGAGCGCGCCAAGGAATTCGGCGCCTGGCAGACCGTCAACCCACGCTCGAACGACCCCGTCGGCGCGATCAAGGACCTGACCCATGGCGGCGCCGACTGCACGCTCGACACCTCGAGCCAGCCCGAGGGCCGCATCGCCGCGGTGCGCAGCGCCAAGGTCTGGGGCACGGTCGCCTTTGTCGGCGAGCGCAACAACGTCACGATCGATGTCAGCCCCGACATGCTCAGAAAACAGCTGACGATTATCGGCTCCTGGACCTTTTCATGGCAGGGCCAGGCCGATTGCGCGCAATTCTGCGTCGATCGCAACGTCGAGGTCGACCGCCTGTTCACGCATCGCTGGCGACTCGACCAGGCCGACGAAGCCTATCGCCTGTTCGACACCCAGACCACCGGCAAGGGCGTCTTTCTCATGTGAGGTGCTGGCTCATGTGAGGTGCTGGTTGATGTAATGCGCCGGTCGGCGGCGTGTCGCGCGGGGTTGGGCATGGCGCCTGGTCCGCCCATCCGCTACGATCGCCCTGTCCGTGCCGCAAGGGGGAACTCACGATGCCGGCCGATCCCAATCATGTGATCCTGACCGGGGAAAACCCGTTCATCCGCCTGAGCGAAACCGATGGCGGGCCGCAGACGACCAATGCCAGTTTCTGGCGCATCATCACCTGTCCGGCGGGACCGGGCCACGTCCTCTATCTGAAGAGCGAGCTGACCGAGAACCGCTGGCGCATCTGGTCGGACAACATCGCGATGGCGCGCTGGCTGCAGGGCACGGTCCAGGGAATGCTGAACCCCGAGACCGCCGACCCGGCGATCCCGGTCACCGACGCCGAATTCGTCAAATCGGGCGACCCGCATTACTTCTGGACCGAGCGGGTGGTGGCGAGCGACGGCGAGGTGGCGCTGACCTGGTACGAGATCGGCGAGCCGCTCTTGATCCACACCCAGCCCAATGAAGGCGGGCGCCGCTATGGCGTGTGCACGCTGCTGATCCCGGCACTCGGCGCCCGGCTCACTGTCGATGGCAGCGATGCCGCCGGCCGCGCCTGGCCGACGCAGCGGGAGGGGCGGCCGTTCAGCACCTGCGCGCTGGCATTTTCGGAAAGCTGGACCGAGGCGCGCTAGGAGTACGGCGATGAGTGTCGCTGGCGACCTCGCCCGGTTCCTGGCCGCCACCAGGGCGGTCGAGCTGCCCGACCAAACGCTCGACCATGCGGCAATGCTGATCGCCAGCACGATCGCCAGCGCCGCCTTCGGCTCCGGTCTCGAATCGGCCGCGATCATCCGTTTGCTGGCGCGTGAGCGCGGCGGCCGGGCCGATGCGTCGATCTGGTTCGATGCCGGGGATCGGCTGCCGCTCGCCGATGCGGCCCAGGTCAATGCGGTGATGAGCGATGGTGCTGCCTGCGACGACAGCGATCTGCGCAACATCGTGCATTGCGGCACGCCGCTGACGGCGACGACGCTCGCGATCGCCGAACGCACCGGCGCCAGCGGCGAAGACGTGCTCGCGGCGATCGTGCTCGGCTACGAGGCGGCCGGTCGGATCGGCGAAGCGATCACGCCAGGATTTCGCCGGCATGGTTTTCACGGTTGCCTCGTCGCGATCTTTGCCGCGGCGGTCGCGGCCGCGCGCCTGCTGCATCTCGAAGCCGCGCAGACGGCTCAGGCGATCGCCTTGTCGGCGACCTCGATCGGCGGTCTCGCCGCGGCAGCCAACACCAGCGTTGCGCGCGAATACCACGCCGGCTTGGCGACATCGCTGGGGATCAACGCAGCACTCGCTGCCGGACGAGGGTTTATCGCCGAGGAGGGCATCCTCGAAGCACGCCAGGGCTTTTTCGCGGCCTATGGCGGAATCGATCCCGTCGCCGCCGGGGCCGGTGTGACACGCGACCTCGGCCAATCCTGGGATATCGTCACCGACATGGCGGTCAAGCTCGTCCCGGGCGGCCATCCGCATCATGCGCTGGCCGAGGCGGCGGCCAATGCCGCGCGGGACGGTCGGATCGCCCCCGACGAGATCGACAGCATTACGCTGTCGCGTCCCGGCGTCACCGCCCTCGCCGGACCGCTGCACCCTGCCGACCTGATCGACATGGCTCACAGCCCGGCCTATTTCCTTGCCGCCGGGGCCGCCGACCGCGACTTCTCCTGGGCGCATGCGAGCCCGGCGAAGATTTCCGATCCGGTCATCCACCGGCTGATCGACAAAATCCGCGTCGGTCCGCCGCCACAAGACGACATCGCCCGCTACCGGCAAGGTGCGACGGTCACGATCCGGGCGAGCGACGGCCGCACCAGCACCAGCACCGTCCATGTGCCGCGGGGTGCGGGCATGCTCGGCATCGCCTGGGCCGACATCGACGGGAAATGCCGCGCGCTCTTGCCACATGCCGGGCTCACCGACCAGCGGATCGATGACATCCTGGCATTGATCCATCGCTTTCGCGGTCTGGCACGCGCCGCCACGCTGACGGAGCTGCTGTGTCCAGCGCGCAGCAACTGACCCTTCGGGTGCGGCAACCGGCGATGGCAGGGCCGGCCGAGGCGGGACGGCGCGGCTCGCACTGCGCGCGCCATCAATTTGCCGATATCGGGCCATATTTCGATGCGCGTTGACGTGTTGCGGTGCCTATCCTTGAGCAACCTCGAATTCAGCCCCTTGCGGCGGCGCGACAGCAGCGGCGGCGATCGGCGGCAGCAGGGTTTCACCTTGCTCGAATTGCTGGTCGTGCTCGCGATCCTCGGTCTACTGATCGGCCTGGTGGCGCCGGCCGCATTGCGCCAGCTTGGCTCGGCCAAGGAAAAGATCGCTCATCAGTCGATCGAACGGCTGGCGAGCGTGCTCGATATCTACAAACTCGATGTCGGCAGCTATCCGACCACCGACCAGGGGCTCGAAGCATTGCTGGTTCGGCCCGAGGGGGTGGCCAATTGGAGCGGACCCTATCTGAAGGGCGAGACCGTGCCGAATGACCCGTGGGGCCACCCGTTCCTCTATCGGATGCCGAGCGAACGGCCCGGGCACGATTACGATCTCTACTCGCTCGGACCGACCGGCAAGCCCGGCGGCACCGGCTCCGACGCTGAAATCATCAACGAATGAGAACGGCTCAGTCGACCCGATTGCCCCAGGCCAACGCGACATAGCCTCCCGGCAGGGTCGCTCCGACCCGCACGACTGCGATCCGGGTGATCCGGGCGTTTCCGGGGCCACGCGCGGCGGCGATGATCCGCACCGTCAGCGTGTTGTCGTCGCCCGGCGCCGCTGCGGGCGCGATCGGGTTCGCTTGTGACAGCCGGGCGACAGCCGCGGCGACGACCGGATCGCCGCCGCCGGGATCGGGCACCGCCGGTCCGTACAACGTCAGATGGGGCCGCAGCAGCGCCAGCAGCTGCGGGGTCATGCCGATGACCCGGCTGAGTTCGTCGAGGCTTTCGAGCGGCGAGCCCGGCGGTCCGTAATCGAGCCCGGCGGCGCGGTAGTCGGCGAGCAGGGCCGCCTGCGGCTGGGGAGTTTCGGACGAGCCGACCCAGTCGGCGACCGCGGCTGCGAGGCGGCGCGCGGTCTCCGGGTCGCTGCCGACAACGGTCAACAGCGCCTCGATCAGCGCCGGCGAGGCGAGGTTCGGATTGATCCGTGCCGCCTCGTTCATCAGCCGCACCGCGACCTGGCAATGACCGATGCTCAGTACATGAACGCTGCCGTCGAGCGGCCAGCGCTGGTCGGGCTGCGGGCTCGACAGGTTGAAGATCGCCGCGGTGATGCCCCCATCCGCGGCGGCGCTGGTCACCGCATTGTCGACGAGATTATCGGCGATGCGGATTTCGGTTCGCCCATTCGCCGTCAGGTGCAGCACGAGAAACGCGATCAACACCAGGGTCCACAGCACGATCAGCAGCGCGAACCCGCTGCTGCGGCGCAGCGAGCCGGGCCGCGCGGCTCGCCGCAACCGGCTCACAGCCCGTTGGGGTTGGCCGAACCCGAAACGCCCTGATGCTCCACCTCCTGCGGGACGAGGCCGGCATTGATCAGCTGGCTGCGCAGATCCTCGGTCAACGACCGCGCATCGCGCTGGTCGTGGATCACGTGCGGGGTGATCAGCACCAGCAGCTCGGTGCGCATCCGCGAATTGGCCTGGGTCGAAAACAATGTGCCGAGAACCGGGATGTCCTTCAGAAACGGCAGCCCGGCGTTTTGCTGCGAGACGTTGTCGCGGATCAATCCGGCAAGACCGACGGTCTGCCCGTCCTGGACGGCGACCCGGGTGCGGAACACCTGGTCGTCGAAGGTCGGCGAGCCTTGCACCGTGTTGGTGGCCGCCTGAGCGACATCGCTGACTTCCTGGGCGATATCGAGCGTGACAAGGCCACCGGTGTTGACCCGCGGCGTCACCTGCATGATCACCCCGGTCGCGTAATAATCGACACTGTTGACGACCGGAGCGCCCGCCACCAGCGTGCTCTGCTGCGTCTGGGTCAGGACCGGCACTTGCTGGCCGACTTGCAGCCGCGCCGGCTGGTTGTCGAGGACCATGACCTCCGGTGCTGACAGCACCTTGACCTTGGTTACATCGGCCAGCGCCGCCAGCGCAAAATTCGGCGATTTGCTCAAGATGAAATACGGCGAGGTCGATGGAAAGCTAAGACTTGTCAACGATGGGAAGCCTGACGGCGAGGGCGTCCCCAGCGTTTCAGCGATATGGTCGGTCTTGAAAAAGAACTGCGTTCCATACTGCAACTGATCATTGAGATCGACCTCGGCAATGGTGGCCTCGATCAGCACCTGTAGCGGCACGACATCGATCTTGCGCAGCATGCCTTCAATGACCGAATATTCATTCGGCGTGGCATAGATCAACAGCGCGTTGTTGGTCTGGTTGGCGATGATCCTGATCCGGTTCTCGGCCCCGGCTCCCTCGCCACCGGTCTCGGTTGACAACGGCTCGGTCGCCGGCGTCGTCGCCGACGCAGTCGTTGTCGTTGCGGCCGGGATGGCCGAGCCGAGCCCGCCCATGCTTCCGCCGCCCGCGCCGGTCTGGCCGGTCGTGCCGCCGGCCCCGCCAAAACCGCTGGTCCCTCCGCCGCTGCCGCCGAGCCCGGTGATCCCGCCCGAACTGCTTCCCGCGGTCCCGCCCGCGGTGTTTCCGAAGCCGACCGTCTGCTGCCTGGCACCGGGCGCGGTGCTGCCCGGCGGCGGCGGGGTCGGCGACACATGACCCGGGGTGAATGCCCGCTGCAGCAGGTTCTCGAGATCCGCGCTCTGGCCGTTCTGGACATAATAGACGTGCCAGGTTCGCGCGGTGGCGTCTTCGACCCGCTCGGCGAGCGCGAAGAACCGCCGCGCATCATCGATATAGTGCGGTTGCGACGAGACCACGAGGACGGCGTTGACCTGCTCCATCGGCAACACCTGGACGATGCCGCCGAGAGAGGCGTCGGACTGCGCCTGCATCACCTTTTCGAGCTCGCCGGCGATCTTTGTCGGGTCGCCATCGCCGACCGGGAACAGCGCGTAGGAACGTCCGGACAACAGATCGATATCAAACGCGCGGATCAGCCCGACCAGCGTCTCGCGCACTGCCGCATCGCCGGTCACCAGGATGGCGTTGCGCGCCGGGTCGGCGGCGATCTTGCCGCCTTCGCCGACATAAGGTTCAAGAATCTTGGCCAGATCCTTGGCCGAGGTGTAGCGCAGCGGGATGACTTGGGCGCCGGCGCCGATCGAGCCCGCCCCGCCGGCCTGATTGCTGACCGCACCGACGGCGATCGGCACCACGGCATAGAGCCCGCCGCGCTGTACCAGGGTCGCACCATTCTGGTTGAGCATGGTTTCGAGCGCCGGCAACAGGGCCGAGCGGGCCAGCGGCGTTGCGGTTTCGATCGATCCGGTGCCGTGCACCGCGGGGTCGATCGTAAAATCGAGCTTGAGCGTCGTGCCGAGAATCGCGCGGGCGATCTCGCGGATGTCGGTATCGACGAAATTGAGAGTGACATCGCCGCTCGGCTCGGTGGCGACACCGGGCGGCGGTGGGGCCGAGGTTCCGGCCGAGGCGCTCACCGGGCGCCGCATGTCCTCGAAGACTTGCTGCTGAAGATGCTGCCGCGGGATCTCGCCGCTCACCCGCGGCGCTGCCGGCTGCAACGCCGCCGGCTGCTCGAGCGGGACCAAGCTGGGCGTCGGCCGTGCCTGGCAGCCGGCCAGCAGCGCCAGTGCCGCAGCTGCCGCCAGCAGCGCCGCAATTCGCCGCAACCGGTTCACGGGCGCCCCCGCTCACCCGGGCGGAACGGCGCGCGGTTGAACCCCGGCGGCAGCCCCGGCCGCACGCCCGGCCGGGCAACGGCGAACCCGCCCGGTTCAGCCGGCCGGTTGACGAACGGCGGGGTGGCCGGCGGCACCAGGTTCGGATCGAATTTCGGCTGCAGCGTCTTGGTGCCGTCAGGCCCGCTCAGCGAAACCTCGACCGGGGTGATGCTGTCCACGCGCCAGCTGCCAACCGTCTGGCCTTGGGTCACGGTCACCGCCTTGGCACCGGTCGGGGCGAAAATCGCGATGCGATGGCCGGGCTCGATCAGGATCCCGGCCAGCCGTGTATCGGCGAGCCCCGAATCATCGGCCGCGTCGCCGCTGTTCTGTACCGGGGGACGCCGTGTGCTGCTGAACAGCGGGCGGGCGAGGGTGGTCGCCATCAGCGTGTCGTACCCACTATCCGCCTCGCGCAGTGGCGGGGCGGGGAGCGGTTTCGGTGCCGGGATTGCCGCGTCCGCTTGAGCCGGTTCCGTCGAGGCGGGCCGTAGTTCGGCGACAACGACCGCCGCGAACAGCCCGCACAGCAGAAGCAGCAAGGGCAGGGCCAGGCGATCGATCATCGCGCGGTCGCCGTCGTCTTGTCGGCGTTGCGAAACCCGTAGACATCGAGCCCGGCATCGAGCCCGGGATCGTTCTCGGCATCGGCGGGCAGTCCCGGGCGCCGCAGCAGGCCGTGGATCTGTAAATTATCGACGATCAGCGGCGGCGTCGCCTCTTGGA
Source organism: Allostellaceae bacterium (assembly GCA_035503615.1). Lineage (GTDB taxonomy): Bacteria > Pseudomonadota > Alphaproteobacteria > ATCC43930 > CGMCC-115725 > AP-15. Next base: position 7,804 of record DATJTI010000092.1, on the reverse strand, counting down.
GCTTGGCCAAGAGCCGCACCAGCGTCTCGTATGGCCCGTTCAGCGCAAAGCGCAGGCCGATGCGGCGGTACCCGTCGCGGGTTTCGGCGGGCAGGCTCTCGGTGCTGCCGATCGTCGCCCCGACCGCGGCAGCATAGCCTTCGATCCGGCTCTGCAGATTGGCCGAGGCGATCGCATCGCTGGCGCCGTCGAGTGTCACCTTGCGGGTCCGCGCCGCGGCGCGCAGCAACGCCACCTGTGCGCGCAGCTCCGGCAACGCCGCGGCAGCCGCCTGCAGTCGCGGCAGCAGCATGCGGCCGTCCACCAGCTGCTCCTGGCGTTGCCCATAAAGATCGATCAGCGGAGCCACGGCCAGAACGTAGACGCCTCCCAGCGCGACCAGAACCAAGCCCAATGCCAGGAAGCGGCCGCGCCGGCCGGTCGGCATGGCGGTGAGCGAAATTACGGCGCGACCTCCGTAATGATGGTGAAAATTTCCTGGTGGAGCGCCTCGATCCGGGTCACCGGTGCGGCGAAGGCCGGATTGCGAAATTCCGGATTGGCGGCAAAGGCAGCGATCAGCCGGGCCGCCGCAGCCGACCGGCCGCTGATCGTCAGCTTGCGCTGAAGCAGTTCCAGCTCCGTCAGATAGCTGTCATCCGGCATCACCCGGGTCGCCGCAGCCAGCACGGCCAGCGGTTGTCCGGCCTTGTCGCGCTCCCTCTGAATGAGATCGGCGCTGCCGGACAATTGGCGGATCTCCCGGCGCAGGCTATCGGCCTCCGCCGCGGCGGTGCGGCCGATCGCGAGCTGGCGGTCGAGCGCTGCCATCGCCGCCGACTGACGGGCGAACGGAATGACGATTGCGGCCATCGCCAGGGCCGCGCAGCCGATCGCAGCCGGTCTGACCAGATTGTCGAGGAGGGAATGCGCCGGCCGGCCATCGCCATCGAGCGGAAGCCAAGAGCCGAGATCGGGCCCGTCGGTGATTTCGGCCCGCGCCGGCACCACGCCCGACTGCCGCAGATACGCCAATAACGGATCGAGCCGTGCCTTCGGGATCAACAAGATGCGTACCGATAGGCGTCCGCTCGCCCGGTCCGCCGCTTCGATGCGGTGGTTCCAATAGAGCTCTTCGACCCCGAACGGGGTTTCCCGATCCATTTCGAAGATCAGGGCCTGATCGACCTCGCGCTCGGCGGCGAGCGGCAGGACCAGAGTCTTGCCCAGCACCTCGGATTCGCCGAGGCGCAGCACCGCAGGCTTGCCCGGCGAACGCGGCAGCCCGGCAAGCCCGGGTTCACCGATCGTGAAGCGCCCGAGCGGGGTTTCCTTGCCGCCGCGCCGCAAGCCGACCGTGACCGCGCTGAAATCACCATCCGCGGCGGCAACCGGCGTGATCACCGTCGCATCGGCAGCGGTCAAGTCGGTACGGCGTAACCGCTGGGGAAGAAGCTCGGCCAGCTGACCGAACCACCAGCTGAAAAACTCGCGCACCATGTCTCGGAGCCGTGCCGATCCAAATCCGCCCGAAGCTGGGCCGCCATGCTACAGAGCGCCGGGCGCGCGGCAAAGGCCGACACGCGCCGCCCTTGGCGCCGCCAACAAAAGGGTGGAATGTGGCCCCTTCAAGGCGTTTGCGGCAGTACGAGACGCTTTCGATAGACCTTCTCGCCATAATTTTCTCTTAGCACGGGTATTTCATATCGCCAATTCCTGCAATTCCTGTATCCGGCGCCAAAGCCTTCGCGCCGCTGTCGCTGGCGTCTTGCGAATCGCCGGTGCCGCTCAAAGCTGCGGGGCGACGATCAGATCCGGCCAGCGGCGCCGGTCACCCTTGGCAAAGGCGATGTGGATGCGGATCAGCGCCGGTGCGGTCGCACCATCCCACTGGCTCTGCCATGCCGCCGGCTGGTCCGGGGTGGTGGCGCCCCAATAGGCGATGGCCAGCCGGTCGACCCCGGAAATCAGCTCGGTCACGGTCGCCTTTGGCGCCGGCCCGGTCAGAAGCTCGTGCTGCTGCGGCTTCCAGATCAGGACCAGGCGATGGTCCTGCAGCGCGATCGTCAGGTCGGCATGGCGGGTGGTGCCGAGGCCGGTCGGCATGTCGCCGACAAAGCTCAGCTGGTCGCTCTGGCCATGAATCGCATCGGCATCGGCCCCACCGGCAAGCCCGCTCGCCGACGCTGCGGCGATGCCGGTCAGCAGATTGCGCAACAGGCGCGCCGAGGAATCGAGCTCGGCGGTCTCGTCGAGACGGCGCTGCTGCGCATGCCACAGAGCGAGCCCGGCCCGCACTCCCTGGGTCAACCCGACCACGAGCAGGCCTAGCACCACCACGACGACCAGCATTTCGAGCAGCGTGAAGCCGCTCTGCCCGCTGCCAGCGGCACCACCGCCAGCGGCACCACCGCCGGCAGTACCACCGATGGTGTCCGTCGCAGCACCGCCGGCGTCCGCCGCGATCGGGTCGCCGATCCTTGCGCCGGTCCCGGCGGAGTTGCTCATCCGGCTGTCACCGATGCCGATCTCAGCTGCCGGCGCCGCTGGTGCCGAGCCGAAGGGTGCGCAGCACGACCGCTCGCTGATGGCCCTGTTGTCGCCAGGTTATCGCGACTTCGACATCGTAGAGGATCGTCGTCTCTGCGGTCACTCCGTCGGCGGCCAGCCCCTGCCGCTGTGCGACCGGCTGCACCTGCAGCCGCCAGCGATAGCCACCGCCATCATCGCCGCTGGTGTCGCCCTGGATCAGAGCGGCGTCGCGGCCGATCGCCGCGAGATGGGACTGGGCGCGCTGCAGCGCCTCCTCTGCCCGCGCCGCGGTATCGACCGCGAACAGCCCGCCGCTGCCGGCTTGAAACAGCGCGACCAGCGCTAGCGACGCGATGGCGAGTGCCACCACGACTTCGAGCAACGTGAAGCCGGCCGCTTCCGGCGCGCGCTCAATGCTCATCGGCGCCTCAATGTTCATCGGCGCCTCAATGTTCATCGGCAACAGTGACCCGGCCGGTCAGCCAATCGACCCCGACCGCGACCCGGTGCGACCCGTCGGCCAATGTGATCCGGCCGCCGGTCGAGCTGCCATCGGGATTGAAGCGGATGTCGCCGGCGCTGGCGTTGCGCTTCTCGCCATCGACCGTCAGCAAACCGATTGACAGGCTTGCCGGCAATGGCTGCGGCAATGCGTTGCCGACCCGGTAGCGGTGGCCGGCCAGATCGAGCGCCAGCGCGACCGGGCGATTGTCGGCGATCGCCTGCGAGCGTGCCAGGCGCAATTCCGAGGCGAGCTCGGCGGCGGTCCCGTGCAGTCCCAGCGACCGGCTCCACGGCGCCCGGTAGCCGACAAACAGCGCCAGCGAGAAGCCGATCACCGCCAGCACCACCAGGAGCTCGATCAGCGTGAAGCCGTCTGCCGGGTCGCCGCGACCGCCGCCCGCCGATATGCCCCGCTCAATGGGCAAGGTCATTGAGGCTCAGCATCGCGGTCAGCAGCGCGGTGATGATGCCGGCCACCGCAAGACCCATCGTGATCGTGATCAGCGGCACCGCCAGCGCCACCAGCCGCTGCATTTTCAGCCGCGCCTCCTCGTCATGAATATCGGCCGCCTTCAACGACATCGCCGCCAGCTGCGCCGCTTCCTCGCCGAGCTGCAAGAGGTGGATCGTGCGCGCCGGAAACACTTTCGCAGCGGCGAGCGGACGGGCGAGGCCGGCGCCGCCCTTGGCTTCAAGCGAGGCGGTCTCGACCGCTTCCGCGGCGGCGAGATTGCCGAGCGCGTCCTTGGCGATGCCGAGTGCCGCGATCAGTGGCACGCCGTTTTCGAGCAGGCTGCCGAGAGTGCGGGTCAATCTCGCGGCGAGGGTCTCGCGGATCAGACTGCCGGCAACCGGCATGCGCAGCAGCAGCCGGTCGAATGGCAGCCGGTAGGCCGGCTGAGCGAGCAGCTGGCGCGCGACGACGACCCCAAGAACCGTTGCCGCCAACAGCCACGGGGTGGCGGCCCCGACCACGCTGCCCAGACTCATCAACAGCTGCGTCTCCTCCGGCAGCTGGGCCCCCGCCTGCTCGAAGATCGGAGTGAATTGCGGCAGCACGTAATCGAGCAGCAGCACGATCGAGCCGACCGCCGCGACCACTAGCAAAGCCGGGTAGATCAGCGCCGCGCGCAGGCTCGCGGTCAGGCTGCGCTCGCGTTCGAGGAGTGCGGCAAGACGGTCGAGGCTCGCCGGCAGCGTGCCGCCGGCTTCCCCGGCCCGCACCAGGCCGACATAGAGCCTGGAGAAGCTGCGCGGTTCGCCGGCGAGTGCGGCGGCCAAGGAACTGCCGGAGCGGACCTTGTCGCGAACCCGGCCGAGGATCACCCGGGCGCGGCCATTCCGGGTGTTGTCGACGACAAAGCGCAGCGCGCGATCCAAATCCTGGCCGGCCGCCAGCATGATCGCCAGCTCGCGGGTCGCTTCGCCGAGGGCACTCTTGTCGAGGCCGCGAGCGCCGCCGATTTCAAGCTGCAGCAACTCGCCGAGCCCGCGCCGGCCATCGGCCGGATCGGCCCGCAGCACGGTCTGTCCCTGGCGCTGCAGCCGCTCGACCACGGCGGCGCGGTCGGGCGCGTCCATGATGCCGCGTACCACTTCGCCGCCACCGTTGATCGCCGACCAGCGGAACGACGGCATCTCATTCCTCCGGCCGCGGTCTGATGCGAATTGCCGCAACGGGCGGGACCATAACAGCGGCCGGCAGCTTATGCGGGCATCCGGGCCCGGTCAACGCCATCAGCCGGCCCGCTCGCGCCCCGGCTATCACGCTTCGGCGCGGATGCAGCGCACCACCTCCTCGATCGTCGTGTCGCCATCGAGCACCGCGAGCATCCCGCTGTCGAAGATCGGGCGCATGCCACCCTCGACCGCGGCGCGCTCGATCGCACCGTCGTCGGCGCCGTCGAAGATCAGCCGGTCGATCGCCCGGCTCGGCACCAAGAGCTCGGCGATGGCGCGGCGCCCGCGGAACCCGGTGCCGCGGCATTCGGGACAGCCCGTGGGATGATAGAGCATGATCGGGCGGTTGCCGGCCAGCCGGTCGAGGCCGAAACGCTCGCGCAACGCTTCCGGTGCGGCTTCGGGCGTCTTGCAGCGCGGGCACAGCCGGCGCACCAGCCGTTGTGCCAGCACCGCCTTCAGTGTCGCGGTCAAGAGGTAATCTTCGAGCCCCATGTCGCGCAGCCGGGTCATCGTCGCCGCCGCCGAGTTGGTGTGCAGCGTCGACAGCACCAGATGCCCGGTCAGCGCCGCCTGCACCGCAATCTGCACGGTTTCGAGATCGCGGATCTCGCCGATCATGATCACATCCGGATCCTGGCGCAGGATCGAGCGCAGCAGGCTGGCGAAATTGAGCCCGATCTGCGGCCGCACCTGGATCTGGTTGATGCCGGTCAGCTGGTACTCGATCGGATCCTCGACGGTGACGACATTGCGCACCACCGTGTTCAGCCGCAACAGCCCGGTATAAAGTGTCGTGGTCTTGCCGCTGCCGGTCGGCCCGGTCACCAGCACCATACCGTTGGGCAGGTCGAGCGCCCGCTCGACGCCCTCGCGGATATCCTCGGGCAGGCCGAGCTTTTCGTAATCGAACTCGACGGCGGTCCGGTCGAGCACGCGCAGCACGACCTTCTCGCCATAGAGCGCTGGGATTGTCGACACCCGGAAGTCGATCTCATGGCCGCGAACCGTCAATTTGATGCGGCCATCCTGCGGCAGCCGGCGCTCGGCGATGTCGAGGCGCGCCATGATCTTGATCCGTGAAATCACCGCGGCCTGCAATCGCGCCGGCGGCGCCTCGATCTCGTGCAGCACGCCGTCATAGCGGTAGCGCACCCGCAGCCGGTCGGGAAACGGTTCGAGATGGACGTCCGAGGCGTGGGTTTCGACGGCGCGGGCGATCAGCTGGTTGACGAGCCGGATCACCGGCGCCTCGCTGGCCAGATCCTTCAGGCGTTCGGCATCCTCCTCGGCCGGCTCGGCATCGCTGACCACCTCGTCGAGCAGCGCCTCGTCGTCGCCGCCGGCCTCCGAATAAAGCCGGTCGAATGCCGCCTCGAGCTCGATCGGCACCGCGACCGCGATCACCACCGGCCGGCCGAGTGCCGCCGCCACCGCGCTTCTGGTGAACACGTCGAGCGGGTCGGCCATCGCCAGCACCGCGCCGCCGCCATCGCCCTCGGCGATCGGCAGGGCGTGAGCCTTGCGCAGGAACTTCGCTTTCAGGCGGTCGACGAACAGCGCGGTGTCGGGATAATCTGTCGTGGCCACGATCGGGGCGGCAAAGATCTGCGCCCATGCCTCGGCAAGCGCGCGCTCGCTGACCAGGCCGAGCTGGGTCAGCACCCGGTCGAGCCGGCCGCCGGTGTCCGACGCCACCCGGCGCGCCCGCTCGAGGGTGCGCTGATCGACGGCACCGCTCGCGATCAGGGTCGGGCCGAGGCGAGCCAGCGCGTCGGCGGCGTCGCGCGCGGTCGGCATGGCCTCGAGTTTCATGACGGCCTCGGTTCCTGTCGGCGCCAGCATTGCGAGGGGTCGCCCGGCGAGCACGGTAGTCGGCAGGCCACAATAATTGATTGACGGCCGGGGCGGGAGAACATGATCGGCGCGGAACTCTTTGGCCGGATCGCCGCGCCCGATGCCGCCGGCTGGGCAGCGGTATTCGCCGCGCCATTTATCGGCAGCTTTCTCGGCGTCCTCGTTCGCCGCCTGCCGGAGGGGAAACCGATCGTCTGGGCGCGCTCCCGCTGCGAGGCGTGCGATGCCGTATTGCAACCGCGCGACCTCCTGCCGCTCGTCAGCTGGCTTGGGACAAGCGGCCGGTGCCGCTTTTGCAGCCACCCGTTGGGAAGCTTCTATCCGGCGATCGAACTCGCGGCCGTGGCGGTCGCAGGGGCCGCGGCGGCATGCGATCACGGTGCCGGGGTCTGGCTCGATTGCGTGCTTGGCTGGTGGCTGCTGGCGCTCGCCTGGATCGACTGGCGCCACTGGCTCTTGCCCGACCGGCTGACCCTGCCGCTGGTGTTGGTCGGCCTTGCCGCGGCCGCAGCGTTCGACCGGGCGAACCTGCTCGACCGGGCGCTCGGCGCCGCCGCCGGCTATCTGGCATTGCGCGTGGTTGCGATTACCTACCGGAGATTGCGAGGACACGAAGGCCTCGGCATCGGCGACGCCAAGCTGCTTGCCGCGTCGGGAGCGTGGGTCGGAGCCGCGGCACTGGCCGAGGTGGTGCTCTTCGCCGCGGTTGCCGGGCTCGTCACCGCAGCCGGCCTGCGGCTCGTGGGCATCCGGCTCGGGTTGCGCTCGGCATTGCCGTTCGGACCGTTTCTGGCACTCGGCACCTGGCTCGTCTGGATGAGCCTCTAGGACGGGATCGCCTGAAATGGAAACAGAGCTTCCATTTCAGGTGTCAATCACAGTCTCGCCGATGCCCGGGCCGATGCCCGGCGGCTTTGGCTAGAGCCGTGGCACCTGCATGCCGCGCTGCACCGCGGGGCGCGCGGCGATCGCCGTGAACCAGCGCGCCACATTGGCATGATCGGCGAGCGAGATGCCTTGCCAATCGTGCCGGGCGACCCACGGATAGCTCGCGATATCGGCGATCGAGTAGTTGCCGCCGGCAAGAAATTCGCTCTCCCCGAGACGCTTATCGAGCACCCGGTAGAGCCGCGCCGCCTCCTGCGAGTAGCGCTTGATCGCGTAGGGCACCGGCTGTGGCGCGAACCGGCGGAAATGCTGCGCCTGGCCGAGCATCGGCCCGAGCCCGCCGACCTGGAACATCAGCCATTGC
>DATJTI010000091.1:0-3597 GCA_035503615.1 Allostellaceae bacterium | reverse complement strand
CCCGACACGCCGGCTCCGGCGACAACGACGCGAAACTCCCGCTCGGCCATGACGCTCACCCCAATTCTGCCGCCGAACGGAGCTTAAGCCGCCGGCCGCTGTTTCGACAACTCACCCTCGCGCCGAGCGTCCCGCACGGTTCAGAACATCTTCGGCAGATCGGCCTGCTTCAGGATCGCATTCGCTGTATGCCGCGATCTGATCCGGTTATCGACAACGATCGGACGGCGGGAATTCGGGCACAACCAGATTTCGTGATCGCCCTTGCCGTAGCGATCGAAGCGGCATCCCGCGTGGCGCAGCGCCTCGCGCACGGCGTCTGCGTAATCGGCCATCAGGCCGCAACGAGTTCAATCGTATCCCGGCGAACCAATGTCACCCGGATCTCCGGGAGGAAGCCAGCGGCGAGGTCGGGGCTGTATGCAAGCAAGTCCGGCACCATGCTCCGGAGCTTTTCCAGCAACCGCTCCACGGTCTCGGCCTCCGTCACCAGGCCGGGCAGGTTGGCGCCTTCGGCCACCCAGACGCCGGCCTCGTCATCCCATTCCGCGCGGACCTTAACAGCGGATCGTCTTTGTCTCATCCCATTCACCACACCTAAAGCGGATACCAGCATAGCACCCCGCCGCCAGTCGGGGATCGCCCGGCGATTCGTCGGTGCCAACCGCGGCGGCATGGCACGGTTGCACGCGCCGGCGGTTGCGCCTTGAGCCGCTGCGGCGATGCTGACATAGGTTTCGGCCGGGCGCGGTGCAGCGGCGGCGGAGAGCGAAGATGGCAGACGGAGCGGACATTCCGGAAAAATGGGACCTCGCGGCCGATGTCGTCGTGATCGGCGCCGGGGCGACCGGGTTGCCGGCGGCGATCGTTGCGCGCGAGGCCGGCTGTTCGGTGATCCTCGTCGAGGCCGAAGCCGATATCGGCGGTCACGCGATCATCAGCGGCGGCAACGTACCCTTGGGCGGCGGCACCAGCGTGCAGCAGGAATACGGCATCGCCGATTCGCCCGACCTGCTGTTCCGCGACCTGACCGACTGGTCGGTGGTTGGGCCGAACGGCTTTCCCGACTATCGCTACAATGACCGCGAGATCATCCGCGCGTTCGCCGACAACAGCGCGCCGTGCTTCGAATGGCTCCTGGCGCACGGCGTCGAGTTCGTCGCCAAGGCGCCCGACCATATCGGCGGCAATTCGGTCGGCAATTCGCTGCCACGCGAGATGCACAGCGTCGTCGGTTCTTGGCCGATGGCATCGACCGGCGTACCGGCCGATCCGGCGGTGCAAAAGACCCGCTCCTCGGGCAACGGCATGATGCGCTCCTTGGAAATCGCCGCCCGCCGGTGCGGCGTGGAAATCCTCCTCGAACATCGCATGACGCGGATTTACCGCGAAACGCCGAATGCCGGCCAGGTGCTCGGCATCGCGGTTGATCACCGAGGCCGGACGTTCGACATCCGCGCCGATAAAGCCGTCATCATCGGCACCGGCGGCTCGACCGGCAACGTCAACTTCCGCCGCATGTTCGACCCGCGCCTGACGGAAGAATATTGCGGGCTTGCCGGCATGCCGTGGTCCGACCAGGACGCCAGCGGCGAACTCGCGGCAATGGCGGTGGGCGCCGCGCTGTGGGGCTTTTACAACCAGATCGGCGAATTCGGCTCCAACCTTACGAAACCCAATTTTATCGGCTGCCAATACAATTACCGGCACCTGCAATGGCAGCCGGCCAGCCCGGTCTTTGCGAAGGCCCGCGCCACCGGCCTCTTCGTCAAGGATTGGCAGGATGTAATCTGCGTCAACATGCTGGGCCGGCGCTTCTACGACGAGACCGGCGGGCAATACATCGCCAACAACTACAACTCGATCGAAGGTTACGTGCAGGGCGACTGGCGCAATGTCGAGCGTGCCCGATACGCGCCGAACAACTGGCTCAACGCGGCATTGGCCGGCATCGACGACGGCCACAACGGCGGCGGCCCGATCTGGGCGATCTTCGACCACGACGCCGTCGAGCGCGAGGGCTGGCAGCCGCAACCGCCCCATGTCGATATCGCCGCCGGCTTCTTTTTCAGCGCCGATCGGATCGCCGATCTCGCCAACAAGATCGTCATGCAATATCAGCGCGTCGCGATGCCGCCGGCCAACCTCGAAGCGACCGTCGCACGCTATAATTCCTTTGTCGACAGTGGCATCGATGAGGATTTCGCGAAACCGAAGCCGCTCTACAAGATCGCCCGGGCGCCGTTTTATGCGGCCTGGTGCACGCCGGTCGTGCACGACACCCGCGCCGGCCTGCGCATCGACGGCAAATGCCAGGTCATTGACATGAACGGCCGAGTCATCCCCGGCCTTTATTGCGGCGGCGAGTCGGCGGGTGGGTTTTCGCAGCACGGCCTCGCGCGCGCCGCCTGCCAGGGCTTTATCGCCGGCCGCGCCGCCGCGTGCCTTCTTTAGGCGGTGAGGCGAGCGGCCTCTCGCCATCGAGGCCACCACCCGATCTCGCAGGTCCAGTGAATAGGGTCTTGGCATGCGCGCCATGGCGCGACGTTCGCCGGTTCTCGTCGTTCGGCGGCGAGCGATGAATTACCGGTCAGTGGTTCCTTGTGCGGCAGCGCCACATCCGCTTGGCGGAGTTGGCAGCCGCATCAGCGGTTGGCCCATGCGGATAACGGCGCCTTCCCGGACCGCATCGCACAGCACGACGCCGTTAGGCGCGAACACGATGATCGTCGATCCGTGCTCGAACCATCCGATCTCCTGGCCCTTGATGAAGGGCGCCCGACAGCGGATCTCGGCCTCGCCGCGATCGTGCAGGTTCAACACAAAACTCAGGAAATTCAGCCGAATACTGCCGACCAGAATCGCCGCAACCGCCACGATCGCCACGACGGTATCATGCGATTCGAGGCGGGCTGAAATAATGGCGCGTTCGTTCTTGCAGAACACTTTGGGGATCCGGGCAAGCGTGCTGGGATTGACGTTCCAGGTGTCCCCCGGGATATAGGTAACCTGTTCGACAACGCACTCATAGGGCGCGTGGAAGCGGTGATACATGCCCGAGGTCAGCCGCAGCGTCGCGTACTGGCCGTCGCGGTAGCGCGCCGCCAGAAGCGGATCGATCAGCAACTCCCCGAGCGTATATCGCAACCCCTTGGCCTGGATCAGCGCGTCGCCGGGGATCGGCCCGCAGGCGCCGACGATTGCGTCGCACGGGCTGACGATGACACGCGGATCGGCGTCGATCGGCCGCGCGCCCGGTTTCAGCTCACGCGTGAAGCAGGCGTGCACGCTGGCGAAGTGCTGCGTCGCCGATTCGCTCAAATCGAGATCGCCGAACAATCGCCAGATCGCGATCGCAGCGCGCGCGAACAGCGGCTGCTCGATCCGGCTGATGCGTGCCATGAGCCGGTTTGCCAGCCGCCGCGGGATGCGGTTCGTCAGCCAGAAATTGACCGCTTCGTGCTGAAAAATTCCGACCAACGCCGCGCCCACCGTCATCTATTTGTAAAGACGGCCGGCTAAGGACGGGTGATGGACGGAGCGATCACGGCCGCGGCGTTTTACGGGTTCGGGGTTCTGGGGGCCGCGGCATCGGCG
>DATJTI010000090.1:0-11481 GCA_035503615.1 Allostellaceae bacterium | reverse complement strand
TGCTGCTCGGCGGCGAGCGGCGGAGTGTCGACAGCCTGGCGGCCGAGCTGGCAGCCGGCACCGGCTACCTGATCCAGCGCCGCCTCGAGCCCGATTCTGGCCTCGCCGCCATATTCGGGCCGCGATTGTGGTCGGTTCGCGCCCTCGTTCTGGTCGGCCCATCCGGCCCCGTCATCCATCGCGCCGTCGCAAAGATCGCGACCGGCAACAACCCAGCCGACAATTTCTGGCGGCGCGGAAACATGCTCGGCGCAATCGACCTCGACAGCGGCCGCATCCGCAGGGTCGTGCGCGGCACGGGCGCCGAAATGAGCATCGACGAGGCGCATGCGAACACCCACTGTCCGATCCTTGGCACCCCGATCCCGAACTGGGAAGCGCTCCAGCGCCTAGTTATGTCGGCCGCTGCCGTATTGCCGGGCATCCGCACCCAATCCTGGGACGTCGCCCTTGCAGCGCAGGGACCGGTGCTCCTCGAAGTCAATTACGGCGGCGACCTCAACCTTGCCCAGCTCGCCCACGGCACCGGCGTTCTCGACGACCGCTACACCGAACATCTCGCCCGCTGCGGCTACCGCCTCTGACCCAACCCGGCGACCCGCAACGAAGCTCTGAACCGATATCGGTCCGACGCTTTCCGCACGGGCGCAATTCCGCGCCTCGCCGCGTTTCTCCTGCTCTGTTCGCAGAAAGACGCCAGACAACAGCAAGGTGACGGCCGAAGGGGCAGCCAGGGGCCTTACCGCGGGCGCCGGCGGCGCCGCAAGGGAAGCCGCTGCGCGGCCGCCCGAGGCGCCCTTGCCCCGCCACCGGCTCCGCGGTCCCCGCGTGCCGAAAGGGCGAAGGGAAGCGGACAGCAGACCCGCCATCCGCGCTGGCGCCGGCCGGGAGAAGAAGATCATGCAAGCTGAGGATGCGGAGCTCGATGACTTCCGCAAAGGGGTGCACTGCGCCGCCCTGCTCGAAGCCTGGCCGCAGCCATGGCGGCTCGACCACAGGGAAAGCACGCGCAACGCGCTCAAATATCGCCGCGGCAAAGGCGAGATCCTGATCGTCAACCACGACGGCCGCGGCTGGTGGGATCCGCAGAGCGCCGCCAAGGGCGACGTCTTCGACCTCGTCCAATACCTCGATCCGAACCTGAATTTCGGTCAGGTGCGCCGCGAGCTGCGGCGCGTCGTGGGCGTTGTTCCGGCTTTTCCACCGGCACCATCCCACAGCCGCGACATCGGACCTGACACACCGGTCGCCTTGCGCTGGTGCCGGCGACCGCGGCTCCGGCGCGGATCGCCAGCCCGGTCTTATCTCACCCACACCCGCCGGTTACCAAAACACGTCCTTGACGCCGCCGCCGCGGCGGACGTCTTGCGCGAGGGCCCTTACGGCAGCGCCTGGTTCGCGCACCGTGGCGACGGCGGTGCCGTGACGCATGTCGAGATCCGCGGGCCCGGTTTCAAAGGCTCATTGCGCGGCGGCACCAAGACCCTGTTCCGCCTGCCGGGTGCGGCTTCAGCGTGCCGGCGCCTGGTGATCTTCGAGGCGCCGATCGACGCGCTCAGCCTGGCCGCGATCGAGAGCATCCGCGCCGACACATTATACGTCGCCACCGGCGGCGGCATGGGCCCGACCACCGTGCAGGCGATCGACCAGCTTCTCAGCCGGCTCGCGCCACTCCCCGGCGCATGCGTCGCCGGCGCCAGCGACGCCAACCCGGCCGGCGAACGCTACGCGGCCCGCCACGCCGAACTTGCCGCTGCTGCCGGCATCCCCTTCGTACGGCTGCGGCCCCCCGTCGGCACCGATTGGAACGACGTCCTGCAGATTGCCGGGGAGGTTGGAAAATGACAGCCCCCGCGCGACGCTTCTCCGACCTCACACTGCAACAGGCTGCGGCAGCGGCGCAGCCCGGCCCCGTGCTGGTGCTGGCCGGGGCCGGGACTGGCAAGACCCGGACCTTGACAGCCGCCATCGGCGGGCGGATCGCCAGGCGCCACATCGCCGCAAACCGGATTCTCGCCGTCACTTTCACGAACAAGGCGGCGGCCGAAATGCGCGACCGCGTCGGTGCCGCTGTTGACGGCGGCGCCGCACCGTCCTGGCTCGGCACGTTCCACGGCCTCGCGGCGCGTCAGCTGCGCGAGGAGCCCGAGATCGCCGGGCTGCGCCCCGGTTTTGACATCCTCGACGCCGACGACAGCCGCCGGCTTTTGAAGCGCACGTTCAAGGCGCTGAACCTCGCAGATACCGATGACGGCGCCGGCAACGGCCATGACCCGCTGAAACTGATGTGCCACCGGATCACCCGGTTCAAGGATGACCTCGTTGCACCCGGCGAGGCGCCGGCGCGGACCGAGGCGATGATCGCCGAAGCCGGTCGCTGCGGATTGCCGATCGACACCGAAGGATTGCGCAGATGCGCGCTGGTGTACGGCGAATACCAGCGCCGCCTGCGCGAGGCGAACGCCGCGGATTTCGGGGACCTGCTCCTATGGCCGGTGCGAGCGATGCAGGCGGATGCCGGCTACCGCCGGCGCTGGGCAGACCGTTTCGACAGCGTCCTTGCCGACGAGTTCCAGGACGTCAACCTCGCCCAATTCGCTTGGCTGCAGCTGTTGGCGGCCGACCACGGCGAGATCTTCGTCGTCGGCGACGACGACCAGAGCGTCTACGGCTGGCGCGGCGCCGATGTCGGCTATATCCGCCGCTTCACCCGCGACTTCCCCGCTGCGGCAGTCTTCCGCCTCGAGGAGAATTTCCGCTCGACCGGGCACATCCTCGGTGCCGCAAACGCCGTCATCGCACACGACCCGCAACGTCTCGGCAAGACCTTGTTCACCCGCAAACCGGCCGGTCAGCCGCTCGAGATCCTCCGTTTCCATGATCCCGAGGCCGAAGCCGCCGGCCTCGTGGTGCAGATCGCCCGCCGCCATACCGAAGGCCTCGCTTGGGAGGACATGGCAATCCTCTACCGCAGCAACGCGCTGTCGCGCGGCTTCGAGGAGACGCTGATGCGGGCGCGTATCCCTTACGCGCTCGTCGGCGACGTCGGGTTCTACCAGCGGGCCGAGATCAAGGACGCGCTTGCGCTTCTGCGTCTGGCGACGACGCCGGACGACAGGCAAGCCGACGAAGCCTTCCGGCGCGTCATCAACGTACCGGCGCGCGGGTTCGGACCCAAGGCCATGGCGGTGCTCGAAGCCGAAGCCGCCTGGCGTTCGATGTCGCTGCTCGACGCCCTCGAAACCGCACCTTTGCCACCGAAAGCCCGTTCCGCCGGCCTCGCCTTCGCCGACGCCGTCCGCCACGTTGCCCGGAACCGCGTGGCGACCCTCGCCGACCAGCTGTCGCTGCTGATCGACACGACCGGCTACCGCCGGATGCTGCGGGAAAGCCGTGCCGAGGCCAACGAAGGCCGGCTCGAAAACCTGGAGGAGCTCGTGCAGCTTGCCGGTGGTTTCCATACCGCGCGCTCGCTCCTCGACCATGCCGCACTCGCGACCGGCGGCCCGGACGACGACAAATCCGGGCGCGTCCAGCTGATGACCCTGCACAAGGCGAAGGGCCTCGAATTCCCGCAGGTCTTCCTGCCGGCCTGGGAAGACGGCGTCTTTCCGCCGGACTACGGCGACCCGGCCGAGGAACGGCGGCTCGCCTATGTCGCGATCACCCGCGGCATGCGCGGGGTCACGGTCTCCTATTGCAACTACCGCCGCGGGCCGACGACGCCATCACCGTTCATCGCCGACATTCCGGACGACCATCGCGTGATCCCCCAGCTGCGTGATCCGCACAGTAGATCGGTGCTCGGGCGCCAGCCGCGCGACCGATCTGACGCCGCGCAATTACAGCGCCGATACTGAACGCCGGATCGGCAAAGCAAAGACACACGAAAGCAAAACACCTACCGCGCCCGGACCGGCCGCCGCAAGGGTAACGGCCTGCGGCCGCGCGCCTCGGGGCGCGCCCTTGCCCCGGCCGGCCCGGCGCGGTCGCCGAGGGGGTGGTTTCCCGTCCAAATGGAAAGACACCCCGATGAGCACCCGTTCCGCACACCACAAAAACGCCCACACGGCGCACGACCTCTACACGGAGGTCACCGATCGGGTCATCGCGGCGCTCGAGGCCGGCACGCCGCCCTGGCGCAAGCCCTGGAGCTCCCCCGGCAACGCCAGCAACGCCAGCAACGCCAGCCCGGAGATGCCGTGCAACGCCGTCACCGGGGCCCGCTACCGCGGTATCAATGTCCTGGCGCTCACCATGTCCGCGCTCGCTTTCGCCACCTGCGACCCTCGTTGGGCAACCTACAAGCAGTCGGCCGACCAGGGCTGGCAGGTCAGGAAAGGAGAGCGCGGCACTACCGCCTATTTCTTCAAGCAGCTTGAAGTGGCCGGCACGAGGGACGATGCCAAGCAGGACCCGGCAGCAGCAACCCGGCGCGTCCCGCTGCTGCGCGCCTTCACCTTGTTCCATGCCAGTCAGATCGACGGCATTCCGCCGTTCACCGCACTGACCGGTGTCGAGGCGCCGTGGCGCGCGCCCGACGCCGCCGAGACCATCGTTGCGAACAGCTGCATCACAATCCAGATCGGTGGTGACCGCGCCTACTACGCACCGGCGAGCGACCACATCCAAATGCCGCCGCCAAATGCGTTCCGTTCAGCCGACGCCTGGAGCAGTACAATTCTCCATGAGGCGAGTCATGCGTCAAGTCATCCATCACGACTTAATCGTGATTTACACAACGCTGCCTTTGGCTCTCCAGACTATGCAAGGGAAGAATTACGGGCCGAGGTCGCACAGCTCATGATATGCGCGGAACTCGGGATTGCCGACTGCGAATTTACTAACGGTGCCGCTTATGTCAAGTCCTGGTTGGAGGTGCTGCGTTCCGACCGCAAGGAAATCTTTCGCGCCGCCGCCGAGGCGCAGCGCATTGCCGACTATCTCCTGGCCTTTCACCCCGACTATGCCGCCGGCCAGCAGATCACGACAGCAGCCGCGGTGGATGCGGCGGGACCCAGCTCGCCGGTTTGAGGTCGAGAATACGGATATGGCGCCGCCGGCGACACGGCCCGTCATCTCGCCGAGCCCAATACTGCCGGCCGCTGACATTTCAGCTGCCACCGATCGGTCATCCGCGAAGCGCCGATCCTCCCCGTAACCCATCGTAAGCAAGCCGAAACGCACGGCGATCAGCTCGGAAAGCAGCATCGCAAGCAAGACCGTGACAGGTGGATGCCAGCCGGCGTCCCGCCGCGCAAGGGTCGAGCCGGGCGCCTGACGGCGCCCTTGCGCGGCGCTCCGCCGGCCGGCCGGGCAGAAGGCGATCTTCAAAAAGGAGAACGCCAATGCCCGGGAAGATGACCGGCGGCAGCTGGACCGCAGAGGTCACGGAAAGGCTGCGTACCCTGTGGGACGAGGACCTGCCGGCCAGCGAAATCGGCCGCCGCCTCGGCCTCAGCAAAAACGCCGTCCTCGGCAAGGCCTGGCGCCTCGCCTTGCCGCCGCGCCGCCTTCCGAATCCGCCGACACCGGCACCTGAAATCGCCGAGCTTGTCCCGTCGGCCCCCGGTCACTGCCACTGGCCGCTTGGGGAGCCGGGCACCGCCGACTTCCAGTTCTGCAACGAACCCGCAGCGGCGGGTCGCCCCTACTGCGAGGCCCACTGCCGCTGCGCCTATGTGCGGCGCGCCGAACGCGATCGCCGATAGGCACAAGCATCCCATGGAGGTCGCAATGCTCTGGATCGTCATCCAGCAGCACAGCTTCGGCCGCATGTATCTCTGCGGCTGGTCGAAGCGCTGGGGTGCGGTCGTCTGCGCCAACCGCTTCACCGCCATCGTCTACCCGACCGAAGCCGACGCCAGGCTCGCCTGCGCGCACGCCGCCGCCCGCTGCCCGCATTTCACCGACGGCCGAACCATCGACTGGCAGGTCCTGCCGGAGCGACCACAGGACACCGCAAGATCGGACAGCGGCGCGTGACCCCCACACCCGACCACCTTCACTCAGGACAATCGCCCGATGACGCGAAAGACGCTCACCGACGCCGATCTCACAGAATTCACCGGCACCGAGCATTGGTACCGGCACGGCCTCGTCCGCCATGTCCTTTACACCGACGGCGTCAAATATGTCGCCGACGCCGGCGGCGCCTACTGGCTCATCGACGAAATCGCGCTGGCGCAGGAATTCGACGATCGCCTTGCCGCCGAACCGTTCCAGGTCTGGACCTTCGCCGTCAAAGAAAACAGCAGTGCTGTGCTGGTCTGTGACGACGGCAACCTGCATCCACTGGCAATCAAGCAAATCCCCCACACCGATTTTCCGATGAGGGAGATCCGCTTCTATTTCGTCGACAATACGATCCTGCTGTCGAGCGAGTATTAGCGCCCGTCGACGGACTGCCGATCCGGACAGTCCATCGCCGCAAGCGACTGAGATCCGACCGCCGTCCCGACCACGGCACTGAACTCCCGCCGCCGACACGGTCGCGGCCGCCCCAGCATCCTGACCGATTGCTGAGCGCTGCCTCGGCGCCCTGCCGGTAGCCCCGCCCGAGCCCAGACCACCCCGTCTCAAAAGGAGATTGCGACGATGCCCGATTCCGCGCCGTCGACCCTCGGCCTGTTCGATAGCAGCCCCTTTGACTGGACCATCGAGCCCGCCAAAGGCGAACAACCTGCACGCGAGCCGTCGCCACCCGAGCTCGACGACACAGCTTCCGCTCCGGCGCCGCCGGCACCGACTGGCGGCAAAAACTTCCATCTCGACGGCGATCGCGGTCTTGCCCGCGGATGGCCGGCTCGGACGCGGGACAACATCGCCGCCATCCGGCTGTCGAAGGAGATCGAGAAGACCGGGCGGATGCCGACAGTCGATGATCAAGCTCTGATGCTGCGCTTCACCGGATTCGGTGCCACCGAGCTCGCACAGAACTGCTTTCCGCTGCCGGGCGTCACCGGTTTCCGCCCCGGCTGGGAGGAGATCGGCCGCGATCTCGCCGAAAGCGTCAGCCCCGCCGAATACGCGGTGTTGCAACGCACGACGCAATATGCCCACTACACGCCTGCGCCGATCGTCCGCGTGGTGTGGCGCGTCGCACGACGGCTCGGCTTCGACGGCGGGCATGTGCTCGAGCCCGGCATGGGGACCGGGCTGTTCTTCGCACTGATGCCGGCGGAGTTGCGTGAGACGACCCGCCTCACCGGCATCGAATCCTGCCCGGTGACGGCGCGCATCGCCCGCTTCATCCATCCCAAGGCAACGATCCGCTGCGAGGACTACACGCGGAGCCCGCTCGGCGGCGGCTTCGACCTCGCAATCGGCAACCCGCCCTTCGCCGATCGTGTCGTGCGTGCCGATCCCCCAACCGCCTCCCTCGGCTTCCGGCTGCACGACTATTTCATCGCCCGGTCGGTCGACCGGCTGCGGCCCGGCGGCATCGCAATCTTTGTCATCAGCACCGGCACGATGGACAAGGCGAGCCGGACTGCCCGCGAGCACATCGCCTCGCTCGCCGACCTCGTCGGGGCAGTTCGGTTGCCAGAGGGGAGCATGCGCGCTGCGACCGGCACCGACGTCGTCGTCGACATCCTCTTCCTGCAGCGCCGCGCCGACGGCCAGGCACCGCGCACCGCAAAATGGATCGACCTCGTCGCGGTACCCACCCGGGACGGCGACACCGTCGAGATCAACGAATATTTCGCGGAACACCCCGCGATGGTGCTCGGTGACCACGCCCTGAGGCGCGGCATCTACGGCCCAGAACCGGCCTACACCTGCCGGCCGCGCCCCGGCGATCCGCCGCTCGTAAACCTGCTCGACATGGCTCTCGCGCGGCTTCCGACGGGGATTTTTACGCCGACGCGGCCGGGACCCGCCGAAACGGACGAAGCAGACAGCGATTTTGACTCGGTCCGCGCTGGGACCGCCGCAGCGGGCGCCGAAATCAAGGAAGGCTCCTACTTCGTCGGCAAATCCGGGCGGCTGCGGCAGATCGTGAACGGGGCCGCCGTCGCGGTCGCCGTCAAACAGCGCCGGGACGACGAGGGGATCACCGCGAAGGCCGCCCGCATCATCCGCGGCCTGATCCCGATCCGCGACGCGGTGCGCGACGTGCTGCACGCGCAGATGGCCAATCATCCGTGGACCGAGGCGCAGATCCGGCTGCGCGTCGGCTACGCCGCCTTCGTCCGGCACTTCGGGCCGATCAGCCACACCGTCATCACGACCACCACCGACCCCGAGACCGGAGAGGCGCGGGAAACGCACCGCCGCCCGAACCTGGCGCCGTTTACCGACGACCCCGATTGCTGGCTCGTCGCCAGCATCGAGGACTACGACCGCGAGAGCGGCCTCGCCCGCATGGGCGCTATCTTCCGCGAGCGCGTCGTGGCACCGCCGGCGGCGCCGCTCATCGAGTCGCCGGCAGATGCGCTCGCCGTCACCCTCGACGAAACCGGGCGCGTCGACCCCGAGTACCTCGCCGAGCTCCTTGATTGCGAACCCGAGGAGGCACTCGCGCGGCTCGGCGACGCGGTCTACCGCGATCCCGCGACCGAAACCTGGGAGACCCCCGACGCCTATCTCTCCGGCGCGGTGCGCAGCAAGCTCGCCGCCGCGAAAGCCGCTGCCAGGCTCGATCCGGGATACGGGCGTAACATCACCGCCCTCGAAGCGGTGCAGCCGCCCGACATCCCGCCCTCGGACATCGCGGCGCGCTTAGGGGCTTCGTGGCTGCCGGCCGAAATCATCGAGGCCTTCGCCGCCGAAGGCATGGGAACCCGGGTGCAGATCCGACACACGGTCGAGATCGCCTATTGGAGCGTCGACAGTGCGGCGTTCGCCGGCACTGCCGCCGGCACCTCGGAATGGGGCACCCCGCGCCGCCATGCCGGCTTATTGCTGCACGACGCGCTCAACAGCGCGACGCCGCAGATCTACGACACCGTCATCGAAGACGGCACCGAGCGCCGGGTCCTCAATACCGAGGCCACCGAAGCCGCTAAGGAAAAACTGGCACGGATCAAGGCCGCCTTCAGCGACTGGGTGTGGACCGATCCCGACCGCGCCGACCGCCTCGCCCGCATCTACAACGACCGGTTCAACAACCTCGTGCCGCGGCATTTCGACGGGCGGCATCTAACCTTGCCGGGTGCCAGCACCGTCATCCGCCTCTACGACCACCAAAAACGCGTGATCTGGCGGATCATCGCGGCCGGCGGCACCTACATCGCCCACGCCGTTGGCGCCGGGAAGACCTTCTCGATCGCCGCGGCGATCATGGAACAGAAGCGGCTCGGTCTCGTCACGAAGGCCATGTGGGTGGTGCCCGGCCACACTCTCGCGCAGGCGGCGGCCGAATTCCTGCAGCTCTATCCGACAGCCCGGATCCTTGTCGCCGACGAAACGAATTTCGTGAAGGAGAAACGGGCGCGCTTTCTGGCGCGCGCCGCAACCGCCCAGTGGGACGCGATCGTCATCACCCATTCGGCGTTCCGCTTCATCGCCGTCCCGGCCGCCTTCGAGCAGCAGATCATCGAAGACCAGATCGCGATGCACGAGGCGCTGCATCTCGATACCGACGACCGCCCGACCCGCAAGCGCATCGAGGCGATCAAGGAACGCCTCGCCGAAAAGCTCGAAACCATAAGAGACCGGCGCGACGACATGCTTACGATCGAGGAGATCGGCATCGACCAGATCGTCGTCGACGAGGCTCAAGAATTCAGGAAATTGGCCTTCGCCACCAACCGCGTCAACTTGAAGGGCGTCGATGCGCAAGGCTCGCAGCGCGCCTGGGACCTCTATGTCAAGGCCCGCTTCATCGAGCAGAAGAACCCGCGCCGGGCATTGATCCAGGCCTCGGGGACGCCGATCACCAATACCGTCGGTGAGATGTACAGCTTATTGCGGTTCCAGGCTCCGGATGCGCTTGCCGAGCGCGGCGTGCACGAGTTCGACGCCTGGGCCTCGACCTTCGGCGATGTCCGCACCGAGCTCGAGCTGCAGCCCTCGGGCACTTACAAGCCGGTCGACCGGTTCTGCGAGTTCGTCAACGTCCCCGAGCTCGTCGCGATGTTCCGTGCGGTCGCCGACGTCGTGCTCAAGGACGATTTGCGCTTCTGCCTCGAGCTGCCGCGGATCAAGGGCGGCGAGCGCCAGCTCGTCACCGCCGAAGCCAGCGCCGCATTCCGGGACTACCAGCAGATCCTCGCCGACCGGATCAGGAAGATCGAGACCCGCACAAGGCGGGTCGAGAAGGGCGACGACATCCTGCTCTCGGTCATCACCGACGGGCGCCACGCCGCGATCGACATGCGGCTCGTCCGGCCTGGCGCCGGCAACGAGCCCGACAACAAGCTCAATTGTCTCATCGCCAACGTCCACCGCATCTGGCAAAAGACTGCCGAGGATCGCTACCAGCGGCCGAACGGCACGCCGTTTCCGCTGCCGGGCGCCGGCCAGCTGATCTTCTCCGACCTCGGCACGCTCGCCGTCGAGGCGACTCGCGGCTTTTCGGCCTACCGTTGGATCAAGGAGGAACTCGTCCGGCTCGGTGTCCCGGCAGCCGAGATTGTCTTCATGCAGCACTTCAAGCGCGCGGCAGAGAAACAGCGGCTCTTCGGCGAATTCAACGCCGGCCGGGTCCGCATCCTGATTGGCTCCTCCGACACGATGGGCACCGGCGTCAACGTGCAGCTGCGCCTCAAGGCGCTGCATCATCTCGATGTCCCATGGCTGCCGTCGCAAATCGAGCAGCGCGAAGGGCGCATCGAGCGCCAAGGCAACCAGAATGCCGAAATCGAGCTCTACGCCTACGCCACATTGGGTTCGATGGACGCCACGATGTGGCAGGCGAACGAACGCAAGGCGCGGTTCATCGCTGCGGCGCTTGCCGGCGACCGCAGCATCCGCACCCTCGAAGACATGCACCAGCAGGCGAACCAGTTCGCACTCGCCAAGGCGATCGCCTCGGGCGACCCGCGGCTCATCCAGAAGGCCGGGCTCGAAACGGAGATCGCGCGGCTCGAACGGCAGCGCGCCGCACATTTCGACGACCAGCGCAACATCCGCCGGCAGATCCGCAACGCCATGGACGACATCGAGGCCGCTGACAAACGCATCCCGGCGATCCGGGGCGACCTCGCCCGCCGCGTGCCGACCCGCGGCGACGCTTTTTCCTTCGAAGATGTCGGTCGCACGATCACCGAACGGCGTGTCGCCGGCGCCGTTCTGCTGTCGAAGGTGCGCTTCGCCGAGCGCTCGCGCACGGCCGGCGAACACACGCTCGGCCGCATCGGCGGCTTCGATCTCGCCTGCCGTGCCGACTCGAGCTTTGCCCGGGGCTTTGCGGTAGCGCTCGTCCTCGAGCGCACAGGGTTCGATCAGCACGTGGCGGTCGAGCGCGATCTGACGCCGCTCGGCCTCGTCGCGCGCCTCGAACACATCCTCGACCATTTCGAAACCGAGCTCGAC
>DATJTI010000089.1:0-70004 GCA_035503615.1 Allostellaceae bacterium | reverse complement strand
AACCGGCCGGATCAGGCTCGTGGCGGGCGCGCAGCAAGGTCAGCACGTCATCGCCGAGCGCCGCGGTCGAGATTTGCTCGAAATGCGGGAATTCGGCGAGGGTTGCACGATCGATGCCGGAAACCGCCGGGATGCCGTCGGCGCCGATCAGCAGCGGCGCATGAAACCAGGCGAGCCGGTCGACGAGGCCGGCGCGCAGCAGGGCGGCGGCGAGACCGGCGCCGCCTTCGACCAGAAGCCGGGTCAGCCCGCGCTCCCCAAGGGCGGCGAGCGCCGCGGCGAGGTCGATCCGGCCCGCCGGGTCGGCGGCGACATCGATCACGACGGCACCGGCGGCGGCCATTGCCGCGCGGCGCTGCGGGTCGGCGGCGGCCAGGGTCAACACCCAGGTCGGGGTTCGGCCGGCCTCGGCGATGATCCGTGCCGAGAGCGGGATGCGCAGCCGGCGGTCGAGCACGACGCGCAGCGGCGAATGCGCGGCAAGCCCGGGCAGCCGGCAGGTCAGCTCCGGATCGTCGGCGAGCACGGTCCCGGTGCCGACCATGATCGCGTCGTGGCGGGCGCGCATCAGATGCCCCCGCTCGCGCGCCGGCGGACCGGTGATCCAACGGCTCTCGCCAGCCGATGTGGCAATCCGGCCATCGAGCGAGGTGGCGAGCTTCAGGGTGACGAGCGGCCGGCCGAGGCGCTGTCGGATCAGGAACCCGGCATTGACTTCCGCCGCGGCCTCGGCCGCGACCCCGGTCTCGACCGCGAGCCCGGCTTCGCGCAGCCGGCGGATGCCGCCGCCGGCGACCCGCGGGTCGGGGTCTTCGAGGGCGATGACGACGCGCCGGATGCCGGCCGCGATCAGCGCGTCGGCGCAGGGCGGGGTGCGTCCCCAATGGCAGCAGGGTTCGAGCGTGACATAGGCGGTGGCTTTCCGGGCCGCGCCGCCCGCCCGGCGCAGCGCTTCGGTCTCGGCGTGCGGCCGGCCGCCGGGCTGGGTCCAGCCGCGGCCGATGACGCGCCCCTGATTGACGATGACGCAGCCGACCGCCGGGTTGGGCCAAACCCGGCCGAGTTCGCGCTGAGCCAGGGCCAGCGCCGCCTGCATCCAGTGCCGCCTGCATCCCGTGCCGCCGGTATCCAGTGCCGGCGCCGTCCCGACCGGCGCCCGCGCGCGGCTCGGAACCGGCCGGCTCATTCGCCATCGGCGGCGATGCGCCCGACGAAATCGCCAAAATCCTTGGCTTCGCGAAAATTGCGATAGACCGAGGCAAAGCGGATATAGGCGACCTGGTCGAGGCTGGAGAGCGCCTCCATGACGAGGCCGCCGATCATGTCGCTCGGGATCTCGGTGTCACCCGAGCTTTCGAGCTGGCGCACCAGGGAGTTGATGATGCGTTCGACCCGGTCGGGCTCGACCGGCCGCTTGCGCAGCGCGATGTAGATCGAGCGGGCCAGCTTGTCGCGGTCGAACGGCTCGCGTTGACCGTTCTTTTTGACGACGGTCAGATCGCGCAATTGCACCCGCTCGAAGGTCGTGAAGCGGGCCGTGCAATTCGGGCAGAACCGGCGCCGCCGGATCGCGCCGCGATCGTCGGTCGGGCGCGAATCCTTGACCTGGGTGTCATCGGTGCCGCAAAACGGACAGCGCATCCTTCCCTCCCGCTCGTGCTCGGTTCACACCCCCCGGCTTGGCTTCGTTTCCCGGCCCGGCGTCGTTTCGCTGCGCCGCTCATCGGTCCGCTCATCGGCCCGCCCATTGATAGATCGGGAAGCGGGCGCAGAGCTCGCCGACCTCGGCGCGCACCCGCGCCTCGACGCCGGCAGGGTCGCCGCCATGCGCCGCCGCCTCCAGGACATCGACGATCAGCCTTCCGACGACCCGGAACTCGGCGGGGCCGAAACCACGGCTGGTTGCCGCGGGCGAGCCGAGGCGGATGCCCGAGGTGACGGTCGGCCGCTCCGGGTCGAACGGGATGCCGTTCTTGTTGCAGGTGATGCCGGCGCGTTCGAGGTGCAGCTCGGCGTCGCGTCCGGTCAGCCCGAGCGGGCGCAGATCGACCAGCAAGAGGTGCGTGTCGGTGCCGCCCGAGACGATCAGGAGCCCGGCCTGCGCCAGCACTTCGGCCAGCACCCTGGCGTTTTCGACCACCGCTGCGGCATAAGCGGAAAAGGATGGTTGCAACGCCTCGCCAAGTGCCACCGCCTTGGCGGCGATCACATGCATCAGCGGACCGCCTTGCAAGCCGGGGAAGACAGCGGCATCGATCCGCCGGCCGATCGCCTCGTCCGTGCTCAGGATCAGTCCGCCACGCGGCCCGCGCAGCGTCTTGTGCGTCGTCGTGGTGACGATGTGCGCATGGGGTAGCGGGCTTGGATGTACCCCGCCGGCGACGAGCCCGGCAAAATGCGCCATGTCCACCAGGAGGTAGGCGCCGACCGCGTCGGCGATCGCGCGGAAGCGGGCGAAATCGATGATCCGCGGATAGGCGCTGCCGCCGGCGATGATCAACCGCGGGCGGTGCGCCCGGGCCAGTTCTTCGACCTCGGCGAAATCGATCTGCGCATCCTCGCGGCGCACGCCATAGCCGAAGGCGGTGAACCATTTGCCGGATAGGTTCGGCCGCGCGCCATGCGTCAGGTGGCCGCCGGCGGCGAGCGACATGCCGAGGATCGCGTCGCCCGGCGAGAGCAGCGCCAGCATCGCCGCCTGGTTCGCCTGTGCGCCTGAGTGCGGCTGGACATTGGCGAAAGCACAGCCGAAGAGCCGTTTCGCGCGCTCGATCGCCAGCCTTTCGGCGACATCGACAAATTCGCAGCCGCCGTAATAACGCCGCCCCGGATAGCCCTCGGCATATTTGTTGGTCAGCACCGAGCCCTGCGCTTCGAGCACGGCGCGGGAGACGATGTTCTCGCTGGCGATCAGCTCGATCTGCGAGCACTGGCGGCGCAATTCGCCGTCGATCGCCGCCGCCACCTCCGGATCGGCCGTGGCCAGAAGCTGGGCGGACGTGCCCTCGATTACTGCGGCGTCGGCCGAAAGCAAGGCTGAGACCATCGAGCGACCACTCGTTCAAGGGCCGTGGCGGCGCCGTTGGCGGGCCGTCGCCGAGACCGGATGCGGAAAAAGTCGCGGGGTTCGGCGCGAGGGCACCGATCCGCAGCCATCCAAAGAGAGCGACCCTACCATATCTCGCTCGGACATTCCAACCGCCCACCATAAGCGGGGTTCGAGCCACATGCCTTGGAAAGGCAGGGAAAGGCATGGAAAGGCATGGAAAGGCATGGAAAGGCATGGAAAGCCGGCGATGCGCGGCTTCTCGCGACCACTCGACCAGGACTTGGTACAGCTGCGGTCTGCGGGTACAAAACCCCGGCACCTCGCAGCTGGTCACGATCGCCGGTAATCGTCGTGGGGGAGGCCCTAATGACGATTACTCTCCTCTCTCATAAGTTTCCGTTGACACAAGAAATTCGTGCAGCGATTATGGCGATAGATCGGCACATTCCAGCATTCGTCGAGGCGAGAAATGGCGGAAACAGCGGCGCCCAAATTGGCAGAGGAAGAGTTGCTGCGGATGACCGCGGATGTGGTGGCCGCCTATGTCAGCAACAACACGCTGCCGACCACTCAGCTGGCCGAGGTCATCAACGCGGTCTATGGTTCTCTCAAAGGTCTCGAAGGGCAGGTGGCGGAGCCGCCGCCGGAGCCGGTCAGGCCGGCGGTGCCGATCCGCAAATCGGTGACGCCCGATTATCTGATCTGCCTCGAAGACGGTAAAAAGCTCAAGATGCTGAAACGGCATCTGCGCTCGACCTACAATCTGACCCCGGATGAATACCGGGCGCGGTGGGGCTTGGCGCCGGATTATCCGATGGTCGCCCCCAATTATGCCGAGCAGCGCTCCGCCTTTGCCAAGAGGATCGGGCTGGGGCGCGGCGCCTCCCGCCAATCGGCCGCCGCCGCTCCCAAGAAATAGCGCACGCCTTGCGGGGTATACCTTGCGGGGTATACGGGCCGCCGGCGGAAATCGCTTCCGATGCGGCCGTGCCTGGTCCGGGCCGGGGTGAGCAAGGCGGTGAGCCCGGAATTGGCGGGGAGCGCGGAATTGACGGAATCCTGACGTTCCGGCGCGACGCCGCGGTATAAGAGCCGCGTTCCGCCGGACTCCGAGGCCCCGATGTCTGCCGATCCCGATCGTTCACCGATTCTGCCCGCCGAGGATGCCGCTCCCCATGACGGCCCCGAGATGCCGTTCGTGTGGGCCGATCCGCTGCTGCTCGAAGAGGAGTTGACCGAGGAAGAGCGTCTGGTGCGCGACACCGCCCGCGCTTATTGCCAGGAAAAGCTCTTCCCGCGGGTGCGCGAGGCGCATCGCCACGAGCATTTCGACCGCGCAATCATGACCGAAATGGGGGCCCTCGGCCTGCTCGGCTCGACGATCTCGGGCTATGGCTGCGCCGGGGTCAACTATGTCTGCTACGGTCTGATCGCCCGCGAGGTCGAGCGCGTCGACAGCGGTTACCGCTCGGCGATGAGCGTGCAGTCGAGCCTCGTCATGTATCCGATCCACGCCTTCGGCAGTGAGGCGCAGCGGCGCCGATATCTGCCGCTTCTGGCTACCGGCGAATGGGTCGGCTGCTTCGGCCTGACCGAGCCCGATCACGGCTCCGACCCGGGCGGAATGAGCACGCGGGCAATTGCGGCCCCGGGCGGCTACCGGCTGAACGGCGCCAAGATCTGGATCTCGAACGCGCCGATCGCCGATGTGTTTCTGGTTTGGGCCAAGACCGAGGACGGCGTGATCCGCGGCTTCCTGCTCGAAAAGGGCATGGCCGGGCTGAGCGCGCCAAAGATCGAGGGCAAGTTCAGCCTGCGCACCTCGGCGACCGGCGAGATCGTGATGGCCGATGTGTTCGTGCCGGCGGAGAACCTGCTGCCCGGCGTCACCGGGCTGCGCGGGCCATTCTCCTGCCTGAACAACGCCCGCTACGGGATCGCCTGGGGCAGCATGGGGGCGGCCGAGTTCTGCTGGCACGCGGCGCGCAATTATACCCTCGAGCGCCGCCAGTTCGGCCGGCCGCTCGCCGCCAATCAGCTGATCCAGAAAAAGCTCGTCGATATGCAGACCGAGATCACGCTCGGCCTCAATGCCTGCCTGCGTCTTGGCCGGCTCAAGGACCAGGGCCGCGCGGCCCCCGAGATGGCCTCGCTGCTGAAGCGCAACAACGCCGGCAAGGCGCTCGACATCGCCCGTACCGCCCGCGACATGCATGGCGGCAACGGCATCTCGGACGAATACCACGTGATCCGGCACGTGCTGAACCTCGAAGCGGTCAATACCTATGAGGGGACGCACGATATTCACGCGCTGATCCTCGGCCGTGCCCAGACCGGGATCGCCGCCTTCGCCGGATAGCCGATCGCGCGCTTCCGCCCGGTCCCGCGAGCCCCTATCATCGGCCCCCGCCGCTTATCACCGGCCAAAGCCGATCGGAGGAATGCCCAATGCCTGCTGACGCCCCGTCAACAAGCGCTGCACCCGTCGCCGCCGCCAAATGGCCGAATTATCGTGAAGATGATTTCATCATCGGCGACTACAGGTTCAGCAGCGGTGAGACCCTGCCCGAGCTGCGGCTCCATTACCGCACGCTCGGCACGCCCAGGCGCGATGCCGCGGGCAGGATCGCCAATGGCGTTCTGTTGCTGCAGGGTAATACCGGCACCGGCGCCAACTGGCTGCGCCCGGAACTCGCCGACGAGCTGTTTCTGCCGGGCCAGCCGCTCGACGCGCGCGACTATTTCCTGATCATGCCCGACGCGATCGGGCGCGGCGGATCGAGCAAGCCCTCCGATGGGCTGCGCGGGAACTTCCCGCATTACCGCTATCACGACATGGTCGCGAGCGGCCATCGGCTGGTCACCGAAGGTCTCGGTGTCGGTCACCTGCGTCTCGTGATCGGCAGCTCGATGGGCGGCATGCATGCCTGGATGTGGGCCGAGATGTATCCCGACCTGATGGATGGCGTGATCCCGATCTCGTGCCAGCCGGTCCAGATCAGCGGCCGCAACTGGCTCGGCCGCCGCGCCCAGGCCGAGGCGATCCGCCACGACCCGGACTGGAACAACGGCTTTTACGAAACCAATCCGCGCCACTACATCTATGCGGCCGCCGGGAATTACGGGGTCGAAAGCCCAACCCGGATCCAGGAGATGGCGCCAACGCTCGCCGCCGCCAACGCGCTCTACGAACGCCGTCTTGCCGAGGCGGCCAAAGGCGACGCCAACAACCAGCTCTGGGCGATCGAGGCGATCCAGGATTACGACCCCGAACCCGATCTCGACAAGATCCGGGCCAAGGTGATGCTGATCAACGATGCCGAGGATCACGCCAACCCGCCCGAACTCGGCACCGTCGAGCGCGCAATGCGGCGGGTCAGGCACGGCCGCTATGTGCTGATCCCGGCTGGGCCGGATACCCACGGCCATTTCAGCCATTTCTATGCGAGGCTGTGGAAGCCCTATCTGATCGAGTTCATGAAGACGCTCGATGCTCCGGTGGCGGCGGCCGCGCAATAGCCGCGCGCGAGCAGAGGCCGATCGTCCGTGGGCATGCTCGACGGCCGCGTGGCGCTGGTCACCGGCGGCAGCAAGGGTTTGGGTGCGGCGACCGCGCGGCTCTGTGCCGAAGCCGGGGCGCGGGTCGTCGTGACCTTTGGCAGCGATGCCGCGACTGCCGACGAGCTGGTCGCGAGCCTGCCGGGCACCGGACACCGCGCGAGCCACACACCGGCCCAGGACACGGCGGCGATCGAACATCTGGCCGCATCGATCGGCGCGACCGAGAGCCGGCTCGACATCCTCGTCAATAATGCCGGCAGCACGCGGGTCATCCCGCATGCCGATCTGCGCGCGCTCGACGACGACTTCTTCGACTTCGTCCTGGCGGTCAATCTGCGCGGCCCGTTTGCGATGGTGCGCGCCTGCCAGCCGCTGCTCGCGGCGAGCGGGCAGGGGCTCGTCGTCAATGTCGGCTCGGTGTCCGGGCTGCGCGGCGGCGGCAGCAACATCGCCTATGCCGCGGCCAAGGCCGGGCTGCATGCGATGACGATGTCGCTGGCGCGGGCATTGGCGCCGGCGATCCGCGTCGTCGCCGTGGCGCCGAGCCTGATGGAGACGCCGATGACCGAGATGTGGACACCGGCGCAACGGGCGCAGCGCATCGCCAACAACCCGCTGAGGCGCATCGCCGAGCCCGAAGAGGTCGCAGCCGTGATCCTCGGCCTCGCGACGACGATGACCTTTGTCAACGGCACCGTCATCCCGGTCGATGGCGGGAGCCTCTTATGATGAGGCCGTGTCGTGCGGGGCTCAGGCGAAGGCGCGGCGGAAGGCGGCGGCGACCTGGTGCTGCGCCGCGGTCGCGTCGTCGACGACCGGCGCCATGCCGAGAAAACCGTGGATCATGCCGGCATATTCACGGTACTCGACCGGCACTCCGGCGCGGCGCAGTGCCTCGGCGTAGGCTTCGCCGTCATCATGCAGCACGTCGCATTCCGCGGTGACGATGATCGCCGGCGCCACCCCGGCAAAGCTCGCGGCCTTGAGCGGCGAGGCGCGCCAATCCTCGGCGTCGGCGGGCGAGCGCAGGTAGTGGCGGGCGAACCAGGCCATCGCCTCGCGCGTCAACAGGCCGTAGCCCTGGGCAAACCTGCGGTAGCTGCCGCCGGCCAGGGTGTAGTCGCCGACCGGGTAGACCAGCGATTGCAGCCGCAGTTCTGGACCGCCCGCGTCGCGCGCCAGCAGCGCCACGACCGCGGCGAGATTGGCGCCGGCGCTGTCGCCATGCACGCCGAGGCGGGCCGGATCGGCGTCGAGGCTCGCGGCGTTGGCGTGCACCCAGCTCAGCGCTGCGAACGAATCCTCGACCGCGGCCGGGAATTTGTGCTCCGGCCCCATGCGGTAATCGACCGAGGCGACCAGTGCGCCGGCGCCAGCGCACAGATTGCGGGCGATGAGATCATGCGTGTCGAGGCTGCCGATGACGTGGCCGCCGCCGTGATAATAGATGATCGCCGGCAACGGTCGGGCGGCGTTCGGCGTATAGAGCCGCAAGCGAATATCGCCCGCCGGGCCGAGCATTCTGCGCTCCTCGACCCGGGCGACCGGCAGCGGCTCGGCCTTGCGCGAGCTCGCCGTCGCCTCCATCTGGGCGCGCGCCTCGGCCGGGGTCAGCGCTTCGATCGGTTTCAGCTCGGCCTTGGCCATCGCCTCCAGCACCTGGACGATCTGCGGATGCAGGCTTGGCTGCGGGTGCGGGCTCGGCATCGTCGGCTCCCTACTGCGCAGCCACGCCGGCGACCGCGGCGGGCCTTGCCGGCTCCGGGTTCAGCTCGCGCAGCCGCGGCATGACCTCTTTGCCGAACAGCGTGATATTGGCCACCGTGTCGGCATGGTCGAGATAGCCGCCCTGGCCGAAGAACAACAGGTGGCCAAAGCCGCCGACCCGGTCGTTCAGCGCCTTGATCTGGTCGTAGACATCGTCGGGCGTGCCGGCAAACACCGTGGCGCCGGCCATCAGCTGATCGAGCGTTGCGGTCGTGTGATCGACCGGGTTGCCGTCGCGGTCGCGGACAAAGCCGGTGCGCTTGCCACCGGCCTTCAGCATCGCGACATTGGCGCCGAGCGAATTGTAGCCGGGCGGGTTGGTGAACGGCTCGGCAACGACCGGCGAGGTGCGCACATAATCGGCGGCGAGATTGGCGCGGCGCCGCCCTTCCTCGCGCGTCGCGCCGACCCCGACGACGGCGGCATAGGCGAAGCGGTCGGGACCGGCGGTCCAGCCCAGCTCCTGCGCGCGCTGGCGATAGGCGGCAAATAACGGCCCGGCAACATAGCCCGACAGCAAGGTGCCGACGACATGGCCGCGCTCCGCCGCCATGCGGCCGGTCTCGACGCTGACCCCGGTCATCCAAACGGGTGGTGTCGGCTGCTGCAATGGCCGGGGCCAGATATTGACGTTGCGGTAGTGGAAGAACTCGCCTTCCCAATTGAACGGCCCGTCGGTTGTCGACAATGCCTTGAGGATCAGATCGTGCGCCTCCCAGTAGCGGCGCATCAGGTTGGCCGGATTGCTGTTGGCCGGGGCAATCTCATAGGCCGCCCCCTTGACGAGCCCCATCTCGAGCCGCCCGCCCGACAATACGTCGAGCCACGCCATCTCCTCGGCGACGCGCACCGGGTCGGGACGATTGGCAATCGGCGTGCCGAGCGACAAGAGGCGCGCGCGCCTGGTCTCGCGGGCGATGATCGCCAGCGCCATTGGCACCGACACGGTCGAGCAGGTCGCGGTCGAGTGGTGCTCATTGACCATGATGTCGAGCCCGACCTCGTCGCACAGCGCGAACTCGTCGAGGTAGCGGTTCATTAGCTGGTGGCCGATCTGCGGATCGTAATTGCGGTTGGGCAGGACGACACGCAGCGAACCACGCGCCAGCCCTTCCTGCCAGGCCGGGTGATAGGCCATTTCCGAAAAATACCAGACGCGCATCACTTTCTCCCGTCAGCGGTTGCCGGCGACGAAGGCGACAAGTTTTTCGATAAAGGTTTCGGGCTGCTCCCAATGCGGGAAATGACCGGCATCGGCGATCAGTTCGAGGCGGGCATCGGGGAGTGCCTGGCGCCAGTTCTCGCCATAGGCGGGCGTGACGATCCGGTCTGCCGCCCCCCACAATAGCAAGGTCGGGCATTCGATCCGGTGCAGCCAGCGTTTGAGCCGCGGGTTGTGCATGTAGGGCTTCCAGCCATAGAGCGCGAAGGCTTCGCGGCCGCGGGCGATCGCCGCCAATTCGTTGTCCGGCAGCCGGGTGTAATCGGTCTCGCCCTTCTTTGGATCGGCCCAGGCGAGCTTCAGATATTCGCCATAAGGCACGGCGTGCATGTCGGCGATGTCGCGCTCCTCGCGACCGGCAAATTTGACACCAAGCGGATCGACCAGCACGAGGCGGGAAAACCGCGCCGCCGAGCGCACCATCATTTCGGCCGCGACCCAGCCGCCAAAACCGGCGCCGACCAGGATCGCATCGTCGAGACCGAGTTCGCCGGCGAGATCGAGGTAGAGATAGGCAAGGTCGCTCGTCTCGCCGATGCCATCGATCAGCGGGGAATTGCCCCAGCCGGGATGCCAGGGTGCGATGATCCGGTAATGGCGGGCCAAGAGATCGAGCCACGGCCGCTCGGGTGCCAAGCCCTCGCCATCATGCAGAAACAGCAACGGCCGGCCGGCACCGCGCTCCTCGAGATCGAGGCTGGTCCTGGCGACCGAAATCGTGCGCGCGGTCATGACAAGGGGTAATGGGTGGTGAGCGCCTGTCCGGCAAGCTCGGCCGGTTTGGCGTCGATCAGGACAAAGGCGAACACCGCCGGCGCCGATCCGTTGTTGACCCAGGCATGCATCGTGCCGCGCTGCACACAAATATCGCCCGGTTTCATATGCATGATTTCGCCGCTGTCGAATTCGAGATCGCATTCACCCTTGAGCAGGATCGCGTAATCGACGGTCTCGGTGCGATGCATGAATTTGGGCGCACCCGGCGCGAATTCGGTGACCCGGATCACGGTGCCCTGGCCGGTGCCGACATAATTGTAGCGCCTGACAAAGCCGGCGCGCTGTGCCGCTTCAGCTTCGGCCGAGTTGTCGGCCGGCATCTTGTCGGTGGACCAGATCTCGCAACCCGCGATATGCGGGCGATTGAGTCGCGGCACCGCCGTGAGCCGCTCGTCGCTGGCGACGACCGCCTTGCCGTTCGCGTCGTGCCCGGTGACGATCCGCCTGACCTCCAGTGCCATGGCCGCCTCCCTTTGAGTGGTCCTCCATTGATGATCGCAGTTTACAGGAAGGGCGGCGGGGCTGGCCACCGGGTCGGCCGCTGCGGGAGCACGGGTCAGCCGGCGAGGATCACATCGGCGGCCTTTTCACCGATCATGTAGATGGCGCTGGCAATGAAAAATCCCGGGATGCGCGGAAACACCGAGGCGTCGACCACGCGCAGCCCTTTGGCGCCATAGACCCGGAAGGCGCTGTCGAGCACGCCGCCCGCCGCGCGCGGGCCGATCGCGCAGCTGCACGAGGCGTGGTGGCCCCAGGCATGGGTGCGCACAAAGTCGCCGAGCTCGGCGTCGCTCTGCAATGCATCGCCCGGCTGCTCCTCGGCGGCGATTAGCCCGCGTTCCTTGAGCGCCCTGGTCAGTCTGCGCACAAACCGGATGCCGGCGACGACCGAGGCGAGATCCTCGCCCGCCTGGTCGCTGCCCTCCGCGAAATAATGAAAATCGACGAGCGGCGTGTCGCGCGGGTCGGTCGAGCGCAACCGCACCTCGCCGGCGCGGTTCTCTGTGTGCGCTTTCAGGATCGCCCAGGTCAGGTAATTGGGCTTCTTTAATTCGAGCGACGAATAGCCCGGGAAATAGCCGCCGAACAGGCCGAGCAGCGCAAAGCAGAACAAATCAGGCAACGGCCGCTCGGGAAAGGATTTGAGGATCGTCGCCAAGACCGCGCCATTGCTGGCATAGACGCCGTCACGGCCGGCGGCCCAGTCGCGATATTGCGGGTCGCCGCGGCTGAAGGTGGCGCCGTCGAGAATCTTCCAGCGGTCGAAATTCATCCGGTTGACAACGCCGATCTCGTAGCGGTCCTGCAAATTCCGGCCGACGTCTGGCAACTCGATCCGCAACGGTATGCCGAGCGGCGCCAGCACCGCGCGCGGCCCGATGCCGGACAGCATCAGCAATTGCGGCGTGTTGAAGGCGCCGCCGCAGAGGATCACCTCCCGTGCCGCATCGACCCGCATCGGCACACCCGGCCCGGTCGCCTTCTGGCCATGCGCGCGGTAGAGCCGGGCACCCTTCAGATATTCGACGCCGGTCGCCCGGTTGTCGTCATCGAGCAGCACCCGCGTCACCAGCGCGTCGAGCTCGATGTGCAGCCGGTCCGGGTATTTCGCCGCGGTCTCGATCAGCCGCTCGCGGGCGCCGATGCGATGGTGCTTGCGTGTCGTCAGCGGCGTGTAGCGCACGCCGGTCGCGTTGGCGGCGACGAGCCGCCAGTCGTTCGGGTCGGCCTTTGTCTCGGTCAGCCGGAACAGGCGTTCGATCGGCTGACCGAAATCCTCGAACGCATCGGCGGCTGAATACAGCAGGAACTCGACCAGCCCGAAATCGCCGAGTGCGGCCTCCGGGATCGCGGTTTCGACATCGAGCCAGCCGTTCCAACCGTGGCGCGACAGATTGTCACCGGCCTTGGCGAGCAAGCGCTCGATCGGCCGGTAATGGCAGTTCTCCAGCCGCTCGAAATATTGGCGCATCTGCGCGGCGTTCCACGATGCGTCGCCGGTCAGCGCCGCGATGCCGTCCCAATCGGCATTGTGCGGGTAGACGAAGATCATCGCATTGTGCGCGGTGCAGCCGCCGAGCGTGCCGGCGCGCGGATAGAGGACGCCATCAACCGGCTCGCCGCGATAGTCGCGGACATATTTCGGGTCTTTCGCCTGCATCGCGTCATCGGCGTAATGGCGGACGAAGAAGTCCCAGCGCAGCGCATCATTCTCGGACGCGAAGCCGTGAAACGCCGGCACATCGTAATCATCGGGGAGGCGATCGATGGCGGGCTGGTCGTCATTGGTGCCGGACAGGAGGCGCGGGTCGCCGCCGGCTTCGAGCAGCAATACCCGCCGCCCGGCCTCGGCCAGCCGCGCCGCCACGGTGCCGCCGCCCGGACCGGAGCCGACAATGATGTAATCGAATTTGTCGCTGCCCGAGCTCGTGCCTGCGCTCATCGACGCCTCAAAATGTCTTTAGGCCTCAAAATGTCTTCAGGTAGGCGATCAGCGCGTTCTTGTCGGTATCGCTCAGCCGCGAGCCGAAATAATGGCCGCGGTTGACGACATAGTCGGGGCATTTGCTGAGTGCGAATAATTGCTCGCCGACATTGGAGAAGACCTGGCGGGCCTCGGCGTCGGTCGGATTTTTCGGCAGCGTGCGCAGGTCGTGCACCAGCCTGAAGACGACGGCGACGACCTCTCCGTCATGTGCCAGGCGCTGCTTCAGACTGCTGCCGTCGGGCGGCAGCGGATCGAAATTGGCCAGGAGGTCGACCGGCGTGCCCTTCGGGATCGGGCCGATCTCGATCCCTTTCTGGTCAAACACCGGGACGGCGAAGTTGAGGATCCGCTGCGACTTCCGGATCGCGTCGGGCAGATAGCCGGTCGGAATGCGCAGCCAGCTCGTCGCCGTGGTGCGGTCGATCACCCCGGGGATTTTGTCGCCGAGCACCGGGTCCTGGTCGCGCTTCTGCGGCCACAGCATTTGGGTGATCGAATCCTCGAACGAGGCCATGCGGGAGGCGACCGATGGGCTCGCCTCGAATTTGCCGACGCTGTTGTTCAAGAGGTAGGGGGCGGTCGCCCACAGGCTGATCAGCGACGGCACCCGGGTGTAGCCGCGCCCGCCGCCCGGCATCTTGTACGGCTTTGGCTTGCCGGTGAACGGGTCGTAGACCGTGATCGTGCCGACCGCGGGCAGCGATTTGTAGGAAGCCGACGAGAAATTGTCCCAGATATTGCCGGCAATGGCGTTAGTCGCCAATGGGCTGCAGGCGTTGGTCTGCAGCAAGGTCACCGGCACCCGCGCGTCGTTCGACAGGTAGTTGTCGTCGAGGAAGTGCTTGGCCGCGACGATCTGGTGCATCCGGCTGCGGAAGGCGTCGGTATGGCTCCACGCCCAATAACGGTTCCAGCATTCGAGATAATGCGGGCCGATGCAGCTGCCGAGAGCGGCGCCGGCGGGCGGTGTGGGCGCCTTGCTCGAATGGCACATCGCGCAATTGTCGGCGAAGACGAGCCTGCCCTGCTGCACCAATGCCGCCGGATCGTTCAGATAGGCCGCACCGCCGGGGGCGTCGGCGAGTTTGTGCGGATAAGATGCCTTCAAGAGGAACAGCGCCATGTCCGGCGTCTGCATCTCGGTCGCCTGCCAATAGGAGGAGTTCGCCCGCGCCGTCGTGATCGCAATCGGCGTCACCGCCTTGCCGCCGAGGATCGGGTTGAAATGCCTGAGCCACTCCTCGCTGAAGAGGCCGATATTCAGATAGACCCGGTTCAGGGCGCCGAGCGCCCCCACCGAATCGCTACCATCCTTCAGCACATGCGGCGTCCAGACCGTGTCGGGCGACTGAAAGAACTGGGTCAGCGGACCGGATTTGACAAAATCATTGAACTGCTTGTTGGCGAGGTTGTCCGCTCCGAGTGTCTCGCGTCCCCAGCTCCGCGCCAGCTCCAGCCGCGGCAGCAAATCGTAGATCGCATTCATCGTGCGCGGGTTGTTGATGTTGTCGGTCGAAACCAGCGAGGTGTCGAGCGACCCCGGTCGCGCGGTATGCAACACCTGGAACAGGAAATTCGACGGGTCGGCGTTCCAGGCGAGGATGCGGTCGACCCAGAAATACTGGGCGCCGGCGGTCGAGCTCAGATTGGCCCATGCCGGCGCGTCGGGGTTGGCCGGCGGCTTATCCGGATTGGCGCTGACATGGCAGAAGGCGCAGGCCATGCCGACCCGGTAGGGCCGCACCAGATCCTTCGACAGATAATAGCTCGGGTCGTTATAGAAGCGCTGCGGGTCCCAGCGTTTTGCCGCGGCCGCGTCAAACGCCGGATTGGGGAAAAGGCGCAGCCCGACGATTCCGGTCGGCTCGCCGTAATAGGAGCCGATGGGCATGTTCTTGCCGCGCGCACCGATTGCGACACCGGGATATTTCTGGGCATTGGCGAACGGGTCGGGCGGGCATTTCGGGTCGCGCCGGTCGAGCCACAGCCCGTAATGCTGCGGATCGGGACCGGTGGCCTTCGAAAAGCACGGCTCGTTGACCAGCCCGAGATATTCCCAGCGATTGTCGCGGCTGTATTTGAGGCCGGGATAGGAGGACAGGATCTTCAAGAGATCGAACGAGCCGAAGGTCAGGTTGGTGAGCTGGTCCCACAGCCGGTCGTCGCCGCCGGTCCAGACGAGCCACATGTCGCGGCCCTTGACCTCGTCCGGGGTCAAGGTGATGCCGCCATCCATGCCGTGGAAATAATCCTCGTCGGCTGCCGGCAGGCTTTGCGCGCTGCGGCCCGCCTGGCGTGCCTCGTCGATGACCTGCCCGCGCGCCATGCCGCCAAACGCGGCGATAACGGTTGCGGCGAGCAGCGCGGGGAACAGGAGGCGGGTCCTGGGCCGGACTATTTTCATCATGGCCCCCGTCGGTGCGGGCCGGCTCGAACGCGTGCCGGCCTCAATTTAACCATAAAGGCACAATAGCCGCTCGCCTGCCGAAGTCGAGGTTGATGGCATCGGCTGGTACCGCCTCCAGGGGCAGTGCTCCCCTGGAAGCCGTACCAGATGCCCGTGCCGAGGCCGGCTCAGCTTGTCGGCGCCGATGATTGGAGCGCCGCCAGCAGCTTCGCGCCATCCGGAACACCCCAGCCGGTGCACGCATCCCACCCGGTGCCGGCCGCAAACTGGCCGCCGAGCAGGCCGTCGGTGTCGTTGTTGCCGCTGGTAATGTCGCGCAGCGTCCCGGCCGGGCCGATCGTCTGGTAGAGCAAGGCGTTCAGATTGCCGACCCGGCTGCCGATCGCGGCATTGATGCGGGTGATCAGGCTGGCCCAGAGCGGCGCCGAAGCGCTGGTCCCGCCGACGATCCCGAGCTGGCCGCCGGACATGGTCAGATAGCCGGTCGCCGGATCGGCGTTGGCGGCGACATCGGGGATCGCGCGGCCGGCGAAATTGCCGGAATTGATCGAGCGCGGCACCTTTCCTTCCTGCCAGACCGGCACCGGGGTCAGGTCGCTGACACCGCCGCCGGTGCCGCTGCCGGGACCGTCGTTCCACACCGCTTCGCTGACCGCGAGCTGCCCGTTCTTGCTCTTGCGCGCATGCAGCGTGGTGCCGCCGACCGCCAGCACATAGGGGCTCGTCGCCGGGAAGTTGACATGGGCGTTGCCGTCCTTGACCTGGGCCTCGGAGCCGTCGTCGCCGGTCGAGACGCAGACCGTGATGCCGAGCTGTGCTGCTGCCAGCAGGCTCTGATTGACATGATCGATCGCCGCCGGCGACCACAGGATGCTGCTGCCGTTGAACGGCTGGTTCTCGTCCCAGCCCCAGCTGACCGACAGCACCGCTGGATCATTGGTCGCGTCGTTGATGACGGCACTCAGGATATCAACCAGGCCCTTCTCGTCGAAGGTCGAGAAATAGGCTGCGACCTTGGCGCCGCCGGCAAGCGCCCCGGCGACCTCGATATCGAGCATGACCTCGCCGGTCGAATCGGGGTCGGCAGAGGGATCGGTGCTCACTCCGTCGACCGCGACGATCTGCAGATTGGGCGCCGGCACGCCGATCTTCTGGAAATAGGCGGTGACGTCGCTGGTCTCGATCCCGCCGCCGAATTCCAATAGCCCGATGCACTGGCCGCTCGCATCGGCCGTGGGGAAATTATAGATGCTGGCAAGCTCGGTCGGGACGAACCACGGTCGGGCGGCCGCCATCGACGTCAACGCATTGATCTTCTGGCGCGGGCGCGGCAGGCGGTGCATGACCCGGTGATTGTTGAGCCCGAAGACGCCGGTGATCGCGTCGGCGACCTCATCCGGCAATGTGACCGGTCCGGTGCGGGCGTGGAACTCGCCGAGCTTGGGATGCGAATAGTCGAGCAGTTTGACGCCGAACGCGGCGCTGACATTGGCGGCGGTGCCGGCCAGACCGAGCCGCGCCGAGGCGCGCTCGTCGCGCGTCACCACCAGCTGGTGCTCGGCGGCGAATTTCTCGATGTTGGCGACCGCGGCCGGGTCGGATCCGTATTCGCCGCGCAATTGGTCGCGGGTCATGTAGCGGCGCTCGCCCGGCCGCTTCATGTCGAGCGCCGACAGGTCGGGCAGCGGTTTCAGCCGGCGCACGCCGACCGTCAGCTCGATCCATTTATTCGGGTTGGTCCGGCGTTTCGCCACCGAGCCCGGCGGCAGATGATGCAGACTGTTGGCGAGCATACGCCGATTGGCGGCAGGGCTCCTCATCGGGATACTCCTTGATGCGTCACGCGGGCGAGGCGGGCCTCGTCGCGCGAGCCAAGGCTATATCCGGCCGGGACGGCCGATCTGTGAGCCAGCTCTCACGCCTGCAAGTTTGTCGATTGGTGCCGATGGGCCGATCGAGAGTCAGTTCTCGGGCGGCGGCGCAAGCTTCTCGCGCAGGCGTGCGAGCCGGTAGCCGAGCGCCAGATACTCTCCCCAGGCAGACCGGGCGACGGCAAAGGCCGCCGGATCGCAGCCATGCCGCTCCCGCAGATAGGCGACCACGACCGAATCGACCGGGATTCGTGAGAAATCATGCAGCAGAAGCCGGCAATGGGCCGCGGCGTAGGGCCCGATGCCTTTGAGCCCGATCAGGTAGTCGTGGCCGAGCCGCTCCGGCTGGCCGTTACCGGCGGCATCAATCGCGCCATCCGCGAGCATTTGCCGGGTGGTGGAGATGACGGTCGCCGCACGAAAGCCGAGCTTGGCGCGTTCGCGCAGCCGTGCTTCGCCATAGTCGAGCACCGCCGGCGGCTCGGGAAAGGCCCCGCCGCCCGGCTCCGCCACCAGTGCCGCGGCCATGCGGCAGGTCGACGACCAGGATGTGTTGATGGTGAGGACGGTTTTGACGAAATCTTCGTAGAAGGTCGAGCAGCGCAGCAGCCGCCCGCCGCCCTGCGCGATCAGCGCCGCCCCATCACCGGCACCGTTGCCGCCAAGCGCCGCGATCGCTGCTTCAGGCTGCCAATCGGCCGAAAGCCAGCGGCTCACCCGCGCGGCGATGGCCGCTTCGTCGGCAGCGGTGAAGCCGGTGCGGCTGACGAGGACGGCGTCGGGGGCCGATTGGGCGATTTCGATCGTGCCGAGGCGGCTGCCGATGCGCTCGGCGCGGCCGAGGCGCCCCGATTGCGGCTCCCAGGACCAAGGCGCCAGATATGCCCAGCCATGGCTGGCGACGGTCAGGGCCAGATCGGTCGGTGAGGGCAGCCGCAGCAGCATGCCGCAATCCTCGCCGGCCCCGGCGTGCCGCGGTCGCCCAACCGGGCGGGTCAGGCGGCGTCGAGCGCCTGGGACAGGTCGGCGAGGATGTCGTCGGGATGTTCGATCCCGATCGACAGCCGCACGTAATTCTCGGTGACCCCGGTCTGCCGCTGCTCTTCGGGCGTCAGCTGCGAGTGGGTCGTCGAAGCCGGATGGATCGCCAGGCTGCGCGAATCGCCGATATTGGCGACGTGGTAGAACATCTTGAGCGCATCGATAAAGCGCCGCCCGGCATCCAGCCCGCCGCTCAGTTCGAACCCCAACAGGCCGCCATACCCGCCCTTCAGATGAGCATCCGCTCGGCGCCGCGCTTCGCCGGTCATCATGCTCGGATGGATGACCCGGGTGACCTTCGGGTGCTCCTCGAGAAACCTCGCGGCGGTCAGCGCGTTCTCGCAATGTGCGCGGATGCGCAGCGGCAGGGTCTCGAGCCCTTGCAGGAACAGGAAGGCGTTGAACGGGCTCATCGGCGCGCCGAGATCGCGCAACAGCGTCACCCGCATCTTCAGAATATAGGCGATCGGCCCCAAGGGCTTGACCGCCTGGGTCCAGATCGCACCGTGATAGCTCGGATCCGGCTGGTTCAACAGCGGGAAGCGGGCGGCGTGCTGTTCCCAATCGAAATTGCCACCATCGACGACGATGCCGCCGATCGAGCTGCCGTGGCCGCCAATGTATTTCGTCGTCGAATGCATGACGATCGCGGCGCCGTGTTCGAGCGGACGGCACAGCACCGGGGCGGCGGTGTTGTCGACGATCAGCGGTACGCCCAGCTCACGTCCGATTTTCGCCACCTCGGCGATCGGGAACACTTCGAGCTTCGGGTTGGGCAGGGTTTCCGCATAAAAGCAGCGGGTTCTGGCATCTGTCGCACGCCGGAAGGCCTCCGGATCGGCGGGATCGACAAACCGCACCTCGATCCCCATCGTCTTCATCATCGTGTTGAGAAACAGGTTCCAGGTTCCACCGTAAAGGTCGGTCGAGCTGACGAAATTGTCGCCCGCCTGGCAGATGTTCTGCACCGCGAACAACGACGCCGCCTGGCCCGAGGCCAGCGCCAATGCCGCGACCCCGCCTTCGAGTGCCGCAACCCGCTCTTCGAGCACCGCGTTGGTGGGGTTCATGATGCGGGTATAGATGTTGCCGAGCTCGGCCAGCCCGAAGAGGTCGGCGGCGTGCTTGGTGTCGCGGAACTGGTAGCTCGTCGTCTGATAGATCGGCACCGCGACCGCAGTCGTCGTCGGATCGCTGCGATACCCCGCATGGAGTACCAGGGTTTCCGGGTGCTGGCTGTTGGTCGGCAATGGGGTTCTCCATCGAAGGGTCGCGGCCCGGCACTCTGCCACGAGCGGCAGCGCCGGTTAAGCCCGGTTTATCGGCGAAACCGGTGCGCCAACGGCAAAACCGGCGATCCGAGAGCTGCGGCGAGCAATCGCGGGGAAATGGCGCATTGTCGCTGCCGTTTCTCTATGATTGGGCCGACCCTCGGGATGATTGGGCCACCCTCGGGGCGGCGGCGAACGCGTGAGGGCAAGTGAAGGGCTCGATATTCACATGGATAGCGGGTGCGATCGGGATCGCGGTCCTGGTCGCGGTCGTCGTCGCGATGGTAAGGCTGTGGAACGCTCTCGGGCCCTCCGAAATCAGCCCGACCGGCTGGGTCGCATTGGCGCTCGGCATCGTCGTGACGCTGGCGCTCGGTGTCGGCTTGGTCGCGGCGATGCTGATCAGCCACCATCGCGGTTATGACGACAACCCGCGTTACGATTGCTGAGACGGTTCACTTCCTGCCGAGACGATTCGGACCGTCGCTCGGTGTGCCCGGGCGCTGGCGGCGCGAATGGGGCGTGGCGCGCGGCCTGGGGCTGGGCTACTCAACCTTCGCTTAAGTTTGCCTCTCGTTGCGCTCGGATTCCGCAACCAATTGTCGAATGCAGCTTGCGCTGCGGCGAATGCCGATGCTAGGTGAGTTAGCCTGCTGCGACGAGGACTCAATATTGAAAAACTCGGCACTATCCTCGGACGACGCCAAGCCCGCGCCAAAATACGGGCGAGGGACGGGTGTCCCCAATCCGATCGACGTGCATGTCGGCAACCGCATCCGGATGCGCCGCCTGCTGCTCGGAATGAACCAGGAGACCCTGGCGAACGCGCTCGGCCTGACCTTTCAGCAGGTGCAGAAATACGAGGGCGGAGCCAACCGTGTCAGCGCCTCGCGGCTGTCGGCGATGGCCGAAATCCTCGGCGTGCCAATCTCGTATTTTTTTGGTGACCTGCGGGCGGACGATGCCGAGATCAGTCCCGAGGACCAGCGCTGGCGGGAGCATCTGCAGCGGCCGGAAACGATCGAATTTATCCGTCTCTATTACGCGATCCCGGACCCGAAGATCCGCCATAACTTTCTGGAGATGACCAAATCGCTCGCCGAATCCGCAGAGGACAAGCTCTGAGCCGGGCGGGGTGGTGGTCGTTCCCGCTTGAGGGCGCTGGCGCCATTGCCATGACGGCGGAGCGGTGATCGCCGGACGACGGTCGGCCGGTGACGCTGGGGGACGAGGTTTCGACGAGCCGGGCCGGGAGGGGGCATGTGCGGGATTGCCGGGTTCGTGACGATCGGCGCCGGCCTGCCGCGCGCCGAGGCCGACGCACGGCTCGCGTGCATGGGTGCGACGCTGCGCCACCGCGGCCCCGACGATCACGGAACCTGGACCGACGGACGTGCCGGTCTCGCGCATGCGCGGCTGTCGATCATCGATCTGTCGCCGGCCGGGCATCAGCCGATGGCGAGCGCCGATTCCAACGTGTGGCTAACCTATAATGGCGAAGTCTACAATTTCGTCGAACTCCGGCGCGAGCTCGAGGCGCTGGGCTACCCGTTTCGCAGCCGCAGTGATAGCGAAGTCGTGGTCAATGGCTGGCACGCCTGGGGTGCGGGCGTGTTCGCGCGGCTGCGCGGGATGTTCGCGCTGGCGCTGTGGGATCGGCGCTCGCAACAGCTGGTGCTGGCGCGCGACCGGCTCGGCGAAAAGCCGCTCTACTGGGCGCGCACGCGGTCGGCCTTGGTGTTCGGGTCGGAGATCAAGGCGCTCCTCGCCTGGCCGGGCATGCCACGCACCGCCGATCTCTGCGCCATCGACCATTATCTGACGCTGCAATACGTCCCGGCGCCGCACACCGCCTTTGCCGGGGTGCATAAATTGCCGGCCGCGCATTACCTGGTGGTCGAGGCGGCCGCCGGAATTGGGTCCGGCGAGCCCGAGCCGGTTCGCTACTGGCAATTGCCGGCACCGTGTCCGGC
Organism: Allostellaceae bacterium; assembly: GCA_035503615.1. Classification (GTDB taxonomy): domain Bacteria; phylum Pseudomonadota; class Alphaproteobacteria; order ATCC43930; family CGMCC-115725; genus AP-15. Next base: position 48,574 of record DATJTI010000089.1, on the reverse strand, counting down.
GTTGCGAGCGCGCCCCGAAGAGCTGAGGCGCGAGCTGGTGGAACGGCTCGAAGAGGCAGTTCGCCTGCGGTTGCTGTCCGAGGTGCCGCTCGGCGCGTTCCTGTCGGGCGGGATCGATTCGTCCGCGATCGTGGCGATGATGGCGCGCGCCGGCGGCGGCCGCGTCAAGACCTTCTCGATCGGTTTTGCCGAGCGCGATTACGACGAGACCCGCTATGCCCGCATCGTGGCACGGCATTACGGCACCGATCACGAGGAGCATGTGGTCGAGCCTGATGCGGTCGCGGTGCTGCCGCGTCTCGTCTGGCATTATGGCGAGCCATTCGCCGATTCCTCGGCGGTGCCGACCTGGTATGTCGCCGAGCTGGCGCGGCGCAAGGTGACGGTGGCGCTGACCGGCGATGGCGGCGACGAATGCTTTCTTGGCTACCCGCGCTACCGGGCGATGCGCTATCTCGACCACCTCGACCGCCTGCCGCGATGGAGCCGCGCGGCGCTGGCGCGGCTCTTGGCGCTGTCGCCGCCGCTGACACAGCGGCGCTTCAAGACAGCGCGGATCCGCAGCGCGCTCGTCGCCGCGCAATCACAGCCGGCGGCGCGCTATCTGCCGACGATCGCGTTCTTCGCCGACGCCGACAAGGACGAGGGCTATGGCGAGGCCATGCAGGGGCTCGCCGGAGGCACCGCTTTCGATCTGATCGCACCCCATTTCGCCATGGCGCCGAACCTCGTCGCCGGCGCCAACCGGGCCGATCTCGCCAGCTATCTTCCCGACGATCTGATGGTCAAAGTCGATATCGCCGGCATGGCGCACGGGCTCGAAGCGCGCGCCCCGCTGCTCGATCACGAGCTGGTCGAGTGGGCCGCAGCACTGCCCGACGCGGTCAAGATGACCGCGGGTGCCACCAAGGCCCTGTTCAAAAAGGCGATGCAGCCCTTTCTGCCGCGCGAGGTGCTCTACCGCAGGAAACGCGGCTTCGGCTGCCCGATCGATCGCTGGTTCCGGCGCGAGCTCAAGGAGATGGCCTATGATACGCTCCTGGCGCAGAGCGCGCGGCAGCGCCTTCTGTTCCGGCCGGATTATGTGCGCCGCCTGCTCGACGAGCATTGCGCGGCGCGGGCCGACCACCATCACCGCCTGTGGGCGCTGCTGATGCTCGAATTGTGGTTTCGCATGTGGATCGACGCGCCGGCCGATAGCGCGGTGCTGCGACCGGCTGCCTAGCGGGCGCGCCGGTCCGCGCCACCCGGTTCGCCCGCTGCCCGGTTCGCCCGCCACCCGATTCGCTCGTGCCGCGGCGCATTCTCGTCATCGCCAACCCGGCCTCCGGGCATCCCCGGCGTGCCGCCAGCCGGCTGCGGCGGGTGGTCGCCGAACTCGAACGGCACGGCTGCACTGTCGTCATCCGTCATACCGGTGCGGCCGGGGATGCCGAGCGCCTGGCGCGCGAGGCCGAGCCCGCTTTTGACCTGATCGTCGCCGCCGGCGGCGACGGCACCGTCAGCGAGGTGGCCAACGGGCTCGCCGCAGCCCTTCGGCCGATGGCGGTGCTGCCGCTGGGCACCGGCAATGTGCTGGCGAGGACCGCGAACTTGCCGAGCGCGCCGCGCCGGCTCGCCCGGCTGATCGCCGAAGAGGCACCGCGCGCGATCTGGCCCGGACGGGCTGGCGAGCGGCTGTTCGTGGCGATGACCGGGATCGGCTTTGACGCCGAGGTGGTGGCGGCGCTGAGCGAGCCCCTGAAGCGCCGTATCGGCAGGCTCGCCTTCGCCTGGGCGATCCTGCGCTGCCTGCAGCGTTACCGCCGCAGCGAAATTGTCGTCGAGATCGACGGCGCCAGCCATCGGGCGGCCTCGGTCGTCATCCTCAACGGCCGCTGCTACGCCGGCGGGTTCGTGCTCGCTCCCGCGGCACGCCTCGACGACCGGCTGCTGCATGTCGTGCTGTTCCGCGGCACCGGCCGGCTCGCCGCGTTGCGATCGCTCGGCGCAATGCTGGTCGGTCTTCTGCACCGTCTGCCGGAAGTGTCGGTGCTGGCGGCTCGATCGGTGCGCGTCACCGCGTGCCCGGGCGCTGCCGATCGGCCGCCTTTGGTCGAGATTGATGGCGACATCGGCGGACCGCTGCCGATCTTGCTCGAAATTGCTGCGGCACCGCTACTGCTGGTCGCGGCGCCGCCGCTCGGTCTCTTGCCGGGAACCGCGTCACAATCGGCTTGTTTGCGGCAATAGTCGCAACCCACCGGGGATCAGACCCGCCCTCGGCTCGGCCGGCAATGGAGAAGAAGATGCTCTACTGGGCTCTCGTGTTTCTGATCGTCGCGATTATCGCCGGATTGCTCGGCTTTGGTGGCATCGCATTTGCTGCCGCCGGCATTGCGAAGATCCTGTTCTTTATTTTCCTGGTGATTTTCGTGGTGGCGTTACTGACTGGCATGGCCGGCCGGCGCCGGCCTCCGCTCTAGCCGGCCGCCGTTCCGGCCCCGGCGGGTTAATCGCCGGCCAGCACCCGCGCCAGCAGGCTCAGCGCCTCCTGGTGCCGCTCGTTCGGGATCTGCGCGAAGTTGCGTGCGAGTTCGAGGCACATCCGCTCGCGCGGGCTGACCGAACGGTCCTCATCGTGTTCGAGCCCGTCGAAGAAATAGCCGACCGGCACGCTGAGCACCTGCGCGATCTCGAACAGGCGGCCGGCCGAGACCCGGTTGATCGCCCGCTCGTATTTGTGCGCCTGCTGATAGGTCACGCCGATCAGATCGGCGAGCTGCTGCTGGGTCAGGCCGAGCATGATCCGCCGCTCGCGAATGCGGGCGCCGACATGGCGGTCGATGTCCTGGGTCCGGCTCGTCGACCGGCGGGGCGGGGGGCCGGCACGCGGCGGCATGGTTGCGACATCGAATTGTGGCCGCTCGGCGCGAGCCTGTTTGGTCATCGCTTCCTGGTCTCTCATCTCGCTCACTCGATCAGGTCAAGAGGCTCGTGCCCCGCGAGGGAACACTCGATTTCCGGTTCTGTCGAGGTGGTCGTCAGAACGGCGACGCTAGATCCTGCAGCCATGCTCAACTGCATGGTGTCGACGCATGGAAACCGCGCCATGTGTCATTTTTTAGGCAGTTGGCAGCTACCGCAGCGCACCGCGCCATTCACATTTGCATTTCCCGCATGCCCGTCGCGTTGACACCCGACCCTTGGCGATGATACCGACGGCGACCCGTTGCGAACCCTGAGATCGATGCCACGCATCTCGATCGGCGAGTGCTCGCTCTATTACGAGCGGCAAGGCATGGGCTTTCCCGTCCTGTTCATCACGGGGCTGGGCGGGTTCGCCTCGTTTTGGCACGAGCAGGTCGCGGCCTTTGGCAAGCGCTTCGAGGTCGTGACCTTCGATCATCGCGGGATCGGGCAGAGCGATCCGGCGCGAATGGGCTACACGGTCGATCGCATGGCGGTCGATGCGGTGGCGTTGCTCGACGCGCTCGAAATCCGGCGCGCCCATGTCGTCGGGCATTCGACCGGTGGTGCGGTGGCTCAGGTCATGGCGATCGAGCACCCGAACCGGCTGGCGAGCGTCGTGCTGTCGGCGACCTGGACCAAGGCGGATGCCTATTTCCGCCGGGTCTACGCGCTGCGCAAAGAAATCCTGCAGCGTCTCGGCCCCAGCATATACCTGCAATCGGCGACGCTGCTGTGGTATCCGAGCTGGTGGATCGCTCGCAACAACGAGCAGCTGCGCCATATCGAGGCACAGCATCTGGCGACCTTTGCCCCGCCGGAAATCGTCGCGGCCCGCATCGATGCGATGCTGGCGTTTGATCGCACCGCCGAACTCGGGCGGATCAAGACCCCGACCCTGGTCATCGGGGCCGAGGATGATGTCGTCACCCCGGCCTATTTTTCAGAGGAGCTGGCGCGGCTGATCCCGGGTGCCGAGATCAAGCTGTTTCCCCGCGGCGGTCATTTTCTGACCCATGTGCGCGCCCGCGAGTTCAATACCGCAGTGCTGCCGTTCCTGGTCTCCCACACTCCCAGCTGAGCAAAGCGCGCGGGCTCACCACGGCCAAGATTCAGCGCCGGGCCAGGGTTCAGCGCGGGGCCGGGGTCTAGCGCCGGTTGGGCATTTTGACCGACGGCTCTGTGGCGACCCCGTCAACCGCGGCGAACAACTGAGCCACCCGCTCTCGCGGCAGATCGCGGGTGATGAAGACAAGACGCGAGCGATGGTCGGGGTCGGGCCAGTCCTCGAGCTCGACCGGTGGGTGGGCGACGTGCTGCACCGCGTGCACGACGACCGGACCGCGGCATTCGGCGATCGCGATGATCCCTTTGACGCGCAGCAGGTCGGGGCCGCGCAAGGCGGTCAATACCGCCATCGCCTGCTCGAACGCGGCCCAGCGCAAAGGTGCCTCGAAGGTCAGCGCAAAGCTTTCGATCCCGTCGAGCCCATGCGTGTGGCCGGTGTCGACGACCCCGGCATCGCGCCCGGACGCCGGCTCGTCGAGGACAAACCCTGGGGCGATGGCGCCGTTGCTGGCGACCGCGACCGGGGCGGCGCTGAGCATCGAGATCCGCTGGCTCAGACGCCGCGCCGCATCGGCGTCCGAGAGATCGGTCTTGGTCAGAATGATGCGGTCGGCGAGGGCGACCTGCTTGCGGGCTTCGGGCAGATCGTCGAGGTTCCGCTCTCCGCTGAGCGCATCGACCACGGTCACCAGCGCCTGCAGATGGAATTCGCGGCCGAGCCCGCGATCGGTGGCGAAGGTCTGCAAAACCGGTCCCGGATCGGCGAGACCCGAGGTCTCGATGATCACCCGCTCGAAGCTCGGCACCGCGCCGCGGGCGCGGTCGGCGAACAGCGCGCGCAGCGTTTCCTGCAGGTCGGTGCGAATGTTGCAGCACAGGCAGCCATTGCCGAGCAGCACGGTCGTATCGCTGCTCGCCCGCAGCAACGCCTGGTCGATGCCGATCTCGCCAAACTCGTTGACGACGATTGCGGTGTTGGCGCCCTCGGGGCGGGCCAGCAGCGCTCTGATCAGCGTGGTCTTGCCCGAGCCGAGAAACCCGGTCACCGCGACGACCGGAAGCCTCGGCCCGCGCACCCGCCGCTGGCGCCGCCCGAACGGCAGCGCCTCCTTGCCGGCAAACAGCGCGCGCGGTCCCGTCTCAGAAATCCATTTCGAGCGTGTAGAGCCCGCCGACATGGCGATCGACCGTGTACACGATTTGCCGCTCGTCGACGAACACATCATTGATCTGGATCGCCCCGCTCGGCGCCCGCGCCGGCGGCTCGGGGACGAAATAGCCGATCTCGGCCGGCTGATACGGGTTCGAGGTGTCGTAGGCGCGCAGCCCGCCATTGAAATAGGTGGCGAGCACGACGCGGTCGGATTTCCACGCATTCGGCTTTGGCAGGTTCTCGTAGAGATTGTGCGCGCCGTAGCGGGCGCCGGGCCGCAGATAACTTTCGAGCGGCGGCAGCGGGCAGGTGGCGATCGGCACCGGGTTGGTTTCGTCGCGGCCATCGACGATCCACACGAGCTTCGGCCAGTCCGCCCCCTCGGTCCGGGTGCATTCGTCGCTGACGATATAGAGGCCGCGATCGAAGAACGGCACGACGGTGTGGGTGAAGCCGAAATAGGGCGGATGGTAGTCCCACCGTGCCACCATCTTCGGATGGGCCTTGTCGGCGATGTCGAGGGTGACGAGCCCGCCATCGATATAGCCGAGATAGGCCCGGTCGGGGCGCTCGGGGTAGACATTGGTGTTGTGTGGGCGAAATCCGGTATCGGCGTTTTCCGGGTGGCGCACCGGCGGCGGCGCGCTGTCGCCCTCTCTCGTGCCGGGCAGCCACCAGCGCCCGACCTCGACCGGCTTCGCCGGGTTTTTGACGTCGATGATGCGATAGAACTGGTCGTCTTTCGGATGGGTCGGGCGAAAATCGGGCGCGCCGGAACTCATATGGATGTATTCGCCATCGGCGAACCACAACTGATGGACACCGCGGGAATTCGGCCCCGAGCAGTCGAAAAAGGTGATCGAGCGCGGGTTTTCCGGCACCGAAATGTCGAACAGCTCGAACCCGGCAGGCTGCAGCCCTTGATGCGTCGTCTGATAGGCGACCGCCATGATGTCGCCGACCGTCTCGAGCGAGTTCGAGCGCATATGCGATTGCGGCAGGTCGCGGCGGGCGACGATCTTTGGCGCGCGCGGATCGCTGACATCGATTGCGGTGAAATTCTTCGGCGCGCTTTCATGGGCGAGCCACAGGATGCGCCGGCCGTCCTTGGCGATCTGGATCGACATACCCTCGCCGATCCCGCCAAATCCGTCTAGCTCGTGATGCGCCAGCTGGCGAAAATTCCAGATTGCCGTCTCGGCCATCGAATCGACTCCTCGCGATCGGGCGGCCGCCACCCGTCGTCCTCGCCCGCCGAGGGTAACCGAGGGGCGCCACCATAGGCGAAGCAGCGTGGCGCCGCGAGGCCGCACCAGTCAAGGGGGCGGCGCCGGAAAGACCAGGGGCGGCGGCGCTGGGCCGGATTGCGCCGGGCCCGCCCATTTGAGCGTGGTTCGCCCATTTGAGCGTGGTTTGCCCATTTGAGCGTGGTTTGCCTATCGAGCGCGGTTTGCCCATTGAGCCCGTCGACGGAACCTCTCGGTGGGCAGCGGGCGCGCAAATTGCATCATTCGGCGATGCGCGACCCTCGCTCTCGTTAACCTTATGGTCCCCGCTCTCGTTAACCTTATGGTAAGGTGGACTTGGCGAAACCGTCAAAAATAGGCGCGGGCCAGGCACCGCCTCGAAGCCAGCACACCATGGCCTCGCAAGCGCCGTCTCAGGACTGTCATCATGAGCGAGCTTGGTACGTTGCAAACCGGGCGGATGGGCAATCGGACTGGGATGAACCGTCTGGCGTCTTCGATCAGCATCTTGATGCTGATCCTGGTCACCCCGGGCGGTGCGGCGCTCGCCGCCACCGCCACCGCCGGTACCACGCTGCGGGTGATCGCCCAGGCCGATCTGCGCGTGCTCGACCCGATCTGGACCACCGCGACGATCACCCGCAACTACGGCTACATGGTCTATGACACGCTGTTTGCGCTCGACCGCCATCTGCACCCGCAGCCGCAGATGGTCGATCATTGGACGGTCAGCCCGGACAAGCTGACCTATACGTTCACGCTGCGTGACGGGCTCAAATTCGATGACGGCCAGCCGGTCACCAGCGCCGATTGCATCGCCTCGCTCGAACGCTGGAGCAAGCGCGACCCGCTCGGCCAGACCCTTGCCGCGCTGCTCGCCGAGTACAAGACGGTCGACGACAAGACGTTTGCAATCGTTCTCAAGCGGCCGTTTCCGCTGCTGATCGAGGCGCTCGGCAAACCCGACAGCAACGTCCCGTTCATCATGCCGAAGGCGGTCGCCGAGACCAGCGCCAACCAACAGATCAAGGACAGCACCGGCTCCGGGCCGTTCAAATTTGTCAAATCCGAATGGGAGCCCGGCCACAAGGTCGTGTTTGTCAAGAACCCGGAATATGTGCCGCGCAAGGAGCCGCCAAGCTGGGCGGCCGGCGGCAAGGTCGTGCGCGTCGACCGGGTCGAGTGGCTTTATATTCCCGATCCGGGCACGGCTCTCGCAGCGTTCACCGCTGGCGAGGCCGATTGGTGGGAGAACCCGCCCCCCGATTTCTATCCGCTCCTGGCCCGCGATCCGGATGTCACGCTGGTGCAGCAGAGCCCGTTTCAGGTCGGCGGGATCTTGCGGTTCAACCAGCTGCTGCCGCCGTTCGACAACCAGAAGATGCGCCAGGCGCTGCTCTACGCGCTCGATCAGTCCGAATACATGGCGGCGGTGGCCGGCGACAAGAAATACTGGCACACCTGCTTCAGCTTTTTCAGCTGCGACGGACCGATGGCGAGCGACGCCGGGGCCGGCCCGCTCGAAGGGCCGCGCGACCTCGCCAAGGCCAAGGAGCTGATCAAGGAAGCCGGCTACCATGGCGAAAAGGTCGTGCTGATGGACCCGACCGATTTCCCCAGCCTGCATGCCTTGGCCGAAGTGACCAACGACCTGCTGCGCCGGCTCGGCTTCAATGTCGATCTGCAGGCGATGGATTGGGGCACGCTGGTGTCGCGGCGGGCATCGAAGGCACCCCTCGACAAGGGCGGCTGGAACATCTTTCTGACGACTTTTCCCGGCATCGCGATCCTCGATCCGGCGGTCAACGCCCCGCTGCGCGCCAACGGCGCCAACGCCTGGTTCGGCTGGCCGAGCGATCCGATCATCGAGAAGCTGCGCCGCCAATGGATCTTCGCCGCCGACGCCACCGAGCGCAAAGCCATCGCCGCCGAATTGCAGCGCGAGGCGTTTGTCAGCGTGCCGTATATTCCGACCGGCGAATACTCGGCGCGCGAGGCGTTTCACAAGGATCTGAGCGACGTCGATATCGGCCCGGCGCTGTTTTTGTGGGGTGTTGCAAAAAAATGAGCCTGCCGCGGCCGGGTGGCTGCAACGCGGCACCTCGGCGCCGCTAACGGGCGAGGGCGCTGCGCATCTCGGCGATGATCCGGGCGGCGGCACCGGCCGGGTCGTCGCTGTTGACGATCGGGCGGCCGACGACGAGATAATCGGCACCCCGGGCGATCGCCTGCGCCGGGGTCCCGGAACGCTTGTGGTCGTCGAGCGGCGTCCCCGCGGGCCTGATGCCGGGAGTCACCACCAGCAGATTTTCGGCCCCCGCGGCGCGACGGATCGCGTGCGGGTCGTCGTGCGCGGCGGCGATGATCCCGTCGCAGCCGTTTTCGGCGGCGGCACGGGCGCGGGCGACGATCAGCTCGGCGAGACTGCCGCCGCCATAGCCGAGCTGGCGCAACCCGGCGGTGTCGAGGCTGGTCAGCACCGGCACCACCAAGACCTGCAGGCTGCTGCCGCCCTTGCCGTCGGCCGCTGCCTTGATGATGTCGTCGTCGCCATGCACGGTGACAAAGCTGACCCCGCGCTCGGCGGCGCGGGTCACCCCCTGGCGGACCGTCTCGCCGATGTCGAACATCTTGGTGTCGAGAAAGATTTTCTTGTTCGCGGCGAGGAGATCGTCGACCAGCTTCTCGAAGCCCGCGGCAAATTGCAGCCACAGCCCGAGCTTGAAGAACGACACGATCCCGTCGAGCTGCGCGATCCGCGCCCGCGCTTCGGCAACGCCCGGCACATCGAGGGCGACGATCAGCCGGTCTTCGATACGATTGGGGATCTCTCGGGCGGGGATCTCTCGGGCGGGGATGTCGCGCAAAACCGGATGGACCTCATATTCTGCTCCAGGCGCGACACGCAGCGGCGATTGCGATCATTGCGGCCGAGCCCGATGCGGAGGGTGGGCGATGGCGAAACGGCAGATCACATCCGAACGGTTGCGGGCGCCGAGCGGGCATTTTTCGCAGGCGACGGCGATCGAAGCAAGAGGCCGGCTGGTGTTCATCTCGGGCATGACCGCACGGCGGGCGGACGGCACGATCGCCGGCATCGGCGACATCGCGGCCCAGACCCGCCAAGTGTGCGACAACCTCAGAGCCGCGGCCGAGGCAGCGGGCGGCACGCTCGACGATATCTGCCGGATCGACGTCTATATCCGCAACATGGAGCATTTCGATGTCATTCACAGTGTGCGACGCGAATACTTCAAGCCGCCATTACCGGCCTCGACCATGATCGAAGTGGTCAAGATGACCTCGCCCGACTACCTGATCGAGATCAACGCGATCGCGGTCATCCCCGACGCCTGAGAGCGCCATCCTCCACAAATGGCCGTCATCCAGCGGGCGCCGCCGCCAGGGCCGACCGCTGGCCGGGCGGTTGCAATTGGTGCTACCGGGCCGCACATTCCTCGCACGCAGGAAAGGATCATGCCGATGGAAATGACGGGTGAATTTCGCATCCCGGCGCCGCGCCAGCGTGTCTGGGAGGCGCTCAACGATCCACAGATGCTGAAGGAGGCGATCCCCGGCTGCCAGTCGATCGAGAAGGTCTCGGATACCGAATTCGCCGCCAAGGTGCGGGCCAAGGTCGGACCGGTCAGCGCGAACTTTGGCGGCAAAGTCACCCTCTCCGACCTCGATCCGCCAAAGGCCTACATGATCGCCGGCGAGGGCAGCGGTGGTGTCGCGGGCTTCGCCAAGGGCAGCGCCAAGGTCAGCCTCGACGAAGACGGTGACGCGACGCTGCTGCATTACGAAGTGCAGGCGCATGTCGGCGGCAAGCTCGCGCAGATCGGTTCGCGACTGATCGATGCGACCTCGCGCAAGATGGCCGAGGAGTTCTTCACCCGCTTCGCCGCGGTGGTCGCACCCGAGACCGCCGAGGGGTCTGGGCCATCCTCGCCGGACGGTGCCGATGCGCCGCTGGCACGCATGGCAATTGAGCCGGAAGCGGCCGGGCCGGAAGCGACCGGGACCGCGGCGTCCGCCGCCGCCGCATTGCCGGGCCGGCTATCACCGGCCGTCTGGGTCACCGGGCTGACCGCGATCGTCGGGCTGGTGCTCTATTATTTCACCCGCACCGGCGGTCTGCGCTAGCCCGTGGCGGGACCGGCGAGCGCCTTGACCGCGGGCATCGGGCGGCCCAAAACTCCGCCCGGCTGCGGCCGTCCGCCAGATGGGCGGCCGAGAGGCATGATTGGCGATCGAGGGAGGGTTCGATGCAGAAAACGGTGAGCCTCACCGTGAACGGCAAACCGGTGTCGGCGACGGTCGAGGGCCGCACCCTCCTGGTACAATTGTTGCGCGAACAGCTCGGGCTGACCGGCACCCATGTCGGCTGCGACACGAGCCAGTGCGGCGCCTGCGTCGTGCATGTCGATGGCGAGGCGGTCAAATCCTGTACTCTGCTGGCGGTCCAGGCCGAGGGCCGCTCGGTGTTGACGATCGAGGGTGTCGCGACCGGCGACACCTTGCATCCGATGCAGGAGGCGTTCCGCAACAACCATGCCCTGCAATGCGGGTTCTGCACCCCCGGCATGGTCATGAGCGCGCTCGACCTCGTCAAGAACAACCCGAACCCGACCGAGCGCGAGATCCGCGAATATCTCGAAGGCAATCTCTGTCGCTGTACCGGCTATCACAACATCGTGCTGGCGATCGCCGAGGGGGCGGCGGTCATGCGCGGCGAGGCACCGCCTGCCAATGTTCATGGAGCGGCGGCGGAGTAGGGCGATGACGACGGTCGGAACCCCGGTCCGGCGGCGCGAGGATTTCCGCTTTCTGACCGGTCAGGGCACCTACACCGACGATATCGACCGCCCGCATCAGCTCCACGCCTGCATCCTCCGCAGCCCGCATGCCCATGCGCGGATCACCGCGATCGACACGGCCGCCGCGGCGCGGGCATCGGGAGTGGCCGCGGTGTTCACCGGCACGGACATGGCGGCGGACGGTGTGGGCGGCCTGCCCTGCGGCTGGCAGGTGCATTCGAAGGACGGTTCGCCGATGGCCGAACCGCCGCATCCGCCGCTCGCGGTTGATCGCGTGCGCCATGTCGGCGACCCGGTCGCGGTGGTGGTTGCCGAGACCCTCGAACAGGCTCGCGAGGCGGCCGATCTGATCGCGATCGATTATGCCGAGGAGCCGGCGGTGGTCGATCCGGCCGCGGCACTAAAGCCGGGCGCTCCGCAGGTCTTTGCCGAGGTGCCGGGCAATCTCTGCTACGACTGGCATTTGGGCGACCTCGCTGCGGTCGATGCCGCGATCGCCAGGGCGGCGCGGGTGGTCGAACTCGATCTCGTCAACAACCGGCTCGTCCCGAACGCGATGGAGCCGCGCGCCGCGATCGGCGAGTACGACCGCGCCACCGGCGACTACACGCTCTACACGACAAGCCAGAACCCGCATGTGATCCGGCTGTTGATGGGCGCCTTTGTGCTGCACATCCCGGAAGCGAAATTGCGCGTCGTCGCCCCCGATGTCGGCGGCGGCTTTGGCTCGAAAATCTACCATTATGCCGAGGAGGCGATCGTCACCTGGGCTGCCGGCAAGCTGCGTCGCCCGGTCAAATGGACCGCCGAGCGCTCCGAGAGTTTCATGTCCGACGCGCATGGCCGCGACCACGTGACCCATGTGACGCTGGCGCTCGACGCGGACGCCAAGTTCCTGGCGCTCAAGGTCGCGACGATTGCCAATATGGGCGCCTATCTGTCGACCTTTGCACCGTGCATCCCGACCTACCTCTACGGGACGCTGCTCGCCGGCACCTATACGACGCCGGCGATCTATGTCGAGACCAGGGCGGTGTTCACCCACACGGTCCCGGTCGACGCCTATCGCGGCGCCGGAAGGCCCGAGGCGACCTATCTGCTCGAACGCATCGTCGATCTCGCCGCCGACGAACTCGGCATCGATCCGGCTGAATTGCGCCGCCGCAACTTCATCCCGAAGGACGCCTACCCCTACCAGACCCCGGTCGCGCTGCAATATGACAGCGGCGATTATGCCGCGACGTTGGAATTGGCGCTGCAGGCGGCCGATTACGCTGGGTTCGAGGCACGGCGGCGCGACGCGATGGCGCGCGGCAAATTGCGCGGTGTCGGCATCGCCACCTATATCGAGGCCTGCGGCATCGCGCCCTCGGCGGTGGTCGGCTCGCTGGGCGCGCGCGCCGGGCTCTACGAGAGTGCCGCGGTCAGGGTGCACCCGACCGGCAGCGTATCGATCCTGACCGGCTCGCACAGTCACGGCCAGGGCCACGAGACGACATTTTCGCAACTTGTTGCCGACCGGCTCGGCATCCCGATCGAGAGCATCGAGATCGTCCATGGCGACACCGCCAAGATCCCCTATGGCATGGGCACTTATGGCTCGCGCTCGCTGGCGGTCGGCGGCTCGGCGATCGCCGAGGCGATGGACAAGATCGTCGCCAAGGGCCGCAAGATCGCCGCCCATCTGCTCGAAGCCGCCGAGGCCGATGTCGAGTTCAAGGACGGCAATTTCACGGTCGCCGGCACCGATCGGTCGAAGAGTTTCGCCGAGGTGGCGCTGACCGCCTATGTGCCGCACAATTACCCCGAGGGGTTGGAGCCGGGGCTCGACGAAACCGCGTTCTACGACCCGAAGAACTTCACCTACCCGTCCGGTGCCCACATCGCGGAGGTCGAGATCGACCCCGAGACCGGTCAGGTGACGATCGTCAGCTTTATCGCGAGCGATGATTTTGGCCGTATTATCAATCCGATGATCGTGGCCGGCCAGGTCCATGGCGGGCTCGCCCAGGGGATCGGCCAGGCCATGCTGGAGGGCTGCGTCTACGACAAAGGGACGGGCCAGCTCCTGACCGGCTCCTACAATGACTATGCGATGCCGCGCGCCGATGACCTGCCGAGCTTTGCGCTGTCGACCAATGTGACGCTGTGCACGCACAACCCGCTTGGCGTTAAAGGCTGCGGCGAAGCCGGCGCGATCGGCGCTCCGGCGGCGATCAGCAACGCGATCGTCGATGCGCTGAAGCCGCTGGGCGTGCGGCATGTCGAGATGCCGGCAACGCCGGAACGGCTGTGGCGGGTGATCGAACAGCACCGCCAGCCACTCGCCGCGGATTAGGGAGAGGCCCGATGTATGAATTCAACTACCACAAGCCGGCAAGCCTCGACGAGATCACGAATTTGCTTGGTGCCAACGAGGAGGCGAAGCTCGTCGCCGGCGGCATGACCCTGATCCCGACCTTGAAGCAGCGCTTGGCGCGCCCGTCGGACCTGGTCGATCTCGCCGCGATTGCATCGCTGCGCGGCATCACCGATGCGGGCGACGCGGTCGTCATCGGGGCGATGACGCGGCATGCGGAGGTCAACCGCTCGCCGGTCGTCCAGCAGGCCATTCCGGCCTTGGCGGCGATGGCCGGCATGATCGGCGACCCGGCGGTGCGCAACCGCGGCACGATCGGTGGCTCGATTTCGAACAATGATCCGGCGGCCGACTATCCGGCAGCCCTGGTAGCGCTCGGTGCCACCGTGCACACGACAAAGCGCGAGATCGCGGCCGAGCAGTTTTTCACCGGCATGTTCGAGACGGCACTCGAACCGGACGAGATCGTGACCGCGGTTCGCTTTCCCAAGACGGCGACCGCGAACTACCAGAAATTCCGCAACCCGGCCTCGCGCTACGCGATCGTTGGCGTGTTTGTTGCCCGCAGCCCCGCTGGCGTGCGGGTCGCGGTGACCGGCGCCGGCCCCTCGGTGTTCCGCGTCCCCGAGATGGAGGCGGCGCTCGCCCGATCGTTCACCCCGGACGCGATCAAGGACATCGCGATCCCCGACGACAACCTCAATTCCGACATCCACGCATCGGCCGAATACCGCGCCCACCTCGTCAATGTGATGGCCCGCCGCGCCGTCGCCGCCTGCGCCTGAACGCGGCGGCATCTCCCCGACCCGAAGGCATGTGACACACCTCGGGCCGGGAAGGGCGGCGGCGGGTTATTCGGCGGCGGCGCGCACCGGCGGTTGCAAGCTGGTCATATAATCGACGCTGACCGGCTGGTTGGTCTCGAACGGGCTCTTCAGGTCGAGCTCCTTGGCGATCTCCCGCACCGCCGGGAAGACCTCTTGCCCCAAGAGCCGGATGCAGGTCTTGGCGTCCTCGTGCGTCACCGTGCCGTCATTGCCCCACACGCCGAGAATGCCGGGCCGGGTCTCTTCGAGCAGGATGCGCAGCTTCGCGATGACCTGCTTTGGCGTGCCGGCGATGATCATCAATTCTTCGAGCTGCTTTTCGAGCGGTGGGCGATAGCGCGGGTTTTTCGACCGTCCGGTGGCGAATTCGACAAAGGCACGGCGGTTATCGGGGCTCGAATAGCCCGACGGCGTGCTCCATACCGGGTGCGCCAAGCCGGTGAATTCGCCCTGCATCCACAGGAATTGCCGGGCGTTTGCGATCGCCTTCTCCTCGGTTTCGGCGACATGGATCTGCTTCAGGAGCCCGTGATAGTCGGGACCGGCGGTGAAGCCGGCTTCGGCCGCGGCATTGTCATAGATCTGCCAGATCTGCTTGGTGCGGTCGATCGGCGTGTTGAGCGCGATATAGGGATAGCCGCGCGCCGCCGCCCACAGGATCGTCTCCTTGCTGATGACGCCTGGGATCCACACGCGTGGATGCGGCTTTTGCAACGGCACCGCCCATGGGTTGACAACGCGGTGCTGGTAATGTGTGCCTTCCCAGCGGAACGGCCCTTGTCGGGTCCAGGCGGCGACGACCAGATCATGCGCCTCCTGAAAGCGCTCCCGGTTGTAGGCGGGGCTGACCCCGGTCGCGAGCTGCTCCTGGCCGCCGCCGCGGACAAAGCCCGACACCAGCCGCCCGCGCGAGATCATGTCGATCATCGACAATTCCTCGGCGAGCCGCACCGGGTTCTCGGCCAGCGGCAGCGGGTTGCCGAGCAGGATAATCTTGGCATTCTTGGTCGCAGCGGCGAGGATCGACGCAAAGATGTTGCACTTTGCCTGCATGCAGAACGGCGCATTGTGGTGCTCGTTTAGCATGAAGCCGTCGATGCCCATCTCTTCAGCATAAATATAGTGTTCGAGATATTCGTTATAAAGCCGGCTGCCGGCGACCGGGTCGAAATACTTGTTGGAGAACATCAGTGCCGTAGCGCCGAACTTCAGGCCCTCCTCGGCGAGATAGGCTGACATCGGCTGCTCGGTGAAGTACATCAGTTGCATCGCGTTTCTCCGTCTCCGGCACGGCCGCGCGGACGCGGCGCCAGCGAAGTCTGTCACAAATCCTGTTGCCGGGGTGCGGGATTTTTGTGCTGAGCCTGAGCGCTCGGCTCGCGACCTCGTATGGCGACCTCATGTGATAGCATCGTTGCTGCGCGGTTCCGAGACGAGGCCGGGGTGGCGTGACCGCCGTTGGTGCACTAGATACGAAACTCTAAGCCGAGCCCGGCCTTTCGGGCGCACGTCATCTGCCCGCCCTCTCCCACGACGGGAGAGGGATTTTGTTGATCGGGGTTGTTGCCGATGGATGCTGCCACACCCGCGAAACTGCCGGCCGCGGTCGATGACACGCTGGCCATGCTCGGCAGTGCCGATTACATCGCCGACCGCAGTCTCGCGACCGCAGTGCATCTGGCGCTGCATCTGAAGCGGCCGCTGTTTCTCGAAGGCGAGGCCGGGGTCGGCAAGACCGAGATTGCCAAGGTGCTGGCGACGGCGCTGGCACGACGGCTGATCCGGTTGCAATGTTATGAGGGGCTCGACGTCGCCTCGGCGGTCTATGAATGGGACTATGCCCGACAGATGATCGAAATCCGCCTCGCCGAGGCCGCCGAGGAGGACCGGGGCGAAATCGAGAGCGCGATCTTTTCCGACCGGTTTCTGATCAAGCGGCCGCTGTTGCAGGCGCTGGAGCCGGACATCGCCGGCGCTCCGGTGCTGCTGATCGACGAGCTCGACCGCACCGACGAGCCGTTCGAAGCCTATCTCCTGGAGCTGTTGTCGGACTTTCAGGTGACGATCCCGGAGATCGGCACGATCCGCGCCGCCACACCGCCGATCGTGATCATCACCTCGAACCGCACCCGCGAGATCCACGACGCGCTGAAACGGCGCTGCTTCTATTACTGGGTCGATTACCCGACCGCCGCGCGCGAGCTCGAAATCCTGGCCCGCAAGGCGCCCGGTGCCGGCGAACAGCTGTCGCGGCAGGTCGTCGGTTTCGTCCAGCAATTGCGCACGATGGATCTGTTCAAATTGCCGGGCATCGCCGAGACGATCGACTGGACCGAGGCGCTGATGCAGCTGGACGTACTGGAGCTGACCCCGCAGGCGATCAACGACACGCTCGGCGTACTGCTCAAATACCAGGACGACATTGCCCGCATCCAAGGCAGCGAAGCCGCCCGCCTCCTCGACCAGATCAAGACCGAAGCCGCCGATGTGGCGGGGGTGAGGGGCAACGGTCACAGGTAACGCCGCAATGCCCCAGAATAGTGGGCGGCTCGTCGCCAATCTGGTGCATTTCGCGCGCACCTTGCGGGCCGCCGGGCTGCCGGTCGGGCCGGGCAAGGTCATCGATGCAGTGCAGGCGGTGCAGGCCGTCGGGGTGACCGACCGCCGCGACTTCTACTGGACATTGCATGCGGTATTTGTCAACCGGCCAGACCAGCGGCTGATTTTCGACCAGGCGTTTCACATCTTCTGGCGCAATCCCGATCTGTTGAAAAAGATGATGGCGCTGGTGCTGCCGGAAATGCGCGTGGCCGGCGAGCAGGACAAGGGTGCCGAGATGGCGCGGCGCCTGGCCGAGGCATTGCATCCAAACCAGGAGGCGCCAGCAGGCGAGCCGGAGGAGGTCGAGACCGAGCTCGACGCGGTCATGACCTTTTCCGACCGCGAGCAATTGCGCCAGATGGATTTCGAGAAGATGTCGCTGGACGAGCTGGCGCGTGCCAAGGCGGCGATCGCGCGGCTGCGGCTGCCGGTGCAGGATGTGCCGACCCGGCGTTTTGCCGCCGACCGTCACGGCGCGCGGGCCGATCTGCGGGCGACGATGCGCGCCGCACTGCGCGCCGGTGGGCTGATCGAGCTGAAGCGCAAGAGCCCGCGCCGCCGGCCGCCGCCGCTCGTCGTGCTGTGCGACATCTCCGGCTCGATGAGCCGCTACAGCCGCATCTTTCTGCATTTCATGCACACGGTCACCAACGACCGCGACCGCGTTTCCGATTTCGTCTTTGGCACAAGGCTGAGCAACATCACCCGCTATCTGCGCTACCGCGATGTCGATCTGGCGCTGGAGCGGGTCGGCGAGGCGGTCGCCGACTGGTCGGGCGGCACCCGCATCGGTCATTCGATCGCTGAGTTCAACCGGCTGTGGTCGCGCCGCCTGTTGGGCCAGGGGGCGATCGTGCTGTTGATCACCGACGGGCTCGACCGCGACGCCGGGGCCGGGCTCGCCCGCGAGATGGACCGGCTGCACCGCTCGTGCCGGCGGCTTATCTGGCTCAATCCGCTGTTGCGCTACCAGGGGTTCGAGCCAAAATCACTGGGGATGCGGGCGATGATGCCCTTTGTCGACGAGTTCCGGCCGGTGCACAATCTTGAAAGCCTCGAAGAATTGATCGGGGCGCTGAGCACCGCACCGGCGCGGCGCGGCGCTACGAGCCGGACCTTGCGCGACTACCGGGAGAGAGCGGCATGAGCGATACGGCGGAAATTCTCGAACAGGCGGCGCGCTGGCGCGAGGCGGGCTCGGGTGTGGCGCTGGCGACCGTGGTGACGACCTGGGGTTCCTCGCCGCGGCCGGTCGGTGCCAAGCTCGCCGTCGACGAGACGGGGGCGATGGTCGGCTCGGTGTCGGGCGGCTGCGTCGAAGGCGCGGTGGTCGAGGAGGCGCTCGCCGCGATCCGCGACGGCAAGCCGCGGCTCCTCGATTTCGGGGTCAGCGACGACCAGGCCTGGGAGGTCGGTCTGGCTTGCGGTGGCAAGATCCAGATTTTTGTCGAGCGTGTCGAATGAAGGGCCGCATCCTCGACCGGGTGGTCGCCGCGGCGCGCGATCACCGCTCGGTGGCGCTTGCGACCGCGCTCGCCGGTGGCCGACAATTGCTGCTCGATGGCGACGCGGTGGACGGCGATCTCGAACTCGACGATGCCGCGCTCGACAGGCTGCGCGAGGTATGGCGGGCCGGTCGCAACCGGACCGTCGAGACCTCGTCCGGTCCGGTCTTTGTCGAGGTGCTGACCCCGCCGCACCGCTGCTTTGTGATCGGCGCGGTGCACATCGCCCAGCCTTTGGCGCAAATCCTGGCATTGGCCGATTACGCCGTGACCGTGATCGATCCGCGCGGCGCCTTTGCGACAGCCGCGCGCTTCCCTGGGGTCGAGTTGGTCGGCGAGTGGCCCGACGAAGCGCTCGAACGATTGAAGCCGGATCGCGGCTCGGCGGTGGTGGCGCTGACCCATGACCCCAAGCTCGACGACCCGGCGCTGGCCGCGGCGCTGCGCTCGGATTGCTTCTACATCGGTGCCCTGGGGTCGCGCCGCAACCATGCCGCACGTTGTGCCCGGCTGAAGGAGCAGGGGTTCAGCGACGCCGATCTCGCCCGCATCCACGGGCCGGTCGGTCTCGATATCGGTGCCGTCTCGCCGGCCGAGGTGGCGACATCGATCGTCGCCGAGATGACCCGAGTGCTGCGCCGCGGCGAGCCGGCGGTGGCGGCATGAAATTCGGCGAGGTGCCGGTCGCCGAGGCCGACGGGGCGATCCTCGCCCACAGCCTGCGGCTCGGCACGACCGCCCTCAAAAAGGCGCGGGTGCTGTCGCGCGCCGATCTCGAGCTGATCGCCGCTGCCGGCCTCGAGCGGATCGTCGTCGCCCGGCTCGAACCGGGCGATGTCGCCGAGGACGAGGCCGCCCGCCGGGTGGCCGTCGCCGTGGCCGGGGATGGCATCGAGGCCGCGGCACCCTTCACCGGACGCGCCAATTTGTTCGCGACGGCGCGTGGGCTCCTGGTGTTCGACCGTGAGCGGCTCGACCGGCTCAATCTCGTGGACGAAGCCGTCACCCTCGGCACCCTGCCGCTCTTTGAAGTCGTCGAGCCGCGACACATGGTTGCCACGGTCAAGATCATCCCGTTCGCGGCACCCGAGGCGGCGGTCGTGCGTTGTGTCGAAGCCGCCGCCGCAGACGGCCCGTTGCTGCGCATCGCGGCGTTTCAGCCGCGCGCGGTCGGGCTGATCCAGACCCGGCTGCCCGGGCTCAAGGAAAGCATTCTCGACAAGACCCGGCAGGTGACCGAGGGACGGCTCGCGGCGCTCGGCAGCAGGCTCGTCTGCGAAGAGCGCTGCGCCCATGAAACCTCGGCGCTGGCGGCGGCGATCACCGCCGGGCTCGGCAAGCCGATTGACCTGCTGCTGATCCACGGCGCTTCGGCGATCCTCGACCGGCGCGACGTGATCCCGGCGGCGATCGTCGCGGCGGGCGGCGAGGTCACGCATTTCGGCATGCCGGTCGATCCCGGCAACCTGCTGCTGCTCGGCCGATTTGGCGCAAGGGTGGTGCTCGGACTGCCGGGCTGCGCGCGTTCGCCAAAAATCAACGGCTTCGACTGGGTGCTCGAGCGGCTGGTCGCCGGATTGCCGGTCGGGCCGGCCGAGATCATGCGGATGGGTGCGGGCGGGCTCTTGGCCGAGATTGCGACGCGGCCGTTGCCGCGGGCCGAAGCCAAGCCGCCCGAAACCAAGTCTCCTGCCGCCACCGCCGCAACCGCCAAGACCCGGCCGCCGGGCCCGCGCATCGGCGCGCTGCTGCTAGCCGCCGGCCGATCAAGCCGCATGGGTGGCCCAAACAAGCTTTTGGCCGAGATCGAAGGCGTGCCGATGGTGACGCGGGTGGCACAGCGGCTGCTCGCGTCGCGGGCGCGGCCGATCGTCGCCGTGTTGGGCAATCGCGGCGACGAGATCGATGCGGCGCTGGGCCGGCTGCCGGTCGAACGGGTGCGCAACCCGGATTTCGCCGATGGGCTTTCGACCTCTCTGAAGCGCGGCCTTGCGGCATTGCCCGAGGATCTCGACGGCGCGCTCGTCTGTCTCGGCGATATGCCGCTCGTCACCGGCCGCCATCTCGATCGGCTGATCGCAGCGTTCAATCCGCTCGAAGGCCGTGCCATCATCGTGCCGACCCGCCGCGGCAAGCGCGGCAACCCGGTGCTGTGGGCGAGCCGGTTTTTCGCCGAGATGGCGCAGCTCGCGGGCGATGTCGGAGCCCGGCACCTGATCGGCGAGCATGCCGAGCAGGTTGCCGAAATCGAGATGGACGACGACGCGGTCCTGGTCGATATCGACACCCCCGAAGCGCTCGACGCGTTTCGCGCAACGACGCGCCCGGCGCGCATCACCGCTGCCTCCGGCTGAGCCGGCCATCACCGCCGCCTCCGGCAGAGCCGGTGCAGCAGCATGGCGCCACGACGGCGCCGGCGGCACGGCGCTTGCGTCCGGCCCTGCGCCACGCAGCGCGGAGCGGACGTCTTGTCGGGTCGGCTCAACATCTTGCTTGTTCCGTCCGATCCCGGGCGCGCGAGGATTCTCGAACAGCGCCTCGGTGCCATCGGCGGCGTCACTATTGTCGAGATTGTCGAGCTGGCCGCCCGAGGCAGCCTCTATGATATCGTCGTTGCGACCGCACCCGATGTCATGGTCGTCGACATCGTACCCCCCGCGCGTGATCGGCTCGACGAGTTGCGCCGCATCGGCGCCGAGCATCCGCTGCCGATCGCTCTGTTGGTCGATCGCGACGACCCGTCCCTGATGGCCGAGGCGATCGCCGCCGGGGTGTGTTCCTACACTGTCGTCACCGCCGTCACTGCGACTTTTCCGGAAGTGACGTCGATTGTCATGGCGGCGATCGCAATGTTTCATCGGCAGCGGCAGATGGCCAGCGATCTGCGGCAGGCCGCAGACGCACTGGCCGAGCGCGAGGTCATCGCCCGCGCCAAGGCGCTGTTGATGAGGGAGCACAATATCGACGAGCCGCGGGCCTATCGCTGGCTGCGGCGCAGGGCGATGAATCAGAGCCGGCGGATTGCTGCGGTGGCCGCCGACCTGCTCGCCGGCACGACACGGGACACCCGCAAACCCTAGACCGGGTCACCGGGCGGATGCCGCCCGATGTTGCATTGCATAAAATTCGGTCGCTGTCGCCCGCAAACCGGGCAGCGGCCCGGCTCGGCCCGGCCGGATCGTGCGGGTTGCCATTGGCCGGGCACTGGCACGTTCCTTGCTGCATTCGGGATGCTCCTCTCGACGCGGCCTTTGGCGGTGTGGTGGGGGCGGGGCTGCCGCAATGGCGGGGCGGTCTATCGCGGGCAGTCGAACTCGCCCGAAGCCGAGGCTGGTGGATCAAGGGCGGTCCATCGCGGGCCCGATGGCCCGACCGGTGCGAAACTCGCCGGCGAGGCTTTCGCATGAGCAAGCGATTTTTCGCGGCGGGTCACCTGCCGACGCTATTTGCCGCTTTCCTTTATTTCGGCCTCGGCTCGATGGTCTGGGTGCTGCTCGGGCCGCTCGCCGTCCAGATCGCCGGGGATTTGCGGCTGAACCCCGCCCGGACCGGGATCATGGTGGCCGTCCCGGTGCTCGCCGGCGCGGTGCTGCGCATCCCGCTCGGTCTGCTCGCCGACCGGATCGGCGCGAAGCGAACCGGCACGTTCGCGCAGCTCGTGGTCATCGCCGGTCTGGTCGCCGGTTTTGCGCTGGGCGTGCACGGCTTTGCCGGGACCCTGGTGGTCGGAATCGTTCTCGGTGTCGCCGGCGCCTCGTTCGCGGTGGCGCTGCCGCTCGCCTCGCGCTGGTATCCGCCGGAGCACCAGGGTACCGCACTCGGCATTGCCGGCGCCGGCAATGCCGGCAGCGCCCTGGCGGCTCTGGTCGCCCCCGGCCTGGCGGTGGCGTGGGGCTGGCAGAACGTGCTCGGCCTCGCCACGGTCCCGCTCGGCCTCGGCCTTGTCGTGTACCTATGGTGCTCCAGGGAGAGCGGACGGGCGGCCCGGGTAGTGACGCTCGGCCAGTATCGCCGGCTGCTCGGGATCGCCGACGCCTGGTGGCTGATGGTGTTCTACGCCGTGACCTTCGGCGGGTTCGTCGGTCTCGCCGCCTCGCTGACGATCTATTTCAACGCCCAATTCGGACTGGGTGCGGTCGCCGCCGGTGATTGCACCGCCGCTTGCGTCCTGATCGGGTCGCTGCTGCGCCCGGTCGGGGGTGCGGTCGCCGATCGGATCGGCGGTGTTCGTGCGCTTTCGGTGCTGTATCTGATCGCCGCCACGGCACTCGCCACGGTCGGCGCCGGACCCCAGCACGCATGGACCGCGGTGCTGGTCCTGGCGGTTGCGGTCGGTGCCCTCGGCATGGGCAATGGTGCCGTCTTTCAGCTGGTGCCGCAGCGCTTCGGCCGCGAGATCGGGGTCATGACCGGGCTCGTTGGCATGGCCGGCGGGCTCGGCGGCTTCTTCCTCGCCTCGGGCCTCGGCTTTTCAAGAGAATTCACCGGCAGCTATCGGCCGGGCCTGCTGCTGTTCGCCCTGCTCACGGCATTGGCGCTTGTCGCCCTCAACGCCGTCAAGCGTCGCTGGCGCGCCGACTGGTCGGTCGGTGACACCGGTGCCGCCGCGCGCATCTGATTTTGCCGTCACTTGGGGAATTGCCGATGAAGATCGATACCCGGGAACAGCAGCGGCTGGTCGTCGTCGGCAATGGCATGGCGGCGATGCGGACGGTTGAAGCGCTGCTGGTTCGCGCCCCGGAGCGCTACGCGATCACGGTAATCGGCGCCGAGCCGCATCCGAATTACAACCGGATCCTGTTGTCCTCGGTGCTCGCGGGCGAGAAGATGCTCGACGACATCGTCATCAATCCGCTCGACTGGTATGCCGAGCGCGGCATCACGCTGTTGACCGGTGCCACGGTGACCGCAATCGACCGCGGCCGGAAGATGGTGGCATTTGCCGAGGCCGGCGCCCTTCCCTATGACAAGCTGCTGCTGGCGACCGGCTCCCGGCCGCTGGCACCACCGATCCCGGGTCTCGGCCTGCCGGGCGTATGCGCGTTTCGCGACATCGCCGATGTCGAGACGATGATCGCCGCCGCCCGCACGCAGCGGCGCGCCGTGGTGATCGGCGGCGGGCTGCTCGGCCTCGAAGCCGCCTGGGGATTGAAGCGGCGCGGCATGTCGGTTGCGGTCGTCCATCTGATGCCGAGCCTGATGGAGCGCCAGCTCGACCTCGCCGCCGGCGAATTACTGCGCCGCGATCTCGATGCCCGCGGCATCGCCTTTTTCACCGACGGCCAGACCGAGGCGATCCTCGGCAGCGATCGGGCCGAGGCGGTATTGCTGGCCGATGGCCGCGAGATCCCGGCCGATCTGGTCGTGCTGGCGATCGGCATCCGTCCGAATATCGAGCTGGCACGCAACGCCGATCTGGCGATCAATCGCGGCATCAAGGTCGGCGACGACATGCGCACCAGCGACGCCGACATCTACGCGGTCGGTGAATGCATCGAGCACAACGGCCAGGTGTTCGGGCTGGTGGCGCCGATCTGGGAGCAGGCCAAGGTGTGCGGCGCGCGGCTCGCCGGCGATGAGGATGCGGCCTATGTGCCGCCGCCGCTATTCACCAGTCTGAAGATCACCGGCATCGATGTGTTTTCGGCTGGCGCGCTGGCCGCTGCCGACGAAGCCGATGACGAGATCACGCTGCACGACGCCAAGCGCCGCGTCTACAAAAAGGTGATCCTGCGCCAGAACCGGATCGTCGGCAGCGTGCTCTATGGCGCGGTTGGCGACGGGCCCTGGTATGTGCAGATGATGCGCGAAGGGACCGATGTCAGCCGGTTCCGCGACCAGCTGGTGTTCGGCCGCAGATTTGCCGAAGCCGCCGGTGCAGCGTTGCCGCGCATCGACATCGCCGCGATCGCCGACAGCGAGCAGATCTGCGGCTGCAACGGGGTGTCGAAGGGGGCGATCTGCGGCGCGATCCGTGACAAGGGGCTGACCACTCTCGCTGCCGTGCGCGCCCATACCAAGGCTTCGGCGTCGTGCGGCCAGTGCACCCACCTGGTCGAGGCGATCCTGGCTCATCTCGGGGTCGATGCCGCGGATGCCCGCACCGAGCCGGCGATCTGCCCGTGCACCGAGCTCGGCCACGACGCGGTGCGCCGGGCGATCCTGGCGCAGCGGCTCGAGACGATCGCACAAGTGCGCGACGCGCTCGGCTGGAAGACGCCCGATGGCTGCCAGAAATGCCGCCCGGCACTGAACTATTACCTGTTGTGTGCCTGGCCCGAAACCTATCGCGACGACCCGCAATCGCGCTTTGTCAACGAGCGGGTGCACGCGAACATCCAGAAGGACGGCACCTTTTCGGTCGTACCGCGGATGTGGGGCGGTCTGACCACGCCGGCGGAGCTGCGCGCGATCGCCGACACCGCGGAAAAATATGCGATCCCGACAGTCAAGGTCACCGGCGGCCAGCGCATCGATCTGCTCGGCGTCAAAAAGGAGCAGCTGCCCGCGGTCTGGGGCGATTTGAACCGGGCGGGACTGGTCTCCGGCCATGCTTATGCAAAAGGGTTGCGCACGGTCAAAACCTGCGTCGGCAGCGAATGGTGCCGGTTCGGAACCCAGGATTCGACCGGGCTCGGCGTCAGGATCGAAAAGATGTGCTGGGGCTCATGGACGCCGCACAAGGTCAAGCTCGCGGTCTCCGGCTGCCCGCGCAACTGCGCTGAGGC
Source organism: Allostellaceae bacterium (assembly GCA_035503615.1). Taxonomy (GTDB): domain Bacteria; phylum Pseudomonadota; class Alphaproteobacteria; order ATCC43930; family CGMCC-115725; genus AP-15. The sequence goes on along the minus strand of DATJTI010000089.1, from coordinate 23,317 downwards.
GACGATCAAGGACATCGGTGTCGTGTGTGTCGAGGCCGGCTACGATCTCGTGGTCGGCGGCAATGGCGGGGTCGAGGTCCGCGTGACCGATCATCTCGCGCGCCTGGCGAACGAAGAAGAAGTGCTCGAACATATCGGCGCCTTTCTGCAGCTGTACCGCGAGGAGGCGCGCTATCTCGAACGCACCGCACCCTGGATCGCCCGCATCGGCATCGACTATGTCAAGGCGCGCGTCGTCGCCGATGCCGAAGGCCGGCTGGCGCTCTATCGCCGCTTCCTGATCTCGCAGCGTCTGGCGCAGCGCGACCCTTGGGCGCAGCGGGCCGAAGGTCTCGCCGGACACGAATACCGCGCCCTCGCCGCGATGGGCTAGCCGATGGCGAACCGCCGCTGGATCGAGATCGGTCGTCTCGACGACATTCCGCGCCGCGGCGCCCGTCGGGTGACGCTGCCCTCGGGACCGCCGGCGATCGCGGTGTTCCGCACCGTCGACGACATGGTGTTTGCGCTGATCGACCGCTGCCCGCATCGCGGCGGACCGCTCTCCGAAGGGATCGTGCAGGGGCACGCGGTCGCCTGCCCGCTGCATGGCTGGGTCATCGCGCTGGATAGCGGGCAGGCCGAGGCGCCCGACCAAGGCTGCGTCGCCGGCATCGCAGTCCGGCTGGTCGGCGGCCGGATCTGCCTGTCCGCAGCGGGGCTCGACCAGGTCGCGCGGCGGCACCAGGAAATGGCGTGAGCGCCGGTCCGGTCCGCACCACCTGCCCTTATTGCGGGGTCGGCTGCGGGCTGGTGGTGGCGGCGGATGGGGCGATCACCGGCGATCCGGATCATCCCGCCAATCGCGGCCGGCTGTGCTCGAAAGGAACAGCGGTCGGCGAGACGCTCGGCCACGAGGGGCGCCTGCTCTACCCGACCATCGGTGGCAGGCGGGCCGGCTGGGACGAGGCGCTCGACCGGATCGCCGCGACCTTCGCCCGGACGATCGCGGCGCGCGGACCCGAGGCGGTGGCCTTCTACGTCTCCGGCCAGTTCCTGACCGAGGATTATTACGTCGCCAACAAGCTGATGAAGGGGTTCATCGGCGGCGCCAATATCGACACCAATTCGCGGCTGTGCATGGCGTCGTCATCCGCTGGCCATATCCGGGCCTTTGGCGAGGATGTGGTGCCCGGCTCGTATGACGATATCGAGGCCGCCGACCTCGTCGTGCTGGTCGGCAGCAACATCGCCTGGTGCCACCCGGTGCTGTATCAGCGGCTCGTCGCCGCCCGCCAGGTGCGCGGCACCCGGGTCGTCGTGATCGACCCGCGGCGCACGCCGAGCTGCGAGATTGCCGATCTGCATCTGCCGCTGCGTCCGGGATCGGATGTCGCGATATTTGCCGGTCTGCTGCTGCATCTGGTCGCGACCGTCGCCGGCGGCGATGCGCCCCGGCTCGATCGGGCGACGGGCGCTGCCGCCGCGATCGAGGCGGCGCGGGCGAGCGTGCCGACACTCGCCGCCGCTGCCGCGCTGGCCGATCTTCCGGCAGCCGATCTGGCGAGGTTCTATGACTGGTTTGCCGCTACCGAGCGCACGCTCACCCTCTATTCGCAGGGGGTGAACCAGTCCTCTGCCGGCACCGACAAGGTCAACGCCATCATCAACTGCCATCTCGCCGCCGGTCGCATCGGCCGGCCCGGCATGGGGCCGTTTTCGCTAACCGGTCAGCCCAACGCGATGGGCGGCCGCGAGGTCGGCGGGTTCGCCAACCAGCTCGCCGCGCATATGGCTTTTGATGACCCTGCCGATCGTGACCGGGTACGCCGGTTCTGGAATGCACCGCATCTGGCGACCCGGCCGGGCCGCAAGGCGGTCGAGCTGTTTGACGCGGTGCTCGACGGCGAAATCACGGCGCTGTGGGTCCTCGGCACCAATCCGGCCGCGAGCATGCCGCGCAGCGCTCGGGTGCGCGACGCACTCGCCGCCTGTCCGTTTGTCGTCGTCAGCGATTGCTGGCCGACTGCGACGACGCAACCGGCCGAGATCGTCCTGCCAGCCGCCGGCTGGGGCGAAAAGGACGGCACCGTGACCAATTCGGAGCGCCGCATCTCGCGCCAGCGGCCGTTTCGCACGCCGCCGGGCGAGGCCCGGCCCGATTGGTGGATGATGACCGAAGTCGCGCGACGCATGGGCTGGGGTGCGGCGTTTCCGTATCGCCGTCCGGCCGACATCTTCCGCGAGCATGCCGCGCTGTCGGGCTTCGAAAATAGCGGAGCCGAGAACAGCGGAGCGTCGCGGCGGATTTTCGATATCGGCGCGCTGGCGGCCCTCGATGATGGCGCATATGACCGGCTGCAGCCGGTGCAATGGCCGCTGCCGAATGGCGCGCGCTCGCCGTCGCCGCGGCTGTTCGGGGATGGAACCGGGTTTGCCACCGCCGATGGCCGGGCGCGCTTTGTGCCGACGCCATACCGGCCGCCGGCCAGCGCGACCGATCGGGTCTGGCCGCTGCTGCTGAACACCGGCCGGGTGCGCGACCAGTGGCATACGATGACCCGGACCGGCCGGGTGCCGCGGCTGATGACGCATCAGGGCGAGCCGCTCCTTGACATGCACCCGGAGGATGCGGCACGGCTCGGGCTCGCCGATGGCGGCCTCGCGCGCATCGAAAGCCGGCATGGGGCGAGCCTGCTGCCGGTCCGGCTGTCGGTCGGACAGCGCCGTGGCGAAGTGTTCGCGGCGATGCACTGGACCGATGAGTTCAGCTCGGCCGGTCCGGTCGATCGGCTGGTCGGCGCCGTGACCGACCCGGTTTCGGGCCAGCCCGAGCTGAAGGCGACACCGGTCCGGGTGACCCCGGTCGAAACCCTGTGGTGGGGGCTGCTGTTGCGCCAATCGCCGCGGTCGTTGCAAGGCCCATGTTATTGGGCACGGGTCCCGCTCGAGAACGGCCACGCCTATGAGCTGCGCGGCTGGGAGCCGCTGCCCGGCGGGGGCGATGCCGAGGATTGGGTCGGCGCCCTGTTGGGTGCGACGGCACGCGCCGAGCTAGTCACCTACGCCGATCCCGGACACTGCACCTTCCGCTATGCCAGCCTGGTCGGCAATCAGCTTGAAGCCTGCCTGTTTCTGACCAATGAGGCGGGCGCGCTGCCGGCCCGCGATCAGGTCGCAGCGATGCTCGGCTCGGTGGTAGAGGGTGAGGCGCGCACCGCGCTCTTGGCCGCTGCCAGTCCCGGTATGCGATCCGGCGATCACGGCCGCACCGTGTGCGCCTGCTTTGCCGTCGGATTGACGACGCTGCATCAGGCGATTGCCGAGCAGCGGTTGACGAGCGTCGCCGAGATCGGTGCCGCCCTGCGCGCCGGCACCAATTGCGGCTCGTGCATTCCTGAGCTGAGGGCTATCCTGCGCGCTGCCGGCGAGGCGGTGGCACTCGGGTGAGAAGCGAGTGAGCGACGACGACAGCATGGATCGCCCGCTATACGGGAAATGCGTGGCGCTGCCGGAGACTCGCGAGGCGGTGCGGCTCGCGCACATGCTCGAAGCCGAGGGGGCAACGACGCTGAGCTGCCCACTGGTGGCGATCGTCGCCGCCCCGGACCCGGCGCCGCTCATCGCTTGGCTGCGACGCTTCATCGACGCACCGTTCGACGACCTCGTGCTGCTGACTGGCGAAGGGGTGCAGCACCTGCACGCGATCGCCTGCGAGCAGCGGCTGGAGCCGGGGTTTCTCGCCGCGCTCTCGGCCACCCGCAAGATCACCCGCGGGCCAAAGCCGGCGCGGGCCTTGCGCGCGCTGGGGCTGGCCCCCGATCTGCGGGCGCAGGAACCGACCACCGAAGGTATCATCGCCAGCCTGTCGCGAGAAAAGCTGGACGGTCGGCGGGTCGGGGTGCAGCTTTATCCGGGTGCCGCGGACAACCGGCTTGTCGACTTTTTGCGCCGCGCCGGGACGGTGCCGGACCCGGTGGTGCCCTATGCCTATGCCTCGCAGGCGGATGACGACAAGGTCGCGGCCCTGATCGCGCAGCTGGCGGCTGGCACGATCGATGTGATCGCCTTCACCAGCGCGCCGCAGGTCCGGCGGCTTTTCGCGGTCGCTAGGACGCTGCATTGCGAGGACCGGCTGCAAGCAGGGCTTGCGCGCACCGCCGTCGCCGCGATCGGCCCGGTCGTCACCGCCGCGCTCGAACAGCACGGCGTCGCCGCCGCGATCGTGCCGAGCGGCAGCTACTTGATGAAGCCGCTGGTTCGGGCGATCGTTACGGCACTCGCCGCTTAGCAGCGTGCCTCGCGGCACCCGCGCCGCAGGCAGGCTCCGCAGATTTGTCGTTGCGCCCTGGCATTTAGCGCTTGCCTTGCTGCTATCGGATCGCTAGCGTAGCACCCATGCTCGCAGTTGCCGCCGCATCCGGCGCCCGTCTGGTCGCGCGATTTTGGTACCGCCGGTACATGATGGCGGCCTAGGATCGCGCGTCTGCGCTGTTCCCGAAGCCGCCCTGCCGAGGCGGCTTTCGTTTTTCAGGCTTTTCTTGATCCGAACGTCGCCGATCGTGGAGCGGCCTCCAACCCCAGGAGGTGAAGCATGAAACGACGACCGACACCCCGCCATGCGGCGATGCGACAATTTGGAGGGATCGTGAGATGACCGCGACATGGTCGCCGCGGAGCTGGCGCGGTTTGCCGATCCGGCAGGTGCCGGGTTATGCCGACGACAGCGGGCTCGCCCGGGTCGAGGAAACGCTAAAGAATTTTCCGCCGCTGGTGTTTGCTGGCGAGGCGCGCCGGCTGAAGGAACGGCTGGCCGCGGTGGCCGGCGGCAAGGCCTTTCTGTTGCAGGGTGGTGATTGCGCCGAGAGCTTTGCCGAGTTCCACCCGAACAATATCCGCGACATGTTCAAGGTGCTGTTGCAGATGGCGGTGGTGCTGACCTTTGGGGGCGGCCTGCCGGTGGTCAAGCTCGGCCGGCTTGCCGGCCAGTTCGCCAAGCCGCGCTCGTCGGACACCGAGACCCGCAATGGGACGACGTTGCCGTCCTACCGTGGCGACATCATCAACAGCCTCGATTTCGACGAAAAGGCGCGCGAGCCCGATCCGCAGCGCATGATCCAGGCCTACAGCCAGTCGGCGGCGACGCTGAACCTGCTACGCGCCTTCGCCCAGGGCGGCTATGCCGATCTGCACCGGGTGCATGCGTGGAACCAGGATTTTGTTGCCGATTCGCCGCAGGGCGAGCGCTACCGCGCGCTTGCCGACCGGTTGACCGAGACGCTCGATTTTATGGCGGCATGCGGGCTCGATTCGGAAACCACGCCGCAGATCCGCGAAACCGAGCTGTATACCTCGCACGAAGGGCTGTTCCTCGCCTACGAAGAGGCGCTGACGCGGGTCGATTCGACCACTGGCGATTGGTACGACTGTTCGGCCCATCTGGTGTGGATCGGCGACCGCACCCGCCAGCTCGACGGTGCCCATGTCGAATTCATGCGCGGGATCAAAAACCCGATCGGCATGAAATGCGGACCGACGCTCGAAACCGACGATCTGCTGCGCCTGGTCGACCGGCTCAACCCCGAGAACGAGGCGGGACGGTTGACGCTGATCACGCGGATGGGCTCCGACCAGGTCGAAGAGAAGCTGCCGCCGTTGCTGCGTGCCCTCAAACGCGAGGGGCGCGAAGTGGTCTGGTGCATCGATCCGATGCACGGCAATCGGATCACGCTGAGCAACGGTTACAACACACGCCCGTTCGGCCGCATTCTTGCCGAGGTCCAGGCCGCCTTCGCAATCCATCAAGCCGAGGGCACTCACGCCGGCGGGATTCATTGCGAGCTGACCGGGCAGGATGTGACCGAGTGCATCGGCGGTGCGCAGGCGATCCGCGAGGCGGACTTGGCCAACCGCTATCTGACGCATTGCGATCCGCGGCTCAACGCCACCCAGGCGCTCGAGCTCGCTTTCGAGATCGCCGATGCGCTGAAGCGCGCGCGCCACGGCAACGGCTTTCACGATAGGCCGCTTCTCGCCGCCGCTTCTTAAGGGGGCGCCGATGGCGGCGGCCCATGGGTCCGGGTCCAAGTCCGATCCGGGCTGCGGACCCGGCTCCTCTGCCGATGGGTCGCTATCGCTGGCGGCGCGCACCGACAGCTATTTCGTGAAGTCGAAGGCGATCGTCGGCCGGTTCGGCGATCGCCCGGCGACTTATGCGGTTTTTCTGCGCCGCCCGGTGATCAGCACGCCCCGCTTCGCGCTCGGGCTGCTCGAAAGCACCGCAACCGAACGCGGCACCAGTTTCGCCATCGAGCTTCACTACCCGGAGGGCGCGCTGGTCGGTGCCGGCGAGCCGATCTTTTATGTGACCGGTCCGCTCTACCATCTGGTCGATCTCGAAACCGTGCTGCTGCAAAAGCTCGGTCCGGCCTGTGTCGCCGCCTACAACGCCTATGCGATGTGCGCTGATCTGCCGAAAGTCGCGTTCCTGGCGATGGACGCGCGGCATTGCGCCGGCGCCGAGATGGCCGAGATGATGGCTTATGCCGCCGCGGTCGGCTCGGCCGCGGCACGGCGCGAAGTGGGTGCGGTCGGCTTTGTCGGCTGCGCTACGGATGCGACGGCGCATTTCTTCGGCCAGGAGAAGGGCGCAGGAACGATGCCGCACGCGCTGATCGGCTATGCCGGCTCGACCGTGCGCGCCGCCGAGATGTTCCGCGAGACCTTTCCCGACGAGCCGCTGACCGTGCTGATCGACTATTTCGGTCATGAGACCACCGATGCGGTCGCGGTCGGCCGCCGCTTTCCCGATCTCGCCGCCGCCGGCCTGCTGGCGGTGCGCATCGACACCCCCGGCAGCCGTTATTGCGAGGGGCTCGACCCGGCGCGTTCCTACGCGGTCATCGAGCGCCATGCGCCGCAAGCGATCCGCGGCTATCGCACCGAGGAGGAATTGCGCCATCTGGTCGGCACCGGCGTCTCGGCGGCGGCGATCTGGCATTTGCGCCAGGCGCTCGACGCGGCCGGTCTCGGTGGTATCAGGATCGTCGGCAGCTCCGGCTTTGGCCCGGCCAAATGCCGGATGATGGCGCTCGCCAACGCGCCGCTCGATGTGGTCGGCACCGGCTCCTACCTGCCGGAATTGTGGAGCGAGACCTACGCCACGGCCGACATCATCGCCTATGACGGCAAACCGATGGTCAAAGCCGGCCGAGAGTTTCTACTGCGCAAACCGGCGGCCGGCGCGCCTGGTGGAGATCAGGGCACGTTTTTGTGAGATGACAATCTGTCGCGGCTGGGATAGCGTTGATTTATGGTCCGGAGCCGGGCCGGCGAAGCGAGCAAAGGAAACGCCGCCTCGTTCGAACAGGAACAATACGTCGATCGGGCGGCATCTTGCGGAGCTGCCAAATTCAGCGGGGTATGTCGGCGCGCATCGAGTGATTTGACGGCGCAATCAAAGACAAGAAGCTGACACCAACAGTCAGGGCGCTGGGTTTGTGCTCTCGCATGGTCCTCCAGATCCGATCATCTGGGAGATCGTTTATGGCAGAAATCCGATCGATGGTCCGATCCGTGACCGAGGCTGGCTCGATCCTCGGACGCAAGCTGGACAGCATTCCGTTCAGCGGCTACCATGTATTGATCATTGCGGTCCTGGCGCTCGTCGGGTTCATCGAAGGCTACGACCTCGTGATGACCGGCTCGCTCCTGGTGCTGGCCAAAAAGCCGTTGCACCTGACTGAGACCGACATCCGCTGGCTCGCGGCCGGCCCGACTTTCATGCTGTGTCTCGGCGGCTTCTTTTTTTCGGCGATCTCGGATCATCTGAGCCGCAAAAGCATCGTGCTGATCGGCGTGATAGCAACGACGTTTCTGACGTTGCTGATCCCGCTGGTGCAAACCGCCGAGCAGCTGATCATCCTGCGCCTCCTGACCGGCATCGGCGCCGGCGGGGTGGTTTCGGCGGCGTTTCCGATCGCGGCCGAGCTGATGCCGGCACAGCACCGGCGCACCTATGGCGCCGTCTACGAGATGGCGCTGGCGACCTCGTTCACCGTGGTGCCGTTCATCGCCGGCCTGCTCGCCGGCAACCCCGACGCGTTCCGGTATCTGGCGCTGCCCGGCGGGCTGGCGCTGGCCGTCGTTCCGGTGATCGTCTATTTTGCCCTCCCCGAAAGCCCGCGCTGGTATCTGCGCAAGGGGCGGCCTGAGATCGCGGTCAATCTCGTCAACCTGATCATCAAGCGATCGGGCAGCCGCGTGGCGCCGTTGAATGTCGAAGCCCTCGGCGATAACGACCATACCCGGCCCGAGCAGCTGCCGCCTTATTGGGCCTTGTTCGCCCGCGGCCAGATACGCTGGACCGCAGTCGGTATTCTGGCCGGAATGTTCGCGGGGACCGCTTATTTTCTGATTTCGGTGCTGCTGCCAAAGGCGCTGGTCGACCAGCACGCGCTGCTGCCCGCGGCGGCTTTCGGTTTGACCTCGCTGGTCTATTTCGCCAGCATCCCGGGCAAGGCCTTCACCGGCTTTCTGATGGAGATCATCGGGCGGCGCTGGACCATCTTCTATGCGCTCGCCGGGTCGCTGCCCGGCATCTTCCTGATGCTGATGGCGCACCGAACTGGCCAGTATGCGACAATCGTGCTGGTCGCCGGCGGATTGATTACCGGCTTTACCGTGCTGTCGGCCTTCACCGCTTGCCGTGTTTATCTTTCCGAGCAGTTTCCGACGGCGCTGCGTGGTCGCGGCCACATCTTCGGCGAATCGTTCGCTCGCCTGTTCGCCGGCGGTATAGCGCCGTTTCTGATGACGCCGTACACCGCTTCGGCGTCGATCTTCTTCGGAACGATCCTCGTCGTGGTGGCGGTCGGCGCCCTTATTCCGGTGCTGTTCGGCAAGGAGACGATCGGTCAACTCGAAACCGTGTCCGAAACCGGGCCGGCGCTGGCCTGATCGGGCCAGTCCGCCGCGGCAAAGACTGGAGTGCGGGACTCCGCCCGCCAAACTGAACAAGGGCAACGCGCGAACCGGCAGCGCTCTCGGCCGGCCGCAGCGGCGGGGCTTCGGCAGAGCCCGAGAACGACGTAGCCGGAGCACCGCCGATCCATGACCGTGAAGCGCCGGCCCGTTTCGGCCGCGGCACGCCGCCGGGTTCAATCAGCCTGGGAAGATCAGCATGACAGACCTCCGTTCCGTCGCGCGCTCGGCACCGCCGGCCAGCTTTGTGCTCGGTCGCAAGCTCGACAGCATCCCGTTCAGCCCATATCACCTGATGGTCATTGTCGTCCTTGGGCTCGTCGGTTTTGTCGACGGCTATGACCTCGTCATGACGGGTGCGCTGCTGGTGCTGGCCAAGCAGCCGCTGCATATGACACCCGCCGAGATCCGCTTTCTCGCGGTCGCCTCGACGATGATGATTGTCGTCGGCGGGTTTATCGCCTCGACGATCTCCGACCATTTCAGCCGCAAGACGATCATGATAGTCGGCACCGCCGGCATCACATTCTTCACGCTGCTGATCCCGCTGGTGGCGACCGGTCCGCAGCTGATCGGCCTGCGCCTGTTGACCGGACTGGCCGGCGGCTTCGCCGTTTCGGCACCGTTTCCGATCGCCGCCGAGCTGATGCCGGCGCAGCACCGGCGCACTTATGGTGCGATCTACGAAATGTCGCTCGCCGCTGCATTCACCGTGTTGCCGCTGGTCGGCGTGGTGCTCGCTCATAATGCGAACGCGTTCCGCTGGATGGCGCTACCCGGCGGTGTCTCCTTTTTTGTCGTGCCGGCAATGATCTGGCTCCTGATTCCGGAGAGCCCGCGCTGGTATCTCCGTCGGGGCCGGGCCGAGACTGCGGTCGCCGCCGTCAATCGCATTATCCGGCGAGCCGGCAACCGGGTGCCGGCGCTCAGCCTCGAAGCGCTCGGCCAAAGCCTCGAACGGGCGCCCGAGCCGCTGCCGCCCTATCGCGCATTGTGGGCGCGCGGCCAGCTGCGCTGGACGCTCGTCGGGATCTCCAGCTACGTGTTCGCCGGCAGCGCCTTTTTTCTGATCTCCGTGCTGCTGCCAAAGGCGCTCGTCGATCAGGGCGGCACCGTCGCCACGAGCTTTGGAGTCGCAAGCCTGGTGTTCACCGCGAGCATCCCGGGGAAGGGTTTCACCGGCTTTCTGATGGAGGTCATCGGCCGGCGCTGGACCATTTTTTATGCCCTTGCCGGTGCGATCCCCGGGGTGCTGCTGATGATGCTGGCGCACCGTGCCGGGCCCTATGCGACGCCGGTGATGGTCAGCGGCGCGCTGATCACCGGGTTCACCGCGCTGTCGGGCGCCACCGCGTTCCGCGTCTACTTGTCCGAGCAATTTCCAACGGCGCTGCGCGGGCGCGGGCACATCTTTGGCGAATCGGTCGGCCGGATCTTTTCGGCGGTGCTGGCGCCGTTTCTGATGGAGCCGCATGTCGGTTCGCCGACGGTCTTCTTCGGGACGATTCTCGTCGTCGTCTCGGTCGGCGCCCTTGTCCCGCTGATCTTTGGTCGGGAAACCGTTGGCCAGCTCGAGACCGTGACCGAGACCGCCTCGGCCATGGCGTAATGTGCATCCGCGGGGAGCGGGACCCGGGTGGTCGCGTCAATTCTGCTCGCGGGTTTCCTTGAAGCGCAGGGTGGGCCATTCCTCGATCGTCGTGCGCAGATCCCAGGCGTTGCGCGCGAGGAAGACCGGAACCCCGTCATGGTCCTCGGCGCTCGATGACGGGTTCTTCAGGCGGAACCGCTCGATCTCGGCCGGGTCGTCGGTGTCGAGCCAGCGCGCCGCCTGGTAGGGGGCGCCTTCGAGCCGGGTGGCGAGCCCGTATTCGGCTTCGAGCCGTGTCGTCAGCACGTCGAGCTGCAACGCGCCGACGACGCCGACGATCCAGTCGCCGCCCGATGCCGGTTTGAACACCCGCGTCACCCCCTCCTCGGCCAACTGCTCGAGCGCATGGCGCAGATGCTTTGATTTCATCGGGTCGTCGACCCGCACCCGGCGCAGGATCTCGGGGGCAAAGCTCGGGATGCCGGCGACCCGGATCTCGGCGCCCTCGGTCAAGGTGTCGCCGATTCTGAGGCTGCCGTGGTTGGGGATGCCGATGATGTCGCCGGGCCACGCCTCCTCGGCGAGATTGCGCTCGCGCGCCAGAAAAAACACCGGCGCCGGCACCGACATGACCCGCCCGCTGCGGACATTCTTCAATTTCATGCCGCGCGCGAACCGGCCCGAGGCAAGGCGGACAAAGGCGATGCGGTCGCGGTGCTGCGGATCGACATTGGCCTGCACCTTGAAGACAAACCCGGTGACCTGCGGCTCTTCGGGCCGGATCGGGTGCGGCCCGTCGCTGCCGAACGCCGGCTGCGGGCGGGGCGGCGGCGCCAGCTCGGCCACCCCGTGCAGCAATTCACGCACGCCGAAATTGTTTAAGGCGCTGCCGAAGAACACCGGCGTCATCTGCCCGGCGCGAAACGCCTGCGCGTCGAACGGCGGGCACAGGCCGCGCGCCATCTCGACCTCCTCGCGCAGTTTCGCGAGTGCCGGCTTTGGCAATCGCCGCGCGAGCTCGGGATCGTCGAGCCCGCGGCAGCGAACCGGCAGAGCCTGCTGGTCGCGGGTGCTGCGCTCGAACAGCAACAGCGTGTCGGCGAAGAGATCGTAGATGCCGAGAAAATCGCGGCCCATGCCGATCGGCCACGAGGCCGGCGTCACATCGAGCGCGAGGCTCTGCTCGATCTCGTCAAGCAGGTCGAACGGGTCCCGGCTCTCACGGTCGAGCTTGTTGATAAAGGTCAGGATCGGCACGTCGCGCAGCCGGCAGACCTCGAACAGTTTGCGGGTCTGCTCCTCGATGCCGCGGGCCGCGTCGAGCACCATGACGGCGCTGTCGACCGCGGTCAGCGTGCGATAGGTGTCCTCGCTGAAATCCTGGTGGCCGGGCGTGTCGAGCAGGTTGAAGGTGATCCCGTCATGCTCAAAGGTCATCACCGCCGATGACACCGAGATGCCGCGCTCGCGCTCGATCGCCATCCAGTCGGAGCGTGTCCGCCGCCGGTCGCCGCGCGCCCTCACTTCACCCGCCAGCTGGATCGCGCCGCCGAACAGCAGCAGCTTCTCGGTCAACGTGGTCTTGCCGGCGTCCGGGTGCGAGATGATCGCAAACGTCCGCCGCCGCGCGATCTCGTCGGTAAGAATGCTCATCACTCCGGCTACGCATTATCGCAAGATGATCCGCCAGCCCGATAAGCGACGGGTCACCGCCTATATGGCTATCGAACGTGCCGCGCCAACGCCGTCGGATCAGGTGCCGTGCGCAATTCTAGCGGGCGTTGTCGACGCGCCGCCATATGGCGATTTCGCGCAGCAATGCCTCGATCGCGGCGCAGGCAAAGCCGAGCGAGGTCTCGTCGACGAACCTGCCGTCGCGGATCTTGTCGGCGGTGGCGGTGATGATGACCTCGCGCGCCAGCACTACCCGCGCCAGCATCGAGGCGAGTGTCACCCGCAGATGCTCGAGGCAGCGCGCGCCGCCCAGCGGCCCGCGCGAGATTGCCATGATCGCCACCGGCTTCGAGGCCATGACCGAGGCAAAGGCCGGGCGCGACGCCCAGTCGAGCGCGTTCTTCAACACGCCCGGGATGCTGTGGTTGAATTCGGGCGCGCACAGCACGACACCATCAGCGGCGTCGATCGCCGCCAGCAGCGCCTTGACCGGCGCCGGGCGCTTGTCACCCTCGAAATCCTGGTTGTAGGCGGGGATCGACGCCAGGTCCCAGATCGTCAGCGCGGCGCGGTCGGCGAACGTATCGCGCAGGGTTTCCAGCACGGCATTCGAGTAGGAGCCGGCGCGCAGACTGCCCGACATGGCGATCAGGTGCCGCTTCTCGGTCATTGTCCGGGATTTCCTCGGGAGGACGAAGGGCGGCTCGTCATAGCCAAAGCCGCTCGCGGATGGCAACCTCGTCGCGCGCGTACTGGGTCGAGGCACGGCCCGCAGACGCGAACATGGCCATGTGGAGAGGGGTGCGGGGATGAGCTTGCGTGCGTCCCGGCGCGGGTTGGTGCCGCCCTTTATCGCGATGGATGTGCTGCGCGCTGCCAACGAGCGCGAGGCCACTGGCGCCGACGTGATCCATCTCGAAATCGGCCAGCCTGGCACGCAGGCACCCGCAGCGGTGCGCGAGGCGGCACGGCGTGCCCTCAACGAGGCGCCGATCGGCTATACCGATGCGCTCGGTATCGCACCGCTGCGCCGGGCGATCGCCGGGCATTATCGCGAACGATACGGGGTCGCGGTCGATCCTGCTGAAGTGGTCGTGACCACCGGCTCCTCGGCGGCGTTCCAGCTGGCGTTTCTCGCTGCGTTCGAGGCCGGCGACCGGGTGGCGCTGGCGAGCCCCGGCTATCCCGCCTATCGCAACATGCTCGCCGCACTCGGCCTCGAGCCGGTGCTGGTCGAGGTCGGCGAAAACAGCCACTATCAGCCGACCCCCGAACTCCTGGCCGCGACCGGCCGGCTCGACGGCCTCGTCATCGCCAGCCCGGCCAACCCGACCGGCACGATGATCGCCGCCGCCGAGTTGGCGCGGCTCACCGGCTGGTGCCGCGAGCGCGGTATCCGCCTCGTCTCGGACGAGATCTATCACGGTATCACCTATGAGGCGCCGGCGGCGACGGTGCGCGCCTATGACCGCGACGCGGTCGTCGTCAACTCGTTCTCCAAATATTACAGCATGACCGGCTGGCGGCTCGGCTGGATGCTGGCGCCGCCCGATCTCGCGCGCTCGGTCGAATGCCTGGCGCAGAATTTTTACATCTCGCCGCCGGCCTTGTCGCAGCTGGCGGCGATCCCGGTATTTGGCTGCCGGGCCGAGCTCGACGGCCATGTCGCGCGCTATCGTGCCAACCGCGATTTGATGATCGATACGCTGAGGGTCGCCGGGCTCACCCGCGTCGCGCCGGCCGAGGGTGCCTTCTACCTCTATGCGGACGTATCGAGCGTGACCGGCGACAGCGTGGATTTCTGCCGCCGTCTGCTGGCCGAGACCGGGGTCGCGATCACCCCGGGGCTCGACTTTGATCCGGCTCACGGAAAGGGTTGGGTTCGCCTGTCGCTGGCCGGCGCTGCCGAGGCGGTCGCCGAGGCTGCACGCCGGCTCGCCCGGTGGCTGCCGCGGGCCGGTTGAAGGGACGCAGCGGCGACCGGCGCTGCTCGGCTCCCGGATCCGCAAAAGCCGGGATTGACAATCCGGCAAACTAAGAACAAAAAGGGAACTGTAATAACCCCGGTTATAGCGGCAAGGATGGCTGCCGGGCATGTCCCGCGAATTGCTGACAGCGTTGCGCGAGCAGGTTCGGCGAATCGAACGGCGGGCCATAGCCATGCACGGCACCACGCCGTTCGGACTTGCCGCGATCGACCGGGCCTTGCCGGGTGGCGGGCTGGCGCGCGGCGCCTTGCATGAAATTCGGGGAACGGCCGGCGACGAGGAAGACGGCGCGCTCGCCGCCGCCTTCGCCGCCATCATCCTCGGCCGGCTTCTCGCCGCGGCCGCCGGCATCGTGCTGTGGTGTCTGCCGCGGCCCGATCTGTACGGGCCGGGCCTCGCCGCTTGCGGGCTCGATCCCGCCCGGCTCGTGCTGGTCGAGGTGCCGCGCGACGCCGACATCCTGTGGGCGATGGAGGAAGGGCTGCGCGCTCCCGGTCTCGTTGCGGTGGTCGGTGAAGTCGGCACGCTCGCCGCGGTGGCGAGCCGGCGCTTGCAGCTCGCGGCGGAGCGCTCCGGTGTTACCGCTCTGCTGCTGCGGCGCTGGCGCGATGCGAGGGAAGCGGCGCGCGAGCGCAATCTGCCGAACGTCGCGACGACACGCTGGCGGATCACCGCACTGCCGTCGCAGCCCCCGCCCATTCCTTCTCTTGCTGGCAGGGGAGGGTCGGGAGGGTGGCTCGGGGTCGGATCGGCACGCTGGCGGGTCGAGCTGCTGCGCTGCCGCGGTGGTGCACCGGCTTCTTGGCAGATGGAGGTGGCGGATGCGACGGGTTCTCTATCTGTGGTTGCCGCAATGGCCGATCGACCGGCGCCGCCAATCCACGCTGTCGCGTCCGAAAATCTCCGCCGCTCCGGCTGAGGAGCCGCCATTCGCCACGGTGATCGATGCCGCCGGGCGGCGTCTCATCGCCGCGGTCAACCCGTCGGCTGTGGCGGCCGGTCTCGCTCCGGGGATGCCGCTGGCCGATGCCCTCTCCTTTCTGCCCGGTCTCGCCACCGCCTTGGCCGAGCCCGCGACGGATGCCGCCGCCTTGCGCCAGCTGGCCGAGTGGTGCGGCCGCTACAGCCCGTGGACGGCCCCCGACGGGTCCGACGGCGTGCGGATCGAGATCACCGGTTCGGCGCATCTGTGGGGTGGAGAAACGGCCCTCGCCGCCGATCTCGCGGCCCGGCTCGACCGTCGCGGCTTTGCTTGCCGGATCGCCATCGCCGACACGCTTGGTGCCGCCTGGGCATTGGCCCGTTTCGCACCGGCGGGCGATCGCATCGCGATCCTGCCGGTGGCGGCGACACGGGCCGGTCTCGCGGCACTGCCGGTCGAAGCATTGCGCCTCGATCCGGCTGCCGTGCAGGGGTTGCGCCGGGTCGGGCTGAAGCGGATCGGCGATCTCGCAGCGATGCCGCGCGCGGCATTGGCCCGGCGGTTCGGCGAAACGGTGATGCAGCACCTCGACCAGGCGCAAGGGGATTTGCCCGAGCCATTGTCGCCGCTCGGCGAGATACCGGTTCGCCGGGTGCGGTTGAGCTTTGCCGAGCCGATTGCCGATCCTGCCGATCTGGTGCGCGCGACCGAGCGTCTCGCCGCCGATCTCGTCACCCGTCTGGCATGCGAGGGAGCGGGCGCGCGCCGCCTCGATCTCGCCTTTCATCGGGTCGATGGCCGGGTCGAGCGGATCCGGCTTGGCACCGCCCGCCCCAGCCGCGACCCGCATCACCTTGCCGCCCTGCTCACGGAACGCCTCGATACCATCGATCCCGGTCTCGGCATCGAGGACGTGATCCTCGCCGCCTTTGCCGTCGAGCCGCTGACCGTCGAGCAGTTCCACCTCGCCGGCGCTTCTGGAGGTGTTGCATCGGGCGAGGACATTGCGCCGCTGCTCGATCGCCTCGGCAACAGGCTCGGGCTCGATGCGCTCTACCGGCTCGAAGCGCGCCCGAGCCATATCCCCGAGCGTGCCTCGGTCCAGGTTGCGCCGATGCTGTCCCCGGCAGATGCGCAGGGGCGCGATCCTCCCGGCAGACCGCCGCGGCCGATCCGGCTGTTCACTCCGCCGCAGCCGATCGAGGCGGCCTGGCTGTTGCCCGACGACCCGCCATTTCGTTTCACCTGGCGCCATCGCTCGCATCGGGTGGCGCGCGCCGACGGGCCGGAGCGGATCGCCGGGGAATGGTGGCGGCTCGACGCCTCGGATTGTGGCGATGCGGTTCGCGACTACTATCGGGTCGAGGACCAGGACGGGTGCCGCTTCTGGCTGTTTCGTGCCGGTCTCGCCGGTGGCGATCACTGGCCGCGCTGGTATGTCCATGGCGTCTTCGCCTGATCGCCCGCCCGGCTATGCCGAGCTGCAGGTCACCACCAACTTCTCGTTTCTGCGCGGGGCGGCGCATCCGGCCGAACTGGTGAGGACCGCGGCAGCACTCGGCCACGCCGCGATCGCGATCACCGACCATAACAGTCTTGCCGGCATCGTGCGTGCGCATCAGGCGGCGCGGGAGGTCGGGCTGCGCCTCGTGGTCGGTTGCCGTCTCGATCTCGCCGATGGCATGAGCCTGCTCGTCTTTCCCGAGGATCGCGCCGCCTATGGCCGGCTGACACGGCTCCTGACCCTCGGCAAGCGCCGCGCCGCCAAGGGTGAATGCCGGCTCGATTATGCCGATGTGACGGCCGATGGTGCGGGGCTGGTCACCGTCGTGCTGCCACCCGATGACCCGCGCCCCGGGACGGATTTTGCCGCCTTCGCCGCGCGCGTCGCGGCGGATTTTGCAGGCCGTGCCTATCTTGCCGCGCATCATCTCTATCGCGGTGACGATGCCCGGCGCATCGCCGGTCTGGCGGCATTGGCCCGGGGGGCCGGGCTGCCCCTGGTTGCGGCCAATGATGTGCTCTATCACGTCCCCGGGCGTCGCCCGCTGCAGGATGTGCTGACCTGCATCCGCGCAGGCTGCACGATCGCAGAGGCTGGCTTTCGCCTCGCCGCCAATGCCGAACGCCACCTCAAATCGCCGCAAGAAATGGCGCGGCTGTTCCGTGGGCACGAGGATGCCGTGGCACGCAGCCTTGAGATCGTCCGGCGCTGCCGGTTCAGCCTCGACGAATTGCGTTACGAATACCCGGACGAGACCGCCGCCGACGGCCGCACGCCGCAGCAGCGCCTCACCGATCTCGCCTGGGTAGGCGCCGCCGCGCGCTTTCCGCAAAGCATCCCCGACAAGATCCGCCACCAGATTGTGCACGAATTGCAATTGATCGAGCGGCTCGATTACGCTCGCTATTTCCTGACCGTGCACGACATCGTGCGGTTCGCGCGGGAGCACGGCATCCTGTGCCAGGGACGCGGCTCGGCCGCCAATTCGGCGGTGTGTTATTGCCTCGGCATCACCGCGGTCGATCCGGCGCGCATCGACGTCCTGTTCGAGCGCTTCATCAGCACCGCGCGCAACGAGCCGCCCGATATCGATGTCGATTTCGAGCATGAGCGGCGCGAGGAGGTGATCCAGTACATCTATGAAAAATACGGCCGCGACCGGGCCGGGCTCGCCGCCACCGTGATCTGTTACCGCTCGCGCTCGGCAATCCGCGAGGTCGGCAAGGTGCTGGGGCTCAGCGTCGATGTCGTCGCCGCGCTGGCCGGCATCGTGTGGGGCTGGTCGAACGATCCGATCGCCGATCTCAGAGTGCGCGAGGCCGGGCTCGACCCGACCGACCCGACCCTGCGCACCGCACTCGATCTCGCCGCCGAGCTCACCGGTTTTCCACGCCATCTGTCACAGCATGTCGGCGGCTTTGTGATCACCCGCGGTCCGTTGAGCGAACTGGTGCCGATCGAGAATGCGGCGATGGCGGACCGCACCGTCATCGAATGGGACAAGGACGACCTCGACGCACTCGGCATCCTGAAGATCGATGTCCTGGCACTCGGCATGCTGACCTGCATCAGGAGGTCGTTCGCGCTGATCGAAGAGTGCTACGGCCGCTCGCTCGGTCTCGCCACCGTGCCGGCCGAGGACCCGGCGGTCTACGATATGCTGAGCCAAGCCGATTCGGTGGGTGTGTTCCAGGTCGAGAGCCGGGCGCAGATGACGATGCTGCCCAGGCTGCGCCCGCGCCAATTCTACGATCTGGTGATCGAGGTCGCGATCGTGCGGCCGGGACCGATCCAGGGCGACATGGTGCACCCCTATCTGCGCCGCCGCTCCGGGATCGAAGATGTGACCTATCCCGGCAAATTGCGCGCGGTGCTGGAAAAGACCAAGGGCGTGCCATTGTTTCAGGAGCAGGCGATGAAGATCGCCATTGTCGGCGCCGGCTTCACACCGGACGAAGCCGACCGGCTGCGCCGCGCGATGGCCACCTTCAAGCGCAATGGCGACATCCACCTGTTCCGCGACAAGTTCGTCACCGGCATGGTCGCGAACGGCTACGAGCGCGATTTTGCGATGCGCTGCTTCAGCCAGATCGAGGGGTTCGGCACCTACGGCTTTCCCGAGAGCCACGCCGCGAGCTTTGCGCTGCTCGTCTATGTCTCGGCCTGGATCAAGTGCTTGCATCCCGAGGTGTTCGCTTGCGCCTTGTTGAACAGCCAGCCGATGGGGTTCTACGCGCCGGCGCAGATCGTGCGCGACGCGCGCGAGCACGGCGTCACGGTATTGCCGGTCGATATCAATTGCAGTCAATGGGACTGCGTCCTCGAAGAAATTCCGAGTCATCGTGGCGCATTCGGTTCTTCGTCATGGCCGGGCTCGACCCGGCCATCCACGGATCCGCGGGTCAAGCCCGCGGATGACGATGGGGCAAGCGGGAATGGCAAGTGTCGGCGATGGGCGTTGCGCCTGGGGTTCCGGCAGATCAAAGGGTTTGCCGAGGCCAATGCCGAGCGGTTGGTCGCCGCCCGCGGCGCGGGGTATCGCGATGCCGACGAGTTGTGGCGGAAGAGCCGACTTGGCCGCAGCGCGCTCGAACGCTTGGCGGAGGCCGACGCCTTCGGCTCGCTCGGGCTCGACCGCCGCCGCGCGCTATGGGCACTGAAGGCGCTCGGCGAGCCGCCTTTGCCGCTGTTCGCCGCGGTGAATGCCCGGCGCGCAAAGATAGAACCCTCGCCCCCCATAGGGGGGAGAAGGCAGGGTGAGGGAGGCTTCTCCCGACCGGCGCTTCTGGAATCCCCCGCCTCACCCCAACCCTCTGCGCCCCCGGAGGCGGAAAGGGAGAGATGGGCCGCGGCGCTGTTGCCGCCGATGCCACTGGGCGAGCAGGTGGTCGAGGATTACGCCAGCCTCGGCCTGAGCCTGAAGCGCCATCCGCTGGCGTTGCTGCGCGGCGAGCTCAGCCGCGACGGGCTGGTCACCGCTGCCGACCTAGCGCATCTGCCGGTCGATCGCCGGCTGTCGATCGCCGGGATCGTGCTGATCCGGCAGCGCCCGGGCAGCGCCAATGGGGTGGTCTTCATCACGATCGAGGACGAGACCGGGGTCGCCAACCTGATCGTCTGGCCGCCGATCCTCGAACGCTTCCGCCGCGCCGCCCTCGGCGCGACACTGCTCTCATGCACCGGAAGATTGCAGCGCGAGGAGAGGGTCATCCATGTCGTCGCCGACCGCCTCGCCGATCTGACGCCGCGGTTCGACACCTTGCGCGAGCGCACCGGTGCCGCCGACCCCCCGTTCGGACTGCCGAACATAATGCCCGGCAGCGCCGCCCGCGACATCGTCGTGCGCAGCCGCAACTTCCGCTAGCCCGCAGGCTCCGGCTCGCCCCCTTTGCCTGCCGCGAGGATTGCGGCGCGGGCGAGCGCGTCGGCGCGCTCGTTCTCGGGGTGGCCGGCATGGCCGCGCACCCATTCCCAGGCGACCGAGTGGCGAGCCGCGGCGGCATCGAGGCGCTGCCACAAATCGACATTCTTGACCGGCTTCTTGTCAGCGGTGCGCCAGCCGCGCGCCTTCCAGGCATGGATCCACCGGGTAATGCCGTCGCGCAAATACTGGCTATCGCTGAAGAGCCGCACCCGGCAGGGCCGTTTCAGCGCTTCGAGCCCGGCGATCGCCGCGGTCATTTCCATGCGGTTGTTGGTGGTGTCGGGCGCGAACCCGGAAAGCTCCTTTTCAACGTATTCGGGATCTTGGCGCGATGCGTCGCGCCGATGCGGGTGCCAGCGCAGGATCGCGGCCCAGCCGCCGGGGCCGGGATTGCCGCTGCAGGCGCCGTCGGTGAAAATCTCGACCTCGGCCGGCATAATTTCGGTCGCCGCCACCCGCTCCGGCTCAGACATCGAGGCCATAATCGCGGGCACTCGTCACGGTGCGGTGAAAGCGCAGCCGGCGCAGGAATTCGACCGGGTCCTTGGGTCGGACCAGGGCCGCTGGCGGCTGGTTGAGCCAATCGAACAACCGGGTCAGCAGGAAGCGCAAGGCGCTGCCGCGGGCCAGCAGCGGCAACGCCGCGAACTCGGCCGGCGCCATCATCCGGGTCCGGCGATAACCGTCGAGCAGCAACCGTGCCTTGGTCACGTTGAGGCTGCCATCGGCCTCGAAGCACCAGGCGTTGAGGCAAACGGCCAGATCATAGGCAAGAAAGTCGGTGCAGGCGAAATAGAAGTCGATCAGCCCGGACACCTCGCGGGCGCGAAAAAACACGTTGTCCGGAAACAAATCGGCATGGATCACCCCCGCCGGCAGGTCGCGCGGCCATGCCTCTTCCAGAAATGCCAGCTCCTCCGCAAGTTCCTCGGTCAGCCCCGGCTGGACCTCGCCGGCGCGCGCCGCGCACGCCTCGAACAGCGGCCGCCAGCCGGCGACCGACAGATCGTTTGCCCGAATCATCCCAAAATCGGCGCCCGCGCCGTGCAGCCCGGCCAAGGCCCGGCCGAGCCCGGCGCAATGAAAGGTCTGAATGCGGCGCGGCCACATGCCGGCGAGAAACGTCACCATCGCCGCCGGGCGGCCGCACAGTTCGCGCAGCGCCACTCCGTCGCGGCCGCGCAGCGGGGTCGGGCAGGCGACGCCACGCCGGGCAAGATGATCCATCAGCGCGATGAAGAACGGCAGGTCCTGGCGCGCCACCCGTCGCTCGTACAAGGTCAGGATGAAATTGCCGCGCTCGGTCGTCACCAGAAAGTTCGAGTTCTCGACCCCCTCGGCGATGCCCTTGCACGACAGCACCTCACCAATATCGTAGAGTGCCACAAAGGCCCTCAGCTCGTCGTCGGCGACGTCGGTATAAACGGCCATCGGCAGTCCTAGCGGTCGGTCCCAGCGGTTCCGGCATCGGCCCGGACTTGTGCGCCGAGCGAGGCTCGAATACAGTCCCGGCGCCGTCGATGCACTGCTGCACAGCGTGGCAACCGGCGACGACATGGGTGGGGGAAGAAACAGTGGCCGAGCCGATCCCAGCGCAAAAAGAGCCCTACGGCATCACTGTCGAAGCCGGCAAGAGATATTTCTGGTGTGCCTGCGGGCGCAGCGGCAAGCAGCCGTTTTGCGACGGCTCGCATCAGGGGACCGGGCTCGTGCCGGTGCCGTTTACCGCCGCTGCGACTGGGGAGGTCTGGCTGTGCGGCTGCAAGCAGACCGCAGGCAAGCCGTTCTGCGACGGAACCCATAACGGGCTGTGATCCGGGCCCGGGCCGCACAAGCGGCGACAGTATCCGTCCTCGTCCTGCTCTCCGGCTGTAGCTGGATTTCGTCGCCATTCGCGTCGAAGCCGGCCGTGCCGTGTCCGAGTGCGGTCATCCTGAGGCCGCTGGCCAATACCGCGGTGTTTGGCCCGGCGCCTGAGCGGCGACCGCAAAACGTGGCGTTCTACGGCTTGCTGAGCGAGGTCGACCACACCTGCCAGTACACCGGCGATGCAGTGCAGGTGAACCTCGACGTGATTGTGATTGGGCAGCGCGGACCGGCCGCCAAGGGAAATACAGTCGATCTCGATTACTTTGTCGCGGTCACCGGACCCGACCGCACCATCCTCAGCAAAAAGCCGTTCGCCGTGCGGGTCACCTTTGATCCCGACCAGATCCGCGCCGGTGTCACCGACCACATCGAAGAGACGATCCCGCTCGCCGGCCATCAGGGGAGCGATCTCGACATCCTGCTGGGTTTCCAGCAGCCCCCCGACGTCATCGATTTTTATAAGCATTTTCGGGGCCGCTGAGCCCGCCTGTTGCGACCGTGCCGGGCCGGCGCTCGCGCATCAGCCGGGCGACCGCGGCAGCCTCGGCCTCGCCCTCGGCCTCGAGCGCGGCGATGATGCGCGGCGGATCGGCGGCCGGACGGTTCTGGCTCAGCTTGTATTTGCCTTCGAGGCGGGTGACGGCGATGTCGAAACCGACGATGCCCCTGATCATCCCCTTCAGATAGGCGGCCGGCTGCTCCGCCATGCGCCAGGGTGCGGCACGTCCGGCCTCGTGGCGCTCGGCAAGGCGATGCAGAAATCCGCGCAGCCATTCCTCGTCCGAGACCAGCCGGGGCAGGCCATAGGCGTGGACGTCGGCATAGTTCCAGGTCGGCACCGCCGGACCCTGCTCATACCAGCCGGGCGAGACATAGGC
Source organism: Allostellaceae bacterium (assembly GCA_035503615.1). Lineage (GTDB taxonomy): Bacteria > Pseudomonadota > Alphaproteobacteria > ATCC43930 > CGMCC-115725 > AP-15. Next base: position 506 of record DATJTI010000089.1, on the reverse strand, counting down.
ATGCGGACCGGCAAAGATCGTCAGCACCTCGCCGCCATGTGCCAGATCCGCGACCTGCGGGTTGGCGCGTGCGAGATGGCCGTGCAGGTGCAGCGTGTCCCCGTGATGCTCGACGAGAAGCGGAATATGGCTCGCCACCATCCCTGCCGAGCCATGGCTGACGAGCAGGGCGAACTCGTGGCGCTCGAGATGCGCGATCAGCACCTCCGGGCGCGCCTCGGCAAAAGCCGGGGGCAGATAGACCACCGAAATCCTCCTGGTTGTGCTCAGCCGAAATGCTTTAGCACAACCGAGGCGACGAGGACTGCTCCGCTGAGCAGCAGCACGAGACCCGAACTGCGGCCGATCCAGGCGAGATGGCGCGGCTCGATCGACCGGCGAAACATGCCGACCCCGGCATTCAGCGCCAGCCACCACAACAACGATCCGACCCAGACCCCGAGCACCATGAAGGACGAGCGCAGCAGCGTCGCCCGCGAGCCGCCGAGACCGAGTGCCGCGAATAT
>DATJTI010000088.1:0-81688 GCA_035503615.1 Allostellaceae bacterium | reverse complement strand
GCGATATTCGCGATAAATCGCCAGATAGGCCGGTGACGAGCGCATCAGGCGCAAATCGAGGTTGCGCCAATCATCGACGTTGATCAGCGGCGGCACGCCATTGACCAGCAGCCAGCCGCTATTCTCGTTCGCCGCGAACGGAAAGAACACGTGTGCGACCGCGACCGGGCCGCCGCTGTCGTCGAGCGCATCGAGATAGGCGTCGTTGTCGAGCCGCCGGGTGAAGGCGAGCGCCTGCGGCGACGCTCCGGCCCGCGCCATCGCGGCGGCAAAGCAGGCGGTGAACGCAGCTCCCGATCGCCCGTCGCAGCGGTGATGAAAGCGGACCATGAACCCCGTGGGCGGCTGCCACACCGCGGCCGCCGTGACCAGTTCCTGGGCCGCAGCACAGCCGCAGCCGAGTAGCATCGCCAGCACTGCCGCGACGAAATTCCGCAGCCACCGCATCGGCTTCCCCTCTCCCGGTTCCGGAAGAGGGGTTTGCGCTCGACCGATCAGCCGGACAACCGCTTATTGGAGCAATCGGCTAGTTCGGGGTCCAGGCGAGAGCGCGGATCTCGGTGAACTCGCGCGGCAATTTGCGCCATGAATCACCGGCATCCGGACTGGCATAGAGTTCGCCGTAATGGCTGCACGCGACGATCAGCCCCGGATCGGCGGGATGCGTCGCAAACGCCCAGATCGGCGAATTCGGCGTCACCGGCAATGCCAGCCGCTCCCAGCTCGTGCCGCCATCCTTTGAGCGCTGGATCGCACCGGTGCTGCCGGCGGCACCGTCGCCGGTGGCGACGAACACGGTGTTCGGATCATCGCTCTTCAGCGCCAGGCTGCGGCAATAGGGCAGCCCGAACTGCTTGCCGACGCCGAGCCCCTGCCAGCTTTCGCCCTTGTCGGTGCTGGCGAAAATTTCGCGCGGCGTGCTGGTCAGAACGGTTCGGGCGTTGCCGGCGCCGCGCACCGCGACGTCGTGGATGTCCGGATCGCTGAGCCCGCCGGCGATCCGCGTCCAGGTTTCGCCGCGATCGAGGCTGCGCCGCACGCCATCGACCTCGACCCCGGCCCAGACGATATTGCGGTCCGTCGGATCGACCGTCAGCGCCGTGACCCGCGGCACCCCGACATTGGGGCATTCCTCGACCATGTCCACCGGCAGTTGCCGCCACTGCCTTCCGCCGTCCGTCGAGCGGAACAGTGCCGCTGGCCGGGTTCCGGCATAGATCGTATCGGGATCGGCAGGATCGAACGCGATCTTCCACACGTCCATCTTGTTCATCGGCGAATCGAGCCGCGCGAATTTCTGGCCGCCATCCTCGCTTTTATAGATGCCGTCATCGGCACCGGCGAAGACCGTGCGCGGCTCGCGCGGGTGGACGGCGAGGCCATAGATCCGGCTTTCGCCCCACAGCCCGCTGCGCACCCGCTGCCAGCTCTCGCCGCCATCGGGGCTGGTCCAGGCGCCGCTGCCGACGGTGCCGACGCAGAGCGTGAAGTTTCCGGGCGTGAACTGGCCGGTCATGACCCGTTGTCCCAACCGGTGTGCGAGATATCGAGCACAACACCATCGGGGCCGGCCCATTTCATCTCGAAATTGCGGTGTGAACCGGCCGCCATTTCCATGTCGAGCCCGTCCTTCGCGGTCAGCTGGCGCCCTTCGGCCTGCTCCAGCCTCGCCGCCGCCTCGTCGAGGTCTTCGACCTCGAAGCCGAAATGGTGGATGCCGCTGAAATTCTCGCCATGCGCGCCGACATCGGCGTCCTTCTCGGTCTTGAAATTGAGGATCGCGAGATTGATGTAGCCGTCGGTCAGAAACACCGCGCCGCGCGGGTTGCGGCGGACCTCGCGCATGCCGAACGCTTCCTTGTAGAACGCCGCGGTCTTTGCCGGATCACCCGTCGTCAGCGCGATGTGCTTGATTCTAGGCATGTCTTCCTCCTCGATGCGGAGAGCATCTAGCCCTTGCGGCTGGTTGACAACGTAGTACAACCGACCCCGCAGTGCAAATGGCGGCGGCTTTTCCGCGCCGGTGGAACAGGAGCAGCGGATGCGTATCGCGGTGGTCGGCGCCGGCGGCATCGGCGGGATCTACGGTGCCGCTCTCGCCAAGGCCGGGGCGGATGTAACCTTTGTCGCGCGTGGCGCCCATCTTGCGGCGATGCAGGAAAACGGGCTGCGCATCGAGGGCGACCGCGGCGAGACGCTGGTCCGGCCGGCCCAGGCGACCGACGATATTGCCGCCATCGGCCCGGTCGATGTCGTGCTGTTCTGCGTCAAGCTGTGGGATGTCGACAGCGCCGGCGCGAGGCTGGGGCCGCTGATCGGGCCGGACGGCGCGGTGATTCCATTGCAGAACGGGATCGACGCGGCCGAACGGCTGACCGCACTCCTCGGACCCGACGCGGTGATGGGCGGCACCGCCTTTGTCACCGGCACGATCGTCGAACCCGGAGTGGTCCGCCAGACCGGCACCTATCAGCAAATGACCTTTGGCGAACTCGACGGCCGCATCAGCCCGCGCGGCGAGAGGCTGCGCGAGCTGTGCGCTTCGGCCGGGATCGACGGGGTGCTGAGCCCGGACATCATGGTGCCGATCTGGACCAAGTTCATCCTGCTGGTGCCGCTCGCCGGTCTCAGCGCGCTGACCCGCCGGCCGCTCGGCGAATGGCGCGACGATGCCGATCTCGCAGCCCTGTTCGAGGCGGCACTGCGCGAGACGGTCGCGGTCGGCCGCGCCGAGGGTGTGCGCCTGCCGGCCGACACGATCGACCAGACGATGGCGGCGGTGCGGGCGATGCCGCCCTACCATTTCGCCTCGATGGGCAATGATGTGCGCCGCGGCAACCGCATCGAATTGCCGTGGATCGCCGGCAAGGTCGTCGAGCTCGGCCATCGTCACGCGATCCCGACCCCGGCCAACAGCTTCATCTATGCCGCCCTCAAGCTCCACATAAACGGCACCCCGGCATAGACGCTGGGTCAGCCCCGACAAGTTTGGCGATCGCCCGGCGCGGCGGGCGGGGTCGGACCCCGCGTAATGCGCACCGTCGGTTGTGCAGCTCAGAAATACTGGGCGAGGTTGGTGCGGATGCGGTCGAGGATCGGCACGTCCGGATCGGGAAAATCGAAGCGCCGCCCGGTGATGCGCTCATACACCTCGATATAGAGCCGGGCGGCTTCGGCGACGATCTCGCTCGGGATGTCCGGGATCGGCTCGCGATAGGGGTCGCAGCGGGCGGCGACCCAGCGGCGCACAAAATCCTTGTCGAGGGTCTCGGGCGGCTCGCCAGCGGCGAGATGCCGGGGATAGCTGTCCGCGAGCCAGTAGCGGCTGCTGTCGGGGGTGTGTAGTTCGTCGGCCAGCACGATCCGCCCCTCTGGGTCGAAACCGAACTCGTATTTGGTGTCGGCGAGGATCAGCCCGCGATCCGCGGCGATCTCGCGCCCGCGCGCGAACAGGCCCAGCGCGAGGCTTGACACGCTGTCCCATTGCTCCGCTGTCAACAGCCCGCGCCCGATGATCTCGGCGGCGGTCAGCGGCTCGTCATGGCCGCCGTCGAAGCTCTTGGTCGTCGGGGTGATGATCGTCGCCGGCAGCTTCTGGTTCTGGCGCAACCCGTCGGGAAAATGCAGCCCGTAAATCTCCCGCTGCCCGTCCCGGTACATCGGCCAGATCGAGGTCGCGGTCGTTCCCGCCAGATAATCGCGCACGACGATCTCGACCGGCATGATCCGCAGCCGCCGGCCAACCAGCACGTTGGGATCGGGGTAGCCGATGACGTGGTTTGGGCAAAGCTCGCGCGTCGCCTCGAACCAGAACCGGGCGAGCCCGGTCAGCACCTGCCCCTTCAATGGGATCGCGGTGATCATCCGGTCAAAGGCGCTGAGCCGATCGGTGGCGATGATGATCCGCCGCCCATCGGGCAAGTCGTAATTGTCGCGCACCTTGCCGGCATAATGCGCCGGCAGTTCGGGGATCGTCGCGTCGGCGAGAACCCGGCCAAGATAGGCCGCGAGAGGCGCGCGGTCGGCCATGCTCCCGTCGCCCATCCGGAGTACGCGCCGGCCCGGTCAGCTAGCGATGGCCGCCGCCATGAAAGCCGCCGCCGCCGTGAAATCCGCCGCCCCAGCCACCGTGACCCCAGCCACCACGGCCCCAGCCGCCCCAGCAGCAACCATGACCCCAGCCCCAGCCGCCCCAGCCAAACCCGACCGTGACACCGACCGGCCAATACCATGGATACCCGTAATAAGGATATCCGTAGTAGGGATTATAGTAAGAGTAATATGGGTTATATCCATAGTAGGGATAAGAATAGTACGGGTTATAATATGAGTAATATGGATTGTAGGAATAGCCGGACTGCGCCGGTTGCTGGTAGGAATAACCGGGATAGGCCGCGCTCGTGCCCGGCTGCTGGTAGGAATAGCTCGGTGTCGTCGGCTGCGCGTAGGAATAGCCGCTGGCCGTCTGCGCGGCCGCCGGCTGCAGCGGGGCGGCAAAAGCGATTGCCGCCGACGACGCCATCGCCAGCAGGACGCCACGACCATACCGGCCACCAACCAGGCGAACAGACATCGCTCCCTCCATCGGTCCCGGAGGACCAGCGCCGCTGGGGCCTTTTCCCGACGGCACGGCGTCCAGGCTGTCACTCACACCGCCCTATATGGATAGGACGTGAAAATTGTCATCCTCCCCGCCCCGGTTGCATCGCAGAGGACGCAGAAATGCGCCGCGGCCGAACCGCCGCGGCTGACCCGGCTGTCAGGCGGGCCGGTATCGCCGCGGTGCCCTTCTGCGCCTCTTCCGGATCGGCTGCCATCGCGCCCGGCGATGCCGGGCTTCCCGCTGCGCCCGGCTTTGGTTATCGTTTGCCGCAGCAAAGCGGGGAAACGACGATGACGGCAGCGGAAGAAACCTACGATTTTATTGTCACCGGCGCGGGTTCGGCCGGCTGCGCCGTCGCCGGGCGGCTCAGCGAATCGGGAAAATACCGGGTGTTGCTGCTCGAGGCCGGCGGGCGCGACTCCAACCCGTGGATCCATATCCCGCTTGGCTACACCAAGACCTTCACCAACCCGCGGGTCAACTGGATGTTCGAGAGCGAGCCCGAGAAGGAGCTCAACGGCCGCACCCTCTACCAGCCGCGCGGCAAGGTGCTGGGCGGCACCAGTTCGATCAACGGCATGGTGTACATGCGCGGCACCGCGACCGATTACGATGGCTGGCGGCAGCGCGGCTGTGAGGGCTGGGACTGGGATTCGGTGCTGCCGTTCTTCAAAAAAGCCGAGGACCAGGAGCGCGGCGCGGACGCATTCCACGGCAAGGGCGGACCGCTGCACGTGTCGAACCCGGTGCGCTCGCCGCTCGGCGACGCGATGGTCCAGGCCTCGATCGAGGCCGGCATCCCCGCCAACACCGATTTCAACGGGGTGCGCCAGGAAGGTGTCGGCTATTACCAGACGACGACGACCAACCGGCGGCGCTGGAGTTCGGCCAGGGCCTATCTCGGCCCGGCGAAAGGCCGGCGCAACCTGACGATCGCGACCAACGCGCACGCCACCCGCATCCTGTTCGACGGCCCGCGCGCGGTCGGCATCGAATACCACACCCCGCATGGGCGCCGCACCGCCCGGGTGCGCGGCGAGATCATCGTCTCCGGCGGCGTCTACGGCTCGCCGCAGCTGTTGCAGCTTTCGGGCCTCGGTCCGGCCGATCTCCTCGCCGAATTCGGCGTGCCGGTGGTGCGTGAGATCGCCGGTGTCGGCGCCAACCTGCACGACCATTTCAACACCTACCTCGTCTGGCGCTGCCCGCAGAAGGTCACCGTCAACGACATGGCGAAGAGCCCGGTGCTGAAGCTCAAGGCGGCGGTGCAATATGCGGTGAGCCGCTCGGGCCATCTCTCGAACGCCGGGATCTATGCCGGAGCGCTGGTGCGCACCGATCCGCGCCTCGAACAGCCCGACCTGCAGATCAACATGTCCGGCTGGAGTGCGGTCGAGCGGCTGCGCACCGGGATCAAGCCGCACCCGTTCTCGGCCTTCACCTTCAGCCCGGTGCATCTGCGCCCCGACGGCCGCGGCACGGTGCGGATCAAGAGCCCCGACCCGCTCGCCCCGCCGGCGATACAGTTCAATTTCCTGGCAAGCGACTACGATTTCCAGGCGCTGATCTACGGCATGCGGCTCTCGCGCAAGATCGCAGCACAGCCGGCGTTGAGGCCGTTTGTCGCCGAGGAGGTGCTGCCCGGACCAGAGGTCGAAAGCGAGGCAGCGATGATCGAGGAGATCCGGGTGCGCGGCGTCTCCAACCTGCATCCGGTCGGCACCTGTCGCATGGGCCCTGAGACCGAGACGACGGCGGTTGTCGACCCGCGGCTGCGGGTGCACGGGATCGAGCGGCTGCGCGTTGCCGACGCCTCGATCATGCCGCAGGTGCCGGGCGGCAACACCAACGGCCCGTCGATCATGATCGGCGAAAAATGCGCCGCGATGGTCCTCGAAGACGCGCTCGCGGCGTAGGAATGCGAGTACATCAGTGAAGGGCAGCAAGCTTCAGAAATCCAAACACCCGGCGAAAATGGCGAGGATCAGACCTGCCTGGGTGTTTGACAGCCTGCCCTTGATCTCAGCGAGATCAACCCGGATCCCTCTGAGTTCCGTTCGTATCTCATCCACTGCCAATTCGAGGATCGACAATCTCGCTTCGGTTCCGGGGTCGCGCGGACCAGAGCCTCCTGCGCCGGAAGGGAAGCGGCCCCGACCTATTACGTTGTCTGCCGCTTCATCCACCATTCCATGAATACTCCAATATAAATATTTATTGTATTGCCGCAGTTATTGCAATATACCGGAATGAATTCCACTTCATAGCCTGGGGAGGACTGTCCACTGTCGCTTATAGCACGCAAGCTTAATACAGCAGCGTTAGCAGGCAAGACGGACCAGTGGAACGTGCCGCATCGATCGCACGGATGGTGCGGCTGCCATTTCTCCGCGACGAATGCTTGGACGTTGCGCAGAAGATCTTCGCCGATAAGGGGATCATTGGCCATTTTACGCGCTCCAATGACCTTCGAATCCGGCCATTTGACAGGTGCCGGTTCGCGCGTTTACCGCAGCGTTGGCATCACGTATTCGGCGCCGGTGCGGATACCGGTCGGCCAGCGCGCGGTCATCGTCTTGAGGCGGGTGTAGAAATGCACCCCCTCGGGCCCGTAAACCGCGGTGTCGCCGAACAGCGACCGCTTCCAGCCGCCAAAGCTGTGAAACGCCATCGGCACCGGGATCGGCAGGTTGATGCCAACCATGCCGATCTGGATGCGGTTCGAAAATTCGCGCGCGGCATCGCCGTCGCGGGTAAAGATCGCAACCCCATTGCCGTATTCGTGCTCGTTGACGAGCCTCGTCGCGTGCTCGAAATCGGGGCTGCGCACGACCGACAGCACCGGGCCGAAAATCTCCTCCTTGTAGATGCGCATCTCGGGCTTGACCTCGTCGAACAGGCAGCCGCCGAGAAAAAAGCCGTCCTCGTAGCCCTGCAATTTGAGGCCGCGGCCATCGACCGCGAGCTTCGCACCTTCCTGCACGCCGAGATCGACATAAGAGCGCACCCGATCGAGATGCTGGCGGGTGACGAGCGGTCCCATCTCCGCGTCGGGGTCGGTGCCGGGGCCGATCTTTAAGGCGCGCACCCGCGGCACCAGCTTGTCGATCAGCTTGTCGCCGACCCCGCCGACCGCCACCGCGACCGATACCGCCATGCAGCGCTCGCCGGCTGCACCAAAGGCGGCACCCATCAGCGCGTCGGTCGCCTGGTCGAGATCGGCATCGGGCATCACCACCATGTGGTTCTTGGCGCCGCCCAGCGCCTGCACCCGCTTGCCCGTCGCCGCGGCGTTCGCATAGATGTATTCGGCGATCGCGGTCGAGCCGACAAAGCTGACCGCAGCGATGCCGGGATGATGCAGGATCGCATCGACCGCCGCCTTGTCGCCGTTGACGACATTGAACACGCCGGGCGGCAGCCCGGCCTCGGTCAGGAGTTCGGCGATGCGCAGGCCGGCCGAGGGGTCGCGCTCCGACGGCTTCAAGATAAAGCTGTTGCCGCAAGCGAGCGCCACCGGAAACATCCACATCGGCACCATCGCCGGGAAGTTGAACGGGGTGATGCCGGCGCACACCCCCAATGGCTGGCGCACCGACCAGCTGTCGATACCGCGGCCGACCTGCTCGGTGAACTCGCCCTTCAACAGATGCGGGATGCCGCAGGCGAATTCGACGACTTCGACACCGCGGTCGATCTCGCCCTGCGCATCGGAAAAAATCTTGCCGTGCTCCTCGGAGATCACCCGGGCCAGCGCATCGCGGTCGCGGTGCAGAAGATCGAGAAACTTGAACAGGATGCGCGCCCGGGTCAGCGGCGTCGTCGCGGCCCAGCCCGGAAATGCCGCCGCCGCCGCCTGCACTGCCTGGTCGACCTCGCCTGCGGTGGCAAAAGCGACACGGCGGATCTGCTCGCCGGTCGCCGGGTTGTAGACATCGCCCCAGCGCCCGCTCGATGCGTCAACGGTCCGGCCATTGATGAAGTGTCGGATATCGCTCATCAGGTTGCACCCGCTCGCTGGTCTCCTCGCTCCCGCCATCATATAGACCCGGCATGGTGCGAGCGGCAGCGGATTTTGTCGCAATCGCCACGGCGGCGCGGGTGTCGCCGCGGCGGCGTCGGTTCAGATCCCGCTGAGCGCGCTGTACGCGGAAAAGGCCGTCCAGATCACGGCCAGCGTTATCCCACTCCAATACACCCAACGATACATTACAATCCCCTGAACTCGATGGCGATCACCAACGCAGCTTCACCGACGGCAATGGTTCGATTATGTCGATGATGTGCCGATTATATGGAATCGGCGGCGCCTCCCTCCCCTGTCGTCGCGGATTATTGAGAGAAGCCTGACGCATGGCGGCGCCTGCCTTTCGCGAAGAGCTGGTCGAACTGACGGTCAAACGGATCGGCAGCGCCGGCGACGGTGTCGCCGATTGGCGCGGCACACCGGTCTATCTGCCGTTCACCGTGCCGGGAGACCGGGTGCGTGCCCGGCTCGGAGCCCGCCGCGGCGGCGGCAGGGAGGGTCGGGTGGTCGAACTGGTCGCCGCCGGGCCGGGGCGCGCCACACCACCCTGCCGCCATTTCGGGTCTTGCGGCGGCTGCGCGTTGCAGCATCTCGACCGCGCAACCTACCAGGCCACCAAGCTCGACGGGCTATACCGGGCGCTGCAGCGCTCAGGGATCGACCCCGGTGTCGTCGCGCCGCTGCGCACGGTGGCTCCCGCCCGGCGGCGGGCACGGCTCGGCCTCGCCCGGCCAGCCGATCCGCGGCAACCGGGACGGGTCGGGTTCCATCGGCGCCGGCATCGTGATCTCGTCGATCTCGACGAATGCCCGGTCCTCGTACCGGCACTGTTCACGATCATCGCCGGGCTGCGCCGTCTCGTCCCCGAGCTATTGCGGCCCGGCGGGACGGCAGCGGCCATATTGACCCGCACCGACAGCGGTATCGATCTCTTGATCGAGGGCGACGACCAGCCCGGCCAAGACGCGTTCGAGGCACTTGGCGGGTTCGCCGATCACCGCGACCTCGCCCGCATCGTCTGGCGGTCAGGCGAGGATGAGAGCCTCGTCGTCGAGCGGCGAACGGTCCGCATCGTCTGCACCGGCGTCGCGGTCGAACTTCCACCCGGCGCCTTTCTGCAGGCGAGCGAAGCGGCCGAAGCGAGCCTCGTCGCCGAAATCGTCAACGGCATCGGCCCGGATCGGCCGGCGCTCGATCTCTATGCCGGGCTCGGCACCTTCGCATTTGCGCTCGCCGGGCAGGGTGCGGTGCATGCCGTCGAAGGCGACGCCCGCAGTGCGGCTGCGCTCGCCGCCGCCGCGCGAGGGGTGCCGGGGGTCACAGTCGAGCGCCGCGATCTCGCCCGAGCGCCGCTGCCGCCGGAAATGCTCGCCGGCTACGCTGCTGCGGTGCTCGATCCGCCGCGCGCCGGAGCCATCAGCCAGGCTGCGGCATTCGCAGCCTCGAACCTCGGCACCGTGGCCGCGGTCTCGTGCAACCCGGCCACCTTCGCCCGCGACGCGGCCCAATTGATCGCCGGCGGCTTCCGTCTGGAGCGGGTCGTTCCGATCGACCAGTTCGTCTGGTCGCCGCATCTGGAGCTGGTCGGCCTGTTCCGCCGCTGAGGCATGGCGGCAAGTGAGGCTCCAACGCCGCGTCGAGCCATGGATCACAACCCGCTCGGCGCCCCGATCTGCTAAAATATCGGCTTTGGGCGGCACAATATCGTCCGGGATTCATAACATTATTCTATTGATCATTCCTTGGCGGTTTATCGGTATCCACCATAAATAACTGAATTCATTTCTGAGAACGGGTTCCTGTTGCAACTGTTTCTTAATCCGCCGCTGGCCATGCTGAGCCTGCCCGAGCGAGCTACGGACCCCGCGAGCCACGGACCCCCGCGAGCGACGACCCCGAGCGAGCCAGGACCCCGAGCGAGCCAGGACCAAGGAGGGAAGCGATGCTTTACCGGATCACGCTGGCGCAGACTTTGCCCGCCCAACCGCCAAACGCTGCCTATGTGACCTACCATTATCGCGACGGGACCACGAGCTGGTGGCACATCCAGTTCGTCGGCCCTGATACCAATACTGCGGTGGTCATTGTCGATTGCGCGGCGAACCTGCTCAACCGCCACAACGTCCTCAGCAGTACGCTCGACGTGCACTACGCCCATCCACCGCACCAGATGAACATTCCGATCACGAGCGTGCAGCCGCCTCTTGCCCAGTTACCGACACAGTCGACAGCAACAGGAGATGCAGCAATGGCGACCCCTTATGCAATCACGATCACGATGAACCAGACCACGGTCAACGCGCTGAGCACCGGCGGCTTTTATCTTTACGGTTTCAAGGCGGTCAAGACGACCGCAGTCGGTGCGCCGGTGGTGTGGTTCGAGACTGCGGCTTTCGGCCTGACGACACAACTCTCCTGGTCGGAGAGCTACCAGGCCTATACGTCGACCAGCCAGGTGGTCGCCGGCGGCCAGATCGTCGCCACCAATTCCTATCCGATCGGTCTCGGCCAGACCTTGCAGGTCCAGACGCCGGCCGGCACCGGCACGGTCAACACCCAGTCGGGAACGGCAAAAGCGATCGACATCGCCAACCAGACGACGACGCAATTCACCTGCGGCATCAGCCAGTCCAACCCGCAGGGTGCGGTCACGCCGATGTGCGCCTTTACGCTCTATGGCAATTTCACCGATGTCATCGCACCGATCGAAAAAGTGCTGCTGATGTTCTCGACCCTGCCGATCAACACCGGGACCGTGGTCGAGCAGTCCTACAGCCCGGCCTTGCTGATCGACCTGACTTCCGAAAATTCGCGGACGGTCGCGTTCGACATCAATCTCGGGTGGAGCTGGGGCGGCGGCAGCTGGGCCCAGGCCTACGCCGCGAACACCGATCTGGTGCCGTTGTTGATCGAGAGCTCGACCTCGCTTGCGCAGAGCTATCTCGCCGGGTTGAGCGCCGAGGCGAAGCAGCGCGACCACCGCGAGCAGCTTCAACACGAAATGGTTGGGCGGATGGAGCCGGCCCCTTCGACAGCAATGACGATGCCCAAGGTCAATGGCAACGGGCACGGAGTACAGCTCGACTCCTGAGATTGCGAGGGGTCGACAGCGGCCGGCCTGGGAACGGGGCGCCGGAGCGATCCGGCGCCCTTCGCTTGTGCTTTGGGGTGTCGCCTCGCGCCGGTCGCGACCGGCCGTTCAGATGACCCCGCCCGCCTTCAGCTCGGTAATATCGGCGGGCGAGAGGCCGAGCCAGCCGCGATAAATTTCGTCATTGTGCTGGCCGATGGTCGGGCTCGGACCGGCCGCGGCGAGCTCGGCGCCGTGCAGTCGCAACGGCGTCGTCGGCACCACGATCGTCCCCAATTCGGGATGATCGATATGCTGCAGCATGCCGCGTGCGTGCATATGCGGGTCGTTCATGACTTCGACCGGGTTCCTGACCGGCGCGCATGGAATGCGATATTCCTTGGTGCGCGCGAACACCTCCATCTTGCCGAGTGTACGGGTCCACTCGGCAACCAGCGCGTCGGTCTCTTCCATATGCGCAACGCGGCCGGCATTGGTCGCGAAACGCGGATCCTCGGCCAGGTCTTCGCGGCCCATCGCCTTTAACAAATTCTGGAAATGCGCCTCGGTCACGACGTGGATCGCGACATGTCCATCCCTTGTCGGGAACACGTTGTAGGGGGCGCTGTTCAGACCCGACTGGCGGTTGCCGGGGCGCGGCGGGATCTCCCCAGTGCGGTGGTGGTAATCGATGCTCGAAGCGAGGCTGCAATACACCGCCTCCTGCATCGCGACCTCTACCAGCCGGCCGAGCCCGGTGCGCTGGCGCTCATAAAGTGCGGTCAGCACCCCGGCATAAAGATGGATGCCGCCCATGAAATCGACCAGGGTCGGGCCGGCCTTGACCGGCGGACCGTCGGGAAAACCCGTGACGCTCATGATCCCCGAGGCCGCCTGGATCGTCATGTCCATCGCCAGATTGTCGCGATCGGGACCGGAGAGGCCGAACCCGGTGCCCGACGCATAGACGAGGCGCGGGTTCAATTCGTGCAGCCGGCTCCAGCCGACACCGAGCCCATCCATTGTGCCGGGCGAGAAATTTTCGAGCAGCACATCGGCGCGCCGGGCCATGCGGAATAAGAGGTCGCGGCCGCGCGGCTCCTTCAGGTTGAGCGTCACCGCGTGCTTGTTCTGGTTCAGCATCGCGAATGGCAGCGTGGCGCTCTTGCCGGGGTCGGCGCGCCGGCGGCCCGGCTCGCCGCGCGGCGGCTCGATCTTGATCACGAACGCCCCGGCCTTGGCCATCAACAAGGTCGCGTAGGGCCCCTGAAAAATCTGCCCGAAATCGATCACGGTCAGATCCGCCAATGGCATGTTCGCCCGCGTCGCGCTCATCGCCTGTTCCCGCCGTCCGGCCATTCCGAAAATTCAGTCGCGCCCATCCGTATCGCCGAGTCATGCTGGTCCCCGGCTCGCACGGAGGATATGCCGATGAAATACGACGTGATCTCGGCCGATTGCCACATCGATCTGATCTGGCTGCCGCCCGATCTGTTTACCGAGGGCGCGCCACAGGCTCTGAAAGAGCGCATGCCCTACGTCACCGAGGGCGAGCGCGGCAAGGAATGGGTGACCAAGGCGGGCGCCTCGTTCGGGCTGATGAACGGCATGGGCTCGGCTGGGCGCCTCTACGAGCCGGGCAAGATCCACCGCTCCGACCGGATGGCCGCGGAGGGGATTTACGATGATGGCAAAAAGGGCATCCGCCGGATGACCGACCCGGACATGCGGATCAAGGATCAGGATCGCGACGGCATCCAGGCCGAGGTGCTCTACGGCATTCTCGGCGCCACCAGCCGGCTCAATGACGACGAAGCCGCCGGCGAGATGCTGCGTATCTACAACGAATGGCTGGCCCAATTCTGCAATACCTACCCCGACCGCTTTGCCGGGCTCGCCTGCATCCCCAATCACGACATCGGCACCGCGGTCGCCGAGATCGAGCGGGTCGCCAGGCGCGGCGGCGTGCGCGGCCTCGAAATCTCGCGGCGCGGCGACATGACCCCGCTGTGGGATCCGTGGTGGAACCCGATGTGGGACGCCGTCGCGGCCTCGGGATTGCCGGTGCATTTTCACACGATCGGCAGCGGCGTGCGGCGCGATTTGACCAAATTTGCGCCAAAGGTTGCGCTGGCCGCCCGCGCCGCCGGCATCACCAGCTTTCAGATGTACATGTCGGAGGTTCTGCTGTCGGTGATCTTCTCGGGCGTGCTCGCACGTCATCCCGGCATCAAGCTGGTGATCGGCGAGGCCGGCACCGGCTGGATCCCCTACATCCTGCAGCGCATGGATGCCGAGTGGGAAGACCAGTTCAAGGCGCTCGACCTGAAGATGCCGCCCAGCGAATACTGGCGGCGGCAGTGCTACGCCACCTATCAGACCGATCCGATCGGGGTAAAACTGCTCGACGAACTTGGCGAAGACAACATCATGTGGGGCTCGGACTTCCCGCATCCGGACGGTGTGTGGCCCGATTCGCAGGAATACATCGAGCGCGAGCTCGGCCAGCTGCCGGCCACGACCAAACGCAAGATCGTCTGCGACAACGCGGCGAAGCTCTACCGCTTCGTCAATTGACGCAGCGTTCGACCGGGGCTTGCACCGCGGCGCGGCGCCCGGGCCGCACCCGCCCGGTGCGTCCCGGGGCATCCCGGGCTCGCCATCACCATCGGGCGCGTGCACCGAAGGCGCCCGATACCAAACCCTTGGCTTTGGCGAACGCGACCAGCTCGGTGTCCAGGACCGGCTCGCCGGACAAAGTTATTTCTCGGTACTTTCGATTAATCGATCGACATTCCGGCTGCCAGCGAAGGGCGGCGCCCCGGCTGCCGGCGGCTAGTCCGCGGCCGGACTCGGGTGAGCAGACGGATGGCGCGCGAGATCACGGCGCGGATCATCGCGCTGCGCCCCGGCAGCCGCGTCGTCGAGTGCGACCTTGCCGCCCCAAGCGTCGCCAGCACCGGTTCTCCCGCCGCAGCGGCAAGGCTGATCCGCCGGCTCCGGTTCTTGACATCCCCCTTGATCTGGGAGGCAATCCGCGGTGGCAGCCGGCTGATGCGGGTTGCGACCTGCGCCATCGCGGCGCGGACCAAAGGGAGGGCCGCCATGGCAGCAACTGCTATTGCCGCAGACGATGCGCCGCTCGAACTCTGCCTTGCCGGGCTGCTCGACCGGCTTGGAATCGGTGCATCTCATTTTGCCGGGCGCGGCTGCGCCGACATGCGCGGCCTCGCGGCAACCGATCCCGAGCGCATCGCCTCGCTGACGCTCCTGTGCCCGTCAGTGCTCGACGTTCCGGCGCTGGCACCGCTCGGCGAGCGCGTGCTGATCGTCACCGGCGATCACGGGCCAGGACCGAGCCGGGTGCGCGCCGGGCTGGCGGAGCTGCCGCAAGCGGCCTCGGTGGTGCTCGATGACTATGCCGGACACACCTGGGCGGACGTCACGGCCGAGCGTGGCGAGCGGATCGAGGCTGCGATCGGGGAGTTCCTGGGAACTCGCGCGAAGCTGCCGGCCGCCGATAGCGCGGAGCAGGACGGCGAGCACGCCGGCATTTCGTTCCGCCTGCGCGGCAAGGGACCGCCCTTGGTGCTGCTGCCGCTCGACTTGTCGCCGGGCCAATGGGAGCCGCTGATCCCGACACTCGCGGCACGCTACACTACGATTACCCTCGGCGGGGCACGGCTCGGCAGCGTCGCCAGCCTCGAAGAGCGCGGGCGCTCCGGCTATCTCGGTGTGGTTCGCGGGCTGCTCGACGCGCTGGCGATCCGGCCGGGCGAGAGTGTCCTCGAAGTCGGCTGCGGTTCGGGTGTCATCATGCGCGAGCTGGCGCGGCGCACCGGCGGCGCCAATCGCCTGATCGGCCGCGACATGAGCCCCTATCTGTTGCGCGAGGCGCGAGCCCTGGCACGCCGCGCGGGGCTGCTCGACCGGATCGATTTCGGCGAAGGCCGCGCCGAGGCGTTGCCGCTCGAGGATGGCGCCGTCGATGTCGCGCTGTCCTCGACCGTGTTCGAGGAAGGCGACGCGGATTTGATGCTGCGCGAGATCGTGCGGGTCACCAAACCCGGCGGCCGGGTCGGCATCGTCGTGCGCGCCGTCGACATGCCGTTCTGGGTCAATCTGCCGCTTGATCCGGCGCTGAAGGCCAAAGTCGATAGGCCCAACATGATCGGCGGTGGCATGGCGCCAAAAGGCGTCGCCGATGCGAGCCTCTACCGGCGCCTGCACGCGCTCGGGCTCGACGGCTTGCGCTGCTTCCCGCAGCTCGTTTCGGTGGTGCCGGGATCGGAGCGCATCGAGCGCTACCAGCAGCAGATCCTCGCCGCACTGACCCCGGCGGAAACCGAAGCCTGGCATCGCGCCGTCGCCGCAGCCGAGCGCGACGGGACATTCTTTATCGCCCAGGCCTATCATTGCGCGGTCGGGCAGAAGCCGGCGCGAGGCGGCTCACCAGCCGGGCCGAGCTAGCAGCCGCGAAGGTTTCGGAGCCGAAGCGCCAGACCCCACTATCAGGAGCACGCGACATGCCGCGTCTGAATTTCGGTGCCTTTCTCGCCCCGCATCATCCGGTCGGCGAGAATCCGCTGCTGCAGTTCCGCCGCGATCTCGATCTCGTCGAACAGCTCGACCGGCTTGGCTATGACGAGTTCTGGTGCGGCGAGCATCATTCGAGCGGCTGGGAGATGATCGGCTCGCCCGAAATGTTCCTCGCCGCTGCCGGCGAGCGCTCGAAGCGCATCAGGCTCGCGACCGGGGTCGTGTCGTTGCCCTACCATCACCCGTTCAATGTCGCCCAGCGCATGGTCCAGCTCGACTGGATGACCGGCGGACGGGCGATCTTCGGCTCGGGCCCGGGCGCGCTCGCTTCGGACGCGCACACGCTCGGCATCGACCCGATGGTGCAGCGCGACCGGCAGGACGAGGCGATCGGGATCATCCGCCGGCTGTTCCGCGGCGAGCGGGTGACGGCAAAGAGCGACTGGTTCACGATGCAGGATGCCGCCTTGCAATTGCTGCCATTGCAGGAGGAGATGCCGTTCGCGGTCGCCTCGCAGATCAGCCCGTCCGGCATGACGCTGGCGGGCAAGCACGGCATCGGCGTGATCTCGATCGGCTCGATGTCGAGCGAGGGGCTGAACTCGCTGCCGACGCAATGGGGTTTTGCCGAGGCGGCAGCCAGGAAGCACGGCACCACGGTCGATCGCCGCGACTGGCGCGTGCTGCTCTCCTGGCACATCGCCGAGACCCGCGAGCAGGCGCGGGAAGAGGCCCGGCACGGGCTGCTGCGCCATCACAACCAGTACATTGTCGGCACCTTGCAGCGGCCGGGTGCGATGCCGTTCACCGATCCCGACGAGGCGGTGGACAAGACCGCGTTCGCCGATGCGGCGTCGGCGACGATCGGCACGCCCGACGATCTGGTGGCGCGGATCAAATCGGTGCTCGAAGTGAGCGGCGGTTTCGGCACCGTGGTCGGCTTTGTGCACGACTGGGCCAACCCGGAAAATACCCGGCGCAGCTGGGACCTGGTCGCCCGCTATGTGGTTCCGGAGATCAACGGCTACCTCACCGGCCTGCGCCAGTCGCAGCAGTTCGTCGCCACCAACCGCGGCGTCTTCGACCGCGCCAAGGAAGCGATCATGGCGAAGATCACCGAGAATGACGCGGCCCGCGCCGCGCTTGCGGTGACCAAGGGATCGCGGCTCGGCGATGTCGCCTCGGCCAGCAACCTGCCCGATCTCGACCAGGCGCGCGCGAAGGTCGCGACCCGGTAAACCTGCGACGACGCCAGTCGGCTGCGGCTATTTGGTGCCGAACAGGCGGTCGCCGGCGTCGCCGAGACCGGGCAGGATATAGCCGTGCTCGTCGAGGCAGCGGTCGAGTGCGGCAGCAACGATCGTGACTTCGGGAAAGACGCCGAGCACATTGTCCACCCCTTCGGGGGCGGCGACCAGGCAGACGATCCTGATCGAGCGCGCCCGCAATTCGACCAGGCGCGACACCGCGGCCACCGCCGAATTGCCGGTGGCCAGCATCGGATCGACCAGGATCACGTCGCGCTCGGCCAGATCGTCAGGCAGCTTCAGGTAATATTCGATCGCCTGCAAGGTGCGCGGATCGCGATAGATGCCGATATGGCCCACCCGCGCCGACGGCAAGAGGTCGAGCATGCCGTCGAGAATGCCGTTGCCGGCGCGCAGGATCGACACTAGGCAGAGCTTTTTGCCGGCGAGCAGCGGGAACCGGCCGCGTTCGAGCGGCGTGTCGATCTCGGCCGCTTCGAGCGGCAACTCGCGCGTCGCCTCGTAGGCCAGCAATAGCGCGATCTCGCGCAACAGCCGGCGGAACTCGGCGGTCGAGGTGTTGCGGTCGCGCATCAACGACAGCTTGTGCTGGACCAGGGGATGGTCGACGACGGTCAGGCCGGGCCACTGCTGCTGCATCAAATTTGCTCCTCGGATCTGGCCAACCCAAAATGGCCTCAGAACCATGTGCCGTCGCTGGCGATTGTGAAGGGCGGGCGCCCATCCGGCCGGCGCTCGACCGCAATTTCCCGGCCCGCCGCCCAGCTGCCGCCTTCGAGAACGCAGGTGAGCGGGAAATCGTCTTCGCTCTCGCCGAGCCGGGCGCGTACCCGCGGTGCCAGGCGATCGAGCAGGGCCACGGTCAGGGCGCGCCATTCGACGACCGGCTCGCTCGCCGCGTCGAGCACATGGCTGGACAGTGCAGTATCGCGCGGTATCACGACGCCGCAATCGATGAACAGCCCGCCATTGCGATACTCGGCGAGCCCGGTCAGCGCATCGAGCCCGACAATCTCGATTCCCGCCGCTGCGAGCGGCTCGACCATCGAATAGGCGAGCCACTGCGACAGCTTGTGAAACGGCACGAGCCGGTCGCCGGGCACCGCGCGGTGGCAGCCGCAATCGCCGAGCGGCGTCCCGTCAATGACGACGCGGCCGGGCCAGATCAACCCCAGCGCGCGGAGCAGGGTCTGCAAGATTTCTTCGGCGGCAACCGGCCGGCCCTGACCCCGCCAGTAATCATGGAGGTGTCCCGGCCGCGCCGGTCGGCCAAACCGCACCGGATCGGCGGCGCACACCTCTCCCAACCGGCGCAGCAACCGGGCACGGCCGTCGAGCCCGGGCAGTTCGTTGCCGGGGCCGCACTGCAACGCCTCGCCCAGCGCTTCGCTGGTAACCGCCTGCAGTGCCGCGGCATCGGCGCGCCAGGGGTTGCGCGGATCGGCAGAAAACCGGCCACGCTGCATCGACCGCAGGCTCGCCACCGCCAGCCCCTCGGAGCGCCGCAGCACGCAACCCGTCTCCGCTTCGCGAAAGCGCCATTGCGCACCGGCGCCGGCATCGAGCAGGACCGAGACGACGGCAAGGTCGAGACGCGCCCGCGCCGCTTCGGCAGCATCGGCGCCGGGAGCGATCAGAGATGCGCGATCGACGCCTGCGGCACGGAAATGGCGCCAGCGGCTGTGACATGGGACGGCGAGATCCGGATAGCGCCGCCGCGTGACTGCCGCGACGCGATCGGCAGCTGCGTCGAGCCGGGTGCTATCGAGCCGGAAATGCGGGGTTTCTCCCCGCTCGGCCGCGGCAAAGACGATCTCGCAGCGCTGGCGCACCGCTGCGGCGCTGAGCAGCGCGTCCGCCCGCACAGCATCGTCATTCGCCGCCTCATTCGCCAAGCGCACGGCCCTTGACTTGGTGCAACAGGGCGGCGTCCGGTATGCCCGAGGGCGCAAAGTACCCGGCCGCCTTCTTCGCCTCGATCTCGACTGCGGCATCGAGCGGGATCAGCCGATCCGGGATCGCAACCTGCTCGACCACCGCGATCCCTTGCGCTTCGAGCGCCGCCCGCTTGCTGTTCGACATCGACACCCAGCGGTCGATGCGGCGGATGCCGAGCCAGTGGATCACGTCCGGCATCAATTCCTGAAACCGCAGATCCTGCACTCCGGCGACGCATTCGGTGCGCTGGAAATAGGTGTCGGCGCGATCTCCGCCCGGCTGCCGCTTGCGCGCGTTGTAGACGAGGAATTTGGTGACCTCGCCGAGTGCCCTTCCCTCCTTGCGGTTGTAGATGATGACCCCGACCCCACCTGCCTGTGCAGTCGCCGTGCACACCTCGATGCCATGCACGAGATAAGGGCGGCAGGTGCAGATATCGGAGCCGAACACATCCGAACCATTGCATTCGTCGTGGACGCGGCAGGCGATCACGGTCCCGGGGTCGGCGATCCGCTCGACCTCGCCGAGCAGGTAGATCGTCGTGCCGCCGATCGGCGGCAGCAGCACTTCGAGATCGGGCCGGGTGACGAGCTCGGGAAACATCCCGCCGGTCTCCTCGAACAGGCTGCGGCGCAGTTCCGTCTCGGCGACCCCGAAGCGCGCGGCCAGCCCCGGCAGGTGCCAGACCGGGTCGATCGCCACCTTGGTGACGCGGATTTCACCATTGTCGAGCAGCACCCTGCCATCCGGGCGCAACCCGCCTTGGGCGATCAGCTGGCCGAGTTCGGGCATCGCGATGCGCGCTGTGGTGACCGCGATGGTCGGGCGCACGTCGAGCCCCGACCGGATCGCCTCCGCGAACACCTCGCCGACGAGATGCCCCCACGGATCGAGCGAGACGATCGTCCGCGGCTCGGCCCATGAGGGGCGCGGCGCGATCACCGTGGCAGGGGCGGTGTCGGTCAAATCCGGGCGATGGTCGCGGGCAAGGGTGCGGGTCGCGACAGCAAGCGCCCGATAGATGCCGTAGCTGCCAGAATAGGCGCCGATCGCATTGCGTCGGCCGGGCTCGGCCGGGCTGGCGACCACCGGTCCGCGCTGAGCCGGGTCGGCAGCGCCCCAGCGCAGCCGGATAGTGCCCAGACCGGCGCTGCCGGGATGCGAGGTGAGCCGGATATGGCGGGGAACCGGATGTTCCATATTGCATTCGCACCGGCATGCAGCCGAAGTAGCATCAGGTGGGTACGGTCGGGCGAAATCGCAACGCTTCGCACCGGCGGGACCGGGATGGCGGCTGATCCGGGGAAACTCGCGATTGAACCTGTCGGGCCCGGCGGTGTTCGAACAGGACCAAGCCATGAGGGATGCGAAATGAGATCGATCCTGTTGCCAATAGCCTGCGCGCTTCTCCTCGCCGGTGCGGCCGCGGCACCGCCGGCCCAGGCCAAAGGCTGCATAAAAGGCGCTGTCGTCGGCGGAGTCGCCGGGCATTATGCCCATCATCATGCCGTGCTCGGCGCGGTCGGCGGCTGCATCGTCGGCCATCATTTGGCGAGCGAGCATGCCAAGGAGGAAAAAGCTCGCGAACAGCAGCAACAACAGGGCAATGATTTCAGCAGCAGCAACAGCACCGGCAGTTCGGATGTGAGCCACTAGCCTGCGAGCGATCGTGCCGGCGCGGCGGCACCGGGGCGTTCGCGGCCACACCGGCAGCCGGATGCACCACGCATTGCCGCCAGTGACAGGATGAGCATGGACCCGCGCAAGTTTCGTGACCCGGTTCTGACCGCCGCGGGCGACAAGCGCGCGCAGGTGGCACTCGCCGGACTGCAGACCTTGTGGTTTAACACCGGTACTTTGTGCAACCTGACCTGCGCCAATTGCTATATCGAATCGTCACCCCGGAACGACCGGCTGACCTATCTGACCGCCACCGAGGTCGCTCGATATCTCGATGAAATCGAGCGCGACCGGCTGCCGACCTCGCTGATCGGCTTCACCGGCGGCGAGCCATTCATGAACCCCGATCTGCCGGCCATGCTCGACGATGCCCTGGCCCGCGGCTTTCGCGCCCTCGTTCTGACCAATGCGATGAAACCGATGGAGAAATGCCGCGCGTCGTTGCTGCGGCTGAAGGAACGTCATGGTGAGCGGCTGACGATCCGCGTGTCGCTCGATCATTATGGCCGTGCCGTGCACGAGAAAGAGCGCGGTCGGCGCAGTTGGCAGCCGACACTCGACGGGCTCCTGTGGCTCGCCGGCCATGGCTTTGCCGTGGATGTCGCGAGCCGCCGCCTGTCGGGTGAGACCGAGGCGGAGATCCGCGCCGGCTTCGCCCGGCTGTTCGCGCGGCTCGGGATCGCGATCGACGCAGGCGACCCGGTGCGGCTGACGGTCTTTCCCGAGATGGATGCGAGCGCGGATGTCCCCGAGATCACCGAGGCGTGCTGGGGCATCCTCGGCAAGTCCCCGCAGAGCGTCATGTGCGCGAGCGCGCGGATGGTTGTCAAACGCAAGGGATCGGACCATCCGGCGGTGCTGGCCTGCACGCTGCTCCCTTACGACGAGCGGTTCGAGCTCGGTGCGACCTTGGCCGACGCCAGTGGCGCGGTACCGCTCAACCATCCGCATTGCGCGAAATTCTGTGTCCTCGGCGGTGGCGCCTGCAGCCGCGGCTGACTGCAAGATAGTTGACAGAGTCAACTGATCCATTGACGATCAGGGCTGCCTGCACCGGACATGAGGCTCGTCAATGGTCGAAACCGCTCTCGATCAGCGCGTCGCCGCCCTGCGAGGCTTCAACCGGTTTTACACCCAGCGGATCGGGGTGCTGCAGGAAGGGCTGCTGAGCAGCCCGTTTTCGCTGACCGAGGCTCGCGTTCTCTACGAGCTCGCCGGCGCGGATCAGTTGACCGCGTCGCAGCTCGGCAAGAGCCTGGAGCTCGATGCCGGGTATCTGAGCCGCATCCTGCGTGGTTTCGAGCGCCGGGGGCTTATTTGTCGCGACACCTCGCCGAACGACCGGCGGGTCGCTCTCCTATCGCTGACGGCGCAGGGGCGAGAAGCCTTCGCCCCGCTCGAGGCACGCTCGCAAGCCCAAATCGGCACCTTGCTGCGCGATCTGTCGGACGGCGAGCAGGCGCGGCTCGTCGCCGCCGCGCGGACCATCGAGCGGCTGCTCGTGGCGCGATCAGGCGAACCGGCTTCCTTTCAGCTGCGGCCGCCGCGGCCCGGTGATATGGGTTGGGTGACCCAGCGTCACGGCGCGCTCTATGCGCAGGAATATGGCTGGGACATGCGTTTCGAGGCGCTTGTCGCCGGGATCGTGGCGCAATTCGTCAAGAGCTTCGACCCGCGCCGCGAATGCTGCTGGATCGCCGAAAAAGATGGCGAAAATATCGGCTCGGTGTTTCTCGTCGCAGAGACGGAGACCACAGCGAAATTGCGCCTGCTGCTGGTCGAGCCCGGTGCGCGCGGGTTGGGAGTCGGCACTCGCCTGGTTCGCGAATGCCTGCGCTTCAGCCGCCAGGCGGGATATGCGAAGGTGCTGCTGTGGACCAACAGCGTGTTGGTCGCTGCCCGCCGCCTCTATCAGCGGGAGGGGTTTCGCCGGATCAAAGAAGAGCCGCATTGCAGCTTTGGGCAGGAGCTGGTCGGCGAGACCTGGGAGATGATCCTTTGAATAGAATGCCGCCGGACCGGCCGAGCCCGGGTGGGGTCCGACCCGTCGCGATCAAGCCGCTGGTCGCGTCAGGTAAAGAACCGCGGTCTGCCGGATGACCTCGGTCGAGCCCTCCCAGATCATGCGCAGCGCGACAAAGGTGATGATGGCGAGCCCGACCCACGAGATCCAGAAATGGCGCTCAAGCAGTCGCGCGATGTAGTTCGACGCGATTCCCATCAGCGCCACCGAAAGGACAAGACCGAACGCCAGCACCCAGAAATGCGAGCGCGCAGTTCCCGCCACCGCCAGCACGTTGTCGAGCGACATCGAGACATCAGCCAGGACGATGCGGGTCAGCGCCTGGCGCGCGCTCTTGTGCCCGATCGCCGGCGGGCAGGTCGGTGCGGAGGCCGGTGGCCGGCGGCGCTCGCGGGTCTCGCGCAGCTCGCGATACATCTTCCACGACACCCATAGCAGCAGCACCCCGCCGGCCAAGGTCAGCCCGATGATTTCGAGCAGGCACGCCGCGAAATAGGCAAACAGGATGCGCAGCACCGTCGCTATGCCGATGCCGAGCACGATCACCCGGCGGCGCTGTTCGACCCGCAGGCCGGAGGCGGCCATGCCGACGACGACAGCATTGTCGCCGGCGAGCACCACATCGATGATCACCACCGACAAGAGCGCGCTGAGTTGATTGATATCGATCAGCACACTGGCGAGATGGGCATGCCCGCCCGCGAGATCGAGAGCCGCCCGTCCGCGGCTTCGCATCCGGCGGCCCGGCTTTCGCTGTTTTACGCAGCAGCCTTCATGGTGACCGGCGCGCAACTGCCGTTCTGGCCGGTCTGGCTGGCGGCGCGTGGCCTCGATGCCGGCCAGATCGCGGCGATCTTTGCTGCGGCAATCTGGGCCAAGGTCATCCTGACACCGGCGCTGGGCACCCTCGCCGATCGGGTGGGGCGGCGGCGCATGATGGTGACGCTCGCCGCAATCGCGCTCGCCGCCGACCTCTCGCTATGGCCGATGCGCGGGTTCTGGCCGGTGCTGCTCATCAATCTCGTGGCGCTCGGCGCGCAATCGGCGCTGATGCCGCTCGGCGACGCGATCACGCTGGCGCGAGCACGCAGTGCGGCGGGCACGCCTATTGGCTCATGGCGCTGTTGTCCGCCGCCGGGCTCGGCGGGGCGCTCCGGCTGCGGCATGCCGAGCCCGATTGACCGGCCGCCGGCCGCGGCTCACCGCATCGCGCAGCGTGGATGAGGGTCGGCCGCGGCTTGGGCGACGGCATAGTTGTGCAATCCCTGTGGATCGAGCGTGCTGGCCATCCTCAACAGACTGGCGGCTTTCTGGCAAACGACCACTGTCGGCTCGGCGCCTTCAGCCAGCGAAATCTCGTTGGCGAGGCTCGTGTCCCAAGAATCGAACTCGCTTTGCGCGTTGCGCGCCCCCGCTCGCCGGAAATGGGCGATCATGATTCGCTGATAGCGCATGATCGCATCCTTGTTGCGGGCCCGGAACTCGCCATAAACCTCGTCGCGGCAGGCCGAACTGATGACCATCAGATTGGTCTGGAGCCGAATCGCCTGCTCCGCCTCCAAATCTGCCGCCGAATAGCAGGCCCGGTCGGCAGCCGACGCACCCTGAACCGACGCGGCGGCAATGATCGCCGCGGCCAGAAGCGCCTTTCTCATCGCATTCCCCCGATGGTTCCCCCGTTATCGCCGCAGCATACGCAGCCGAAGAGCATGTTCAAGAGGAACTGTTCGCGCTCCCGTATCATGATCCGGCGAAACGCAGCAAAGCCCGCGTTTAAATGGCGCAATCGACAGCGATTCTCCAACCGGCGATTGCTCTGCGTCGGCCGCCGGCGTGCCCACAACCGCGATGCCATGGTTATCTCGAAGTCGCGGGGGCGTTTTAATTGCTAGACTGGACGCCGGCGCAACAGGCGGCTTCTCGCTCGGGGAATCGCTCGATGATCGTATTGGCGACGGATTTCGGACTAGCAGGACCCTATACCGGGCAAGTCAAGGCGGTGCTGCACCAGCTGGCACCGGCCGTCCCGGTGATCGACCTGTTCGCCGATCTCCCGGCCGCGAACCCGAAACCGGCCGCCTACCTGCTGGCCGCCTATGGCTCGTGGTTTCCGCCCGGCACCGTGCTGCTCGCGGTCGTCGATCCCGGTGTCGGCAGCCCCCGCGCCGCGATCGTCATCGAGGCAGACCGCCGGCTTTATGTCGGCCCCGACAACGGTCTCTTCGAACTCGTCATGCGCCGGGCCGACGCGGTGCGTGCGTCGGAAATCGTCTGGCGACCCACCCGGCTGTCTGCGAGCTTTCACGGCCGCGACCTGTTTGCCCCGGCGGCGGCATGGCTCGCTCTCGGCCGGCTGCCTGCCGATGCATTGCGTGAGGCTGCGGTCACGCGCTTTGCCGATTGGCCGGACGATCTGCCCGAGATCGTCTATATCGACGGCTACGGCAACGCGCTGACCGGGCTGCGGGCCGCGCTGTTGCCGGCGGCGGCTGAGCTTACGGCCGGCGGTCACCGGCTGACGCGCGCTCGCACCTTTTCCGACGCCCCGCCGGGAACCGCGTTCTGGTACGAAAATTCGAATGGACTGGCCGAGATCGCGGCCAATGGCAGCCGCGCCGACCGCCTCCTCGGGTTGTCGATCGGCGCTCCGGTGGCGATGCTGCCGTGACCCGCAACCGGCGCGCCTGCGTTGCCCTTCGTCGGGAGGGCTTGCCGGTCCCTCAGGAGGGCGGGGCGGCCACGTTGACACCGGGCGGCACGGTCGGGCGACGACGGCGCTGCACCCGGTGCACAATTCCGATCCCCCAGGCGATGACGACAAACGCGCCGAGCATGACGAGGCTCACCGAGCGGGCCAAATTTCCCAGCACCGCACGCAGCGCATGGCCGAGAAAATAGCCGACGGCAACAAAGCCGGCCGCCCACAGCGCCGCGGCAAGAAAGTTCAGCAGGAGGAAGCGCCGGCTCGGAACCGCACTCATCCCCATCGCGAAGGAGGAGAAGTTGCGTACCCCGTAGATGAAGCGGAACGACAGGATGAACCCGGTATTGTAGCGCTCGAGCCAGCGCAGCGCCGCATCGACCCCGGAACGCCAGCGCGGAAACCGGTCGAGCAGGCGCGGCCCGAAATGGCGGCCGACCCAGAACCAGCTCTGATCCCCGACAAAGCTGCCGAGCCCGCAGGCAGCCAGCACCAGCAGCGGGTCGATCACCCCTTGTGCCGCAGCAAACCCGGCAAAAACCACGATGGTCTCGCCTTCGAGAAATGTCCAGATGAATGCGATCAGATAAAACCAGGAGCCGTGCTCAGCGATGAGCCGATTGATCTCCATTCCGCTACCGATCCTGCTTGCCCCGGCAGTGCGCTTCCCTTTCCCCGCGCCGGGTCATGCTAGGTTTTTCGGCTCCGGCGGTCGAGCGGAATTGGTGGCACCGGAAGATTTTAACATGCCGAATGCGACCGAATGATTACCGGGGACAGCACGCGATCGGCGCATCCGCCGGCATCACCCTGACGGCCCAGCACGCATTGACGGAATGCTGCCGGCGGGTCAGCCTTCGGTGCGGCCGCGGCAGCCCGAAAACCGATCAGGAGGGACGATGGCGGGATTGTATTTCGAGGAGTTCGAGGAAGGCCAGGTGTTCGAGCATGCGGTTCGGCGCACCGTCACTGAGATCGACAACGTGCTGTTCAGCACGCTGACGATGAACCCGCAGCCGCTGCATCTCGACGAGGAGTTCGCCCGGACCACCGAGTTTGGCCAGCGCCTCGTCAACAGCCTCTTTACGCTCGGTCTGGTCATCGGCATCAGCGTCGGCGATACGACGCTCGGCACCACGATCGCCAATCTCGGCATGACCGAAGTGAGGTTTCCAAAACCGGTCTTTCACGGCGATACGCTGCGCGCGCGCACAATTGTGCGCACCAAGCGCAAGAGCCGGTCGCGGCCCGATGCCGGCATCGTCGAGTTCGAGCATCAGGGGCTCAACCAGCGTGGCGAGACCGTCGCGATCTGCCGCCGCACCGGGCTGATGAAGTGCCGCCCGACGGCCCGGACGGAGGGGTGAATGCGCTCATTCCTCTTTGTTCCAGCCGATAGCGAGCGCAAGCTCGCCCGCGCGCCCGAGGCAGGCGCCGACGCGCTGATCCTCGATCTCGAAGATTCGGTCGTGCCGGCGAACCGCCCGGCAGCGCGCCGGCAGGCGCGGGCGTTTCTCGATGCTACCGGGACAGCCGGCGGCTTCCGGCGCTGGGTGCGGATCAACCCGTTGGCGAGCGATGCGGCGCTCGACGATCTGGCCGCGACCGTGCCCGGCCGGCCCGACGGCATCCTCTTACCGAAATGCGTGCCGGACGATTTGCGCACACTCGACCATTACCTGTCGGCGTTCGAGGCCGCGGGTGGCCTGCCGCAGCATGCGATCCGGATCATCGCGATTGCGACCGAGACACCGGCGGCGCTGTTCGCCCTCGGCAATTATGCCGGCGTGTCGCCGCGGCTCGACGGCATCACCTGGGGTGCGGAGGATCTGGCGGCTGCGATCGGCGGCGACAACCGCCGCGCCGACGGCACCTATGACGACCTCTACCGCCTGGCGCGCGCGCTGTGCCTGGCGGCCGCGGCCGCGGCCGGGGTGGCGCCGATCGACACGATCTACACCGACTTCCGCGACGCGGCCGGTCTTGCCGCCGAATGCGCGGCCTCGCGCCGCTCCGGGTTCACCGGCAAGATGGCGATCCACCCGGCGCAGATCGGGCCCATCAACGATGCCTTCTCGATCAGCCACGAGGGGCTCGAATGGGCGCGCAAGGTCGTCGCCCTGTTCACCGAGCACCCCGAGGCGGGCACGATCGCGCTCGACGGCAAGATGATCGACCGGCCGCATCTGACCCTGGCACGGCGCCTCCTGGGGCTCGGTAGCGAATAGGCGCCGGGCACCGCGCAGGCTCATCAACAGCGCAGATTGGTTACGGTCAGCCTGCCGCCTTTTCGAGGAAGCGCTCGGCCAGGCGCGCCAGAAAGCTGACACCGACCGGCAGCGCCGCGTCGTTGAAGTCGTAGCGGGCATTGTGCAGGAAGCAGTCGCCCTCGCCGGGGCCGTTGCCGAGCCACAGCATCGCTCCGGGCCTGGTATTCAGCATGAACGAGAAATCCTCCCCACCCATCGACGGCGGGATGTCGCGCAGGACGGCGTCGGGACCGCAGATTTCGGCGGCGACGGCAGCGGCAAATTCGGTCTCGGCCGGATGGTTGATCGTCGGCGGATAGGAGCGGCGATAGTCGGTCGCGGCGGTGGCGCCGTGGGCGAGTGCGGCACCGCGGGCGATCTCGCCGATCCGGCGCTCGATCAGATCCTGCACCTGCGGGCGAAAGCTACGCGCGGTGCCGCCGATATGCAGCGTGTCGGGGATCGCGTTATAGGCCGACCCGCCCTTCATGAAGCCGATGCTGACCACCGCAGAATCGAGCGGATCGACGCTGCGGCTGGCAATCGTCTGCAGCGCCAGCACGATCTCGGCGCCGACCACGAACGGGTCGAGGCCGAGATGGGGGGCCGCGGCGTGGGTGCCGTGTCCTCCGATCCGGATATCCCAGCGATCCGAGGCGGCGAGCAGCGGCCCGGGTTTCGCCGCGATCTGCCCGACCGGGATCCCCGGCTTGTTGTGCAGGGCAAAGACCGCGTCGCATGGGAACGCATCGAACAGCCCCTGTTCGACCATGACCCGGCCGCCGCCACCACCTTCCTCGGCCGGCTGAAAGATCAAATGCACGGTGCCGTCGAAATTCCGGGTCGCCGCGAGGTAGCGGGCTGCACCGAGCAGCATCGTCGTGTGCCCGTCATGGCCGCAGGCGTGCATTTTTCCGTTATCGGTCGAGCGGTGCGCGAACTCGTTCAGTTCCTGGATCGGCAGCGCATCCATATCGGCGCGCAGCCCGATCGCGGCCGGTGAGCTGCCGCGCCGGATCGTGCCGACGACACCGGTGCCGGCGAGACCGCGATGAACCTCGCAGCCGAATTCGGCGAGCTTTGTCGCGACCAGATCGGCGGTGCGCCGCTCGGCAAACGCAAGCTCCGGATGGGCGTGAAGATCGCGGCGGATCGCCGTCAGCTCTTCCTGGTAGCCGCGCGTCTCGGCAATGATCGGCATCGCTCGCTCCCCGTCCGGCTCAGCTTGCGATGATCATCGCCGATCGGCTGCCGGCGGTAAACGCCCTCCACCATCGCGCGGCGCGGCCCACCATCGCGAGACCGGCCAATTTCGGGCACAACTTCGCTGGCGGCGGGCAGGTATTCTGAGCTAGTTTGCCGACAGAAGCGCGCGTGATGCGATCATCGCTCGGGTCGGCTGCATGCACAGGATAACGGTCTTCGCGCTGTTGGCGGTGATAGCGGCATTGGCGGCCTGTGCGCCCCCGCCATCGCCGCCAATCAATTCGCTCGCTTTCGTTCGGCGCCCGCCGCCACCGGGACAGCCGGGCTACCTCGCGACCATCCGATATGTCGATGACGGGATGCGCTACGCCGTGGCCGACACCGGTTTCTTTATTTCGTCCGCTGGCGAAATGTGCTTTCTCGGATCGGTCATTCCCGGGGTCACACTGGAACTCGCCCCGCGCAATTACTGGTGCATGAGCCCGCTCGACGTCGGCTCCGTCGATGCGCTCGAAAATGACATGAGCTACGTCAACCAGGTGCGCCTGTGGTGCCGGCAGTCGAGCCCGCAATGCGCCCACAAGATCGCCTATCCCGACCAGTTCGACAATTCGCGGGTCGCCAACAGCATCGCCGCCGAGACCTATCCGTTCCGGCGCGAGCAGGCTGCGATCGTCTATCTCGTATATCTGATGGGCGGCGCGGCCGGATCGGGGACCTCGCCACCGGTCATCGGGCCGCCGGTCATCGGGCCGCCGCTCATCGGGCCGCCGGCCGCAGGCCCGATCCCGCTTGACAGCGCAGCGCCACCCTCTAGCGTCGGCACGCCGACCTTGGCAACGGAGGAGACCCGATGATCATCGAGATGCGCACCTACACCTTGCAGCCGGGCACGGTTGGCAATTTCGAAGAGCGCTTCGGCCAGGCGCTGCCGGCGCGGGCCAAGGTATCCCCGCTCGCCGCGTTCTGGCACACCGAAGTCGGCCCGTTGAACCGGGTCATCCATGTGTGGCCCTACGAGGACATGGCGGCCCGCACCCGGCTGCGCGAGCAGGCCACGAAGACACCGGGCTGGCCGCCGAATGTGCGCGAATTTGTCGTCGAGCAGCAGAGCGACATCTATCTGCCGGCGCCATTCTCGCCAACGCTCGAGCCGCGCCAGCTGGGCGGGCTCTACGAAATTCGCATCTACACCTTCAAGCCCGGCGGAATTGCCGGCGTAATCGATCGCTGGAGCGGTCACATCGCCCGCCGCATGGAGCTTTCGCCGCTGGTCGGCGCCTGGCACAGCGAGGTCGGCGGGCTCAACAAATGGTGCCATATCTGGGCCTACAAGGATGCCGGCGAGCGCTTCCGCATCCGCGAGGAGGCCCGCGCCAAGGGTATCTGGCCGCCGCCCTCGGGAGGTGGGCCGAACATGATGATCCGGCAGGAGAACATGCTGGTCGTCCCGGCGTCGTTCTCGCCGCTGCGCTGAGCCGGCAGCCGCCCATTTTTGCCCGCCCATCTTTTTTCCCGCCCATCTTTTTTCCCGCCCATCTTTTTTCCCAAGGCGGCGGGCGGCACCGGGCGAATATTGCGGGTAGCGGCAGAAGAGGGTAGCGGCAGAAAGAGTCGACGCGATGACCGATCGGATCACGGCTCGGGCAGCCGATGGCGAGGTTGCCGCACCGTCCGGCGAGCCCAGCTTCGCGCTCGGCCAGAAACTGCCGCCAACGCTGCTCTACCGTCGCTGCGACCCGGCCGAGCTGCCGTTCACGCTATGCAGCGAGCTGGCGGAGGTGCCGGGTCCGCTCGGCCAGGAGCGCGCCATCGAGGCGATCGGCCTGGCCCTGCGGATGCGCCGCAAGGGCTACAACATCTATGCGTTGGGCGCGAGCGGCACCGGCCGGCACGCGCTTGTCGAGCACCTGCTGCGACAACAGGCGGAGAGCCAGCCGACACCTCCGGATTGGTGCTATGTCAACAACTTCGCCGACCCGTCGCAGCCCCGGCGATTGCGGCTGTCGGCGGGCCGCGGGGCCGGGCGCCTGGGCAGCTTCGCGCCGCCGCGCCATGATGGCGCGGGCCTCTTGATCAAGGTTGAGATTGCGGCATAGCGAGGCTCGTCATGGTTACCACGATCGGTGCCATCTACCGCTATCCGGTCAAAGGCTTGAGCGCCGATACTCTGGATCGTGTGGTGCTGGCGCGCGGCGAATGCCTGCCGCACGATCGGCGCTTTGCGATCGCGCTCGGCTCCACGGTCTTCGATCCCGCGCACCCGCAATGGCTGGCGAAGACCCGGTTCATCATGCTGATGCGCGACCAAACGCTGGCACTGCTGCACACCCGGTTCGATCCGGAAAGCGGCGCGCTCTCGATTTTCCGGGATGGGCAGGAATTGCTGCGTGCGGCGATGACCGAGCCGGAGGGTTGCCGGCTCGTCGCCGAATTCTATACGAAATTCCTCGGCGACACGGTGGATGGGCCGTTGCGCGTCGTCGCGGCGCCGGGTCATGCTTTCGCTGATGCCCGGCGAAGACCGAATGCGACGACCGGAAAATACGTCTCGCTGATCAACCGGGCCAGCGTCGCCGCCCTCGCAGCGAGCATGGCGGCAACCGTCGATCCGATCCGGTTTCGCGCCAATATCTACTTTGATGGCGCAGCCGCCTGGTGCGAGCAGGACTGGATCGGGGCCGAGTTGTCGCTCGGTCCCGCGCGGCTGCGGGTGGTGTCGCCGATCACCCGCTGCGCTGCAACCGAGGTCAATCCGCTCACTGCCGAGCGCGACCTCGACATCGTCGGGGCGCTCGGGCGCAGGTTCGGCCACATCAATATGGGGATCTATGCCGAGGTCCTGACCGGCGGCGAAATCGCCATCGGTGACCGGCTGGTCGAGCCGGATCGGGGTTGATCGGGCGTCGCATCGCCGCTGCCTAGCGCCGCCGCCGCACGTATCTGGCAATGGCGTTCGCCATAACCGCGACGGCCACCCGCTCGATGCCATCGGGTCGGCGCGCGAGCAGCCACAAGACCGTCAACGAACCGAGATAGGCTACCGCACCCGCTGCGATCTTGACGACGAGGCTCATCGCCAGCGGCAGGTGAACGCTCCGCTCGCAGATCGCGAGGACGATCGTCATTGTCACGGCGGCGGCAAGCGGGCGCATAACGCAGCGGGCGAAATCGGCGAAGCCGACTTTGACCGCGAGCCGCAACACCGCGATGTCGGCGCAGAGGGTCAAGAGGCCGAGCAGCGCCTGCGCTTCGGCGATCGCGGCGACACCACCCCAGCGCCCGGCAACGACCAGCACCGGGATCAGCAGCGCAACCCGGATCCAGACCGCGGCCGCGGTCAGGC
The DNA here is from genome assembly GCA_035503615.1 of Allostellaceae bacterium. GTDB lineage: Bacteria > Pseudomonadota > Alphaproteobacteria > ATCC43930 > CGMCC-115725 > AP-15. The sequence goes on along the minus strand of DATJTI010000088.1, from coordinate 49,038 downwards.
GCAGATTGTCGGTGACGCCGAGGATCGCATAGATCGCGAACCTGATGCCAAACGGGATCGCGCCGATCCCGAACCAGAACACCAGGGAACTCGCCTGCGACCATTGCGAACCGAGCAGCAGCAAGGTCAGCTCGCGGGCGATTCCGGCCACTCCGGGACCGGTCGCCAGACAGACCGTGGCGGTCGCGGCGATGACCCGCAATGCCGCGGTCCGCAGCCGCTCGGGATCGCCGAGCAGCCGCGAATACACCGGAAACATCGCCCGCATGACCGGCTGGACCAGATCGACGGTCGGGGTCACCGAAATATCGGCGCCGACATTGTAGGCCCCCATCGCCGCGGCATTGCCGAGCGCGCCCACGATATATTCATCGGTCCGCGCGGCCAGATGACGGCCATGCGCGACGACCAGCATCCATGACGAGTACGACCAGATCTCGCGCGCCCGCTTCAACCCGAACCGCGGCCGGAACCGGTGCATCGCATAGCTCAGGATCACATCGACGGCTTTTGCGAGCACTCCGGCAATAACCAGGCCCCAGACATTGCGCCAGATCAGGACGCAGGCCACGCCGAGCACGACCGCGCACAGCTTGCGGCAGGTGTAATATTTAAACTCTCGAGAAAAATCGAAGTCGATCCGAAAATAGACGATGCCGATATTGGTAAACCCTTCGAGCAGCAGGCGAAGTGCGAGCACGCAAACAATCGGCCCGACCTCGGCCGAATGAAAATAGATGCGGGCGAGCGGCGACACCGCGAGCGCCGCGCTAAACAGCACGACCCCGGCGATCACCTCGATGGTCCAGGCAGAATCGAAATAGTCGCGGCTCGGCCGACCGAGCCGGATCAGCGCCAGATCCTGACCGGTGACGCCGAACATGGCGATGACCGCCAGGGTCAGCGTGGCCATCGCCATCAGGCCGAAATCGGAGGGCGTCAGCAGCCGGGCCAGGATCGCGGTGCTGGCGATGCCGAGCCCGCGGACCGCCCATTGCAGGCCCATCATCCAGGCCGCACCGCGGATGGCCTGAGCGCGGATGTCGTCGCCCGGCGCATCCGCCTCGCCTGCGGTCCGCGGCTTCGCCTCCTCGGATGCGGTCATCGGGTGCCGTTCCCGGCGACGGTAACTTCACCTGCCCGCGCGCCGGGCCGCCGGGCTGTCCGCCCAAGCCGCAGGCTCAACCATCACTCACCACAGCCGGGCGGTGCCGTCATCACCCGCGGACCCGCAGCGGCGGATGCGGTGGCGCCGGTTCCGGGTTTCGCCGCAAGGTGATGCCGTGCACCGCCTCGCCAATGCGGCATCCGGTGTCAGGAGACGGCGCCGACGCGCTCGTCCTGCGCTTCATGGCGAATGTCGCCGCCATGGACCTGACGCAGGAACGATTCGAACATCGACAGCGTCCACAGTGTCGCGCTGTGATCGCGCACTCCCGCCTGATGCTGGTCGAGCAGCCGACCGATTGTCGCCATGTCGAACAGCCCCGACTGCCGCAATGCCGGCCCGTCGAGCCGCCGGCGCATGGGTTCGCGCAGCGGTCCGCGAAACCAGGCGGCGAGCGGCACCGCGAACCCCTGTTTCGGCCGGTAGAGGATGTCATCGGGGAGATGCGCGGCGAGCGCCGATTTGAAGATCGCCTTGCCTTCGCCGCGCACCAGCCGGCAGTGCGACGGCAGCCTCGCCGCCCATTCGACGAATGGATGAGAGAGCAGCGGGACGCGCACTTCGAGCGAGCGCGCCATGCTCGCGCGATCGACCTTGGTCAGGATGTCGCCAGGCAGGTAGGTCTTGAAATCGGCATATTGCACTTGCGACAGCGGGTCTTCGCTGCCGCTGCGGGCGATGTGGCCGCGCACCACTTCCCCGGCGTCGTAGCCCTGGAGATCCCGCGCCAATGCCGGGCTGAACAGCCGTCGCCGCAGCGGCTCGGTACAGACCGAGACGGAAGCGACATAAGCGTCCGCCGGGTCGCGCGCGAGCTCGATTAGGGTGGCCTTGGCCCGCAACGGGCGCGGTGCCCAATCGAGTTTCGGGTAGATCGCGCCGAGCAGGCCGAACAGCGGCCCGCGCAGCGCCCGCGGCAGCACCCGGCGTACCCGCTCCTCGCTCACATGCCAGCGATAGCGCCGATAGCCGGCAAACACCTCGTCACCGCCATCCCCCGACAGCGCGACGGTCACATTCTCGCGCGCCATCGCGCAGACCCGCAAGGTGGGTAGCGCCGAGCTGTCGCCAAACGGTTCGTCGTAGATCGTCGCCAGGCGGTCGAGCAGGTCGAACGCGTTGGGATCGACATGCCGGACATGATGATCGGTGCGATAGCGCCGGGCGACCGCGGCGGCATAGGCGGATTCGTCGAAACCGCTGGTCCCGAACGCGATCGAGAAAGTGCTGACCGGCTCCCGGCGCAGCCCGGCCATCATCGCCACGACGGCGCTCGAATCGACCCCGCCGGAGAGAAAGGCACCGAGCGGCACATCGGCGATCATGCGCAGGCGCACCGATTCCCGCAGCCGCCCGATCAACTCCTCCTCGGCTTCCCGCTGGCCGATGCCGACCCCGTCGATGAACCGCAGATCCCAATAGGGGCGCGGCTCGCCGATCGCCTCGCCACGCCGCAGAACGAGAAAATTCGCCGGTGGCAGCTTGCGCACGCCCTGATAGATCGAGCGCGGATCAGGGATATAGCCGAAGGCGAAGAACTCTTCGATCGCTTGCGGGTCGAGGCGGCGGTCGAGTTCGGGGCTCGCCAGCAGCGATTTCAGCTCGGAGCCGAACAGCAGCCGGCCATCGTTCAACAGGGAATAGTAGAGCGGCTTTTCGCCAAACCGATCGCGCGCCAGGAACAACGTCTCGCTCCGCTCGTCGCACAGTGCGAAGGCAAACATCCCGTCGAACCGGTCGAGGCAGCGCTCCCCCCATTCCTCCCAGGCGTGGACGATCACCTCGGTATCGCAGCGGGTGCGGAAGACATGGCCGAGGGCAACGAGCTCGGTCATCAGCTCCTGGAAATTGTAGATTTCGCCGTTGAAGACGACGCTGACGCTGCGGTCTTCGTTGAACAGCGGCTGGTCGCCGCCGGCAAGATCGATGATGGCGAGGCGGCGGTGCCCGAGCCCGACCCCGGGAGCGTAATAGAAACCGTCACCGTCCGGCCCGCGATGGCCGAGAACATCGGTCATGCGGCGCAACAGCCGCCGGTCGGTCTCGCCCCGTCCGCGGCAGTCGAAAATGCCGGCTATTCCGCACATCGCTTCCCGCCGCCGCGTTCAGAAATCAACTCTAACACGCGAGCCGAACCGGCGCAGCGCGTATTCCAGTGACAAGATGCGGGCGTATTGCGCCGCATCGCCCACCCGGTCGAGCCGGAACAGCCGGTCGAGCATCGTGGTTCCGCCCGGCAGTACCGCCTCCCGATAGGCCCGTGCCAGATAGCCCGGCCAGTCGCGGCCCGGCCGCCGAACATATTTGAGCCGATAGGTGTAACGGCGCAGCCAGGGCGGGCGCAGATAGGTCGTGTAATCGGCAACCCGCCGCGACAAGGGCGGCGCGCGGCCGAAATCATGACCGTAGACCGAGCGATAGCCGGCCAGCCGGCGGTCGATGCGACGGATCAGTTCGGCTTCGTAGGCACCGTGGTTCTTCCATGCAAGCGGCAGCGCGCTGGCATGTTCGGTGATCGCCCGTTCGAGATAGGGCATCGCGGTCGCACCGTAGCGCGCCGCAATGCTGTCCGATTTGCCGTCCCAGGCGCGGCAGCGAAAGCTGTGATAGAGCCACTCGACGGTCGGTCTCGGCAGCGTGTGCTCGTCGCTCCCCAGCACGTCCATCACCTTTCTCTCGAGCCCGGCATAATAGCTTGCGCTGTCAAAGGCGGCCGTGCAAATGGCCGGATCGAACTGGCTATAAAAGCTCCACAACAGTTCACGAATCGTGTAATTGCGATCGAGCAGGTAGAAGAAATTGCGGAAGATCTCGCCACCGCCGCCGTTGACCGCGATCGCATTGCCGCTGACCCGGCGCGCCTGCTCGGCGGTTTCAGCCCCATTCTGGAAGATGCCGCCATATTCATAGCCATCGGCGGCGAGAAAGTTGCGATAGGCACGCTCGGCGAATTCGTAGGGCGCAATGATCGGGCGATCGCTCTTGTCGATCACATCGAGCGAAAAATCCTCGCGCGCGGCGATCTCGACCGCCAGGCGCACATCCTTCTCGGGGGCGCTGCCGTAGACATAAACGCGCGGGCGCGTCCCGTGGCGGCGCAGGCAGGCGAGGATCAGCCGCGAATCATAGCCGCCCGAGAGGGCGCAGCGGACCCGGTCGCCAAAGCTCTTGGTGACTGCGCTGAAATAGCGGTCGAGCAGGGTGATGCTCTGTTCGAGCGAGGCTTCGCGGCTTTGCGAGCTGAACACGCGGGTGACCGGCAGGCGCGGCCGGGCGACCTTCAACCCGCCTGCCGCGATCGAGATCGTGGCCCCGATCGGGGCCATCGCCACCTCGCCGAACAGCGTCTCGTTGCCCGACACGACGCCGTTGAACACATATTCGTAGGCGCTCTGGCGCGACAGGGTTAACAGGTCGAGCGCGGAGCACAGCGCGTAGAACGACGAGCAGACGATCCCCGCGGCCAGATTGTAGAAGACCTGATAGCCGCCGAATCTGTCGAGCGTCACCCGTATCGTATCGCCGGTCCTGAGAATTGCCGCATAATGCCCCATCAATGCATCGCAGGCGGGCGAAATCAGTGCATCGCTGGTGGGCGAAGCAATCGTCGCCTGCTCGTAGAGCAGCGCCGCCGCGGCGGCCCCGACCCCGCGCTCGCTCACGCAAGTCCCGCAGACGAAGACGAAATCGCCGTTCGGATAACGCTGGGCGACGATCGATCGGATTTCGACGCTCGGATAGGCAGCGAAAATGTAGTTGCCGCCCTCGACGATTTCGGGAGCAGCAAAGCCGAGTTCGGTAAACGCTGCGCGCAACTTCAAGATCTCGGTCGAGCGGTCCTGATCGGGTCCGATGTAGACGAGAAAGAAACCGCCCATCAGCGGGCACCCGCCGCTGTTCGTGCGTGGCCCGCGCGCCCCGCGACCCTCCCGGCAACCGCTCGCGTCGCCAGTCCGGCCCGGGTCCGCCACCGGGCACGATGGCGTTGCTCAGATTGCTGGGTCGGCAACAACAACGCGCCCCTCACTCTTGCTACGCCGGTTGCCTGATTATGCCGGGCGGCGGATGGCCATTTTGTGAAGCCGGCGCCGTTCATCGGCTCGGCCGGCGGCAATCCCCGACCGCTATCGCCGATCAATCGGACGCACCAGCCTACTCCGAGACAAGGCGATCGGGCGATGCCGGTCGGCACGCCGAACCCGGCTTTCCGCAAGGCTGCTGCGAACATGCTCATACGACATGATCGACGTCGAAGATGAACGAATAGGTGGAAAACATCTGCTGCTGTGAAAACTCTTCGGCAGCGCGGCGGCGATTGTCGCGTCCGAGTTCCGCCCGCTTTTGCGGATCGTGCAGCAGGCGGGCGATCGCGTCCGCCAATAGCCGAGTGTCGTCGCGCGCCACGACGAAGGTGCGATTGGCCTCGCACACCATGTCTCTGACATCGCCGACATCGACGGCGGCGATGGCGCGGCCCGCGGCCATTGCCTCGAGCAACGCATTCGGCATCTGCTCGGTGTCGGACGACAGCGCGAAGACGTCGAATGTGCCGAGCACCGTTTCCGGGCTCACCTGACCGGCAAAGACCACCCGCTCGGCCAGCCCCAGTTCGCCGGCGAGACGTTCGAGCGCCGGCCGTTCGGCCCCGTCACCGGCAATCACCAGACGCACCGCCGGCGCGCCGGTCGATGAGGCCTTGGCACCGGGTCCGGCACCGAGCAACGCGAAGGCGCGCAGCAGCCGCCCGATATTCTTTTCCGGACGCAGCGGCGCCACGGTGCCGACCACCAACTCGCCCGGCCGCCGGGTCAAGCCCGCAGCGGGATCGCGCGGCAGATCGGCAAACCGGGCGATGTCGACGCCATTGGGGACAAACGCGACCTTGCCGGCCGGCAGCCGCCACACCCGGCGCGCGATCGTCTCGAGCCGGCGCGACGGTACGACGACGACGCCGGCGCGGGCCAGCGCCCAGCGGCGGAACAGGACCCGGCGGCGCAGCTGGGTGTCGGCCTCCTCCTTGCCGAAACCGGCTTCGAAATGCAGCTGACGAGCCAGCGGGAACAGCCGGTTGGCCATCGCCCATTCGATCGCCCCCCAATTGTAGGTGACGAGCAGGTCGGGCCGCAGCCGCCGCAACTCCCGGATCCCTTGCAGCACCGCACCGGTCATCCCGCGCCGCCGCCGATCCAGCCGGAGCAGCCTCAGATCGAGCTCTACGGCGAGGTTGCGTGCGGCGGCGAAATCATCGTCGAGGGCGACGATCGTGTGACGCAGCCTGACGCCGAAATGGTTGAAGATGCGGGCCATCCGCAACGGCAACCCGCCGATGCCGAAGCTCGGAAAGACATGCAGCAGATGACGGCCGCGGCCATCCTCTCCGGCCGGCGCCGCGACCGGGACCGCCGGACCCCGCTCCCGAGGCGCCATTATCAGCCGTACCGGCGACGCCGACAATCCCCCGGGCTCATCCGATTTACAGAGTCTGAACTTCTTCGGCACATGCTCTGAGAGGCTCGCCGGGCGCACCGCTTCCTCGTCGCTCGCATCCTTGCCCTCTTTGTGTTACGCTACGTTACAATGCCGTCCGTCTCAAGCGGGACCAGATTTCGTCAATCCCACGAATATTCGCGCTCGCCCCTCGTCGCTCACGGCCGAGTTGCCGCGATGGCCAATACCGGGGGCGAGTGCCTGCAACCGCGGTCGCCAAGGCATGCTCGACCCTAGCACCTGGAAAATCATCGACTGGCCTGCCGACGATCCGCCCCGGCTCGTCGTCGTCGTCGACACCGAGGCCGAATTCAATTGGGCTCGGCAGCAACCGCGACGCGCCGTTGGGGTGACTTCAGTCAAGCGGCAGCTGCAGACATTGCCGATCTTCGAACGCTACGGGGTGCGACCGACCTTTGTGCTCGATTACCCGGTCAGCAGCACGCCCGCAGGATATGAATTCATCCGTGAGTTGCACCGTTCCGGCACCTGCGAAATCGGCGCGCACCTGCAGCCCTGGGACAATCCCCCGTTTGTCGAGCAGATCACCGACGAAAACTCCTATCCAGGCAACCTGCCGTTCGAGCTCGAGCGCGAGAAGCTCGTCCAGCTGACCCGGATCATCAGCGACAATATTGGGGTGCGGCCACGCATCTACAAAGCCGGGCGCTACGGTGTCGGCCGCGCGACCGCGCAGATCCTGGCCGAACTCGGCTATGAGATCGATGTCAGCGTGGTCCCCGGCACCGATTTGCGCGGCGAGTTCGGGCCCGACTTTTCGCATTGCAAGGCACGACCCTACTGGTTTGGCGGCGATCCGGCGCTGCTCGAAATCCCGCTGTCGATCGGTTACACTGGTCTTTTGGCACCGATCGGGCCGACCGCTCACGTGCTGACCATGAACGAGCGGCTGAAAGCGCTGCACGTGCCCGGCATTCTTGCGCATCTCGGGCTGATCGAGCGGATCGCTCTGACGCCCGAAGGCATCTCCTTCGCCGAGCAGCGACGCCTGACGCTGGCGCTGTTGCGCAAGGGCCACCGGGTGTTCAGCCTCACCTATCACAGCCCTTCGCTGGCACCCGGCAATACTCCCTATGTTCGCAGCGAGGCCGATCTGCGCGAGTTTTTGCAGCGCATCGAGCAGTATCTCGATTTCTTCACCGGTGAGCTCGGCGGCCAGGCGGCGACACCGTTCGAAATCAAGGCCCTCGCCGAGCGCTGCGCGCCGTGGCGAGGTGCGGACGGTCGAGGTGCGGACGGGCGAGGGGCTGGCGGGCGAGGTGCGGGCGCTGCGGCCGGCACGACACGGCACAGCGAGCCTGGACCCGAGCCTGGACCGGCCCGGCATTAGATTGGCGCGACCGGCACGGTGCGGCTCGCCAATCGCTCGAGCGCCGCCGCGCAATTCGGCATCATCCAGCGGCGTGCAGGAGACCCGGCGAGGAGCGGCCATTTTTTCACCCGCCTTCTCACCCCGCCACGGCCGGCTTAGCCCGGATTGCGCCGACGGAACCACGGGCCGGGTGGGCGAGTTCGTCGAGATATTGGGGAATGGGCTCGCTTGCCTGCAAAAAGCGCTCGAGCTGCTGCCGCGCAGGATCGCTCGGATCGTCCATGCTCGCCGATATCACGACGAACGCCGCCAGCGGCGAACGGCGCAGCAGCACCGCGCGTGCCTGGAGCAATTTCGTGCGCAGCAATCCGCTCGAAATCCTTCCGTCGACGACATAGAACGACCAGACCAGCCGGCGGCGCGGACCGCTGACAATCTGGGTGCTCGTCACCGGCACCGGTGCGCCCTGCACCCGGGCCTCGCCGGGCATCTGCAGTGCGATCCGCCAGGCATGGTCGTCGGCGACCCGATTATCGGTGTTGGTCAGCGCATTGCCGACCGCACGCAAGCGATAAAGTGCGATATAGCGGATGACGACACCCGAATCCGGGGTGGTGTAGCTCTGCTGGAATTGGCGGTCGGCACCATACACGACCGGCCGCCATCCGATCCCGGCGGCGGCGACGGCACGCCATGCCGGGGCAACCGCCGGCGGGCCGACCGTCGCGGGCAATGACGCCGCCGAGAACCAGCTGTCGAGCCGCGCCGCGTAGGCGGGTCCGGCGGCCGCGAGCAGCACCGCCACCGCGGCTGCCGTAACAAATCGCCAAGGCGGCGGCGGGCACGACGCATCGGGATCGGGCAGCGACGGCGGCAGCGGCTGCGCACCCTTGTCGACAAACGACATGCCGATCGCGATCAGCAGCAGGATCACCAGCGAAAAAAACAACCAGCCATAGATGATGTGATCGGCCTCGACCGCGGTGGCGCTGCCTTCGAGATGCGCCAGATAGATGATGCCCAGAGCGCGCATGCCGTTGGCCCCGATCGGCACGCTCAGCGACAGGATGATGAACAGGGCGCGGCGCAGCCAGCTGCGATACATCACCACCGCGAAAAAGCAGCCGAAGACGGTCGAGGCGATCAGAAACCGCAGCCCGGCGCAGGCTTCGGCGATCTCGAAACTCCCTTCGGGGATCTCGATCATGTAGCCGTCGGAAAACACCGGGATGTGCAGCGCGTGCAGCCCGGCGACGACAATCCTGGCGGTAATCGTTTGCAGCGAGGGGACCAGGAATGCGCCGGTCGGCACCAGAAAGAACAGGAACAGCAACGGGGCGAGCAGCTTGCGGAACAGGGCCGGCCCGAGCGTCACCAGTAGCACGATCTCGAACATGGCGACGACCGCCAGCTGTCGTCCTTCGTTGATATCGAGAACCGCGGCGACGAGCCACACCGCCGACAGCAATGGCAGCAGCAGCAGCGGCCAAAAATTTGGCGCCGGCGTGTTGGCGGTGATGACTGTTCGCCGGTCCCACAACAGAAAGCCGACCAGCGGCAATATCAGGAAGCAGTGATTGTAGGCCGTGGATTCGATCCACACGCGGACCGCGCCGGCCATGTCGTGATGGAACAGCACGCCGAACAACAGGCCGGCCGCCCCGATCAGACCTGCCGCCAGCCACCACCGAGACGCCGCCGCAGCGGAGCCCGCCGCCAGGCGGACCGTGGGCGCCAGCGGCGTTGCCGGCGGCTCGGCGCGGGGCTGCGGCAATTTCGCCTCCGGGTTGAGCGCCATTGTCAGCCGATCCCCTTGACGATCAACGGGCCGAGCCGATTGGCGAGCGGCAGTGGCAGCTTCTTCCAGGCGGAAACAAAAAATCGCAGCTTCGGGTTGAGCGGGTTCAGATCGGGAACGTCGCGACCCTCACCCAGCCGGAACTGGTAGACGAGCGGGGTCGGTGCAAAACCCCAATGGCATTTGAACGCATAGGCCCCGGTGCCGAGCTTGCTGCGACCGAAATCGAAGACGCGGCAGCCCCGCTCGCACGCCCGGCGCATGACCTCCCAATAGAGGAAGTCGTTCGCCGCCAACTGGCGCGCCACGGTCGTCCCGCCGCCATAGAACGGCAAGACCTCGTCGCGGAAATAGAAGTTCAGCACCGAGGCTACCGCCGCGCCATCGCTGGTGATCGTCACGATATCGCAGCGATCGGCAAACTCCTGCAGCAGGATCTCAAAATACGATTTGGCAAACACCGGAGTCCCGAGATTTCGGACACTTTCGGCATAAATGCGATGCAGCCGGTCGGGATGATGATCGATTTCCGATCGCAATCCGCCGTCGATGCCCTTGCGGACCATCGCCCGCTGCTTGCGCGGGATCGCTTTCAGATTGGCGGCGACGGCGGGCGCGATCGGCTTGCGAAAATTGGCGTAGAGCCCTGATTTCTGGGGCCAACCGGCACGACCGGGGGAGAAGCCGCGCAGTTCGAGCACGCCGACGCCGAGCCGGTCCATCAGCCGCGCCGCCGCCTGCTCCAGGGCCCGCCGGCTATCCTCGTCAGCAGCGACCGGGCCGCCATGCACCGCGAACGCATTCGAGATCAGCGAGGAGCCGAACAGCGGCGATTTGACATGCGTCAATGGCAGGACGCCGGTCACGACCCCGCCGCGCTCGGCCAGCAGATAATGCGTGCGGTGGCCGAAGGCGCGCTCGATGACCCGTCGCCATGCCGAGAGATGAAAGAAGGTTGCATCGGCGCAGCCGCGGATGAACTCGTCCCAGCGCCCGGCATCACCGCTCTCGAACGGCCTTACCGCGGCCGCGCGCGATGATCCGTCCATGCCGTGATCAGCGGATACGGGCCCGACCCCTCGGCCAGGAACAGCCGGTCCATGCGCGTCCACGCGAAATTCCGCAGCAATCGCCGCAGGCGTGGCTCCGTGCGGTGGAGATTGAGGTAGTGGCGAAACCGCGAGCGCAACGGCGCTTGGCGCTGGCGCGGCTGCTCGGGATCGATCTCCCACGGATGCAGATAGAAGATCGCCGGCGGCGCGCCGATGCGGCTGGCACGACGCAGCAGCCATCGTGTCAGCGGGTATGGAAACAGGCGGAAATAGCCGCCGCCCGAGGCCGGCACGTCGAGCCCACAGAGCGGCACCGCGGTCAGCGGGACTTCGATGATGCCGGAACACGGGGCGAACGCCGCGCGTGGCGCGCCGGGGCTGCCATAAAGATCGTGCCGGATCGGATAGACGCTCGAACTGTAGCGATAGCCCTCCTCGGCCAGGATCGCATGCGCCCACAGCGTGGCGCGGCCGATCGAGAAGGTCGGAGCCCGGTAGCCGTGCACCGCGACCCCGCCAGCATCTTCGAGGATGTGCTTGCTGTCGCGGATATCGGCGCGGAAGGCGGCGCGGGACTGGCGGTCGACCCGGCCGTGATCGGTCCCGTGACTGGCCAGCTCATGGCCGCCGGCGACGATGCGCCGCGCCAGCTGCGGGTGGCGGCGGACGATCCCGCCGAGCGTGAAGAATGTCGCCTCGACCTCCGCCTCGGCGAGCAGATCCAGCAGGCGACAGACGTTGCGCTCGACCCGCGACGGCAGCCGATCCCAGTCGCGCCGGTCGATCGTCGCGGCGAACGCCTCGACCTGGAAATAGTCTTCGACATCGATGGTCATGGCCCCGGTGACGCGCGATGGCGAACCCGCGCCACCACCGATCGGCGCTACCGTTCGACCGTCGCGGCCCGGTGGCGGGGCTGGCATCGGTGCCGGGGCGAACATCACTGCAGCCGGATCGGTCACTGCCGCTCTCCCTGAAAATATTGTGCGGCAATCTCGATCGCGCGCCGCAGTAATCGGTCGTGCTTGCAGACATTTCTTTCCAACAGTGCCACCCGCTCGGTCAAGCCGTGCATGATTTCACCGCGCCCCACCTCCCCGCGGCTTCCGTTGTCGGCGGCCGCCGGGCTGGTGACCACCGATATCTCCTCGCGCAGGTCGTTCGCGACCTTCTCGACCGCCTCGGCGGAAAGCGTGTGGAGCTGTTCGAGAAATCCGTACAGCAGCAGGCGCGAGCACAAGGTGTTGATGCGCCGCGGCACGCCTTCGGTGTGGCGGTAGATCAGCGGGAACGATGATTCGGTAAAATGCGGGTCGTCCTTCCACTCGGCGCGGCGCAGGCGGTGCTCGATATAGGAGCGGGTCTCGGCTTCACTGAGCGGTCCGAGATGGTAGGCCGCCGTCACGCGTTGGCGCAATTGCTCGAGCCCGGGGCTGCCCAGGATCGCGCGGAACTGCGGCTGGCCGAGCAGAAAGCTCTGCAACGCCATCGTCTTGTCGACAACGATGTTGGACAGCATGCGCAGCTCTTCGAGCGCTTCGAAGGACAGGTTCTGCGCCTCGTCGACGATCAGCAGCACCCGCTTGCCGCTGCGGTGCTGGGCCAACACAAACTCGCTGATGCGCTGCAGCAGCGGACCCTTGGCCAACCCTTCCCTGGCGACGCCGAAGCCGGCGGCGACCAGATGCAACAGGTCGTCGCCGCCGAGTTGGCTGGTCACGATCTTGGCGGTGACAAAGCCGTCTTGATTGATCGTCGACAACAGATTGTCGACGAGGATTGTCTTGCCCGCGCCGACCTCGCCGGTGACGATGATGAAGCCTTCGGCGTGATGCAGCCCATAGACCAGATAGGCCATCGCCTGCCGGTGCACCGTGCTCTCGAAAAAGAAACGGGCGTCGGGCGTCAGCTGAAACGGACGGGTGGCGAGCCCGTAGAATTCGGCGTACATCGGCTCAGAACGCCTTGGTCAGCTGCAGCTGCAGCGAGTTCACCACTACATCGCCATTGCGCCCGGACAGGACGGTGGCGCCATTGGGTTCATAGGTGAAGCTATAGAGTAGCGAACCGGTCAAGGCCCGGGCGAACAGGTAGTTGACGCCGAGACTGGCAGATAGCGTGTTGATGCTGCTGACCGCGGTCAGCGTAACCGGGCTCACCGCATTCGACGTGTTGGCGTAGCCGACCGACGCAGTACCGTTGAGGTTCGGCCGGATATCCCGCGTCCACGACAGATTGGCGCCGGCACTCTTGGTCGGGGCAGTGACCGGCGGCGTCAGTGGAGTCTGATTGGTGTAATAGCCATAGATCCCATAGCTGTTCGGGCCGATCGAATCGGTGATTTGCGCATTGAACAGGTGCTCGCGATAGACGGTGTTGGTCAATCCCGAACCCGGCAGATAGAAATTCGTCGGCAGGCCCAACGACTGGTCGACGATCGCGCCATTCGGGCTCAAAGTCGAGTTCGCCAGCGAGGTTTGCAGGAATTCGGCCGGCGAATTGATGCCCTGCACCAAGCTCGCCTGCACCGTGATCGTCGGCGTCACCTGGTACAATGCGGAGCCGGTAAAGCCGTACACACCTTGCTGCACACCGTATTCCAGGCTAACATAGCCGTAATTGCCGCCGAGCCCGAGACGCCCGCCGACCAGCCAGGTCGGACCGGCGAAGGTCGCAGCCGGAGCGAACGGATAGCGGATGTTCTGATAGCCGATCCGGCCCAGCGCCGCGATGTCGGGGGTGATCTGGTATTGCAGATCGTCATACGAACTGAATTGTGAATTTTGGCTGGTCGAATTTGAGTTGAAGCCGGAGACATCGACGGTCAGCCGCGACATGGCCCGCTGGAAATTGCGGCCGGTGGCGACGGTCAGTGTGCCCTCGTTCAGGATCCCGCTGGCCAGATTGTTGTTCTCGGTCGGCAGGATCGACGCTGTCGTCGCGGTATTGCCGCCGAAATTGGTCGCGCCGAAGCGGTAGCGTAATTCGGTATCGACCTCGCCATCGTAGGATTCGCGCAGATAGGGCGAGATCGTGTTGGTGTATACCTGGGTCTGCTGGGTACGCGGCAGCTGGCTCGCATTGACAAAGCCGAGCCCGGGCAGGTTCGAGGCTTGCGAGATACTGCTCGCGGCATCGACAAAAAAATGATCGGGCACCACGGTCAGGGTGCCGTTCGCATAGACATCGGCGAAGATCTGGTCGAGGCTGCTGGTCGGCGTGTACAGGCTGCCCTGGACCTGCGCGGTCGCCACGCCCTGCAGCCGCGGCGTATCGGCGGAAATCGAGACACCCGGGGTCAGCGTCGTCTCGGCTGCCGCGGTGCGATCGGAGTGCGTATAAAAGACGTTGTCGGTCAGGATTTCGCCGACCGTCGCGGTCGGTTGGATCAAAATCGCCGGCGCGTTGGGGTTGTATTGCTGCAGCGTCGTGATACCCGCACCGGGCGACGGCAGCGTCAGCGAATACGGAGCCTGCGCGGGCGGCGCCGCCGTGATGCCGCTGGGCAGGGCGTTGGGTGGCGTCAGCGGGTTGGGCAGGCCGAACGGGCCGGTCGGTGTCGGCGGCAGGATCTCGGGCGGGGTGCCGCTCGCGGGCGTAACCGGCTGCTCCAGACCGCTCGGCGCGTTCACGTTCGGCGCCAGTCCCAGGGTGCCGCCGGCATTGGTGGGCTGGGCGATCGCCGGGGCCGCGCGGGTCAGGCCTGCGGCGACGACGAGCAGCAGGGTCAGGCCATCGCGCCGGGGCCAGGACAGGCCATCGCGCCGAGGCCGAGACAAGCCATCGCGCCGGGGGCGGGACAGGCCATCGCGCCGGGGGCGAGACAGGCCATCGCGCCGGGGGCGAGACAGGCCGCTTGCCGGCCGTTCAGGTCCGCGCCGGTGCATCCGAGCGCAGCTCATCGCCCTCGCCACCGGGGTAGTGATAGCCGTAGCCGTAGGAGCCGAAATAGGTGCTCGACAGCTCGCCCTTGTTCAGCAGCAGGCTGATGCGCGGGCACGCGCTGAGCATGCCGAGACCGGCTTCGATCTCGTCCTGCTGGGTCCGATACGCTTCGACAACAAACACGATCTGGCCGACCAGCGGAGCCAGCGTCGCCGCATCGCTGCTCGCCATGCAGGGCGGGGTGTCGAGAATGATGAAACGATCCGGAAAGCGCCGGGTCAGCTCGGTCATCAGCGCGCTCATCCGGTTGCTCGAAAGCAGCTCCGGCACATGCGGCCCACCGCGTCCGGACGGCAGCAGCAGCAGGTTCGGGTTGTCCGTGCGCACCAGGACGTCGGACAGGTCGAGATCACCGGCGACCAGATCGACGATCCCCGCCTCGCCCGGGATCCCGAGGATCGAGCATAGTGTCGAGTGGTGGGTATCGACATCGACCAGCAGGGCCTTGACATCCCGTTCCGAGGCGAACGCCAGCGCGAGATTGAGCGAGACAAAGGTCTTGCCCTCGCCCGGGCGGGCGCTCGTCACCATGATCAGCCGGCTTTCACGGCGGTCCTCGCCGTCCTTGCCCGTGGCCCATTCGGCCATCAGATTGCGCTTGACCAGCCGGAATTCCTCGACGGTTCGCGACCGCTCCGACGATGGAACGGCGACCCCGTAGCCGGCCAGCCGGCCGCGATCGAGGATCAGCTCCGGGCGGGTCGTCGACACCCCGCCCACCGCGGGCGCCGGCCGATCGGCCGATGGCATCGCCGCTCTTCGCTCGGCCGCCGGGGCTGCGGCCGTCTCCGCCGCCGGCGGATCGGTCGGCACCGGGCTTGGGGCAACCGCATCGCGCTGCCGCAGCAGCGCCGCCGCCCGTTCGATCAGCCCAATCGATTCAGCCATGTCAGGAAGCGCTCATGTCAGGAAACGCTCATGTCAGGAAACGCTCACCGAGTGGAGGCCGTAACTGAGCGCCAGCAAGGTTCCGTAAACCGCGATCAGCACCGCGGCGCTGGCGCAGACCCCGGCCAGCTGCATCGCCGCTTGTCGTCGCGCGGCGCCGAGCGTCAACCGGCTGACGCTGCCGAGAATGGGAATGCCGAGATTGCGCAACTGGCCCACCGTCGCGAACGAGCGGTCGAGCTGGGTCATCGCCAACGGTGCGGCAAAGCCGGCGCCGACCCCGAGCAGCAGCACCACCGACACCAGGAACGGCCGGTGCGGCGCCACCGGAACCAGCGGCACGCGCGGCGGGTCGACGATGCGGAACTGGATCTTTTCGGTCTTGGTGTCGGCGGCGTCAGCGATACTCGCCGCCTCGCGCCGCGCCACGAGCTGCTGGTAGTTGTTCTTCAGCACATCGTAATCGCGATCCATGTCCCGCACCCGTTCGAGGATGCCGGGAGCGGATTGCACGATCTTCTCGATCTGCGCCTGATAGGCCTCGGCCTCGCGCAGATGCCGCCGCGCCGTAGCAACCGTACCGTCCGCATCGACCAGCTCGACCTTGAGCCGGTCATAGACGGTGTTGGGGATCTGGGTCTTGTCGCTGACGGCCCCGCTTGGCCCGGTCCGTTTCATTTCGCTTTCCAGCTGGGCGATCTCCTGCCTTGTCGCGATCACATCGGGATACTGATCGGTATATTTGAGCCGAAGCGTGTCGAGATTGCGGCGTAGTTCTTCGAGGCGCGCCTGGTCGGAGTTCACCGCAGCACCGGCGATCACGACCTGCGGCGGGCGATCGACATCGAGAATCGGTGGCACCGAGGCGAGCGCCGCTTTCAGCGAGTCGCGCCTGGTCACCGCATCGGCAAGTGCATCTCTGGCCTGGGCCACCGCGGCGCGAGCCTGATCGAGCCCGTTGCTCTGACCGACCGAGGCCGAGCCGGAGCCCGGCAGGCTGTCCGAGACGATGTCCGGGTATTGTCGGGCCAGATTGCCCCGCCGCCGCTCCGCCGCGCGCAGCTGATCGCGATAGGAGGCGATCTCCTCGTCGAGAAAGCGCTGGGCGCTGTCCATCTCGCTGCGGCTGCTGCCCGAGGTCTTGTCGGCGAAAATCGTCAGCAGCGACTGGACGACATTCCTGGCGATCTGCGGATCGCGGCTGCGGTAGGAAATCGTCATCAGATTTTCGGTGATCGGCCGGATCTCGATGTTGCCGGCCAGTTGCGCGAACAGCGCCTCCTTCTGCGCCGGTGTGGTGACCCCGGCGTCGAGGTTGGTCAGCCGCACCAGCTGTTCGAGATTGGGCCGGCTGAGCAGCGTGCGCTCCATGAAATCGAGATGACGCGCCGGATCGGTGTTCGCGGCCAGCCCTTGCAGCAGCGGGGTCAGTACCGGATCGGCGTTCAGGTAGACGCGGGCCGAGGATTCGTATTCGGTCGGAATGAACGCGATCGCGATCCAGCCAACCGTGCACACCAGCCACGCGATACCGACCCCCAGCCAGCGCTGTCGCCACATCGCTTGCAGGATCGGCAGGGCCTGCGTCCAAAGCGAGTTCATCGACGGCTCCACTCATAGCGGTCAGGCGCCGCGGCTGCCGGCGCGACAGCCCGATCCGACCGCACCAATTCCCGAACTCCGCGCCGGCCGCGGTGCACCGGCATCCTCAGAACAGGCGTTGCGGAATGATCAGGATGTCACCAGGCTGCAGCGCGACGTTCGCCGACACGTCGCCATCATTGATCAGATCGTCGAGATGCACCGAATACGTCGTCTGTCGGCCGTCGTGGGTGCGCACGATCACCGCATCGTTCCCGGCCGCATAGCGGGTCAGGCCACCGACCTCGATCATCGCGTCGAGCACGGTCATGTCGGTCCGATAAGGCAATGCGCGTGGCTGGGCCGCCTCGCCGATGACCCGCACCTGCTCGCTGAACGGACCGACAAACCCTTCGGCGATGACCGTGACCACCGGCTCCTTGATGTATTTCGCCAGCTGCTGTTCGAGTTCGTCGCCGAGCTGGGTCGGGGTCTTGCCGATCGCCACCACGTCGTTGACCAGCGGGATCGACACGCGCCCGTCCGGCCGCACCTCGACATTGACCGACAGCTCCGGGTTGCGCCACACGAAGATGTCCAGCTTGTCGCCGGGGCCGATGATGTACTCGCTCGACGGCAGTGACGAGGCCGGTGGCGCCGGGGGCAACGGCGGCGCGCTGTGACATCCGGCAATGACCAAGACGACAAGCGTTCCTGCCGCGCGAAGCAACGTGCGATGCACCCCTGCGCTCCTCTGTACCGTTCCCGATCCGGGAGAGGTATGGACACCAGGCGCCCGTGCGCCGCCCAACGCCGCGCGCGCGGCTGCCCGCGCGTCTGCACAAGGTACTTCCACCTGCGGCCCGGCTATAGCACCAAGCCGGCCCACACGCAATAAAGTTGTCGTGGGCGCTTCGCCTTGCCAGCTGACAACAGCGACAGCAAAGGCGAGGTACCGAGGCCGCAACTGTTGTGGTCCGGCAAGATCGAACCATCGGATGCGACGCCGCCCGACATCGGCATTGCCGCTGCGGCCCATCGCTGATCGATCGCACTGCCTGTGCCATGTCGGTTCGCTGGCGTCCATCCGTTGACGGGTGATCCGGGGGTGCGGAGCGCGTCCGGCACCCGACCCCCGGCATCGTCGGCCGCTTGCGTGAACAAATGATGAAGCATCGAACCGATCGGACGCGCCGCGGCGCTCAAGCCGACAGCAACCGCGTCAGCCCGGCGGCGACTGGCGGTGCATCCGGAAAGACCCGGTCGAGCTGATCGTCGCGGAGATGCAGATGCGCGCTGAGGATCGCCGCCAAGGCCGCGCGAAAATCGGTCGTGATCGCCAGATCGCGATGTTGGTAGAGCTGGTCCGGCGCCAATCCGGGCCACTCGCCATAGACCCTTCCACCGTTGATCGCACCGCCGGCGACCCAGATGACATTGCCGTGGCCGTGATCGGTGCCGCGATCGCCGTTCTCGTGCACGGTACGGCCGAATTCCGACAGCACGACAATCACGGTATCACGCCAGCTGGTGCCGAGCCCCCCCGCCAACGCGGCGAGCCCATCGCCGAGCGGGCGCAACCGGTTCGCCAGCTGCCCCTGATGGCCGCCCTCGGCGACATGGGTGTCCCAGCCGCCGAGCGCGATAAAGGCGAGCCGGATCCGCGGGTCGCCGCCGATCAGCCGGCCGAGCCGAGCGGCACGCGCGGCAAAGCTCCGTGGCGGCGGCGCGCCGGCATCGGCCACAGCCGCTTCGCGCGCGAGATCGGCGAGCACCTCGGAGCGTGCCTGGCGCCCTTCGCGATAGGCGCGGGCGAGCGCGTCGTCGCCGGCATAGAGCCGGTCGAACGCCGCCGCGAGCCGCGGCTGGTCGATCGGCAACGGCCGTGCCGCTTCGGGCCCGAGTTCGAGGTTGGTTGCCGGTGCGCTCCCGCTGAGAATGCGCGGCAGGGTCGGACCGAGGCTGATCGCCTCGGCTGGATCATGCGGGCCGGGCAGCGTCTGCAGCAGCCGGTTCATCCACCCGTCCGGCGTCGTGCTGTCGCCGGGGGTGCCGTTCTCGATATAGCGCTGCGCCTCGAAATGCGACCGGTTCGGATCGGGCGAGCCGGCGGCGTGGATAAAGCCCAGCGTTCCCTCCCGCCACAACGGCAGCAGGCTCGAGAGCGCCGGGTGAAGCCCGAAACGGGCATCGAGCGCCAGCACGCCGCCGGGCGTGCCGGGCCGCGCGATGGCGATGGTCGGGCGCGCCGCATAATAGGCCTCCTCGGCATAGGGCACGACGACGTTGAGCCCATCGACGGCACCGCGCAGCAGCACCACGATCAGCCGCTGCGGGCCACCGGCGGCGGTCGCTGCCCACGCCGCGCGGCCGAGCGGCAGCAGCGCCATCCCGGCCGACGCCCGTAGCACCGCGCGCCGCGGCAGGCTCGGTCCCTTGCTCATCCACCCCTCCCCTATCTGCGCATGAAATCGGGGCTGCCGAGGATCAGCACAGCCCGCATCCGCGCGGGCGCGCTCGCCACCACGGCCCGCGTCGCCGGCGACAGGGTCGAGCCGAAAATCGCCTTGAGGCGAGCGGGATCGACCGGATCCGGCCGGTGCGCCTGCCGCGGCATGCCCGCTTCGAAATCGGCCGGCTCGGCGCTGACCGGAACAAAGCCGCGGGCAAAGTCCACGGCAAAGCCGATGCGCTCGATCATCGCCTGCGGGCTCAGCCATGCGGCTTCGGTGTCCTGATAGCCGTCCGGGGTCTGGCAGCCGTAAAGCGGCATGCCTAACCGGCTCATCCAGGCAAGCAGCGGGCGCACATTGTTGACCGGCACGCCGGCCGCGCGCACCGCCGAGATCACATATTCATAGGGCGTCTTGTATTTCTGCCCGGCGCTGCCGAGGAATTCGGGGCTGGCGAACAGTGTCGCCAGGACCTGGCGGATATCGCCGCCGGTGGCGAGAAAACGCGCGGCGAGGCGGTCGACCAGCGCCGGCGGCGGCGCATCCTCGACAAAATACTGGGCGAGCTCAAAGGCGATATGATGTGCGGTGGCCGGTGCGTCGGCGAGCATGTCGAGCGCTTCCAGTCCCTGCTCGCGACCGCCCGCCGGCAATGTCCGCCCGAGAAACACCTTTGGTGTGTAATCGTGACGCAGGCCGTCGAAGATCGCCGCCACATCCGGGAACTGCGTCGAATCCGGCGGATTGACCCGCCAGCCGGTGAAGATCCGCGCCAGCGTCGTGACATCGGCCTGGGTGTAGCCGCCATTGACGCCGAGCGTGTGCAGCTCCATGACCTCGCGCGCGAAATTCTCGTTGATCCCGCTGGCCGCACCATGGGCGCCGCGGCTGCCCGGCGCCGCGTTTTCGGTGTTGTCGAGATAGACCAGCATCGCCGGATGCTCGGCCACCGCGAACAGCAGGTCGCGGAACCGGCCGAGCGCGTAGGGGCGGATCGCCTGGTCCTCATAATTGCCGATCCAGATGCGGTCGAGCCCCTTACCCGAAAAGATGTTGAAGTGATTGAACCAGAAATTGACCATGACCTGCTGCAGCTGGCGTCGGCTCAGCACCGCCTTCCAGATACGCGCCGCCGCGGCATCGCGCTCGATGCGGCGCGCGCGGATTTCCTGCGCGCGGATCTCATCGAGGCTCGGCTTGACCCCGAGCACCGGGCGCAGCGGACCGTAGAGCTGGCGCAGCTCGCTCGCGTCGAGACCGCGGGTGGGCAACTGCGCGAGACGAAAGCGCAGCTCGATCGGTTCGTCGATCGCTGCGGGGTCGAGCTGCTCGGCAATATAGCGCTCGATGCCGATCGCCTTCACATAATTGAAATCGTCGAGGGTCGGGCCGAACGCCAGCCGGTTCAGCACATGGATCACTTGTCGATCCGAATCGGCGGCATTCGCGCGCACCGCCAACAGCAACAGCAGCAGGCACACCGCTCCCAGCAACCCGGCAGATCGGCTCGACATTGGTCTCAGCAGCTCTGACTGTCGGTATCATCTTGCGACGCCGCAAGCAATTATATCCCCGTCTGCCGGTCACCGCGCCGTATCGCCGATCGTGGCGGTAAGCGGGCGATCGTCGTTTCCGGCGATGGCTAATCGATGATTTGCGGGATCAGCAGAAACAGGTCGGTGTCGCCGGTGTCTTCGCCGGCCGCGGTCAGCATTGCGTGCGCCTGGCCGCGGTGATGCGTCTGGTGGTTGAAGAAATGGGTGACGAGAATCCGCTTCGGCGCGCGGACCTCGCGGTTGGCGGCACCGCTGAACCAGACCAGATCCTGGTCAAGCCACGGCTCGTCGAGCCGCGCCGCCCAGCGGGTGATCCGCTGATCCGCCTCGTGCCGGGCGGCGGCAAGCTCGGCGAAATCCTCGATCATCGCAGCGCTCTCTTTGAGCGGGGTCGCCGGCTTCGGCCAATTGTCGAAGCGCGACATCCATTGCCGGTCGCCCCACAGGATGTGGGTCAAGGTCCCGTGGATCGAGCCCCAGAAGGCACCGCGCGGCACCCGTCGCTCAGCATCCGGCAGGCGTGAGGCGGCAGCGAACAGGCGCCGGTTCATCTCGGCATTGTACGCGGCCATGGTGCAGACGTAAGCGGGCGTGATCATTCGTTATCCCCGGAATGATGGCGTGCGGTGTTTTCGCTGCACCGGATCGGTCGCGTCAATCTTGATTCAAGAATCAAGCAACTGTTTGCCGACGCCATCCGAGGAGCAAATTTGGCTTCGGTCAGCGGCCTTTGAACGGGCCCGGCCGGCGCTTTTCGGCAAACGCCAGTGCGGCTTCGTGAAAATCCTCGGTCAGGTAGAGTTTCAAGGGTGCCGTCTGCATCGCTACCTCGCGCTCGATCTGTTCGAGATACCAGCGCCGGGTGCGCACCGTCGCGCGCACCGACAAGGGCGGGTTCCTCGCGATTTCGCCGGCAAGCTCGCGCGCCGCTTCGAGATGCTGCCCCACCGGCGCGACGCGGCTGACGATCCCGGCAGCCAACGCCTCCTCGGCGGTAAAGAACCGGCCGGTCAGCGCAACCTCGGTCGCGAGTGCGGCAGCGCCGCGAAAATTCAACAAGGCCCAGTATTTCGACCCGCCGAGCCCGCGCGAGGTTTCGGTCACCTGGAACCGGGTCCCGGCAGCAGCGACGATCAGGTCGCATTCGAGCACGATGCCGAGCGCCAGTCCCATCGCATAGCCGTGCGCGGCGGCGATCACCGGTTTCCAATTGACCGAGCGGGTCAAGAGATCGGCGGCATTGGCGCCCCAGCCCTGCGGTCCGCCGTGCTGCAGGAACTCCTCGCGCCGCCGCAGCTGGCGCTGATGCACGTCAGCCCCGCTCGAAAACGCGCGGCCGGCGCCGCACAGGATCGCGACCTGCGCCTCGGGATCGAGGTCGAAGCGGCGCAGCGCATCGGCCAGATGACGCACCAGTTCGTCGCTGAAGGCGTTGAGCCTCGCCGGACGATCGAGGGTCAGCGTCGCGATCTGGTCGCGGCATTCATATCGGACCAGGGTCTCGGCTCGGACCAGGGTCTCGGCGCTGGTTTCGGCGGCCATATGGTTCTCCCGCGCGCGGGCTTGCGCAGACGGAACATAGCGCTTCGGCGAACGCGACCGCCAGCCGCCGGCGCGATGCTGCCGCGGGCATCGCACCCTTGGCCGGTTGCGGTCTTCGCTGTCGGCGATCTTGGCCGGCTGCGGCGAGGGCGCGCCCTCGCCGGGCGGCGGGGACGCGCTGCAACGATCGGGCTGCCGTCCTATTTGGTGCTGTTCGCCGGGTTCATGCCGCCCGGCCCGCCGGGGCTACTGCCGGAAGTCCCGGCCCCGCTCGACGGCATCGGCGAATTCGGCATGCTCGAACCCTGGCCGGCGCCGCTGCCGAGCAGGCTGTTCATCGTCTGGTGATCGAGCCGCGCGGTCACTTCGAGCCCGTTCTGCTGCTGGTAGTGGCGCAGCGCCTGCTGCGTCTCCGGTCCCATCCGGCCGTCGATCCGGCCCCGATAGAGACCCTCGCGATGCAGCTTCTGCTGCGCCTCGCGAACCTCGCTGGGTGTCGCCGGCATGGTCGCCGCCGCCGCGGACGAGGGGTTCGTCATGCCGGCGTTGTCCTGCCGCATGCCAGGACTGCTGTTCTCGGCATTGCTGCCGGGCGTCGAAATCGCCGGTTGCGGCGTCGTGGCGCCGGTCTGCGGCATCGACGAGTTCGTGGTCCCGGTATCGGGCGTTATTGTCTTGGCACCCGACGGGGTCGCCGGCTGGGTGATCGTCGCGCCCGGAGTGGTGGCGGTGTTTTCGGCGGCAAAGCCCGGAGCGGCACCGGCAAAGCCGAGGGCAACGGCAGAGGCGGTCGCAAGGATCAGCGTTCTCATCCGTACCTCCTTTCGGATGTATGGCGCATCACGCGCACTCACCGGCAAACCCCGCCTCGCCGGCCATGTTCCCGAGGAACCAGCAGGTATCGAAACCCATCCGCCCGTTGTCGCGGTGATCGAAACCCCGCCTCGGCCGCCGCGATGCCAATGGCGGCAAATTCGCGACCTGTTGCGATGGGCGGCGTGAACACCGCCCGCCAGATCATCGGTCAGTGCACCAGATCATCGGCCAGTGCACCAGATCATCGGTCAGTGCAACTGAGCCGATCGCGCTGACGAGCGGCCGGCGCGGTTTGCCGCAGCGCCCGTTATCCGGCCCGGTATCGCGAGATCGCCGCCGGGTCGAATTCGAGGCCGAGACCGGGCGCGGTCGGCATCGCCAATAGACCGTCATGCGGCACCGGGACCTCCCGCCACAGATGAAACAGGCGCGGCATGTATTCGACAGTCAGCCCGTTCGGCATGGCGCCGACCAGATGCACATGGATCTCGGGCACGCCGTGGCTGACCACCGGCAGGTTGAACGCCGCGGCCATGCCGGCGATCTTGAGCCATGGCGTGATGCCGCCCGAGCGCACCTGATCGATCATCACGATATCGACCGAGCGGGCTTCGACCATGTGGCGGAACGGGGTGATGCCATAGAGGTATTCGCCGCCGCAGACCGGGGTCGCGAGCGCCGCGGCGACCCGCGCCAAGCCGGGGTAGTCGTCATGCGCGGTGACGTCTTCGAGCCAAAAGAGGCCGACCCCGGCCTCCTCGACGCGCTTGCCGATGTCGATCGCCTGTTCCGGGCGCCAGCGCTGGTTGATGTCGCACATCAGATCCATGTCGGGGCCGACCGCCTCTCTGATCAGCTTTGCCTGCTCGACCTCGCGTGCCGGCGAGGTGACGCCGGGGAGGCCGAGCTGCATCTTGGTCTGGCGATGGCCCTTCTCGCGCAGCCGCTGGGCGGCAGTCAGCGCCTCGTCGAGCTTCAGGCCGCGGCGCAGCGCCCCGCTCGCATAGGTCGCGATCTGGTCGCGCCCGCCGCCGAGCAGTTTCCACAACGGCAAGCCCAACGCTTTGCCCTTGATGTCCCACAGCGCGACGTCGATCGCCGACAATGCCATCATGAAGATCCCGGCCGGCCCGGCGCTGACGGCGGCGGCGCGCAATTTGGCCGCGACCGCTTCGACCCGCAGCGGGTCCTCGCCGACCGCCAGCGCGCCCAGTTCGTCGACCGCATGGCGCAAGGTGCGGGTCAGGGCGCCGCCGAAATAGGTGACGCCGAGCCCCTCGACACCGTCATCGGTGCCGAGCCGCAGCCAGACGATCGGGTTCACCGCGTTCGGGTTTTCCGAAAAGCCGGCGAGCGGCTCGTCATTCGGCAGCGCGACAATGCCAGTCTCGACCCGGGTTATTTTCATCTCCGACCCCCTCAAGCTGCGTAGCGGTCGATTGTCGCCTGGTTGAATGCGAGGCCGAGGCCGGGGCGGTCGGACAGGACGATCTCGCCGGTCTTGGCGTCGAACTCGGCGACGCCGTCAAACAGTGCCAGCATCCAGCCCATATATTCGACGGTCAGCCCGCTCGGCACCGCGGCGACGAGATGAGCATGGATTTCCGGGATCACATGGCTGACGACCGGCAGGTTGAACGCCTCGGCCATGCCGGCGATCTTCAACCATTGGGTGACACCGCCGGCGCGGATCAGGTCGATCATCACGTAATCGACCGAGCGCGCCTCGATCATGTGTCGGAACGGGACGAGGCCGTAGACCAGTTCGCCGCCGCAGATCGGTGTCGCCAACGCTGCATTGACGCGGGCGATCCCGGCGTAATCGTCGTGCATTGTCACATCTTCGAGCCAAAAGAGCCCGACCCCGGCATCCTCGACGCGGCGGCCGATGTCGATCGCCTGCTCCGGACGCCAGCGCTGGTTGATGTCGCACATCAGCTTGATGTCCGGCCCCAGCACCTCGCGGATTTTGACCGCACGCTCGACCTCTTTCGCCGGTGATGTGTCGCCCGGCAGGGCCAATTGCATCTTGGCCTCGCGGAAGCCCTTCTCCTTGAGCTTGCCGGCGGCGGTGACGACCTGGTCGAGGGTCAAATTGCGCCTGAGTGCACCGCTCGCATAGGTCGCGATGCGCTGGCGCGCACCGCCGAGCAATTTCCACAACGGCAGGCCGAGCGCTTTGCCGCGAATGTCCCAGAGTGCGATGTCGATCGCCGACAGGGCCAACGTGAACATGCCGCCCGGCCCCGACCCGCCGGCCGCTTCGCGCAATTTCGTGACGATCCGCTCGACCCGATGCGGGTCCTCACCGATCGTCAACGCCCCGAGATCGTCGATTGCGCGTTTTAGCGAAGCGGTGATCGCGCCGCCGTAAAAGCTGACCGCGATGCCCTCGATCCCGTCATCGGTGCCGAGCCGCACGATCACGATCGGCCGCGCCGCATTCGGGTTCTCCGGCGTGTTGGCTAATGGATCGGCTTCGGGCATCAGCAGAATCTGTGACCGGATGCTCGATATCTTCATGGTGCCGCACCCTTTTTGCCGATGTTGTCGGGGTGACAATAGCATGCCGTCAAGACGCCGACAGGCGCATTGCGGTCGGTCAAGACGCCGACCGGCGCATTGCGGTCGGTGGGGCTTCAGCGCGCAAAGACGAGGACGATGGCGATTACGATCAACGCCGCCGCGGCGAGATAGAGCGGCAACACCACCAGCCAGGCGCGCCTGGCCTGCTCGGCGGCATGCGCGGCGATCGATTCGGCGTGCAGCACGACGCCGTCGCGCGACATGTCGCCGACCAGAGTTTCGAGGCTGCGGATCAGCCGCGGCAGCCGCTCGGCGACATCGACGAGAGATTCGATCCGCTGCCGCAACTGCGCCTCGGGACCGCGATGGTCGCGCATCCAGGCTTCGATCGGCGGCCGCGCCAACGCCCAGACATTGATTTCCGGATCGAGGCGGCGGCCGATCCCTTCGATCAGCACCATGGTTTTTTGCAGCAACAGCAGCTGCGGCTGTGTCTCCATGCCGAACTGCTCGGTCACCTGGAACAGCTGGGCCAGCAGCCGGGCAACCGAGATGTCCTGCAGCGGCCGCCCGAGGATCGGTTCACCGATCGCCCGGCAGGCTTGGGTGAAGGCATCGACCGAGCGGTCGGGCGGCACATAGCCAGCCGCAAAATGGATCTCGGCGACCCGCCGGTAATCGCCCGACAAAAAGCCGATCAGCATGTCGGCGAGGTAATATCGGGTAGTTCGGTCGAGCCGCCCCATGATGCCGAAATCGACAACGACAATCGCCCCCGAGGCATCGACGAACATGTTCCCCGGATGCAGATCGGCGTGGAAGAAGCCGTCGCGGAAGACCTGGTGGAAGAACGCGATCGCCGCCTTCGCCAACAGCTCGTCGATGCGATGGCCGGCGGCGACCAAGGCCGCGCGGTCGTCAAAGCGAATGCCGGTGATCCGCTCGAGGGTCAACACGTTATGCCCGGTGCGCCGCCAATCGATCCGCGGCACGCGAAACCCCGGATCGCCGGCGAAGTTCTCGGCAAGCTCCGAGGCGGCTGCCGCTTCGAAGCGCAGATCCATCTCGAAGCGGACCACTTCGGCCAGCGTCTCGACGATTTCGACCGGCTTCAGCCGGCGCGCCGGCGCATAGAGGCGCTCGATCCAATGGGCGAGCCACAGGAACAGGTCGAGATCGCGGGCAAAGGCGCGCGCCACCCCCGGCCGCAACACCTTGACCGCGACTTCGAGGCCGTCGGCGGTGCAGGCAAAATGGACCTGCGCGATCGACGCGGCCGCGACCGCGACGGGGTCGAATGACAGGAACAGGGTCTCGAGCGGCGCGCGGAACTCGGTCTCGATCGCGGCCCGCGCCTGTTCCCCCGGAAAGGGCGGCAGGCGATCCTGCAGGCTTGCCAGATCGGCGCAAAGCTCCTCGCCGAGCAGGTCGGCGCGGGTCGCCAGCAGCTGGCCGAGCTTGACAAAGCTCGGTCCCATCGCGTCGAGCGCGGCGGCAAGCCGCTGGCCCGGGCGCGCCGCCGACAGCCGCCGCCAGCGGAACAGGCGTACAATCCGCAAATAGAGACCGACGATCGGCACGCCGGCAAACGCGAACAGCGCGTCGTGCCGCGCCAGGATCAGCCCGATCGCGGCCAAGCGGACAAGATTGCGCAGGCTGCGCAGCAGCCCGAACCGGAACGGCAAAGCCTCAGAGGCGCCAGGCCGAGTGAAGCGCAGCGATGCCCCCGGTGAGGTTGCGAAATTTGACCTGGTCGAACCCGGCCGCAGCGATCGCCGCAGCGAGCTCGCTCTGGCGCGGGAAGCCGCGGATGCTCTGCACCAGATAGGTGTAGGCGTCGCGATCGCCGGCGACCAGCTGGCCGAGCAGCGGCACCACCTGGAAGCTGTAGAGATCGTAGACCGGCTGCAGCAGCGGCGCCACCTCGGGGGTGAATTCGAGGCACATGAACCGGCCGCCCGGCCGCAGCACCCGCCTCGCCTCGGCCAGTGCCGCGGCGCGGTCGGTCACGTTGCGCAGGCCGAACGCCACCGTGTAGAGATCGAAGCTGCGCTCGGCGAGCGGCAGCTGCTCGGCCGCGGCGCCGAGCCATTCGATGCCGTCGAGAATGCCGCGATCGAATGCACGGGCACGGCCGATCTCGATCATGCGCAGATTGGGGTCGCAGACGACGACCGGTCCACTCTTGTGATCGCCGCTGCCGATCACTTCCGGCGCGCCGTGCGGAGCCAGCCATGGCCAGGCCCGCAATGCAATGTCGCCGGTGCCGCCGGCCACATCGACCAGGCGCTGGCCCGGGTGCGGCCTGAGCCACGCCACCATCGCCGCCTTCCACAGCCGGTGGATGCCGCCGCTCATCAGATCGTTCATCAGATCATAGCGGGGTGCGACGCTGTCGAACACGCCGCGCACCAGCAGCGGCTTCTCCGCGGGCGGCACATCGCGATAGTCGGGGCGTGCGTCGGGCGCCGCCGTGGCACTTGTCTCTCGCTCGCTCATCGGGCAGGAAGATAGCGCCATCGGCCGGCATGCGCCACGCCCGCCCGCCGGCGGCCAAAGAGCATCGGTCGAATGCCGGAACTGCCCGAAGTCGAGACCGTGCGCCGCGGCTTGTCGCTGAAAATGAGCGGCCGGCGGATCGTCCGCGCCGAATTGCGCCGGGCCGATCTGCGCCGCCCGTTTCCGCCGGCTCTGGCCGAACGGCTCGCCGGCGCCAGCATCGGCGCCCTCACCCGCCGCGGCAAATACATCCTGATCGAGCTCGACGCCGACGGGCTGCTGCTGCTGCATCTCGGCATGTCGGGGAGGATCACCGCCGGCGACGCGTCACAGCCCGAAGCGCGGCACGACCATGTCGTGCTGACCCTCGACGACGGCACCGTCGTCCGTTTCAACGACGCGCGCCGCTTTGGCACGCTCGACTATCTGCGGCGCGGCGAGGCCGACCGGCATCCGCTCTTGGCCGGGCTCGGACCGGAACCACTCGAAGCCGGGTTCGACGGCGCCTATCTTGCCGGGAAATTCGCCGGCAAACTGACCTCGGTCAAGGCGGCCCTCCTCGACCAGCGCATCGTCGCCGGGCTCGGCAACATCTATGTCTGCGAGGCGCTCTACCGCGCCGGGCTGTCGCCGCGCCGGCTTGCCGGCTCGATCGGCCGCATCCGGCTCGCCCGCCTCGCCGCGGCGGTTCGCACCGTGCTCGGGGAAGCGATCGAGGCTGGTGGCTCCTCGCTGCGCGACTATGTCCAGGCCGATGGCGAGCTTGGCTATTTCCAGCATCGCTGGGCGGTCTATGGCCGCGAGGGCGAGCCCTGCCCCGGCTGCAACTGCGCCGAAGGCGTGCGCCGCATCACCCAGGGCGGCCGCTCGACCTTCTATTGCGCCAAGCGCCAACGGTAAGAGAGGCATTGATGAGTGGAGAACGCAGCTATCAGGACATCCTCGTCGAGCGGCGCGGCCCGGTCGGCATCGTCACGATGAACCGGCCGCAGGCGCTGAACGCACTGAACGCAACGCTGATCGGCGAACTCGGCGCGGTCTTTGACGAATTCGAACATGACGAGGGTATCGGTGCCATCGTCCTGACCGGCAATGAGCGGGCGTTTGCCGCCGGCGCCGATGTCAAGGAAATGGCCGCCAAGAGCTATCCCGAAATCTATCTCGAGGACTTCATCACCAAGGGTTGGGAGCGGGTCGGGCAATGCCGCAAACCGGTCGTCGCTGCGGTCGCGGGCTTCGCTCTCGGCGGTGGCTGCGAGATCGCGATGATGTGCGACATCGTTGTTGCCGCCGATACTGCGCGTTTCGGCCAGCCGGAAATCCAGCTCGGCACGATGCCGGGCGCCGGCGGGACCCAGCGCCTCGCCCGCTTTGTCGGCAAGGCGAAGGCGATGGATCTGTGCCTGACCGGGCGGATGATGGACGCCGCCGAGGCCGAGCGCGCCGGGCTCGTCAGCCGCATCGTGCCGGCCGCCGACCTCTTGGCGGAGGCGGTCAAGGTGGCGCAGCGGATCTGCGAGATGTCGCGGCCGATCGCGATGATGGTTAAGGAATCGGTCAACCGCGCCTATGAGACGAGCCTCGCCGAGGGGGTGCGTTTCGAGCGGCGGCTGTTCCACGCGACCTTCGCCACTGAAGATCGCAAGGAGGGCATGGAAGCCTTTATCGACAAGCGCAAACCCCAATTCCGCCACCGCTGACCGGACTGACCTTAACAGCCGGCGGCGATACTAACGTCGCCGACCCCGAGGATTGTGGCCGATGGTAACGAAGCCGGCAGTTGCCTCCGCTGCTGCCGCCTCGGAACAACCGGCTTTTATCCGCGGGCTGAATTCACGGCTGCCTCGGCTTGCGCTCGCCATCGAAGGCAGCGCGCACCGTGTCGAAAACCGGCCGCAACATCCGGCGACGCGGCCCCGTGTCGAATTCGCCGCGCTCGGCGGCGAGCCTTTGGGCGAGCCGAAAGCGCGGGCTCCGCGTGGCATGGCCGCTGATGCCGTGCTTGTGGCTGCCCATGCCGCCGCGGCCCTGCTGCATCGCGTGATCCTCAGCGCGGCACGTCGCCCCAGACGACGTAGCGGTTGCGCCGCCGCGGCTCCAGCCCCTCTTCAATCATGCGCTGCAGCTGGGCTTCGACCAGATCAGCGAGCATATCGCTGTTGACAGCGGCGAGCCCATGGGCGCGCAGCAGCGCCTCGATCTCCTCGCGTGGGCGGCCGCCCAGAAACGGCAGCCGGTCGCCGACCGCGGCATATTCGGGGCTGGTGCGGGCGTTCTCCTGACAGCCCGGCTGCGCCCCGGCCACACGGTCGCTGCCGTCAAGCACGGCACCGTCGATGATGACGAGCCGGCCGCCCGGACGCAGCACGCGCCGCCATTCGTCGATCGCCGCCTCCGGATGCGGCAGGGTCCACAAGACGTGGCGGCTGATCGCCAGGTCAAAGCTCGCCGCGGCGAACGGCAATCGCTCGGCATCGGCCTGCTCGAAACCGACCCTGAGACCGCGCTCCGCCGCCTTCTTTTCGGCCAGCGCGATCATCGACGGGGCAAAATCGACACCGGTCACGTGGTGCCCGCGCGACGCCAGTTCGAGGCTCAGAAAACCGGTGCCGCAGCCGAGATCGAGCGCGTCGAGCCCGCCTCCGCCCGGTCGGCTCGGCAGCACCCGGCCGAAAATCCGGTCCCAGGCGGCGCGTTCGGCCGCGGTGCGGATGCTGTGGCCAAAATCCTCGTCGAAATGCGCCGCCCGCCGGTCCCAATGGGCGGCCACCTGCTGTTTGACCGGATCGGCATGCAGTGACGACATCGCAGATATCCTTGTTGTTTGCGCGTTATTGCGGCCTCAGCGCAGCCCGGCGACCGCAGCCAGCGCCTCGACCTGCTCGGCATGGCGCGACACCGGGTTTAGCAGCAGATGGTTCGCCCCCATCGCCACCAACTCCTCGAGCCGTTCGCGCACCTCCTCGGGAGTGCCGTGGATGCCCGAGGCGTCGGCGCCCTCGGGGTTGCGGTAGACCTCGGTGAACCAGCGCGTAAGCTCCGCCCGCGCCGTCGCGGCGTTGTCATCGACCGCCATGAACAGCCGTTTCGAGATCGGGAATGTTGCCGGGTCGCGCCCGGCCCGCTCCAGCGCCGCGCGCAGGATCGGCACCGATTGCGAGAACTGGGCGATGCTCGACCCGCCGGAACCCATCCAGCCATCGGCGAGGGCTGCGGCGCGACGGATCGCATCGGGATGGCCGACCCCCATCCAGATCGGCAGATGCGGCTGCTGCACCGGTTTCGGCCGCATCGTGGCGTCTTCGAGGCGATAGAGCGCGCCGTGGTAATCGACCCGCGGCTCGCTCCACAGCGCACGGATCAGCGCCACCTCCTCGCGGAAGCGCCGCACCCGGTGTTGGCGCGGCACCTCGAACTGGGCGTAATGGTGGTCGCGGCCGAGCCCGACACCGAGGATCGCGCGGCCGCCGCTCAGATGGTCGAGGCTCGCCCATTGATGGGCGACCATCGCCGGATGATGGATCGGCAAGACCACGACCGAAGCACCGAGGCGGATCGTGGTGGTGACCGCCGCAGCCCAGGTCAGCACCACCACCGGATCGAAGCAGAACACGTGATCGAGCGTGTTCTCAGTCACCCATAGATCGCGGAAGCCGAGAGCCTCGGCGCGCTGCGCGACATGCCGCACCACGGCCGGGTCGATCGGCTCCGGCGAGCGATGCGGCAGCGCCATGCCAAGCGCGATGTTGTCCTTGAGCGCCATGCTCGGCCCCTCTTTGCGGTCGCACGCCCGCGGCGGCGGATCGGCTCAGACCTTTTCGATCAATTCCATCTGGGCTCCGTCGGGAGCCTCGACAAAGCACACGCGACGGCCGTTGTTGGGCGCCATCTCTTCGAGGATCTTGACGCCGTTGTTGCGCATCCGCGCGATCGTGCCGGCATAGTCATCGGTGTCGACCGCGATATGCTCGATGCCGTAACGCTGCTCGTGGTTCTGGCTGGCGATCAGCGTCGTGATGTTGAGCTGCAGCCCGTGCAGGTCGAGACGGAAGCCGCGGCCCGGGATCTCCGCCTTCAATGTCGCGCCGAAATTGTCGATATAGAACTGCATGGTTGCCTTGGGATCGCGGGTCTTCAGATGGACGTGCTGGATGCCATAGGCCATGATTGTTCTCCTTGACGGTTGTCGCATTCCCGCGGTCTCGTGCCCGGGCCCGCCGGCGCGGCATTCGACGATATCGTGATCACTGGGGGACGGCGAGCCTTTGTTGACCCGGGCCGCAGTTAACCCGGACTGCGCCACGGTGGGTTCACCCGGGCCGCGCGAAGGTGGCGGGATGCCCCGGCACTCCGCGATGGTTGACCCGGTCGCACGGTCCTTATAGAAGAGCCGCCTCGGATCACTTGGCGAGCCCCGATGGCCACCCACAAATCGGCGGAAAAGCGCATCCGCCAGACGGCAAAGCGCACCGCGATCAACCGCTCCCGGATCAGCCGGGTGCGCACCTTTGTCAAGAAAGTCGAGACGGCGATCGCCACCGGCGACAGGGCGGCAGCGCAGTCAGCGTTGCAGCTGGCCCAGCCCGAACTGCATCGGGCGACGACCAAAGGTGTCATGCACAAGAACACGGTCGCGCGCAAATTGTCCCGCCTCGCCGCCCGAATCAACGCCCTCTGAACCTGTCCTTCGCGCCTGGGCCTGCCCTTCGCGCCCGCCGCCGCACCGCGAGGCCCGCGCCGCCCCCAGGCGGCGCATTGCATCTTCACGAGCCGCATTGCATCTTCACGAAAAGTTGATCGGTGCGCGCCGAATTCGTTCGGTGCTCGACCGGGCCGACAACCGGTTGAGCTCCCGACCGATCCGGCCGGGGGTGCCGGCGGTTGCTGCGCGGCCCGCGGGCACGGCGAAAAAATGTTGTGACGTTCCCCTTTCAGTCGCTTGCCTTCGTTTCGACGCATCAGTTAGCATCTTCCAAATGCAGCAGCAACACCACGTTGGTGCTCTGTAAATCCCGCTTAGGGCAAAGCAATCGTGGCCGCGCATGGCCAACGATGGTTAATAAAATCGCTTCCGGGGAGACACGTAATCTGCACATTACAGCAAACGGGCTGCCGTATATTTACGTAGCGAGCTCGTAATATTGCCGGCGTTTGAACCGGGCGGTGCTGCCGTCCTTTGATCGGGGGGATGTGGTGGTGGCGGAAATTGACAGCGCCGACAGCGCGACACCCACGTCGCAGGCGCAATGGAACCGGGTTCTTGGCCAACTCAAACAGGAGGTCGGAGAAACTGCCTATCGCAGCTGGCTCATGCCGATCAGTGTGCAGCGGGTCGATGGCGGCGAGGCGGTGATCGCTGCCCCGGCACGGTTCTTTCGCGACTGGGTCGCCTCGCATTACGCGGATCGCATCCTGGCGCTGTGGCGGGCGGAGAATCGGCAGGTCAAGCGCGTGTCGGTGGTCGTGGTGCCACCCCTATCGGCACCCGCAGAGATGACGATTGCCGAAGCTGCCGCCGCAGATCATCCGCCGCCGAACCCCGAGGAGCCGGCCGCCATGCTCGATGACGAACGGTCGCAATCGCCGGGGCTCGATCCGCGCTTCACCTTCGAGAATTTTATCGTCGGCAAACCTAACGAACTGGCGCATGCCGCGGCCCGGCGGGTCGCCGAAGCCTGCGCCGGCCCGGTCCGCACGGTGCCGTTCAACCCGCTGTTTCTTTATGGCGGGGTCGGCCTCGGCAAGACGCATCTGATGCATGCGGTCGCCTGGCATGTCCGCAAGCAGGCTTGCGGCCGCAAGGTCATCTATTTGTCGGCCGAGAAGTTCATGTATCAGTTCGTCCGCGCGCTGCGCTTCAAATCGACAATGGATTTCAAGGAAGAATTTCGCTCGGTCGATCTGCTGATGATCGACGACGTGCAGTTCATCAGCGGCAAGGAATCGACCCAGGAGGAGCTTTTTCATACCTTTAATGCGCTCGTCGACCAGAACCGCCAGATCGTGATCTCCGCAGACAAATCGCCTTCCGATCTCGCCGGGCTCGAAGAGCGCATGCGCTCGCGGCTCGGCTGGGGCCTCGTCGCCGATCTGCATCCGACCACCTACGAGCTGCGCCTGGGCATCCTGCAATCGAAAGCCGAGCAGACCAATTTACAGATCCCGCAAAAGGTCATGGAGTTCCTCGCGCACAAGATCACCTCCAACGTGCGCGAGCTCGAAGGTGCGTTGAACCGCATCGTCGCCAACATGCAGCTCGTCGGCCGCGAAATCTCGCTCGAAACCGCGCAGGAGGAGCTGCACGATTTGCTGCGCTCGCATGAGCGGCGGGTGACGATCGACGAGATCCAGCGGCGCGTCGCCGAGCATTTCAACGTGCGGCTGGCGGAGATGATGTCCGAGCGGCGCGCCCGCATCGTCGCCCGGCCGCGCCAGGTCGCGATGTATCTCGCCAAGCATCTGACGACCCGGTCGCTGCCGGAGATCGGCCGCAAATTCGGCGGTCGCGACCACACCACGGTGATTCACGCGGTGCGCAAGATCGAGGAGCTGATGGCGACCGATCCCGCACTCGCCGAGGATGTCGAGCTGCTGCGACGGATGCTGCAGGGCTGACCGGGGCGCGCCGCCACCGGCACCCCCGAAACCGGCAGCCGCGAAACCGACCGCTGGGGCGGACCCCGGTTCTGTGCTAGGATGCGGGTCCGTCGGCCGCCCTCTGGCCGGTGCGACGGGACGCCAGCCGCTTCCGGCGGGTGCCGACCGGTTCGCCAATCTGCGTGTGGCCAAATGAAATTGATCATCGAACGGGGCGCTCTATTGAAGGCTCTGGGGCATGTGCAGAGCGTTGTCGAGCGGCGCAACACGATCCCGATCCTGTCCAATGTGCTGCTGCAGGCCGATGCTGCGGATGGCGGCTCGGGTGCCGGCACGCTGGCGCTCAGTGCCACCGACATGGATCTCGAGATCGTCGAGCGGGTGGCGAGCCGGGTCGAGCGCGCCGGGCGCACCACGGCACCGGCGCACACGCTCTATGATATCGTGCGCAAGTTGCGCGATGGCGCCCAGATCGAGATCGAGGCGAGTGGCGAGCGCAGCAGCCTGGTGCTGCGCTCCGGCCGGTCGACCTTCACGCTCGCCTGCCTGCCGCCGGAGGATTACCCGGTCATGTCGAGCGGCGAACTGGCGCACAGCTTCACCCTGACCGCCGCCGAGCTGCGCATGCTGGTCGACCGCACCCGGTTCGCGATCTCGACCGAGGAGACGCGCTACTATCTGAACGGAATTTACTTGCACGCGACCAAGAACAACGAGGTGCCGGTGATCCGCGCGGTCGCCACCGACGGGCACCGCCTCGCCCGCGTCGAGATCGTGATGCCCGAGGGTGCGGCCGGGATGCCGGGGATCATCGTGCCGCGCAAGACCGTCATCGAATTGCGCAAGCTCGTCGAAGAGGGCGAGGACGAGATCGAGGT
Source organism: Allostellaceae bacterium (assembly GCA_035503615.1). Classification (GTDB taxonomy): domain Bacteria; phylum Pseudomonadota; class Alphaproteobacteria; order ATCC43930; family CGMCC-115725; genus AP-15. The sequence goes on along the minus strand of DATJTI010000088.1, from coordinate 12,919 downwards.
GGCGCTGAGCGAGACCAAGATCCGCTTTGCATTGCACGGCTCGGAGCAGAGTGCGGCGGCGGCGCTGACCTCGAAGCTGATCGACGGGACATTTCCCGATTACGACCGGGTGATCCCGTCCGGCAACGACAAGATCCTCGAGGTCAAGTGCAAGGAATTTGCCGAGGCGGTGGATCGGGTCTCGACGATCTCCAGCGAAAAGAGCCGGGCGGTCAAGCTCGCAATCGTGCCGGGCGCCAATGGCGGCAGCCTCGCGGTATCGGCGACGAGTCCCGAGAACGGCACCGCGGTCGAGGAGATCGACGCCAGCTATCTCGCCGAACCGATCGAGATCGGCTTCAACTCGCGCTATCTGCTCGATATCGCCGATCAGATCGAGGGCGAAGGTGCGCAATTCCTGATGTCGGATTCGGCATCGCCGACGATCGTGCGCGACCGCGCCGACCCGACCGCACTCTATGTGCTGATGCCGATGCGCGTGTGATCCCGGCTGCGGCGCGATGCTGCCGGCCGGGTGAATTCGAGGGCCGGCAGCCCCATATAATCCCGGTGAATCAGGGTGTGTCCAAGCCTGCCTGCAGCGCGGCCCGGGCCTCGCTCGAGGCGCCGCAGCAACGCGGCGGCAGCGACGCGGCGGCAGCGGCAGCGCGCATCGGCGTGACCCGGCTGATGCTGACCGATTTCCGCAACTACCGCCGGACGAGCCTCGCGCTCGGCACCGATCCGGTCGTGCTGACCGGGGCCAACGGCGCCGGCAAGACCAATCTCCTCGAAGCGGTGTCGCTCTTGGCCCCGGGCCGCGGGCTGCGCCGGGCGAGGCTGACCGAAATCGAGCGGTGGCGGATCCCGGGAGAAGCGGAACTTCCCGGGTCACCGATCGCGGGCGGCTGGGCGGTCACGGGCGGCTGGGCGGTCGCAGCCGAGCTGGCGCTGCGCCACGGCACGCTGCGTGTCGGCACCGGGCATGCCGGCACCGGGCGCGACGGCGCCACCGGCGAGCGCCGGGTCGTCCACATCGATGGCGAACGGGTGCCGAGCCAGGCGGCGCTCGGCGAAGCCTTTGGCATCGTCTGGCTGACCCCGGCGATGGACCGGTTGTTTCTCGATGGCCCCGGTGCCCGCCGGCGATTTCTCGACCGCCTGGTGCTGGCCCTCGACCCGGGGCATGCCGCCCGGGTCGCCGCCTATGAGCAGGCGCTGCGCGAGCGCTCGCAGCTGCTGCGCGCCGGCATTTCGAGCCACCGTCCGGCTGATCCGGCATGGCTCGCAGCACTCGAAGCGATGATGGCGGCGCAGGGCATCGCGGTCGCGGCGGCGCGGTGCGATGCCGTCGAGCGTCTCGACGCCATATGTGCCGCGGCCGAGGGGCCGTTTCCACGCGCCCGCCTGCGGCTCGCCGGCACGATCGAGGCATGGCTCGACGAGATGCCGGCGCTGGCTGCCGAAGCGCGGTTCGCCGAAGCGCTGGCGGCGGCGCGGCATGGCGATGCGATTTCCGGCGGGGCGGAACTCGGTCCGCATCGCTGCGACCTCGCGGTTCGCCTGGCGCCCGCCGGCATTGCGGCGGAGCACAGCTCGACCGGCGAGCAGAAGGCGCTGCTGATCGCGATCCTGTTGGCCCATGCCGCGCTGCAGCGGACCCTGCGCGGCGAGCCGCCGATCCTGCTGCTCGACGAGGTCGCAGCCCATCTCGACGCGGCGCGGCGCGATGCCTTGTTCGACGCGATCGCCCGGCTGGCGAGCCAGGCATGGCTGACCGGGACCGATCCGGCGGCGTTCGCACCCTTGCGCCATCGCGCGCAGTTCTGGTCGGTCCGGGGCGGGGCCCTGGCACCGGCTTCCATCTAACCCGAGAAGGCTCTGATCCCGAAACACATGGCAAATCTTTCCACATCCGAATCACAGCCGGCGCCGGGCGGCGGCGCCACAGACCTGAACTCGGCCGCGGTGCTGGCCGGCAACGGCGAGCAGCCGACAAACGGCATCGACGAGACCTATAACGAGCAGTCGATCGAGGTGCTGCGCGGCCTCGACGCCGTGCGCAGGCGGCCGGGCATGTATATCGGCGACACCGATGACGGCTCCGGTCTGCACCACATGGTCTACGAGGTCGTGGACAACGCGATCGACGAGGCGCTCGCCGGCTATTGCGACACTGTTGCGGTGACACTCAACGCCGACGGCTCGGTCACGGTCAGCGACAACGGGCGCGGCATCCCGGTTGGCATCCACGAGGAAGAGGGGGTGTCCGCCGCCGAAGTGATCATGACCCACCTGCATGCCGGCGGCAAATTCAACCAAAACGCCTACAAGGTCTCGGGCGGGTTGCACGGAGTGGGTGTGTCGGTGGTCAATGCCCTGTCCGCCCGGCTCGAGCTTCGTGTGTTCCGCGGCGGCTCGGAATGGTTCGTGCGGTTCCACGACGGCGCGCCCGAGGCACCACTCGTCGAGCTCGGGCCAGCCCCGTTATGGCCCGAAGGATCGGCCCGACACGGCCCGGTCACCGGTACCGAGATCACTTTTCTGCCGAGCCCGGAGACATTCACCAGGACCGAGTTCGACTTCACCACGCTCGAGCACCGGCTGCGCGAGCTGGCCTTTCTGAACGGCGGTGTGACCCTGACGCTGAACGATGCGCGCGGTGTCGACCCGAGAAGCGTCACGCTGCATTTCGAGGGTGGGCTTGAAGCCTTCGTGCGCTACCTCGACCGCTCCAAGCAGCCGCTGCATGCGCCGCCGATCGTGATCCGCGGCGAGCGCAAGCCTTCGCCCGGCGAACCCGGCGACATCCTGCTCGAAATCGCGATGGAGTGGACCGACAGCTATCACGAGACGATGTTGTGCTTTACGAACAACATTCCGCAGCGTGACGGCGGGACCCATCTCGCCGGGTTTCGCGCAGCGCTGACCCGGACCCTTAACACCTACGCCAACGACAGCGGCGTCGCCAGGAAGGAGAAGGTGACGCTGAGCGGCGAGGATATGCGCGAGGGGCTGACCTGTGTCCTCTCGGTCAAGGTGCCGGACCCGAAATTCTCGTCGCAAACCAAGGACAAGCTGGTTTCTTCCGAAGTCCGCCCGGCGATCGAGGGGATTGCCGCCGACAAGCTCGTGCAGTGGTTCGAGGAGCATCCGGCCGAGGCGAGAAAGATCGTTGCCAAGGTCGTCGAGGCTGCCGCCGCGCGCGAGGCGGCGAGAAAGGCGCGCGACCTGACCCGGCGCAAGGGTGCGCTCGACGTCGCCAACCTGCCCGGCAAGCTCGCCGATTGCCAGGAGCGCGACCCCGCCAAAAGCGAGTTGTTCATCGTCGAGGGCGACAGCGCCGGCGGCTCGGCGAAGCAAGGCCGCGACCGTCGCTTCCAGGCGATCCTGCCGCTCAAGGGCAAGATCCTCAATGTCGAGCGCGCCCGCTTTGACAAGATGCTGGGTTCGGCCGAGATCGGCACGCTGATCGCGGCACTCGGCACCGGCATCGGCGCCGAGGATTTTGATCCGGGCAAGGCCCGCTACCACCGGATCATCATTATGACCGACGCCGATGTCGACGGCAGCCACATCCGCACGCTGCTGTTGACGTTCTTTTTCCGGCAGATGGCGAGCCTGATCGACAAGGGGTTCCTCTATATCGCCCAGCCGCCGCTCTACCGCCTGCAGCGCGGCAACCAGAAGGCGGTCTATCTGAAGGACGATCCGGCGCTCGAAGCCTATTGCATCGATGCCGCATTGCGCGACGCGGTGTTCACCCAGCATGACGGCGTCGAGCGCGGCGGCAACGATCTGCGCGCCCTGCTCGACGAGGCCCGTATCCAGCGCCGCTCATTGCAGGTCCTGGCGGCAAAGATCGGCGATATCGCGGTGGCCGAGCAGGCGGCGATCGCCGCCGCGTTGTCGCCGTTGCTACTTGGCGATCCGGACCGGGCACGGGAAGCCGCGCAACGCACCGCCGCACGCCTCAACCTGCTGGCGCCGGAGGCGGAGCGCAGCTGGCTCGGCGAAGCGGTTGCCGGCGCATCTGCGGTCGAGGGACTGGTCCTGAGCCGGACCCGGCAGGGTCTCGCCGAGCGCCGGCTGATCGACGCGGCGTTGCTGCGCAGCGCCGAGGCGCGGCGGCTTGACAGCGATGGCGATGCGCTGCGCCAGACCTATGCCGGTGCCGGCACTTTGACCGCCCGCGACAAGACTGTCCCGATCAGCGGGCCGACCAGCCTGGTCGAGGCCGTCATGGAACTGGGCCGCCGCGGCATCGAGGTCACCCGCTACAAGGGGCTCGGCGAGATGAACCCGGAGCAGCTCTGGGAAACGACGCTCGACCCCGAGGCCCGCGCGCTCTTGCAGGTCAAGGTCAGCCACGCCGATTCCGCCGAGGAAACCTTCTCGACGCTGATGGGCGATCTGGTCGAGCCGCGCCGCGACTTCATCCAGTCGAATGCGCTCAACGTCGCCAACCTCGATGTTTAGACGCCGAGTTTCGGGTAGACAGCCAAGTTTCGGGTAGACAGCCAAGTTTGGGATGGGTGGCCAAGTTTGGGGGCTGGCGGGACCGGCCGGGGCGCGGCTAAGCTGATCGCGGCATGGCGGGCCGCAGCGGGAGGACCGAGATGGATTTCGGCGTTCTGATGTTCTTTACCGATTATGCGATTTCGGCGGTCGATCTCGCCCGCGCGCTCGAGGAGCGGGGGTTCGAATCGGTCTGGGCGCCGGAGCACTCGCATATCCCGACCTCGCGCAAGACACCGTTTCCCGGCGGCGGCGAATTGCCCAAGCGCTATTACGATGCGATGGACCCGTTTGTCAGCCTGACCGCCGCGGCGATCGTGACAACCAAGCTCAAGCTCGGGACCGGGGTGTGCCTGGTGCAGCAGCGCGACCCGATCCAGACGGCAAAGCTCGTCGCCTCGCTCGACCAGGTCTCGAACGGGCGCTTTCTGTTCGGGGTCGGCGGCGGCTGGAACCGCGACGAAATGGAAGATCACGGCACCGTGTTCGGGACCCGCTTCAAGCTGATGCGCGAGCGGATCGAGGCAATGAAGGAGATCTGGACCAAGGCCAAGGCCGAATATCACGGCGAGATGGTCGATCTCCCGGAAATGATGGCTTGGCCCAAACCGGTGCAGAAACCGCATCCGCCGATCCTGGTCGGTGGCGCCTTCCCGCACGCCGCACGCCGCGCGATCCGCTATGGCGACGGCTGGTGCCCGATCGGCGGGCGGCCCGGCGCGAGCCCGGTCGATGTGCTGCCGCAATTCCGCCAGATGGCCCGCGATGCCAGCCGCGACCCGCAATCCCTGTCGATCACAATGTTCAACCCCGAGGAAGACGCCGACCAGCTGGCCCGGTGGCGCGACCTCGGCGTTGCGCGGGTGGTCGTCATGCTGCCCTCCGAATCGAGCGACAAGATCCTGCCGGTGCTCGACCGCTGGGCCGCATTGATCCGGCGCACTGCGCACTGAGGCCACAAACCCGGGAGAGCGGCCATGGACCTTCGCTTCTCGGCCGAGGAGCTGGCGTTTCGCGACGAATTGCGCGCCTTCATCCGCGACAACCTGCCGGACGACATCCGGGAACGGATGCGGCTCGGCTATGCGCCGCGCAAGGAGGACACGGTGCGCTGGCAGCGCATCCTCAACCAGCGCCACTGGGCCGCGTTCAACTGGCCCAAGGAATATGGCGGACCGGGCTGGACCCCGGTCGAGCGGATGATCTTTCTCGAGGAGAACCAGCTGGCGCCGGCACCCGAAGTGTCATCGTTCAATATCACGATGATCGGCCCGGTCTTGATCCAGTTCGGCACCGAGGCGCAGAAGCACCGGTTTCTGCCGCGCGCCGCCAATATCGACGACTGGTGGTGCCAGGGCTTTTCCGAGCCGGGTGCGGGCTCGGACCTCGCCTCGCTGAAGACCGCGGCAAAGCGCGAGAACGGCCATTACGTCGTCAACGGCCAGAAGATCTGGACCTCGACCGCGCATCACGCCGATTGGTGCTTCTGCCTGGTGCGCACCGACCCTGCTGCCAGAAAGCGGCAGGAGGGGATCTCGTTCCTGCTGATCGACATGAAGACACCGGGGATCACGGTGCGCCCGATCATCTCGATCGACGGCAGCCATCACCTGAACGAGGTGTTTTTCGACGATGTGCGGGTGCCGGCCGAGAACCTCGTCTACGAGGAAAACAAGGGCTGGGATGTCGCCAAATACCTGCTCGGCCATGAGCGCACCGGCATCGCCCGGCTCGGCAAGTCGAAGGAACGCGTCGCCTTCGCCAAGGAGATGGCGCATGAGGTGCGCGCGCAGGGCAAGCCGCTGATCGAGGACCCGGCGTTCCGCCAGCGGGTGGCACAGCTCGAAGTCGACATGAAAGCGCTCGAAATCACCCAGTATCGCGTCGTCTCGGCCTATGCGAAGGCCGAAGCCGGCAAGCCCGACCCGCTCTCTTCGGCGCTGAAGATCAAGGGGACCGAACTGCTGCAGGCGACGACCGAGCTGGCGATGGATGTCGGCGGCCCGCTGGCGATGCCCGACTGGGCGCAGGAATTGGCGGCGCTGTCGAACGAGCCCGAGCTCGGTCCGGCCTGGGCCAGCGAGGCGACCAAGAGCTATCTCTTCCTGCGCGCCGCCTCGATCTATGGCGGCACCAACGAGATCCAGAAGAACATCCTGACCAAGGCGGTGCTCGGGCTGTGAGAGGACGGCTGCGGCTCACTGGCTCTGGGAGTGGTTGAAAGGCCTAGCTTGGTACGGCCCTTGAACTAAGCTATATATGGTCCTCAGAGTGCCCCGTTGACATAGAGAGGAGATCTAAGATACTGGAAGAGTTGCTCTCATTCCGGTGCCCTCATGAATGATGCCCAAGCTCGTTCTCTGGTCCTTCGCCGGATTTATGATGTGAGACAGTGCCAGCAGTATGTGCAACTCACGCAGCTGGACGATCTCGGATTTGATCTCGTCGCGCTCGACCGCTACCTGGGGCAACTCGCTGATCAGGACCTTATTCGGAGAAAGCCGCTTCGCGACGGCACATTGTTAATCTTCGATATGATCCAAATCACGGCGATCGGAGCGGACGCTATTGAGCAACCTCAGCCGGGATTGCCCCAGACTATATTAAATATCAGCGGAACCGAAGTCCATGTCGGACCTAGCCATACCCAGAACATCAAAGTCGGCGCGGCTGGTACAGTCCAGGCGCCGAATGACCATTGCGAAATCCCACCGAGGGAGAAGTCTGCTTTCGGCACGGTATTAGGGTTGTTCCGCCAGTGGATCCTAGGAGGGTCTTAGTGACCGGATACATTACGGCTTCTTTGAGTTGGTATTCTGCGGTCTGCTGCCGCTGTCGGCACAAGTCCTTTTTGGTCGTAGATATGCGGCTAGGAACCGTTGCTGCTGCGAGAAGGAAGCGGTCGCGGTCTACGCAAGAGGGAAACCATGGATTTCGAACTCAGCGAAGAGCAGCGCCTGTTGCGCGACAGCATCGACCGGCTGCTGGCCGACCACTACAGCTTCGCGCAGCGTCGCGGCTATCTCGCCGAGGCTGATGGATTCAGCCGAGCGATGTGGCGGTATTATGCTGAACTCGGCCTGCTCGGCCTGCCGTTTGCCGAGGAACATGGCGGGTTTGGCGGCGGTGCCGTCGAGACAATGCTGGTCATGGAGGCGTTCGGCCGCGCCCTGGCGCTCGAACCCTATCTGGCGACCGTAGTGCTGTGCGGGACGGCGCTGCGCCTCGCCGGCAGCACCGCCCGGCAGGCGGCACTATTACCGCAGATCGCCGAGGGCCGGCTCACCCTCGCCTTTGCCCATGGCGAGCGCCAGGCACGCTACGACCTCGCCGACGTACTGACGACGGCAAAGCCGAAGAGTGGCGGTTGGGTGCTTGATGGCGCCAAAAGCGTCGTCGTCCATGGCGACCATGCCGACCGGCTGGTGGTCAGCGCGCGCAGCTCGGGCGAGCGCGACGACCCCGACGGCATCAGCCTGTTCCTGGTCGATCCAGCGGCATCAGGCGTCGCGCGGCGCAGCTACCCGATGCGCGACGGGACAAGGGCGGCGGAGATCGCGCTGAGCGGCGTCGAAATCGGCGGCGATGCGATGCTCGGCGAACCGGGCCAGGCGTTTGCGGTCATCGAGCAGGTGGTCGAGGCCGGCATTGCCGCGGTCGCGGCCGAGGCGGTGGGGGCGATGGAAGCAACTCACGCGATGACCCTCGAATATCTGAAGACGCGCCAGCAATTCGGCAAGCCGATCGGGCAGAACCAAGCCCTGCAGCACCGTTCGGCCGAGATGCTGATCGCGCTCGAACAGGGCCGCAGCATGGCGATGCTGGCGGCGATGACGATCGAGGAGCCGGATCCCGAGGAACGGGCGCGCAACCTCTCGATGGCCAAAGTCGGGGTCGGCCAGGCCGCCCGCTTTGTTTCGCAAAACGCGATCCAGCTGCATGGCGGCATCGGCATGACCGAGGAATACGCGGTCGGCCACTATTTCCGCCGCTGCATGGTCATTGAGCACATGTTCGGCGACACCGCGCACCATCTCTCGCTGCTCGCCGACCAGATCCGCTGACCCCCGTCGCCCCTCGCCGGCGACTCTATCGCCGAGGGCGATAGGTGTGGTCGCGCGCCGAGCGGCGGGGCGCTACCGGTCGATGCCGCCCATGCACAGATATTTGACTTCGAGGAATTCCTCGATGCCGTATTTCGAGCCCTCGCGGCCGATGCCGCTTTCCTTCATCCCGCCAAAGGGCGCGATCTCGGTCGAGATGATGCCCTCGTTGATGCCGACGATGCCGTATTCGAGCGCCTCGGCGACCCGCCAGATGCGGCCGAAGTCGCGGCTGTAGAAATAGGCGGCGAGCCCGAACTCGGTGTCGTTGGCCATCTTGATGGCTTCCGCCTCGGTCGTGAAGCGATAGAGCGGTGCGACCGGGCCAAACGTCTCCTCCTTGGTGATGACCATGTCGGTCGTGACATCGGTCAGGACGGTCGGCTCGTAAAAACTGCCGCCCAAGGCGCTGCGCTTGCCGCCGATCACCACCTTGGCGCCCTTCCCGACCGCGTCGGCGACATGGGCCTCGACCTTTTCGATCGCTTTCATATCGATCAGCGGCCCGATCACCGCGCCCGGCTCGAACCCCTGGGCGACCTTCATCGCCCCGGCCGCCGCAGCAAGCTCCTTGGTGAAGGCGTCGTAGACCCCGTCCTGCACCAGGATGCGGTTGGCGCACACGCAGGTCTGGCCGGCATTCCTATATTTCGAGGCGATCGCCCCCTTGACCGCCATCGCGATATCGGCGTCGTCGAAGACGATGAACGGCGCGTTGCCGCCGAGTTCAAGCGAGACCTTCTTGACCGTACCGGCGCACTGCTCCATCAGCAATTTGCCGATCTCGGTCGAGCCGGTAAAGGAGAGCTTGCGCACGATCGGGTTCGAGGTCAGTTCGCCACCGATCTCGGTGGCACCGCCGGTGACGCAGGAAAACACCCCCTTCGGCACCCCGGCGCGCTCTGCCAATTCGCACAGCGCCAACGCCGAAAACGGGGTCGCGGTGGCCGGCTTCAGCACCATCGTGCAGCCGGCCGCGAGTGCCGGGCCGGCCTTGCGGGTGATCATCGCCGCCGGGAAATTCCACGGCGTGATCGCTGCGGTCACACCGATCGGCTCCTTGGTGACGACGATCCGCTTGTCGGCCATATGCGCCGGGATCGTATCGCCATAGACACGCTTGCCTTCCTCGCCAAACCATTCGATGAAGGCGGCGGCATAGGCGATCTCGCCCCGCGACTCGGCCAAGGGCTTGCCCTGTTCGGCGGTCATCAGCGCCGCCAGATCCTCCTGGTTCGCCATCATCAGATCGAACCATTGACGCAGGATGCGGGCACGCTCCTTGGCGGTCCTGGCACGCCATGCCGGCAAGGCGCGGTCGGCCGCCTCGATCGCGCGGCGGGTCTCTTCGGTGCCCATCCGCGGCACCGTGCCGAGGGTCTCGCCGGTCGCCGGGTCGGTGACCGGGATCGTGCCGCGGTTCAGCGCATCGACCCATTCGCCATCGATATAGCATTGCTGGCGGAACAGTCTTGCATCCTCGAGCTTCATCGCGCCGGCCTCCCTCATCCGATCGAATGACCCTCGTCCGATCAAAAGATAGGTACGGCCGGCGTCGATCTTTGGCAAGATTGGCAGCGGAGACGGCAGGAATTCCCGGGTGTCGTTGGCTTAAGATGCTGCTGGGCCGAGATGCTGCTGGGCCGAGATGCTGCCGGGGACCGAGATGCTGCTGGCCGAAACCGTCCTCGCCGTGCACCTCGCGATCATCCTGTTCAATGTGCTGGGTCTGATCGCCGTACCGCTCGGTGCCATCTGCGGCTGGCGGTTCGTGCGGATCCGCTGGTGGCGGGTGTTGCACATCCTGCTGCTGGCCGCGGTCGCGGGCCAGGCGGTTGCCGGGCGGGCCTGCATCCTGACCTTGTGGCAGGCGGCACTCTCCGGGTCCGCGGCAGCGCCGATGCCGCTATTGATGGGCTGGGTCGATCGGCTGATCTACTGGAGATTGCCGGTCTGGGTGTTCGCCGCGGCCTATGTCGTGGTCTTCGTCTACGCGCTGGCGCTGCTGGTGCTCGTCCCGCCACGGCGCCATGCGCTCCGGACGCCATTCGACAATCCGGTTACGCACAACTGACATCAAAGCGTGATATTGGCCGATCGCGCGGGCCGGCGGGGGATGCCGATGCCTGCAGAAGGGGGCAGCATGACCGTCATCAGGCAGAGCCGCCGCGGTTTTCTGAAATCGGTTGCGGCAACCGGCGGGGCGGCGCTGTTGGCCTCGCGCTTTCCGGTCACGGCTCGGGCGGCCGCACCGGATCTGCAAGCGCTGCGCGACAAGATCGATCATGTCATCGTGATCTTTCAGGAAAACCGCAGCTTTGATCATTACTTCGGGAGCTACCAGCCGCCGGGCGGCGCCACGGTGGCCGGCCTGCTGGACCGCGACGGCCGGATCGACCAGCGCTTTACCGGGTTGCAGAAGAATGCTGCGGGCGTCCCCTATCTTTACTTGCCGGTACCGCTTCAGGTGCCCGGGTTTCAGAATGCGCTCCTTGAAAACCGGCCGTTTCACCTCACCCCTTACATCCCGGCCGAAGACAACGTGCCGTGGGACCCGATGCATCATTTCTTTCGCATGTGGGTGCAAATCGACAATGGCGCGATGGACCGTTTCGTTGCGCTGGCGCTCCCGGGGCATCATGTGCTGAGCAAATCGGGGGCGCCGACCGACCCGATCGATATGATGTTCGCGCAATCGACCCCATCGGGTGCGGTGCTCGGCTTCTACACGCGAGACGATCTACCGTTCTACCATCATCTCGCCGACGAGTTTGTCCTGTTCGACCGCTTCTTTCAGGCGATGACCGGCGGCTCGACCGGCAACGCGCTGTACCTGGCGGCCGCACGCTCCGCGATCCGTCACGACCCGCCCACTGGCACGATCGGCAGCCTGGCACCGCCGGTGTTCGACCGCGCCTATGACAAGGCCGGCATCATGATCAACGATGTGGCGCCGATCAACGGCCCAACCGAGGTGTTCATGGGGCCGATCGACCTCAGCCCACCGCCGGACGAGCAGACCTATCCCAATATCGGCGACCGGCTCGATGCCGCTTCGCTCTCCTGGGCCTGGTACAATGAAGGTTGGAACGCGGTCAAGTCTTGGGCGTTGAAGACGGCATTTGGACCGGGCGACGGCTCGATCGTCATCGACACGCCGAATCTCTACGTATCGCACCATAACCCGTTCCAATATTATCCGAGCTGGTTTGCCAATGTCAGGGCCGGCCATATCCGCGACGCCGAGGATTTCTTCGAAGATGTCAAATCCGGTCGGCTGCCGAGAGTGTCGTTCATCAAGGCGACTGGCGGGCGCGACGAGCATCCGGCGAATTCGGCGCCGCGCTGGGGCGAGGAATGGGTCGCCCGTATGTTGCAGGCACTCGGCAGCAGCCCGTTGTGGGCAAAGAGTGCCGTGATCGTGACCTATGATGAAGGCGGCGGCTTCTGGGATCATGTGGCGCCGCCCCGCCCCGACGCCTATGGCTGCGGCACCCGGATCCCGGCCTTGCTGATCAGCCCGTGGGCGCGGCGCGGCTATATCGATCACCGGATCGCCGACACGACCTCGGTGCTGGCATTGATCGAGGCACGGTTTGGGCTGAAACCGCTGCAGCAGCGCGACGCCCGTGCCTACAATCTGCTCGACGGCCTCGATTTCAGCCAGCAGGCGCGCCCGCCGGTGTTCGGCTGATCCCGCCCAACCGCGTCCTTTACCCGCTCACGCCGGAGCGGCTTGCTGGCTCGCGATCCTCCTCGCCCTTGCCGCTGCGCAGTAGCATACTGGCGCAGGCGAAGGCGGCGGAGGACCCGGCATTGCTGCGCGACCGGCGCATTCTGTTGATCATTTCGGGGGGGATCGCGGCTTACAAAAGTCTCGAGCTGATCCGCCGGCTGCGCGAGCGGGGGGCGGCAGTGCGCGCGATCATGACCGCAGCGGCGCAGCATTTCGTCACCCCGCTCTCGGTCGCTTCGCTGTGCGAAGACAAGGTCTACACCGATCTGTGGTCGCTGACCGACGAGAGCGAGATGGGGCATATCCGCCTCACGCGCGAGGCCGATCTCGTCGTCGTGGCACCGGCCAGCGCCGACCTGATCGCGCGCATGGCGGCGGGGCTCGCCGACGATCTGGCGACGACCGCACTGCTTGCCTCGGACAAGCGGGTGCTGATGGCGCCGACGATGAATTTGCTGATGTGGGCGCATCCGGCGACACAGGCCAATCTCGCGACCTTGGCGGCACGCGGTGTGGTGCGGGTGGGGCCCGGCTCGGGCGAACTCGCCTGCGGCGAGGTCGGCTCCGGACGCATGGCCGAGCC
>DATJTI010000087.1:0-11993 GCA_035503615.1 Allostellaceae bacterium | reverse complement strand
GACGAGGAGGCGATCCGGTGCAATCGCGACCTCCTCGATCAGCAAACCAGCCGGCGATAGAGACCGAAACCCTCGATACACCATGGCAAGCATCCCCCCATGCTATGCCCACCAAATCTAGCGTATCTGCATCGGAAATGCGCCAGAGCCCTTATTCCATGCCGATGGTGGGTCCCTTTTGCATGCCGTTTGACAAGGCATGCTTCAAAAATGCACTACACAATGCGGGAGCTTGTTGGTTCAGGGCAAGGTCGATCGTTGGCCGGCGCCGTCGTCCAGGCTGTCGATGCTCTCGGACCGGAGGGGCTCAGGTCGGTACTGCAGTGCCGCCACCCCCAATGCTGACATCCTGTTCGTTGGCACGGAACTTGCTGTTTCCAGCAGATCAGATGGCGGCGGGATGCGATGGCAAAAGGAGCTGGTCGGGCGACCCTCTACGCGCTCTTTCTGGTCATGGCTTCGGCCACGCTGGGTCGCGGCGAGGCAGCGACAACCTTCCGCTGGTCCAATGACGGCGATCCGACGACCATGGATCCCGACGCCCGCAGCGATCTGTTCGTGACGACTTTCGACATGAACATGTACGAGGCGCTGATCCGCCGCGATCGCAATCTGAAGCTCGAACCGTCGCTCGCCACCGCCTGGTCGAACATCAACCCGACGACCTGGCGGTTCACGTTGCGGCAGGGCGTCAGGTTTCACGATGGCACACCGCTCACCGTCGACGACGTTATCTTCTCGGTGCATCGCGCGGCGGCGCCCGGCTCGGATGTCGCAAGCCAATTGTCCTCGATAAAGGAAATAAAGAAGGTCGACGATAGAACCGTCGACTTCATTACCTACGGGCCGGCACCGATCCTGCCGAATTATATCGTCAATGTCCCGATCATGAGCAAAGCGTGGTGCGAGGCGCACCATGCCGCCAACGTCGCCCTGGGCTCGAACAGCGAGAGCTATGCGACGAATCATGAGAACGGCACCGGGCCGTTCATGCTGAAGAGCCGGCAACCCGGCATTCGCACGGTCCTGGTCAAAAACCCGAATTGGTGGGGCCTCAAGGAGGACCCGATCGACCTCGATCAAGTCGACTTCATCCGCATCGTCAATCCGGCGACGCGGGTCGCAGCGCTGCTGTCGGGCGAGATCGACATGGTCTACAACGTCCCGCCACAGGACATCGAGCGACTCCGCCACACGCCGGGCATCAAGATCTGGCAGACGCCGGAGCTGCGGACGATCTTTCTCGGCATGGACCAGGCGCGTCCGCAACTCCTCGAATCCAACGTCAAAGGCAAGAACCCGTTCAAGGACAAGAGGGTCCGGGAAGCTTTTTACGAGGCGATCGACGAGGACGCGATCGCGACAAAAGTGATGCGCGGTTTCGCCCGACCGACGGCGTTGATGGTCGGGCCCGGCATCACCGGTTACGACCCCGCCCTCGACAAACGTTATCCGTTCGATCCGGACGCCGCCAAGAAGCTGCTCGCCGCGGCCGGCTATCCGAATGGGTTCGAGGTCGGTTTCGACTGTCCGAATGACCGGTATGTGAATGACGAGGCGATCTGCCAGGCGGTCGTCGTCATGCTGGCCCGGATTGGTGTCAAGGTCGATCTGTTGGCGCAGACCAAGTCTAAATACTTTGCCAAAATTAACGCGCCGGGCTTCGACACGAGCTTCTATTTGCTGGGCTGGACGCCGACGCCGCTCGACGCGCTCGACATGCTGACGAACCTCGCCGAGACGCGTGGCAAGGGCCTTCACGTCGGCGCCTGGAATGACGGCGGCTACTCGAACCCCGCTCTCGATCGACTGATCAAAGAGATCAGCGTCGAGCTCGACAGCAAAAAGCGCAACGCACTGATCAGCAAGGCCCTTTCGATCGTCAAGGACGATTTCGCTTACATTCCGCTGCACCAGCAGATCGTCGTCTGGGCGAGCCGCGACAATGTCGATCTGGCGCCGATGGGCGACGACGACCTCCAGCTGCGCTACGTCAAAATGCGCTAGCCGGGCGAGAGCGCGATGCTGGCTTTTCTGATCGAGCGCCTGCTGCAATCGGCTGTGGTGATGCTGGCCGTGGCGCTGATCGCCTTCACGCTGTTCAACTATGTCGGCGATCCGATCGAAAACATGGTTGGGCAGGACACCACGATCGCCGAGCGCCAGCAGTTGCGGCACGAGCTCGGCCTCGACGACAGCGTCGTCGTCCAGTTCGCCCGCTTTGTCGCCGATGCCGCCTGCGGCGATTTCGGCATCTCCTACCAGCAGCAGAGGCCGGTCGGGCAGATCATCCTGGAACGGCTGCCGGCAACGTTCGAGCTGAGCTTTGTCGCCGTGGCGATGGCGATCGCGCTGGGCGTGCCGATGGGCATCTATACCGGGATCCATCGGCACTCGTGGCTGTCGCACGGGCTGATGGGCTTGTCGTTGGTCGGGGTCTCGCTGCCGACATTCCTGGTCGGCATCCTTCTGATCCTTGTCTTCTCGGTCGATCTCGGCTGGCTGCCATCCTTTGGCCGGGGCACGGTGGTGCATATCGGCTGGTGGAGCACCGGCCTGCTGACGCTCGACGGCTGGCGGGCGATCATCATGCCGGCCACCACGCTGGCGCTTTTTCAGATGACCTTGATCATGCGGCTGGTGCGCGCCGAAATGACCGAGGTCTTGCGCACCGACTACATCAAATTCGCCCGGGCCCGCGGCCTGAGCAATCGCGCGATCCATTTCGGACACGCGCTCAAGAACTCGCTGGTTCCGGTGATCACGATCACCGGCCTGCAGCTCGGCTCGGTCATCGCCTTCGCCATCATCACCGAGACGGTGTTCCAGTGGCCGGGGATGGGTCTGATGTTCATTCAGGCGGTGAGCTTTGTCGATATCCCGGTGATGGCCGCCTATCTGATGCTGGTCGGCGGCTTTTTTGTCGTCGTCAATCTCGTCGTCGATCTGCTCAACCATGTCATCGATCCGCGACTGCGGGTTGACCGCGTGCGGGTGGGCATTGGCTGACCTCGTCGCCCCTGCTGCTGCCGGTCGGCCCGGCGCGCTGCTGCGCCGGATCTTCGACAGCGATCTGTGGTGGAGCTTCCGCCGGTCGCCGGTGACGGTCGCAGCGGCAATTGTCGCCTTCGTCCTGATCGCAAGCTCGCTGCTGGCGCCGTGGATCGCACCGCATGATCCGTTCAACCTCGCGTCGCTGAACCTCCTCGACGCCGAGCACCCACCGGCCTGGCTCGCCGGCGGCAGCTGGCGGTTTCCGCTCGGCACCGATCAGGAGGGGCGCGACATGCTCTCGGCGATCCTCTACGGGTCGCGGCTGTCGCTGCTGGTCGGGTTCCCGGCGGTGCTGGTGTCGATGGTGCTGGGGGTGACGCTCGGCCTCGTCGCCGGCTGGCGCGGCGGACTCATCGACACGGTCATCATGCGGGTCGCCGATGTCGAGCTGAGCTTTCCAGCGATCCTTGTTGCGCTGCTGATCGACGGTGTGGCTCGCGGCGTATTGCCGCGCGGCATCCACAACGAGATCGCCTCCTATGTCGTGATCGCCGCCATCGCCTTGTCGTTCTGGGTCCATTACGCGCGCACGGTGCGCGCCTCGACGCTGGTCGAGCGCGACAAGGAATACATCCAGGCGGCCCGCGTGATCGGCGTGCGCCCGGCGAAAATCCTCTTTGGTCATCTATTGCCGAATGTGATCGGCCCGGTGCTGGTGGTCGCGACGATCAACCTCGCACTGGCGATCCTGACCGAGGCGACCTTGTCGTTTCTCGGGGTCGGACTGCCGCCGACCCGGCCGTCGCTCGGCACCTTGATCCGCAACGGCAACGACTACCTGATGTCGGGGGACTGGTGGATCTCGCTCTTTCCCGGCGCGGCGCTGGCCGCACTGATCCTGTCGGTCAATCTGCTCGGCGATTGGCTGCGCGACGCCTTCAATCCCAAGCTGCGCTGACATGACGGAACCTCTGCTTCGGGTCGAGAATTTGCGGGTCGAACTGCCGGGCCGGCGCGGCGTCGTGACCGCGATCGATGATGTCAGCTTCGCCGTGGCTCCGGGCGAGGTGCTGGGGATCGTCGGCGAGTCGGGGGCCGGCAAATCTCTGACCGGTGCGGCGATCATCGGCCTGCTCGAGCCGCCGCTGCACCTTGTCGGTGGTCGGATCGCGTTTGCCGGACGCCGGATCGACAACCTGCCGGGCGAGGCCATGCGGCGCATTCGCGGCCGACAGATCGGCATGATCTTCCAGGACCCGCTGACCAGCCTGAACCCGCTCTACACGATCGGGCGGCAGCTCATCGAGACGATCCGCACCCATCTCGACCTCGCGCCGGCGAGTGCGCGCGAGCGCGCGCTGGCTCTGCTGCACGAGGTCGGCATCGCCGGCGCCGAGCGGCGTCTCTACCAGTACCCGCACCAGTTTTCCGGCGGCATGCGCCAGCGCATCGTTATTGCGCTGGCGATCGCCGCCAATCCGCGACTGATCATCGCCGACGAGCCGACGACCGCGCTCGATGTCTCGATTCAGGCGCAGATCATTGCACTGCTGCAGCGCTTGAGCCGGAATTCCGGTGCTGCGGTGGTGCTGATCAGCCACGATATGGGGCTGATCGCCGAGACCGCGCATCGCGTCGCCGTCATGTATGCCGGGCGGGTCGTCGAGATCGGCCCGGTGCGCGAGATCATCTCGCATCCGCGGCATCCTTATACACGCGGATTGATGAATGCCATTCCGCGGATCGGCGGGGGCCGGGACCGACTGTGCCAGATCGAGGGGGCCATGCCGCGACTGGGCGAGATCCCAGCCGGCTGCCCATTCGGCCCGCGTTGTGCCGAGGCGTCGGACGCATGCCGGCGCTGGCGGCCGCAGCTGCTGCCCGCCGCCGGCACCGACGCGGCATGCTGGCTCTACGCCCGGATGCCGGCGCCGACCGGCGAAGTCGTCAATGGCTGATCCCGCGCCGCTGCTCCGGGTCGAGGATCTGCGCCATCATTTCGACGTGACGCTGCCGGCAGTTGCGCGGCTGCTGCGCCGAACCCCCCGTGCCCGATTGAAGGCGGTCGACGGCGTCAGCTTTTCCATTCGGCGTGGCGAGACTTTCGCGCTGGTCGGCGAGTCGGGTTGCGGTAAATCGACCCTGGCGCGCCTGGTGGTCGGGCTCTATCGGCCAAGCAGTGGCCGCGTCCTCTTTGCCGGCCGCGACCTGGCCCGGCCGCAAAGCCGGAGAGAGGCGACGGCGCTGCGCCGGCACCTTCAGATGATCTTTCAAGACCCCTATGCCAGCCTCAACCCGCGCTGGCGCGTCCGACGCATCGTCGCCGAACCCTTGCGGACGCACCGGCTCGTGCCAAACAGCGCAGCGCTGCGGGAGCGGGTCGCCGAGTTGCTGGCGCAGGTGCGGCTCTCCCCGGCCGATGCCGAGAAATTCCCGCACGAGTTTTCCGGCGGTCAACGACAGCGCATCTCGATCGCACGCGCCCTTGCCTCAAATCCGGAATTCCTTGTCTGTGACGAGCCGACCTCGGCCCTCGACGTATCGGTCCAGGCGCAAATCCTCGACTTGATGAAGACGCTGCAGCACCGCCTCGATCTGACCTATCTGTTCATCTCGCACAACCTTGCGGTTATCTATCAGATGGCCGACCGGGTCGGGGTCATGTATCTGGGACGGCTGATCGAAATCGCCGACGCCGAGCAGCTGTTTGCCGTGCCGCGCCACCCCTACACTCGCCTGTTGCTTGAGACGATCCCGTGTATCGACGCGGTCGGGCGTGAACGCGCGCCGGCCGGCGGCGAGGTGCCGAACCCGCTCGATCCGCCAGCGGGCTGCAGCTTTCACCCGCGTTGCCGGTTTGCCAATGAGCGCTGCCGTCGCGAACCGCCCGAACTGCTCGACCTCGACGGCAGTCTGGTCGCCTGCCACGCTGCTGCCGAGGGCCGTTTGCCGCCCACGGTGGCGGGAAGTTCCTGTTCCACAATCGCATGAGCAGCAACGCGGCGCGCGGCTCCGAATAGGCCGGTGCCGTCACGGCATGATCCGGTGCGAGCTTCCAGCGCATGCGATAAGCCGCCCGGTCAAATCCATGCGCGACCCGCAGATGTCGATGACGCAGGGTTTTGGCTTGAAATCCGCATTCCAAACACTCGCCATGATTCGTGCCGAGGCCGCTCAGTATGTCTGATGCGCCGTTGCAATCAGCCAAAATATTAGAGAGAAACGCACTGCGTTTCTTCGTGTCCGGCCATTTTTATGAGGATGTGATAGGATATCGTAAAGCTAGAAATATGCAAAAGCCGCAACCGGAACAATGCCGCATGGTAATAGCCCAAAGATTCGGCCAAGAATTCTGAAACCACGGGCCGCTCTCGCCGAAGGCGATTTTCGAGTGGGCACCGCAACTGTCTGCTAACGTCCCCTCAATGGTCATTTCGGGAACAGCACGAACCCGTGCTCATGACATCGGCGGACGCCTCCCCGGCCGCTCAGCAACCGCAGCGCATCCCCCACAGAACGAAGCGCAGTGCCGGCGCACGGAGGTGGCGAGCTCCACGCCAGCCGTCATCGTCGCCTCATCCGCCGATGATCGGCGCGATCAAGGCCGCGTCGAACCGCTTGCGGTCGATCTTCAGATAGGCGACGCCCTCGTCCGGCGCGATTACCGCCTCGACGACACCCGGCACCTCGTTGAGGTATCTAGCGAGCTCGCCGAGCTGGTCTGCGTCAACCGCGCCGAGGCGGGCGAGATAGCTCGAATACTGGCCTGGCCGGCGCATCGTTGCCGCGACCGCGAGCCACAGTACCGCAATGGCGAGCGCGAACTCCATGACGCCGCTCGCGCCGGCCGCGCCGAGCGCCCAGCCGCCGCCGGCGCCGCCGACGAAGATGCCGAGGAATTGCGAGCTCGAATAGATCCCCGTCGCGGTCCCCTTGGCGCCGGCCGGGGCGATCTTGGTGACGAGCGACGGCAGCAGCGATTCCATTACGTTGAAGGCGGTGAAGAACGCGACAAGCGCCGCGACCACCACGACCGCGCTGCCGCCGCCCAGCGCAAGGCCGGCAAGACTTGCAATAAGCAGCGCGATCGCCGACACGAAGACGCCCTTCATGCGCCCGCCCTTCTCGGCCACGATGATGGCCGGAACCATGAAGGCGACGGAGGCGATGAGCACCGGCAGGTAAACCATCCAGTCGCGGCCGCTTGCCAGGCCAAACACGCCGGCCAGGAGCGACGGCACCGCGAGGAAGCTCGCCGTCAGGATCGCGTGCAACGCAAAGATCGAAAAATCGAGCCGCAGCAGTTCCGGGTTGCGCAGGATCCGGACAACGAGCGCAGGCAGCGCCTCGGTATCGCGGTGCCGCACGATCCTGGCGGGCGTCGGCACCGCGCCGTGCGTCACCGCGATCCCGCAGACCGCGAGCCCGGCGGTCAGCCAGAAGATGCCGGGCACGCCGATGGCGCCGTTCAGCACCGGGCCAAGGACGATCGCAACCAGAAATGAAAAGCCGATCGTCATGCCGATCGTCGCCATCGCCCGCGTCCGCACCTCCTCGCGCGTCAGATCGGCGACGAGCGCCAGCACGACCGACCCGACCGCTCCCATACCCTGCAGGACGCGTCCGACAATGACGCCCTCGATCGTCGCCGACATGGCCGCCACGGCGCTGCCGATCCCGAACAGCACGAGCCCGATCGTGATCATCGTCTTGCGTCCGATGCGGTCGGACAACAAGCCGAATGGGATCTGCAAGACCGCTTGCGCCAGCCCGTAGGCGCCGAGCGCAAGCCCGATCAGGAACGGCGTCGCGCCCGCAAGACCGTGGCCGTAGGCCTCGAATACCGGGTAGATCATGAAGAGGCCGAGAAGGCGTACGGCGAAGATCGCAGCGAGTGAAAGGGTCGCACGAGTTTCGCTCGGCGTCATCGTTCGGCGCTCACCTCTGCCTTATTCGCCCAAGGGTACGAGCGCTGGCGGCCGAACCGGCGGCCGCGCAGGCGATGATCTTGTGCCCGAGAGCTGCCCGATCGGAAGACGCAAGTCTTGCGGCATAGCGCCTCGCCGTGTGGGGCAACCGATGCTGCAGCCGGCATCGGCACCGGTTCGTTGGTCAGCGGTCGTTCCCCCGGTCAATGCAGACGTCGCCACATCGACCGGAGCCGGATGGACGGCGAGCGTCCCGACGATCGCAACCTCGGCTGGCGAGATCACACCGCGCGGCAGGTAGAGCGGCAGGCTCTCTCCGCCGCGCGCCGGATCGGGGGCAATGAAGATGATCAGCAGAGCGGATCGCAGCGCGATCAGCCGAGCAGTGGCGAAAGCCATCGCCTGTCATAATGCCGGCAAGCAGGAGCAGGCGGACCGCACCATGCCGTGGGGTCCCTGGGCGACGGCCGGGATCAAGAACGCTCTGGCCGGGATCGAGCGCTAACGACGGTCGACGCGGACGGTCCGGCGAATGGCCGGACCGCCCGGCGTGCGCCGCTGCGGAGAGAGCGACATAGCCGCTCGGCGCGCCAGAGCAGGGGAGCGCGCTCCCGAAATAGCGGGAAGTGCCTATCCGTGCAGGAAGCGTCGCAGCGCCTCGCGCGTGTCGTGCTCGGCCTGCCTGGTCACGCGGGCATTCGTCGCACGATAGAAGCCGTGATACGCCCGTGGATACATGTGCAACTCGACGGCTACTCCGGCGCGGCTCGGCCTTGTCGTCACCTTCGTGCCAAAAGTGACGCTAAGGAAAGTGCGTTAGTTCAGGGCCTTACGGCTCTGTCATCCTTGCAACTCGTTGACAACAAGGGAAACCCTGATTTTTCAACCTGCGGCGTGTTTTCTGACGGCCACAGCTGGGCGGTCGAGCAGGCTCGGCCCGAGCTGCGAGAGGTCGAAGCTCAGGATGCCGCGCAGATTGATGTGCTTGTAGCCGATCGGCGCGATGGCTTTCAGCACCTCGTCCGGATACGCGCCGGGTGCTTGGTCGACGGCGAGCTGAAAACGGTGCGTGTTCTAGGCCATGACGATATTGGCGAGCAAGGCGAGAGCTCCGGAGATCGCGCCGAGCTCTTCCATCGTGCGCCCGTGCTTTGCGGTGATGACACCGTTGTAGACGGCACGCTGGAGGCTGTGGACCGCCTCGCCTTGGTTGAGGAGGTCGAGAATTTCGATTCGGAACACCGGATTGCCAAAAAAGTCGCACAGATAAAGGGTACGCAGAAGTTTACCGAGTGCGTCGCCGGCCTCGAAAACGGGATCGCCGGCGGCGGCCGACCCGAAGCGCTCGAGCGCTTCGGTCGCCGGGTACCAGCCGTGCTTCACCGAGGCGGCAAGCCGCCGCAACCCTTCCCAGCCTCGCGCGATGGCGCGGCGCGACACGGTCTCGGCGACGCAGGGGCGCAATACCTCCGGGACGTCGAGACCGCGTGGCAGGTAGAGCTTGCGCCTCTTGAGGTTTGCCAGGCGCGGACACAGGTCGAACCCGACGAGCTTGGCGAGCGCCATTGCAAAATGCGTGAAGCCGTGGGTATCGACCGCCACGCGTTCGATGCGATCGACCTGCTGCTGCCGCAAGGCGCCCTCGATCGCAGGCCCGGCCTGGCGGCGGTTCAGGACGATCGGTTGGTCGTAGAGAATGCCCCATTGGTCGAGCACATGGGCGTAGGTGCCGACGGCATAGGTGCGCCGCCGGGGATCGAGACGTGCCGCCCACAGATAGCGCGTCGCTTCAAGGCTCATCATGTCGGCCGAAGCGAACAGGACCCGCCCCCAGAGACCGGCGATCCGGTGTCTGCGCATAAAGCGCAGCACCGCATCATTGGCAGCGCGCAGCCGGCCGTCCGCTTCGATCCTGAGAGCCATCTGACCGAGGCTGTCGGCCGCCAACGCCGGCACTATGCGCACCAGTTCGGCGGCGGAAAGGTCGGAGCCGAGACCGAGGAGGCCCGCATAGAGCGTTACCAATTCGCTTTCCGATCGAGCCGGGCGGCCGAGCAAGGTCCAGGAGAAGCGGGTCAGATGGTCGACTTCGATGATGACCTCGGGGAGCTGGGCATTGCCGACGGCGATCGCCAGCGCCTGTCGGGCGGGATCGACCCGAGGATCCCGTGGCGCCGGCTTGCGGCGCGGGAGCCGCAGTTCGCCGTCCTCGACGGCGACGATGCCGGCAGCGACCGCGCCGGCCAGGGCCGCTAAACCCGCCGTCAGGCCGGCTTCGAGGCGCTGCAAGTAGGGTTCCGGACGGGCGGGGAGGTTGAGCGCCCGAACAAAGCGGGCGCGCGAGCGCTGCCACAGAGATGCCGGGATCAGCTTGTCCTCGGCAGCGCGGTGCGAAAAGCTGTGGGCGACCGTAATCGAGCCATTCCGCAGCCCGCGCTTGAGGGCCATCACGGTCGCGGCGCGAAAGCAGCCGAGCGCTGCGACGCGGTCCGGCTGGTTGATGAGGCCCTGCCAGGAAGGACCAAAGGGCTGCGGCGTCGCCGCCGGCAGCGCGGGCCCAGATGCAGGAAGCGAATCGAGAGTGGCGAAGGCGGTCGCGACGACATGCTCGGTCGGCATCGCCAACTCCGTCGCCCGCACCGTCTTCAACAACCGGGCCAACTCTTGGGATTTGCGCCCGAACTCCTGGCGAATCTCGGCTACTCGGGTCGAACGGCGTTCCGCTTCGAACGGCGTTATCAAATCGCGCAACCGCGAGCGCAAACCGACGGCGTCGAGCGCTTCGTCCTCAGTCAGGGCCGCGAGATTGTCGAGGAGCCGATGAAGGCGCCGCAGCCGGCTCGCCTGGACCTCCACTACGCGCTCGCGGGCGCCGCGCCAGTGGGCGGCGATCTGATGATCGGCAAGGGTGAGGCTCGCATCGCTGAGCTGCAGCAGCCGCAAACGCAGAAAGCAGGCGATCTCGATCGTGCGATGCGGATCCTTGATACGCGCGAGCGCCGCGGCTTTGCGCGACGTCATCCGCCGCGCAAAATGCTTGAGGCCCGCGAGCGGCAGGTCGGAGAGCACCAGCCGGTCGGCGCCCAATTCCTTCAGAAAGCCGACCTTTTCGATCTGCGCTTCGAGGCTCGTCGGCCCCTTGCCCGGCGGCACGGCGCCGAGCCATTCGAGACGGCTGATCCCGCCATCTTCGATCGTCGCCAAAAGGCGCGGCAGCCATGTCTCGCGGTCGGACACTGCGACGGCGACGATAGTTCTGAACAGCACCTGCTCCTGGTGCCGCCGCGCCGCGGCAAGGAGGCGGCGGATGTCGCGCTCGCGCAGCAGGAGATAACCGTGATCGACGAGCCAGGACCGCGAGCGCGCCATCAGCTCGGCATTGTCGAACACCGCAGCGGCCTCGCGCCGCAGATAGGCGACGAGGCCGCGCGCGGCATGCTCGCTCGGCTCCGTGCGGCCCAGCGCGGTGAGGGCGGCCGCCTGATGGTCGAACAAGGTGCGCCGCCGCCGGTAGAGCGCCCGGATCGAGGCCAGCCGCGGCGGTGCGCATCCGAGCTGGCGGCCAAGATGCTCCAGCACGCCGGGCGGAATGATCTCGACCGAATTGAGTGTCCTGCCGGCCATCTTGAGAAAGCCGATCTGGAGCGCGAGCGCCAGCCGGTTCAACACCCTCCGCCGTCGCCGGACAGCGGCGTACTCCTCCTCGCCGAGCGTGAAGAAATGCTCGATCTCCATTGCCGACAGGGCGTCGGGGAACCGTTCTCGGCCGAGATAGCGGTGCTCCCATCAGCTCATCCGCGGACCCTCCGCAACCGCCCGTGAGCATGCTCGGCCGCCACGGTCCGGAGCCGGCGATAGAGCGTCGCCGTATGCACATTCAGGATACGCGCCGCCTCGCGCACGGCGGTGCCCTCGTCGATCAGGTGTCGGGCGACAACCAGCTGCTCGGCGGTGAGTTTTGGCGGCCGGCCGAAACGCACGCCGCGAGCGCGCGCCGCAGCGCGGCCAGCGCCAGTGCGCTCGTGAATGAGCGCGCGCTCGAATTCGGCGATGCCGGCGAACACTGTCAGC
>DATJTI010000086.1:0-7612 GCA_035503615.1 Allostellaceae bacterium | reverse complement strand
GGGCAATGAGCCGGATCGATCGCCGCTTCGCAAAACTTCGCGCCGAGGGCCGCGCCGGTCTGGTCATCTATCTGACCGCCGGCGATCCCGATCCCGAAACCTCGCTGGCGTTGTTCCGCGGCCTCGCCGAGGCCGGCGCCGACCTCGTCGAGATCGGCATGCCGTTTTCCGACCCGATGGCCGACGGACCGGCGATCCAGGCGGCCGGCCAGCGCGCGCTGAAGGCCGGCATGAGCCTGCGCAAGACGCTGGCGATGGTGCGCCGGCTGCGCGAGCGCGACGCCGACACGCCCTATGTGCTGATGGGGTATTACAACCCGATCTACCGCTACGGCGCCGAGGCATTTGCGCGCGATGCGGCGGCATCGGGCGTCGACGGCGCGATCGTCGTCGATCTGCCGCCCGAGGAAGACGCCGAACTGGCCGGCCCGGCGCGCGCCGCCGGCCTCGCGATCGTGCGCCTCGCGACGCCGACCAGCGATGAAGCTCGCCTGCCGGCGATCGTCAATAATCTCGACGGCTTTCTCTATTACGTCGCGATCACCGGCATCACCGGCACCGGTTCGGCCACCGCCGCGAGCGTGCATGACGCGGTGGCGCGCCTGCGCCGCTTTACCGAATTGCCGATCGCGGTCGGTTTCGGCATCAAGACCCCGGCGCAGGCCGCGGAAGTCGCCAGGGCCGCCGACGCGGCGGCCGTCGGCTCGGCGATCGTCGATCGCGTCAGCCTCAACCTCGATCCGCAGGGCCGCGCCAAACCCGGCCTCGTCGAGGCCGTACTCGCCGATGTCCGGGCGCTGGCCGCCGGAATCCGCAGCGCGCGCGGAGGCTGATTGCGTTCAGTCGCTTTTCGCCCGCCGCTGCGCATCGACAAAGGCGCGCCGCACGTGATCGCAATGTGACGCAGCCACGCCCCTCGCTGAACCGAGGGGCGTGGCCTTGGCATCCGCCACTCATCGAGAGCGCGCGGCACGATCGAATTCGTGCCGGCTAGAGCGGTATCGCGTTGGATCGAATCGCCCCCTATCCGTCATGGCCGGGCTTGACCCGGCCATCTCTGAGATCCGCGGGTCAAGCCCGCGGATGACGGTTTGGGGTGCTTCAAGTTAGCCCGATCGTGCCCTAGACTAGCGGGGCGGCGGGACCGGGTAATAGTAGGCCGGCGGCGGATAGTCGTAGGCCAGCGGCGGCGGTGTCCAGGCGGCGCCGGCGAAGGCGCCGGCACCCCCGCCCACGGCAGCACCGAAGGCGGCGCCTGGAGCACAGCCGATCGGAATCGTCACGATGCATCCGATAACGGCGCCCACGGTCGCGCCGCCGGCTCCGCCGGCGACCGCATCGGCGCCGCGGTTCTGAGCAAAAGCGGGGAGGCTCACAGCCATCCCGGCGAGCAATGCAACGGCAGCAAATGCCTTCATCGCCGCCTCCTTATGTAAATTGATCGAGAAGTTACCGCGACATCCCGGAGCCCGAACCCGGCAATAAGCGCTTCAGCGTCTGCCGATCGAGCATCGCGGTTCGCGGCAAGCCTTCTTTCCGCTGGTAATGGGACAACGCGGTTCGTGTCGCCGGTCCCATCCTGCCATCGATCGCCCCGTGGTAGAGGCCTTGCGATTTCAGCTTCTGCTGAGCGTTCTGGATCGTCGCGGGCGATATGCTGGCCGGGGTCCGTTCCGCAGTTTGCGTGTCGCCGGCCGCGTGCGTCGCCGGTGCGACCGCCGGCGCCGACGGATGGACCGGCGCCGGGTTCGTCTGGGCCTGGGCCAGCCCGGCGATCCCGAGGGTTGCCGCGAGAGCCGCGGCCGCGGTGAGTGAGCGCATCATCCTAACCTCCAATCTCTTGAGTTACACGCCATGGTGGGTCGGCTCGCCCCTGCGGAACGCTGCCGCGGCTTGGACCGCGGAGCATTCCGCATGGCTTCGACCGGCGTCAGTCCCAGTAGCCGTCGACCCAAACCCAGCGATCGGGCCGCTCGTTCCAGTGGCCGGCGACCCAGGTCGCGCCCGTCCGCGCGACATAGTGGCCCGGCGCCCAGACATAGGTCAGCGTGTCGGGGCTCCAATCGTAATGGCCGGGCACCCAAACGGTGTCGGCGGGCGGCGTGCCCGGCGTGATCACCGCCGCGGTGGGCGGCAATACCACCGTCGCGACCCGGTTGCCGGTGATCGGATCGGTGTGCAGGACAACCGAAGCGGTCGTCGGCGTCGGCGCGCTTTCGATCACAGCCGGCGGATAAGACACGACCGGCTGCAGCTGTGCGAAGGCCGGCGCGCCGAATGCCAGGACAGGCACCGCCGCCAGGAATCCGTACTTCGTCATGCGTCCTCCATTCAACAAAGCGCCGGGTTCAAACCGGCACTGCACCCTAAAACGGCACCCATCGGAGGAATACTCCGTGACATTTTCTTGAAATAAATGGACTCAAAAATGGCGGAATGTAAAAAATTCGCGTCTGTTGATGCAATCGAAAATGGCTGAAGGGAGAACCAGTTATGCTGTGAGACCGGAAGTCTCTTCCTCGCGCCTTCCATTTTTGAGGCTGTTCTGCCGCCGGCATTCAACTTTCCGTCGGCCGGTGCGACACACGCACAGCGCAATTCGGCGCGGGTGTTTACGCTCGCATTTCAGCGCGAGCCCGGCGCGCGCGTTCACGGTTTCAGCCGAGACGCGCCGGCCCGGTATAGCTGTGGGCCAAGGGCGATCTTCCGGTCGGCGGCGGCCGACGACCGGAAAACCCCTCGCCGATTTATCGCGCCGAGAAGGCCAACCCACCGACGCAGGCCGCGTTCCGCGCGCTCACCGCGATGTTGCAGCGGGCTCCATCGGTGCCGAGCGAGCGCGCGAGGCAATGGGTAATCTGGTCGTCAGCGTCGAGTGAGCCTCGCGTTCGAAGGCTCATGTCGATCGTTCCCCGGCATCGCGGGCCCGGCGCTTGGCCGACGGAGTATTCGAAACGGAGCGGGACAATACCGCCGGGAACGACCGCCCCGGGTGGTGGCACGATGCTCATACGCAGTTGTGCCTGCTGGTTCGGCAGCAGCGTAAAGGGAGCAACGCTGGTCCCGGCAACGATTTGTGGCACGGGGCTGTTGTTTGCGACAGTGACGTTGGCGCGGGCAACGAACGGCGGCGGCGCCTGCGCCAATACGCCGGACGATAGTTGAGTCAGCAAACCGCCGATGACCGCGACAGTTAAAGGCAATCGAGACATAGTTCACCTCCGATGATCGGCGCCTGGTTGCAGCGTGGCCCGACAACGTGGAGAAAAATCGAAAGGTTCCCGATACCGGTCGGGAACCATTCGGTGAAGCAGGCGTTCGTTGCCGCGGTTAAGGTTCGACGGCGGCACGGCCTATTTGGGCGGTTTCGGATTGGCGAGCCTCTCCCGCCGGACGATTTGAGTTCGGGAACCACATCATGAAGATCCGCATGATGCTTGTCGGCGCCGGCGCACTTGCCGTCGGCGCCAGCTTGTTTGGTCTTGCCATTGCCCAGCAACAGCGGACTGTTGCGGCGCCCAATGCACCCGCGCCGGTATCTGATCCTGCGGCGACCGCACAAGTGCCGGTGCGTCCTGCCATTCCGGCGAACCCCGCCGCCTCTCCGCTGCCGGCTGCGACGAGACTGTCACAAGCGCAACTCGACCAGTTGCTGGCGCCGGTCGCGCTCTACCCGGATCAGCTGCTCGACCAGGTTCTGATGGCGTCGACCTACCCCCTCGAAATCGTCGAAGCGGCGCGTTGGGTCAACCTGCCAGTCAATCGCCGGCTCAGGGGCAAGGCCTTGATGACCGCTCTGAAGACGAGAGACTGGGCACCGAGCGTGATGGCGCTGGTGCCGTTCCCGCGGCTGCTCGCGACGATGAGCGAGAAAATTAAATGGACGGAAGACCTCGGCAATGCCTTTCTCGCCCAGCAGGCCGACGTGATGGCTGCGGTGCAGCGATTACGGCGTGAGGCGATGGCGGCCGGCAGTCTCGAAACCGCGCGCTGCCGTTGCCGGGTCGCGCAAAGCGGCGGCTATATTTCTATCGCGCCCGCCAATCCGGCGGCGGTTTACGTCCCGGTGTGCAACCCCGAAGTCGCATACGGCCCCTGGCTCTACCCGCTCTATCCACCGATAGTTTTCCCGGTCCCGGTCGGCTACGTATGGGGCCCGGTGCCGTTCATCG
The DNA here is from genome assembly GCA_035503615.1 of Allostellaceae bacterium. Classification (GTDB taxonomy): domain Bacteria; phylum Pseudomonadota; class Alphaproteobacteria; order ATCC43930; family CGMCC-115725; genus AP-15. Next base: position 3,440 of record DATJTI010000086.1, on the reverse strand, counting down.
GCTTCTATCCGCTCGTCACCGTCGCCTATTTTGGCCCGCTCTGGGGCTGGGCCGACTTTAATTGGTGGCACAGCGATGTGGTCGTCGACATCGCTGCCTATGACGCGGTCAGTTTTGGCCATCCGTGGTTTCACGACGCGGTGTGGGTCCACGATCCGGCTCACCGCAGTGTTGCCTATGCCGATCCGTCGGTTGCGGCGCGCTTTGGCAGCCGGGCGGCCGCGACGGCACGCGACGGCGGCCGGCTCGCCAGCTTAGCGGCACGCGGCGGGGCCGACGGCCACTGGGCCCATGGCGCGGCGACAAGCAGCGGATCGCGCAGCGGCTGGGCGCATCGCGGCGTGTCGCATGCGACGATCGCGGGGCACCGCAGCGGGGTTCATGGCGGCTGGGCGCATCGCGGCGTGTCGCATGCGACGATCGCGGGGCACCGCGGCGGGGTTTATGGCGGCTGGGCGCATCGCGGCGGGGCCCGCGGCCCGGCCCATTTCGCGATGGCCGGCGGTGTCCGCCGCGCCAGCTTCCGTGGCGGAGGCGCTCACCGCGGCGGAGGCGCTCACCGCGGCGGCGGCTCACACCCCGGGCACCGTTAGAACGGTATCGCGTCAGATCGGACACCCGATCGTGCTTTCGCCGTTTCCCCCCGGTTCGACCCCTGACATCGCCGTGCGCGCATGCGAGGGCGGTTGCGCATGATAACCTCTTCAGGGACTGGCGGGTGACCGGGTCGCCTCGCACTGCTCGGGGAGACGGACGTAACGCGGCAGGTAGACACAGACCGCGGTACCCTTGCCGGGCTCGCTGTCGATTGTGCAATAGCCGCCGAAGCGCGTGACAAATCCGTGCACCTGCGCCAATCCAAGCCCGGTACCCTTGCCGCCGTCTTTGGTCGTGAAGAACGGATCAAGTGCCCGGTCGCGAACCTCCGGGATCATGCCGCACCCATCATCGATCACCTTGATCGCTACGTAGTCGCCCAATGGGACGCCGTGGTTGTTCTCCGCGTCGTCCCGATCGACGCTGATATTGGTCGCCTCGATGATCAGATTGCCGCGGCCGTCCATTGCGTCGCGGGCGTTAAGCGCAAGGTTGAGGAACGCATTCTCCATCTGGTTCGGATCGACGAAGACCGGCCACAGGTTGGGCGGAATCCGGCATGACAACGCTACCCGGTCGCCCAGCGACCGCCACGGCAGGTCGGAAACGCTGGCGATGACCGTAGCGGCATCGATCGCCTGCGGATCGACCGGTTCGCGCCTGGCAAACCCGAGAAGCCGGCGGGTCAGCCGCGATCCACGCTCGCACGCGGCAAGGGCGGAGGCGATCAGCCGGTGGCGCCTTTCCGCGGAGCCGTCGGACGCCGCCCGCAACAGCTCAATATTGCCGACGATCACCGTCAACAGGTTGTTGAAATCGTGCGCGATGCCGGCCGTCAACAGTCCGACCGCTTCCAGTTTCTGCGCCCGATCCAATTGGGCCTCGATTGCCGCGCGCCGGGCGGTCGCATCACGCGCCTGCGCGAGAGCCGCTTGCTCGCGACGCGTCCGGCGCAGAGCGATCAGGCTCAGCAATATCAACGCGATCGCCGAGGCGGCACCGACAGCGGCGAGCGTCGCAACCGAGCCCGCCCATTCCCGCAAAATCGACGCGCGCGTTCGCCCAATCGCGACGTAAACCGGGTATTCCGCCAGACGCTGGTAGGCGATGACCATCCCGCTCAGGCCGAAGGTCGAACCGCTCTCGACGAGTCCATGAAAACTTTTTCCGGCGACCGCGGCGGCGAGCAGGGTTTCGGCGGGGCGAGGGCCGGAGGACGCGGTTGTGGAGTAGCGTGCCAATATGCTGCCGTCATCGCGCAAAATGATCGCCGTATCCTGCGGCGAGCCGCCGAGCAGCGAATTGTAGAACGAGGCAAAATAATTGCCGGAGACGGCGACAACGATGACGCCAGCGAAACTGCCATCCGCATTCCGCCGCACACGACTTACCGTGAAAAAGGGTTGATAGGCGCCCGTTTTCAGGCTGCGCGCCCGCACCGCTGTAATAAAGGTCGTGACGCGTCCCTTTTGCAATGCGCGGAAATCCTCGCGATTTGAATGATCGAGAGCGGCGTTGACCGGATAGACGCGCGCGCTGACCAATTCGTGGCCGCTCGCATCAATCACCCACGCGGCGGCGACCTGGGGCAGGCCCTCGATCTGCGCTGCGAGATCGGTGTGCAGCTTCTTCTCGTCCCGCCGAATTTCCGCATCGGACAGCCCATGCAGCAGATCGGCAATTCGGGCGGCGACCAGCATGTGGGTGTCGAGAACTTTGGTCGTGTTTTCGACGGCGACGGCGGCGGCGGCGGCCAGCGCAGCATCGGCGCGCTGGTCGATCGCCCGATACGAGAAATACGCGCCGGTGACGCCGATCAGCAGCGGCACAAAAATGGTGCCAAAGAGCAACAGGCGAAGCGTCCGCAGCGCCGCCGATGCCGGGTTTTTTGCGCCGCGGCTGTTGTTGTCTCGATCTTCCGATCCGGTCGCGCCAGGATTCGTCATTCGGCTCGCGTCCGATCAAGGGTCATTTGCCGCTCACGACGCCTCGCCTCGCACCTACCGGTACAACCCTATGGAAACAGCCGCATTCGCGCCGCGATCGATCCAGTTGGCCTGTCTCGCCGGTTTTGATGCTATAGGCTGGCGCTGTCGCGGCAACCCGAATCTGCCGGCATGCGATTTACCATGCACAGAATGACGCGCGTCGCGCTGATCGCCGCCAGCTGTTGGGCGATCGCAGGTTGCGCCGGATACCGGACCGCTCTCAGCCCGGCGCAGGCAGTCGCCGAATTGCAGACCGGCCAATCTCTTCTGTCGTGCCGGGACGCCTGCGTCGCGGCGTGGCGAGCGGCCGAGCCGCGGGCGGCGCAACTCGATCGCGCCGCACGATGGGCCGATCTCGCTGCCTTCGTCGAGAATGTCGGATATCAGGACGATCTGTCGCTTTACTACCTCGGTCGGGCGGCCGAGGGGCTTGGCTATCCGGATGCGGCCGCCAGTTATTTCGGGCAAAGCATCTACCTGTCGGGAACGTCGATTTCCTGTGTCAATCTCAGCCGCGTGTGCGATGGCGTTCGGCTCCCGCGGGATGCACTGCTCCGCCTGACGGCAATCGACCGGGTACTGGAGCGCGCCGCCCGCCGGCCGAGACGACGAAGAAGGCCGGCGATCGAAAACGCCGAGCAGGCGGCCGGATCGCGGGCAAGGTCGACCGAGGACCAAACCCCGCCGCCGGTCGGCGAAGGGCCGCCGATAACCGCCGGCCCGCATACCGGCGAGTACATCGAGCCGCCGCCGGCTGTTCAGTAGGAACTGCGAGGCCTGCAGACGGAAACCAGCCGGGATTCTCATGCCGGGTGCATGGATTTTGGGTTCGGGGGGAAGCGGCACGGTTGTCAG